>NZ_JCANUL010000034.1:0-1004 GCF_059568935.1 Diaphorobacter oryzae DSM 22780 | reverse complement strand
GGGGCGCTCACCGCCTTGGCCGCCGGGGCCTTCACCATGGGGGTCCGTGCCGGGGCCGCCACCGGCGTGCGCTGCGCCACCACCGCACCTGCGCCCACGTTGAACACCGCCACCACTTGCGACAGACGCTGTGCCTGTTCGTGCATGGCCGCCGCCGCCGCGCTCGATTCCTCCACCAGCGCCGCGTTTTGCTGGGTCATCTGGTCCAGGTTGGCCACCGCCTGGTTCACCTGCCCGATGCCGTCGCGCTGTTCTGTCGAGGACGCCGTGATTTCTCCGATCAGGTCGCTCACCCGCCGCACGCTGTGCACGATGTCTTGCATGCTTTGGCCGGCTTGTTCCACCTGTGCCGAGCCCGATTCGACGTTATCCACGCTGGTGGTGATCAGTTGCTTGATTTCCTTGGCCGCTTCGGCACTGCGCTGGGCCAGGCTGCGCACTTCTCCGGCCACCACGGCGAAGCCCCGGCCTTGTTCGCCGGCGCGGGCCGCTTCCACCGCGGCGTTCAGCGCCAGGATGTTGGTCTGGAAGGCGATGCCGTCGATCACGCCGATGATGTCGGCGATCTTGCGGCTGGAGTCGGTGATTTGCTGCATGCTGGTCACGACCTGGCCCACGACCTGGCCGCCGCGCTCGGCCGCCTGGGCGGCGTTGGCCGCCAGTTGGTTGGCCTGGCGTGCCGTGTCCGCCGATTGGGTCACGGTGGCTGTCAGCTCTTCCATGCTGGCTGCCGTTTCTTCCAGGTTGGCCGCTGTCTGTTCCGTGCGCGAGGACAGGTCCTGGTTGCCGATGGCGATCTGGCTGGAGGCCGCAGAGACCGATTCCACCCCCGAACGCACTTCGCCCACCACGCCGCGCAGCCGCGCGCCCATCGCCGACAGCGAGCGCAGCAGGTGGCCCAGCTCGTCGCGCCTGTCGTCGTGTACGTCCTGCGTCAGGTCCCCAGAGGCGATCGCGTCCGCCAGGCCCACAGCACGCGCCAGCGGGCGCGTGATCGAGTGCAC
>NZ_JCANUL010000033.1:0-1644 GCF_059568935.1 Diaphorobacter oryzae DSM 22780 | reverse complement strand
CGCGCTGGCAGCAGCGGCCCAGCGCGCTGCAGTGCCTGAGCCTGACGCGGCTGGTGGAGGAGGCGCTGTCCAACGTCATCAAGCACAGCCAGGCCCGCAGCGTGCGCGTGGAATGCGGGCAGCCGCTGCCTGGCGTGTTCGCCGTGTGCGTGGACGACGATGGCCGGGGCTTCGACGTGGAGGCCGTGCGCGGCGCCGGCCTGTCGGTAGGCATGCGCAGCATGGCCGCGCGCGCCGAGCGCATGGGGGCGACGTTCAAGGTGGAGTCCGCGCCGGGCCGCACCGTGGTGAGCGTGGTCTTGCTGCTGCAGGCACCGGCGGCTCCGGTGGCGCGCGAGGTGGCGCATGAGGCGGTGCGCGAGGTGATGCCATGAGGTGGCTGGCGCTGCTGTGGGCGCTGCTGGCGTGGCCTGCGGCCTGGGCGCAGGCGCCGCAGGCCGCCTGCGCGCCGCGCATCGTGGCGGTGCAGGCGGCGCCCGCCCCCGACGGTGCCCGGCCCGCGCAGGGCTGGGAGACGGTGACCCTGCCCGACGTGTGGACGCGCCGCTGGCCGCAGCACGGCGGATCGGCGTGGTACCGCATCGACTGGGAACGCGGCTGCGAAGGAGCGGACGAGCCCGTGGCCCTGGGCATCGACGGCGTCAGCGTCGCGGGCGAGGTGTTCATCAACGACGACCTGCTGTGGCGCGATGCCTCGCTGGTGGAGCCGCTGTCGCGCAGCTGGAACATGCCGCGCTGGTGGCTGCTGCCCGCGTCCAGCCTGCACCCGGGCGTGAACACCGTCTGGGTGCGCGCCGTGGGGCCGGTGGGGCTCTCGCCGGGCCTGGGGGCCGTGCGGCTGGGTGATGCGCAGGCCGTGGCCCGGCAGTACGCCAGCAGGCTGTGGCAGCAGCGCACGGTGTACTTCATCAATGCCGTGCTGTGCGCCATGGCGGGCGCGCTGTTCCTGCTGGTGTGGTGCCTGCGGCCCCGCGAGCGGGCCTATGGCTGGTTCGGCCTGATGGCGCTCGCCTGGCTGGCCTACCTCACCACCTATCTGGCCGAAACACAATGGCCCTGGGCCGACTCGCTGACCCGCGGGCGCTTCGGCATGGTGGCGCTGGTGTGCTATGTGCTGTGCGCCTGCCTGTTCACCTTCCGCTTCGGCGGGCAGCGGCTGCCGCGCGTGGAGCGCGCGCTGTGGGCCCTGGCGGCACTGGGCGTGGGTGCCGCGCTGCTGGCGCCGCGCGCGGCGCTGGGGCCCTGGTTCTCGGCGGTATGGCAGGGGACGATGGCCGTGTTCCTGGCCAACTGCCTGCAGTTCCAGTGGCATGCCTGGCGCCCGCGGCCGGGGGGGCGCGAGCCCCGGCACATGCTGTTGGCGCTGTGCTGGCTGGTGTTCGTGGTGGTGGCGCTGGGCGACTTCTTCTCTGCGCTGGGCCTGTGGCAGGTGGCGCGCAACTGGGCGGCCCTGAGCGGGATGCTGGTCATGGTGCTGGTGATGCTGCTGCTGGGCGGGCAACTGGCTCAGCAGATGCGCCGCACGGAGCGCTTCAACCACGAACTGGCGGAGCATGTGGCCAGCGCGCGCGCGGAGCTGGCCCAGGCGCTGGAACGGGAGCATGCGCAGGCGCTGCAGCACGCCAAGCTGCAAGAGCGCATGGA
>NZ_JCANUL010000032.1:0-1646 GCF_059568935.1 Diaphorobacter oryzae DSM 22780 | reverse complement strand
CCCTCAGCCATCCCGGCGCCGCAGCACCACGGTGATCTGGCCGTTGCTCTCCAGCGTGGCGCGCTCCACCTCGTGCAGGTGCAGGCAACCACCGGCACGCAGGGCGGCGGCTGCTACTTTTCTTGCACGACCCCTCTCATTACCCAATTTCACAAACACGGCATCAATACAAAAATAAACAATAAATTTCATTTAGTATCTTGCGCTTAGGCAATTTTTACTATCAAGCCTAGCAAATCAAGCGCAAGAAGCTATAAAAAAGGAGTTCTCGTGCCCTTTGCCCTCTCACGACTGACCCACCGGAGGATTTCCGTGTTTTCCGCCTCCTCGCGTCGGGCCAGCGCGCTTGTCGTCCTGGCCGCCTGTGCCGTTCCGTGGTGGGTGCAAGCGCAAACCTGCTCCAGCCCCAATGCCGACGCCGACTACATCCTTGGCGATGCAGGCGGCACGGCCAGCGCCATGCATTGGACATCGGGCCTGGTGTGGAAGCGCTGCGTGGAGGGTGAAGCCTTCGCCGGAGGCAACTGCAGTACGGGTTCTGCGCCGAGCAAGACCTGGAACACCTGGGCCGAGACGGATGGCCTGCTGCCACAATCCTTCACGACCCAGACCAACTGGGGCATTGGCGCCGGGTTCAACCAGAATTTGCTGAGTAGTGGCGCATGGCGCATGGCCTACAAAACGGAGTTGGTAGAAATCAACGCCAGTTGCAGCGGCAGCCCCCTACTCAACCAGAACGTGTTTCCAGATATACCGGTAGCGGACTTCTGGTCGGCCTCGCCCCGTGGCGCTGGATTCCAGAACGCGTGGCTTGTGAACTCCGGCAATGCCTATGCCTATGACGCCCAGCGCAACAATGCCCGCCCCGTGCTCCTGGTTCGAGGCGGGCAGCCTTTTGCGGCCTTGGCCACACCTGCGGCACAAGCCGCCGCCGCAAGCGCTCCGGTGACGTTTGCGGCCTTCACGCTGGCGCCGCGCAGCGGGCTGGGCCAAGCCTGGGGCGGCGCGCGCATTGGAGGAGCCGGCAACCCCGAGTTCCAGCTGAATGGCGCGGGTGCATGGGTGCAGGAAGCCATCGTGCAAAGCGGCGATCAGATCACCGTGCGCATGACGGCACCGCCCGCAGGCAGCCACACCGCGATCTTTACCTTGCGCAGCGGTAACGCCGCTGGCACCAACGCCAATGGGACCAATAGCGGCAACGAAGTCACCCTCATGCAGGAGGAAGCAGCCAACTTCGTCCTCACGGTCGCAGCACCAGCAGCCGCCACGCCTCCCGCCGCCATTCCCACGCTGAGCGAGTGGGGCACAGTGCTTCTATCACTTCTGGCGGGCTTGTTGGGCTGGCGCAAGCTGCAGTCCCAAACGGCTGTCCGCACTCGATGAGTAAGCGTAGGCAGCTATCGAAAGAATAGCTGCGGTCCCGCAGGACGGCACGGTAAATGCGGCGATCAGAAAATCCTGACTTGCCATCAAACCTTGTGAGAGACATGCACAACATGTCACGCCTGCGGCTTTCTCGCCATCCTGAACATTGAGGCCGCGCGTGCAGAGGCTTTGGCCGCCAGCGAGATGGCCGAGCGCGTGTGCAGCGCCGCCATCCAGACCCTGGGCGGCTACGGCGTGGTGGGCGACTTCCCGGTCGA
>NZ_JCANUL010000031.1:0-1678 GCF_059568935.1 Diaphorobacter oryzae DSM 22780 | reverse complement strand
GATAACGAGTCTGCTTGCAGACGAAGTGAGTGATACCCTGCTTCCAGGAAAAGCCACTAAGCTTCAGCTATTGACGACCGTACCGCAAACCGACACTGGTGCGCGAGATGAGTATTCTAAGGCGCTTGAGAGAACTCAGGAGAAGGAACTCGGCAAATTGATACCGTAACTTCGGGAGAAGGTATGCCGCAAGTAGGTGAACTTGTACAAAGGGAGCCCAAAGCGGTTGCAAAAAATCGGTGGCTGCGACTGTTTAATAAAAACACAGCACTCTGCAAACACGAAAGTGGACGTATAGGGTGTGACGCCTGCCCGGTGCTGGAAGATTAAATGATGGGGTGCAAGCTCTTGATTGAAGTCCCAGTAAACGGCGGCCGTAACTATAACGGTCCTAAGGTAGCGAAATTCCTTGTCGGGTAAGTTCCGACCTGCACGAATGGCGTAACGATGGCCACACTGTCTCCTCCTGAGACTCAGCGAAGTTGAAATGTTTGTGATGATGCAATCTCCCCGCGGAAAGACGGAAAGACCCCATGAACCTTTACTGTAGCTTTGTATTGGACTTTGAACGGATCTGTGTAGGATAGGTGGGAGGCTTTGAAGTGAGGACGCTAGTTCTCATGGAGCCAACGTTGAAATACCACCCTGGTGCGTTTGAGGTTCTAACCTAGGTCCATTAGCTGGATCGGGGACAGTGCATGGTAGGCAGTTTGACTGGGGCGGTCTCCTCCCAAAGCGTAACGGAGGAGTTCGAAGGTACGCTAGTTACGGTCGGACATCGTGACGATAGTGCAATGGCATAAGCGTGCTTAACTGCGAGACTGACAAGTCGAGCAGATGCGAAAGCAGGACATAGTGATCCGGTGGTTCTGTATGGAAGGGCCATCGCTCAACGGATAAAAGGTACTCTGGGGATAACAGGCTGATACCGCCCAAGAGTTCATATCGACGGCGGTGTTTGGCACCTCGATGTCGGCTCATCTCATCCTGGGGCTGTAGTCGGTCCCAAGGGTATGGCTGTTCGCCATTTAAAGAGGTACGTGAGCTGGGTTTAAAACGTCGTGAGACAGTTTGGTCCCTATCTTCCGTGGGCGCTGCAGATTTGAGGAAGCCTGCTCCTAGTACGAGAGGACCGGAGTGGACACACCTCTGGTGTATCGGTTGTCACGCCAGTGGCATTGCCGAGTAGCTAAGTGTGGAAGAGATAACCGCTGAAAGCATCTAAGCGGGAAACTCGTTTCAAGATGAGATCTGCCGGGGCCTTGAGCCCCCTGAAGGGTCGTTGTAGACCACGACGTTGATAGGCTGGGTGTGGAAGGCGTGCAAGCGCTTAAGCTAACCAGTACTAATTGCCCGTGCGGCTTGACCCTATAACTTTGACTAATGCAGTCAAGACTGTTATGCCAAGCACGCAATCAAATACAAAACCCTGATTCCAAGACTCTATGAATTCGCAGCGCAGACATCAAACCTGCGCCGCAACAAGTTATGCCTGATGACCATAGCAAGTTGGTACCACTCCTTCCCATCCCGAACAGGACAGTGAAACGACTTCGCGCCGATGATAGTGCGGATCCCCGTGTGAAAGTAGGTCATCGTCAGGCTATTACAGCCCAAACCGCCCTCCAGCTCTATCGAGTTGGGGGGCGTTTTGCTTGGGGGATCGGGGAAACAGAAA
>NZ_JCANUL010000030.1:0-2027 GCF_059568935.1 Diaphorobacter oryzae DSM 22780 | reverse complement strand
AGCAGCGCCTGGTGACCCAGCAGACCACCAGCCGCGGCACCTTCGTTCCCCTGGCCTTCGGCCCGGGGGAGGCGTTCCAGTTCGATTGGAGCGAGGACTGGGCTGTTCTCGCTGGCGTGCGCACCAAGCTGCAGGTAGCCCACTTCAAGCTCAGCCACAGCCGAGCGTTCTACCTGCGCGCCTATCCGCTGCAGACGCACGAGATGCTGTTCGATGCCCATAACCATGCGTTCGCAGTTCTGGGCGGTGTACCCCGCCGTGGCATCTACGACAACATGCGCACCGCCGTGGACCGGGTGCGCCGTGGCAAGGAGCGCGACATCAATGCGCGCTTTGCGGCCATGGTCAGCCACTTCCTATTCGAGGCAGAGTTCTGCAACCCCGCTTCAGGCTGGGAGAAGGGCCAGGTGGAGAAGAACGTGCGCGACGCCCGTCACAGGCTGTGGCAGGTAGTGCCGCCATTCCCAAGCCTGCTTGAGCTCAATGCCTGGCTGCACGAGCGCTGCGTGGCGCTGTGGCATGAGATCGAGCACGGCAAGCTGCCAGGAACCGTCGCAGACGTATGGGCCGAGGAGCGGTCTGCCTTAATGCCTGTGCCAAGGCCCTTCGATGGCTTTGTGGAGCACACCAAGCGCGTCTCACCCACCTGCCTGGTCCACTTCGAGCGCAACCGCTACAGCGTGCCGGCGCCGTATGCCAATCGACCTGTGAGCCTGCGGGTCTACGCAGACCGTCTGTTGATTGCCGCCGAAGGCCAGATCGTGTGCGAGCACCAGCGCCTGATTGAGCGTAACCACCATGGTGCTGGACAGACCGTGTACGACTGGCGCCACTACCTGGCGGTGCTGCAGCGCAAGCCCGGGGCGTTACGCAATGGCGCACCCTTCCTGGAACTGCCAGCGGCCTTCAAGCGCCTGCAGGCTACCTTGCTCAAGCGACCCGGCGGAGACAGGGAGATGGTGGAGGTGCTGGCCCTGGTGCTGCACCACGATGAACAGGCCGTACTCGCCGCCGTGGAGCTTGCCCTGGAGTCAGGGGCTGCGAGCAAGACGCACATCCTGAACGTGCTGCACCGGCTGCTGGACGGCAAGCCTGCGCCAGCACCGGTCACATCTCCCCAGGCGCTCAAGCTGTCTGTGGAACCCCTGGCCAATGTGCTTCGTTATGACCAACTGAGGGAGGTGCGCTATGCGTCATGACCCCGCCATCGCATCCATCGTGATCATGCTGCGCGAGCTCAAAATGCACGGCATGGCCCAGGCGGTTGCGGAACTGGCCGAGCAAGGTGCACCGGCCTTCGAGGCAGCACAGCCCATCCTGTCCCAACTGCTCAAGGCCGAGACCGCCGAGCGCGAAGTGCGATCGGTGGCCTACCAGCTCAAGGTGGCGAGGTTCCCGGCGTATCGGGACCTGGCGGGCTTGGACTTCAGCCACGGCGAGGTCAACGAGGCTCTGGTGCGGCAGTTGCACCGGTGCGAGTTCCTGCAGGATGCCAACAACGTGGTGCTGGTCGGCGGGCCGGGCACAGGCAAGACCCACATTGCCACAGCCCTCGGGGTGCAAGCCATTGAGCACCATCACCGTAGGGTGCGGTTCTTCTCCACGGTGGAGTTGGTCAATGCGCTGGAAGAGGAGAAGGCGCAAGGCAAGTCAGGGCAGATGGCCAACCGGCTGGCCCATGTGGATCTGGTGATCCTGGACGAGCTGGGCTACCTGCCGTTCAGTGCCTCAGGAGGTGCCTTGCTGTTCCATCTGCTGTCCAAGCTGTACGAGCGCACCAGCGTTGTGATCACCACCAACCTGAGCTTCAGCGAATGGGCCAGCGTGTTCGGGGATGCGAAGATGACCACGGCACTGCTGGACCGGCTTACGCATCACTGCCATATTCTGGAAACCGGCAACGACAGCTACCGGTTCAAGAACAGCTCTGCACAGCAACCACCGCCGACCACCAAGAAGGAGAAGACACCGAAGAACTTATCCACAACGTGAGCGTGAAGTTCACGAACAAGGGTGGGTCAAGATTC
>NZ_JCANUL010000029.1:0-2436 GCF_059568935.1 Diaphorobacter oryzae DSM 22780 | reverse complement strand
GTATGCGCGCGGCGAACCCATGTTGACCGCTGTCGGCGGCCGTGGCTGAAGATCAGATGGCGTCGGGCTTCCAGCGATGCGGTAGCAGTTCCTCGATCTGACTGGCCTTGTGCGTGGGCAGCCGTGTGAGGACGTCCTTGAGGTAGGCGTAGGGATCGTGCCCGTTCATGCGCGCTGACTGGATCAGGCTCATGACGGCTGCCGCCCGCTGACCAGCGCGCAGGCTCCCGGCAAACAGCCAGTTCGATCTTCCGAGAGCGATGGGCCGGATCTGGTTCTCGATCCAGTTGTTGTCAATCGGCAGCTGCCCGTCATCGACGAACCGGGTAAGAGCCACCCAGCGGCGCAGGCTGTAGTCCAGCGCCTTGGCCGTCGCCGAACCCTCGGGCACCTTCTGGCGCTGCAGCAGCATCCACTCGTGCAGCGCATCGAGCATCGGCTGGGTGTGGTGCTGGCGAATCGCCTTGCGCTCGTCGGCGCTGATCTCTTTGGCCTCACGTTCGACGGCATAGACCTTGGCAAACTGCTCCAGTGCGAATTCGGCAATCTGACTCTTGTTGGCCGCGTGCAGGTCGAAGAACTTGCGCCGTGCATGGGCGAGGCAGCCCACCTCGGTGACCCCACTGGCGATCAACGCCTTGTAGCCGCTGAAGTCGTCGCAGGTCAGACTACCCCTCCAGTCGCCCAGGAAGGCCCGCGCATGGTCACCGGCACGCGACTCGCAGAAGTCGTAGACCACGGCCTTCATGTCCTCGAAAGCCCCCGGGGCGTAGGCCCAGAGGTAAGCCCGGTGCGTCTTGCCGTTGCCGGGCTTGAGCATCTGCACCGGCGTCTCGTCGGCATGCAGCACGCGGTGCTGGAGCATCTGGGCCTTGAGCGCATCCACCAGTGGCTGCAGCCGCACCCCGCAGGTGCCCACCCACTGTGCCAGGGTCGATCTCGGGATGGCCAGGCCGGCGCGCCCAAAGATCGCTTCCTGGCGGTACAGGGGTTGGTGGTCGGCGTACTTGGCCACCAGCACCTGGGCCAGCAGCCCGGTGGTGGGGATGCCCTTGTCGATGATGTGAGCGGCCACCGGCGCCTGGACGATGGTTTCGCACTGGGCACACGCCCATTTGCCACGTATATGGCGCTCCACGCTGAACACCCCGGGTACGTAGTCCAGCTTCTCGGCCACGTCCTCGCCAATGCGCTTCATCTGGCAGCCGCATCGGCAGGTGCTGGATTCAGGCTCGTGGCGGATCTCACGCCGGGGCAGGTTCGCGGGCAGCGGCAAACGCTTGGGCTGCCTCTTCTCTTGTGGTGACGCCGCCGTGTGCCCCTGCTGCAGCGCGTCGATCTCGCTGGCCACGGCCGCCAGGTCGGCCTCGATCTCGTCTTCCAGCAGGCTCTTTTGCTCGGGGTTGAATCGCTCAGACTGGGCGGCAAACTTCATGCGCTTGAGCAGCGCGTTCTCGTGGGTGAGCTTCTCCAGCAAGGCGCCCTGGTGGCGCAGCTGGGTCATCAGGCGGGCCGCCATCTCGCGCAACTGATCGGCGCTCAGACCTTCCAAGGATTGCGGCTCCACCACCATGACCGTCACTGTGCCAGCACCGACACACGTGCACTATTGGCGCATGCACCAATTGGCAAGTGCCCGTCGCTGCCGGAGAGTCAGACCACGGTGATGACGCCACCGTCGGCCAGGCGTTGCCAGGGCAGGCCCATGACCAGCGCATCGAGCTGCTGGCGCTGCAATTGAAGATTGGCGCCACCGGCCAGGGGCCAGATGAACTTGCCCTGGTGCAGCCGACGCGCAGCCAGCCAGATACCGATGCCGTCGTGCACCAGGATCTTGATGCGATTGGCGCGTTTGTTCGCGAATAGGTAGGCATGATGGGGATGGGCGGCGCCGAAGACGGCAATGACCCGGGCGAGTGCCGTATCGGTGCCAGCGCGCATGTCCAGCGGGGTGGTGGCCAACCAGGCGGCGTCGATGCGGATCACCGAAGGAAATCCCTCAGCCATTCCGCGCAGGATGACGACGCCTCGATGGGCCAGCTCACCGTGATCACGCCTGTGCCGCGCCGTATCTCGACGCGAATATCCGAAGTGGGACTGCCCGCCGCGTGAACAGGTGCAGCGTCCTCAACCTCGGGCGCAGAGAGGCTCAGAGGGATGAACGGATTGATGGGTTTGGGAGCGGGTGGCGCAGCGTGCTCGCGCAGCCAGCGATGGACGATGTTGGCGTTGATGCCATGGGCCAGAGCCACAGCCGCAATCGACGCTCCGTTCGCCCGGCACTGCGTTACGACCTGGGCCTTGAGTTCTGGACTGTAAAAGCGCCGCTTGGGATTTGGGGCGATCGCCTCGCTCGACATAGTGTGCATGATCTCCATCGTGCACACCATGCCTGCTCGAACGGGCTATATCAAGATGGGTTCACCGCGCGCATAC
>NZ_JCANUL010000028.1:0-2696 GCF_059568935.1 Diaphorobacter oryzae DSM 22780 | reverse complement strand
AACATGTCGCGCTTTGTCGGGCGGCGGTATTGCTCGAATCCGGCGCCTTGATCGGCTGCTGCAGCAAGTGTCTGTTGCTTCATCGAGCTACAACGCCGTCGGGTTCGCTTCAGTGGACTTAGAGCGGCTAACAAAACCATGTCATCGTCCAATGCCTGATCGGCGTTGAAGACACCTGGGTCGAAACAAGAACAAAGAAATCAGCGCCGCGCGCTTCAAGAAGATCGAACCGCTGCTGCCAGTATTCACGCCTTCGGCCAGAGGCGGTCGGCCCAGGCTGAGCGACGAGCAAGCTCTCAATGGCATCGTCTTCGTGCTGCGCACCGGCATCCCCTGGGAGGAGCTACCCCAGGAATTGGGATTCGGCAGCGGAATGACCTGCTGGCGGCGCCTTCGTGATTGGCAAGCAGCGCAGGCGTGGCACAACCTGCATCTGCTGCTTTTGGACGAATTGCGCAGCGCCGGCAAGCTCGACCTCAGCCGGGTCAGTATTGATGGGGCCAGCGGTATCCAAGACCGCATCGCCCGCAAAGGCATCGAGCGCAATGATCGGCTTGGGCGCCATCGCTGGGTCGTTGAGCGCACCCACTCCTGGCTCGCAGCCTTCGGCAAGCTTCGCACTCGCTTTGAGCGGCGCATTGACGTTCATGTCGCCCTGCTTTCCTTGGCTTGCTGTGTCATCTGCCTGCGAACTCTCGAACCGTTTTGTTAGCCGCTCTTATTCAGCGTTGCCTTAAATGCGCCCTGTCAGCAGCAAGATGAGCAACGCGACAACAATCAGGCCGATCAGGCCGCTCGGAAAATATCCCCAGCTTCGGCTATGCGGCCAGGATGGGAGCGCTCCGATCAATATCAGGATCAGGACAATCAGCAAAAGGGTACTTAAGCTCATGGTCTGCTCCTTGCGGTAAGCCGCTGCGTTCGCTATGAGGCCTGGCTGCGCGCTCATGAAGCCTGGTGCGCAAGTGCTGGAGCCTCCACCCAATCCCTTGCCAAATCTCGCCTCCGACGGGGCTGTTCTCACATTTCTTTCTTGTTGCGAGGGCGTGAGATGTGCGCATCGGTCTGATGCCAAGCCATCTTGAAATTCTTCAGGAATCTGCGGATGTCCATGCTACCTTCCTCTATTTCCGAAACGGCGCTTGCCAGCATGTCATCATCCTCCGCAGCACTCTTTGGAGCCGGGTTTCGCCCCCCGTTGTACCTGCGATAAACGTATCGCCACCAGATGTTGGACAAGATTGTTGTTTGCGAAACAACGGCGGCGCACACAATCAGCGCAATACCTAGATCAATTCTTTCCTGGAGATAGAGGACTGCACCGATAGCCGCCATGGCAAGGGCAACGAAGGGAGAGGTAATGTTCATGGTGGACTCGAAGAGACGGTCACGCTCCTTTTCCTGTTCCTATTGGAGGCCGACCCCGCGAGCAGGTCTGTACGCTGACGCACGCCAAAGAATCAGCGCTGAACGGAACGCCAGCCATGGCTACGGCGGC
The DNA here is from genome assembly GCF_059568935.1 of Diaphorobacter oryzae DSM 22780. Lineage (NCBI taxonomy): Bacteria > Pseudomonadati > Pseudomonadota > Betaproteobacteria > Burkholderiales > Comamonadaceae > Diaphorobacter > Diaphorobacter oryzae. The sequence continues at coordinate 1,198 of NZ_JCANUL010000028.1, read as the reverse complement.
ATATGTACCAACTGCCGAGACTGGTCTGCGCGTAGGTGTGGTTGCGAACAGATCGGCAGGAACAGGCATGGGAAAGTGCTCTCAAGGGCATCAACGAGTGCTCTTGATTTCAAGGAAAAATTCCATGGTCCACATCACTACTAACTATTCGTCAGCGGCATTCTTGGGTGGAGTGCTGCTTGTCACCATCCTTCAGAGTTGTACGAAAACCGAAACAATCCAGGCTTCAATACCTGCTGGTCAGGACTTCAGTCAGAACCTGTCCAGTGATGAGGACGATGGCGCGACGGCATCACGCATTCAGGCTGCGCTGCTTCTCTCTCCCGTCGTCGGTCGCGCAAACATTGTGGTTACATTCCATCAGGGAGTCGCGAAGCTCCTCGGAAAGACCCAAGATCAGGTCCAAGTCGACTTGGCTGTATTTATCGCCCAGACTGTGCCAGGCGTGAACCGGGTGGATGGCTCAATGCTGGTTGTCGCCATCAATCCGCTCGCGGATGGAACACTGCCGGCGCCCTAGTGCCCTGTCTCGCTGATACGGGAGCAAAGTCGATGCAGCTTTTCGAGGATCGAGTCCACGGTGGCGGTCCACTTGAAGGGCTTGCAGTTCGCGTTGTACGCCGAGACGAAGTAATCGATGCTCTGCACGAGTTGTTTGACACTGGAGCCCTCGCGCCGCCCAGGCGCGAAGGCAAGGCGGCCGCCTTTGTCCCCGTACAGTTGCCCGGGCCAAATGCCCCGAACGCGCCGGACATCTATACCACGCAAGTTGACGACAGCGTGCGCGTTGTCAACCGCGGCTATGCGCCTGCCATCGGCCAGTGGCGCGAGGCCGTGGGCAAGGCCTTATTCACCGGTGCAGCTACCACGGGCTCATTCAAAGTGTCCTTTTTCGGACCGCTCTACGGCGGCTACCACCGACAACTCGCCAGTCAGGCCACCGCAATGGCAGCCTTGCTTAAACCAAGCAACCTTCGCGGAATCAGGTCGGTTCAGATCGCGTTGCACTGAACCTCCCTTCAATCTGCGCTTTCATCGCGTCGAATGCTCCCAGGGCAATCCGATCGTGCCGAAAAGAAAGGCGCCAAAAAGTCTGCCAGTGCATGCCCTTCGGCTTGTTACCCGAAGGATTGGCGATCCCCGGTCCCCATCCCAATTTGCACCGTATCTTGTCGGCCTTGGTCATGAGCCGGAAAGC
>NZ_JCANUL010000027.1:0-2818 GCF_059568935.1 Diaphorobacter oryzae DSM 22780 | reverse complement strand
GCTGCAGCAGCCGATCAAGGCGCCGGATTCGAGCAATACCGCCGCCCGACAAAGCGCGACATGTTCCTGGCGACGATGGAGCACATCGTGCCGTGGCAGGAGATGTGTGCGGTAGTTGAGCCGCACTACCCGAAGCCTGGCAACGGGCGTCCTCCGGTGGGATTGGAGCGCATGCTGCGCATGTACTTCGTGCAGCACTGGTTCAACCTGGCCGACGAAGCCTGCGAGGAAGCGCTGCTCGATAGCACTGCACTGCGCCGCTTTGTGGGTATCGACCTGGGGCGCGAGCGGGTACCCGACGGCACAACACTGCTGAAGTTCCGCCGCCTGCTGGAGAAGCACGAGCTGGGCAAGCAACTGTTCGCCACGGTCGGCCAAGTGTTACAAGCCCGCGGCCTGAAAGTGGGCACGGGCACGATCGTGGGCGCCACCATCATCGGCGCGCCCAGTTCGACCAAGAACGCAGACAAGCAGCGCGACCCCGAGATGCACCAGACGCGCAAGGGTCAGCAGTGGCACTTCGGGATGAAGATGCACATTGGGGTGGACAGCCGCAGTGGACTGGCCCACAGCGCCGTGGTGACGGCGGCTAATGTGCATGACAAGCACCCGCTGCCCGATCTGCTGCATGGCAGCGAGCGGCGCGTGTACGGCGACAGCGCCTATGCCAGCCAAAAGGCGCTGATTGAGTCGAAGGTGCCGCAAGCCAAGGACTTCACCAACCAGCGCGTGCGCAGGCGCGGTGAGATCGACGAAGCTCAGCGTACGAAGAGTCGCAACAAGTCCAAGGTGCGGGCCCGCGTGGAGCACGTGTTCGCCGTGGTCAAGCGGCTATGGGGCTTCGCCAAGGTGCGCTACCGCGGCCTGGCCAAGAACGCCACACGCTCGTTCGTCGTGCTGGGCCTGGCCAACATCTATCTGGCGCGTCAGCGCCGCATGGCATGAGTGCGCCCACAACGCGCGCTCAGCGCGCCTGCGGGTGCGAACTGGCACCCAAATGGGGCCATGGCGATCCGCTGATCTCAACATGCGCAACCTCGGCTCGTCGTTGACCCCGGCTTGGTGAAATCAGCGGCTTGTTCAGCGTTGCCTTAGCGCACGCAGGACTTTGGGCTGTGTGCGCTATGACACAGACGGTGTCTTGTCCGCGCCGCATCATGCAAGGAGCCGGTTCTGCAGCCTCTCAGATGGGGCCTTGTCTCTTCATGACGAGCTGCAGCCCCATCCGATCCAACAAAGACGGGCTGCGTGTGAAATGTCGATGCCCGAATGGTCTCTCCTCATGGGCTTGCTGCTCATCGCAATGGTGCTGTCGAGTACCTTGCTTGGACGGCTACCCTTGAGCAACGCCATGGTCTACTTGGCGCTAGGCTGGTTCCTAGGGCCTGAGGCATTGGGTGTATTAAGGCCAGATCCCTTTTTGTACACCTCCTTGCTGGAGCGCTTCTCAGAGATCGCGGTGCTGATCTCGCTCTTCTCCGTAGGGATGCAGCTGAGCGTGCCCCTGCGATCCGCCCGCTGGTGGCTGCCGGTGCGGCTCGCTGTCCTCTCGATGGTAGCCATGGTGGCGATGGTGGCGGCCGTCGGTGTTTTGGCCCTGGGCATGTCGTTAGGTGCAGCAGTACTTCTCGGTGCCATTCTTGCGCCGACGGATCCGGTGCTGGCTTCGGGTGTCCAGTCGCAGTCGGGCGCACGTCCCGACCGACTAGGGTTTAGCCTGGCAGGCGAAGGGGGGCTCAACGATGGCACCTCATACCCTATGGTGATGCTGGGTCTCGGGCTGCTGGGACTGCACCCGCTGGGCGAACGCATGCTGCATTGGTGGACCGTGGAGTTCCTGTGGTCAATGACCGCAGGGCTGGCAATTGGCGCGGCGCTGGGCGCGAGCACGGGTAGGCTTGTCGTTTATCTGCGCAGTCGTCACAAGGAGGCTGCGGGCCTGAACGAGTTTCTGGGTATCGGGCTCATGGGGATGGCCTATGGTGCCGCACAGTTGAGCCTGGCCTCCGGGTTTCTCGCCGTGTTCGCCGCGGGGCTTGCGCTGCAGCGCGTGCGTGAGCTTCCCGAGGCTGCCGCCGGTGGAAGAAAACAGGCCTCCCTGAAGGTGCGAACAGCGGATTCAAGGCGCGATGCAGGCGATATGCAAGACTCAGTCCACGGATTCAACGAACAACTGGAGCGGATGGCGGAGCTGGTCCTCGTGCTCATGGTTGGGGCAATGCTGGCCTACGCCAAGCCGGTGGCTCAGGTCTGGTGGTTTGTTCCTTTGGTACTGCTGGTGCTCCGCCCACTGTCTACGCTACCCGCTGTATGGGGGGGGCATGCGGATTGGCGACTCAGGTTCATGATCGGCTGGTTTGGAATTCGGGGTATCGGCTCCATCTTCTACCTGCTGCTGGCATTGAGGCACGGCATTGATCCCACGAGCGCGGCAACCGTGGTGAGTTTGACATTGTGGACGGTGGCGACCTCGATCATCGTGCACGGCATCACGGTATTGCCAATGATGAAGCGCTACATGAGGCATTGACCATGTCGTGATTTCCATGCACCACCGAAGACCCCCTGTGTTCGCAGCGCGGCGGACAGAGGTGGCTCCGTTTGTTTGAACACGAATCGCTAACGATAAGTGAAGCCGATCCTTTCAAGCTGCCTGTTGAATCGCCGGCAGCGATGCGAAGTAGAACTCATAGTGCGGCTCAATCACCGCACACATCTCCTGTCACGGCACGATGTGCTCCATCGTCGCCAGGAACATGTCGCGCTTTGTCGGGCGGCGGTATTGCTCGAATCCGGCGCCTTGATCGGCTGCTGCAGC
>NZ_JCANUL010000026.1:0-3094 GCF_059568935.1 Diaphorobacter oryzae DSM 22780 | reverse complement strand
GGCCGTTGGTGGGCAGGGTCGTGCCTTCGAAATGCGGTGCGCAGTCCACTTGCACGTTGTTCACCGCAGCCGTCACCTGGCTGCCGCTGGCGTTGCCTACGGTGCAGCGCTGACCAGCGGGCTGCGCCGCAATGCTTACAGCATAGTGGCCGCCATGAACGATCGGGGTCGCAAAGGTGAAGGAGCCGGTGCCGGTGCTCACGTCCAGGTCATCACCGCCCAGGTTTTGCAACTTAAGCCCGGCGCCGGTCAGATGGTTCACGCGGCCGCTAATGGGGTAGGTTTTTTGCTGGAAGGCGGCGCTGACCGTGCAGGCCCCGGTGATGGGGCCCGTGGTGTAGTCGTTGACGCCCTGGCCGGTGGGCGTGCCGCCGCAGCCGTTGATGCTGGCGGTGGCGTAGCCGTCGTCAGGTGTTGCCGTGCAGTTCATCGTCTGGCCCTGGCTGACGGTGGCTGGGCACGACAGGGTGCCGCCAGGGCCTGGATTGGTGGTGATGACATGAATGTCGGCGATGAATCTTGCCTCGATGCTGCGCGACTGCGCCATGTCGACCAGGCATTCCGTGCCTGCTGCGGTGCAGCCCTCGCCGCTCCAGGAGCTGAAGCGCCAGCCGGGCTGGGCCGTGGCCTGAAGATGGGGCGTGGCACTGGCGCCGTCATAGCTGGCGTTGCACACGCCGCCTGTGGCGGTGCAGCCGCTGATGCCGCCGCCGATGGCGCTGATGCTGCCCATGCCGGTGGCGACGTTCACGGTGAGCGTGCGTGTATCGGCAAGCCGCTGCACGGCGCCCAGGTCGCACGCCGTGGGCAGGCGGAGTTCTCCGCGCTGGCCGGTGGAGGGTGAGCAGGCCGTTGTCGCCTGGCCGCGCACAGGGCTGTTTGCCGCAGGCAGGTGGGTGCGCGTGGGGCCGCCGTTGTCTTGCAGCGGGCCTAGCAGCGGGTTGCCGCTGCGGCCTTGGGTCGCTGCATCGCAGGTAGCGTGTGTGCAGTCGGTGGCCCAACTGTCGCGCAGTTGGACCCACGGGGGCGTGCCGGTGGAGAACTCCGCCCCGTTGTCCCAGAACACCGAGCGGGTGGCGCTGGTGGTCGGCAGCGGGTCCGTCCACTGCGATCCCCGGGCATAGGCAATGGCTGCATGCCCTGCGGCCTGCGCGTTGCCCACGGCGGTGACGTGCGTCAGCGTGGTTTCGCTCACGCCGCCGCTGCGTATCTCGCTGTGGATGATGCCGCCGCTGCGCCCGGCCCGGTTGCCGCTGAAGGTGACGTTGGTGAAGACGGGGCGTGTGGCGCCGGGGCCTGCGGTGCCGGCGCCGGTGTCGTTGAAAGCCCAGTTGAACACCGCGCCACCGTCATGCACGCTGGTGTTGCCGTTGAAGGTAACGTGGGTGAACACGGGTGCGCTGGGACGCTGGGCGCGCGTCGAAATGTTGGCCACCGCGCCACCGCTGTGGCCGGCCTGGTTGCCGGTGAAGGTGACGTTCTCGTAGGAGGGTTGGCACAGTCCCTCATGCGAGACCGCGCCGCCATGCTCCTCGGCCTGGTTGTTGCGGAAAACGACGTTGCGAAAGTGCGGCCGGCAGGTGGCCCGGTCGTCGCACATACAACTGAAGCCGCCGCCAAAGCCTGGAAACGTCACCAGCAGGGTCAGCTCCTTGGCGTAGCCGTTGGCGATCGTCAGCCCGTCGATCAGCGTGTCGTTGTCGGCGGGGCTGTTCCCCAGGTTGACCATCCAGAGCGGGCGTCGCTGACCTTCTCCGTCGATCACCGTCAGTGTGGGGTCGTCACTGCGCTGGCCGTCGGTGGTATAGCCGCCGAGCAGTCTCTTGGTGGAACTGCTCGTCAGTGCAGTGCCTGGAGCGCGGGGCGTGTAGATGCCTTGCAGCATGCGGACCTCAATACAGGCCCTGTCTGGCCGCATGGCTGCCGCCAGCGAAGTCGCCCGCGCCCACGAACTGCCGTCCTGGTTTGCATCGCCATCCGGGGTCACGTGGCAGATGTCCCCCGGTGTAAGCGGGGCAGCGGTGGCCTTGAACTCTACGGTGTCGATCGCCGGATCTCCGGAAGCGTCGGTGAAAAGCCCGGCGGGAAATGCGCTGCGCAGCTCCAGCGTGGCCGAGCGGCTCTCGCCCGCGCCGGCGGCAGGCAGGCGCACGGCGAGCGAGTCCCCTTGTGTGACGATGGCTTGCTGCACCCAGCCACCCGTGCCGTTGACCTGGAACGTGCCGTTGTGGATGCGCGCCCCGCCCCAGGGCACGGAGGCGTTCGTGGATTGCAGGACGATGGGCGCAAAGGTGTACGCCACGTCGGCCTTGGCGGTGGCGGGGGCGGGCGGGCTTATGACCGCGAATGGAAAGCCACCGCGCACGAGTCGGGTAGGGAGGTCCCAGCCGGCGGTGTCCCCGCGGAAGGGCTGGACGATGAGAAGTGCCTCATCGGGATCCGACTCATCCAGGGGGCGGACGTTCATGGCCAGCGCGTAACTGGGATCGGGGGCATACGGGGTGCCCGACCAGATGCGGTGCGACACCCAGTCTTCAGGAAAGATTTGTGCATTGAAGGCGGCCAGGCCTGTGCAGCCCGTGCGCAGTTTTCTCAGGTCGTCGGCCGGTGCCATGCGCCACTGGCCGTTGATGGCATTGCGCCCCTCATAGTGGCTCATCCATCCGCCGATGCGGGACCAGATATTGATGGTTGGGTAGCCCGTGCATTTCTGGCCATCCCAGCCCGTCCCGACCAGACAGCGTTGCCATACCAGCCCGGAGCTCCAGTGCATGGCGGCGGGCGTTCCCTCGACCATGCCGGTGATGTAGTTGCTGCTGTGGTTCACATGCTGGCGGCTATAGCCGCAGGACTCCCCGTCGGGATAGGTGGTGTCGTACACCGCCAACGCGGGCAAGGGGATCGCCAGGGCCATGCCGACCAGGGCGCGCAGGGTGGCTAGGTATTTATGATTCATTTTGCTCATCTTTTGATAGCTTCTCGCGCTTTCCGTGTGCGGCTGCACGTCAAAAAAGCTTCAAACTAGAAGCGTGCCGCCCGCGCAGCACCGCACCGCCCAGGCATGCCGCGAGAAGCCCCAGCAGGGCCAGCGCGC
>NZ_JCANUL010000024.1:0-4018 GCF_059568935.1 Diaphorobacter oryzae DSM 22780 | reverse complement strand
CAGCAACCACCGCCGACCACCAAGAAGGAGAAGACACCGAAGAACTTATCCACAACGTGAGCGTGAAGTTCACGAACAAGGGTGGGTCAAGATTCAATGGAAATGCTGGGTCAGGTTTACGTGGAAATCAACACCCAGATCAAGGCCGCGGGCTATGGTGGCGGCTACTCGGCCGTCACCGACTTCGTTCGGGCCTGGCGCTTGGATGAGGGTCCGGCGGCCAATGTCACGGCCTATGTTCCGCTGAGCTTCCAACTGGGCGAGGCCTTCCAATTCGATTGGAGCGAGGAAGGCTTGGTGGTCGGCGGCATCTACTACCGGGTGCAGGTGGCGCACTTGAAGTTGTGCGCGAGCCGCGCGTTCTGGCTGGTGGCCTACCCGAGCCAGGGCCACGAGATGCTGTTCGACGCCCACACCCGATCGTTTGCCGCATTGGGCGGTGTGGCGCACCGCGGGATCTACGACAACATGCGCACCGCCGTGGACAAGGTGCAAACACTATGTTGGTCATCATGATGTGCAAACTGCCGGTCAACATCAAGTATTTTGGCTATCATGATGGACTATATGGCTTACCCGACACGTACCGAGGTCCAGATTCACCACGCCGGCCGCTGGCACACGGCTGGTGACCTGCGTGTGGTCGATCACGGCCACGGCACGTTCGCCTACGGCGTCGAATACGTATTCGGCGACCTGCAGCTGCCGGTCGCGCTCAATCTCCCCGTAGGCTTTGAAGCGGAGGTACAGATCGAGGGCCCTTTAGGCATGGAGCCAGACCTGCGGCTACCCGCCTTCCTGTACGACATGGTTCCCCAGGGGCGTGGCCGACGCTACCTCCTGGAAAAGCTCAATCTGGCCGATGCCGATGGCCTTGAGGCTGCGCTGTTGCTGCGCGGCGCCTTCAGCCCCATTGGTAACCTTCGCCTGACCTCCGCCGTCACCTACTACGAGGAGGAGACCCGCAAGGCGGCTCCAGCCGACGCCCGCTACGACGAGGGTTTCACCCTGGAGGACCTGGGCAACCGCAGCGAGGATTTCATCGAGCACCTGGCGCTGCATTCCATGCTGGCCTCGGGCACCACGGGCGTGCAGGGCGTGGCCCCAAAGTTCCTGCTGACAACAACCCGCGACGGGCGCTGGTTTGCCGACATGGCTCTGCCCGACGAACTTGCGCACGAGCACTGGCTGGCCAAATTGCCTCGGGGGCGCACTGATGACGATCTCCTCGTCCACCGCAATGAGGCGGCCTACCTGCAACTGGCGCATGCCTGCGGCCTGCGCACGAACGAGCCTCCCAAGCTCCTCGGGAACATCCTGCTGGTGCGCCGCTTTGACCGCGTGGTGCACCAGGGCGTTCTTCATCGCCTTCACCAGGAAAGTGCGGCAAGCCTCTGCGACTTGCGTGGCTTTGGACTGCCGACCACGCAGCAAGACCTTCTTATGGCCATCCGCAAGGTGGTCAACAGCCCCTTGCAAGAGACCATCGAGTTCATCCGCCGAGATGTCCTCAACCAAGCCATGCGCAATACGGACAACCATGCGCGCAACACGGCGGTGCAACGTACAGTAGACGGAGTGGTGCAACTCACGCCGCTGTTCGATTTCGCGCCGATGTACAAGGACCCGGAGATCATTGCGCGGTCCTGCCATTGGGTGAGCAAGGGGGGGCATCGCCTGCAAACCTGGGAGGAGGTCATCGACACCCTCGCAGTGGACGATAGCGAGCGCGATCAGATCGCTGCTGCCCTTGCCGATTTCGCATCCATCGTTGGGAACCTGCCCGAGCTTGCGCGTCAAGCGGGCGTCGACCCCCAGGTTGTCGAGGACTGCCGCAAGAGCATCGACCGGCAGGCTCAGCAGTTGAGCAGCCTCAAAGGAGGGCACCATGGCTGACGGCCGCCTCAAGCGCCCGGTGGACCCCGAAGCCGCCGCAGCCCAGCGCGCAGACCTCTACCGTGCAGTTTCCAGCGGCGAGGTCAGCGTAGGCCAGTCCATTGCCATGATGCGCAAAATCAGCCGCCTGACACAGGAAGAGTTCGCACGCCACCGAGGCATCAGCGTCCAGGCACTGCGCCAGATCGAGCGCGACCAGGGCAACCCCACGATTGAGACACTCAACAAGATCACCGAAGTTTTCGGCTTGCGTGTGGGCTTCGTGAGGCTGCGCAGGTCCAAAGAAAGCTGAACACAGCGTTTATCGATAACTAGCACCGATGGGTTTGTCTCCGAGCTTGGAGCTCAGCCCCGTGGCAAGTCCTATACAGGCCTGGAGCCCGATGCGCTTTAAGCAGCAGCGCTGAGATCGATCTCAGACATGCGCCCCCGCCACCGTCGCATGGAATCGCTGCCGGGCATAAAGGGCCTGCGTCAGTGTATCGAGCACGAAGTCCGTCTGCATCGAACGGCTCACTCGCCAGCCCACGATACGACGGGCGAACACGTCAATGACGAACGCTACGTACAGCCAGCCTTGCCAGGTCGAGACGTACGTGAAGTTGCTGGCCCCAAGCTGGTTCGGCCGCTCGGCCCGGAACTGCCGGTTGACTTGATCCAGCGGACACCGCGCCTTGGCATCTCCCGAGACGATCTATCGCAGCCTCTTCATCCAGGCCCGTGGGGTTCTGAAAAAGAAGCTGATGGCGCATCTTCGTACGCGTCGCTCCATGCGACGCGCCCGCGCAGGCCACCCCAGCGGCGACTACGCATGGAAGGCAGAACCGCAGAGCCTGCGGGCCAAGGACGACCAGTGCCTGCTGGACCTGCTCAAGTAGGCGTGGCTTGAGAACGGCGACGTCTACCGCTACTGCAAGCTGACTTTGGACATGCGCGACCTGGGTGAGCGGCAACGTGGCGATATTAGGTGGGGTAGTCGGTGGTGTTTACGACTTTAGATGGACGGCCAGTTGGTTGCGCGGGGCGCAAAGCCGCATGGATGCTGGGGCGCTGTTTACGACTTTAATTACCTAGAATAATTGATGATCGTAAAAATAAACTCTGTAATGGAAAAATTTACTCTGTAAATTTTTTCGGGGTTCGGTTGTCGGTTCGTGTTTCCAGGAAACTCCCTGCAGTCAAGAAGTTCGATTGCGTGTTGGAACGCGCTTGCACTGAAATTTTCTTCTCAGAGAAAGTGCATTTCCGTCATAGCTCGTCAGTTGACCGCTTCAGGCTGTGAGCGGTCTGTCGCCGGACGGCAGACTTGATGGGGCAGCGCGACAAACCTGAGGTACCCATCAGCGGTCGTTCGTGTCGGCCAGCAATCGACCCTGAGCCGCCGTCCAGCTAGAAGCTCCAAAGCCGTCATTCAGCCATGATGGCCAGAAAAACCTTCGATTTCCAGTTGCCCCATGTCTCGTGGATGCTGCAAGTCGTGCCATTTCACGAACATGCGCACCCATTGCACATAGGCCTGCTTGGTGCGCAGGCTATAGTGTTTGTAACGAATTCGCTCACGGACCTTATCCAGCAACCGTGTGGCGCGCGACACAGGAGGGGCGGCGGGTTTCATGGCTGATTTAGTACTGTATTTTTTTACAGAGTACATGCCGAAATGCTAGGCTACAAGACCCTTTCCGCGATTTTTTTGTGCCAATTTAGACCGCACGCGCGAGATATGGCCTGCGGCTTGGTGCGGTCTACATTACGTTAAAGCGCATGCTGGACCAGCGGCTCTCAACCCCTCGTGCCTTTTTGAAAGCCGTCGCCGTGGCCATAGCGGCGATGTTGGTTGGGTATTGGGGTCTCTTCGGCTGGTTTGTCTATATTTCGCCTCTGACTTACGCCGAGCTTGACCTCAATCGCGATGGGCGCGTTAGTTTCAGCGAAGCCGACTACGCTGCATCATTTGGCGAGCGGGTGGTTGAAGTGGAAGAGCAAAAGTGCACCGAGTATTTCGCTTACAAGGATGGGCTGCCGCTCAAGGTCGTTTGCCCGAGGCAAGGATGAAAAGCGCTTTAACAGGCCGCTGCATCCGACCGCTGTTGATTTCCACGTAAACCTGACCCAGCATTTCCAT
>NZ_JCANUL010000023.1:0-5328 GCF_059568935.1 Diaphorobacter oryzae DSM 22780 | reverse complement strand
GCTCAGCAAAGCAGCAGGCTAGGGTTAGTACGTGGGTCAGATTTAGATGGAAATCCTGGGGGTCAGTGGGTCACTTCTGCGTGGAAATCAACAGCACTGACGCTGGATGTTGCCGATTGGCTGACCAACATGCGCGGCGAAGTGGCCAAAGAAGAAAGGGGTACATCGCCCCCTTAACCAGTTTTCTCCACCCTAAAACGCAAACGCCCGAGGGACTGCTCGGGCGTCGCGCCAGCATTACTGCCGGACAAGTGAGGACTTGTGAAGGCATTATGGGCTGCGCTTCTTCGCTCGTCAATCGTCGAGTGAGGGCGTGCGGGGTGAACTCGTCCTGCCCGGCCAGTACCGCCGGGTCTTTTATCAGGAGTTTTTCCTTGCGTTTGCCTATCCACCAACAGCGCGAAATCGCGCGTCTACATTTCTACGATCCCAAGCAATCGAGCCGCGCGATCAGCCGCGCGGTCGGTGTTTCAACGAACTCTGTCTTAACGCTTCGCTCACTTCTCACAACCAGAGACATCCCACAGAACCTTTTCGACCTCGACGACGACGCCTGGACTGCGGCCCTCGGCAACGAGGACAAGGGCGTTGCCCAGCGAAAGGAGGCTCCGGACTGGAACTGGGTCTATGAGCAAATGCAGCGACCGGACTCCACATTAGAAGCCTTGTGGCAGGAATGGCGTGCCGTCTGCCCTGAAGGCATTGGCTACTCACAGTTCACCGAAAATTTTCGGAAGTGGTTGAGGCTGCAGCACGTGGTGTTTCGCAAGGTCCATGTTCCAGGCGAGAAACTTTTTGTTGACTTCGCAGGCTCCACTGTGACTGTGCGCTCGCGAGACGGAGGCCCTTCCATCGAGGCGCAAATCTTCGTCGCAGTCCTTGGGTATTCAAACTACATCTTCATGCACGCGGTCCCGTCTCAGACGGTACCCCATTGGCTGGAGTGCCACGATGCTTGCTTCGCCAATCTGGGGGGCGTGCCAAAGTGGGTCGTTACCGACAACCTCAAAGCCGCAGTGATCCGGCGAGCGGAAGGCCAGGTGACGCTCAATCCGTCGTACCGGGCTTGTTTGACCCACTTTGGTACGGCGGCTTTACCAACAGGTGCCCGCAAGCCGAAGGAAAAGGCAAAGGCGGAAGTGGGCGTTCAGATTGTTCAGCGCCTCGTGCTGTTTCGCATTCGTGACTTTGATTTCTTCAGCGTGGCCGAGCTGAACGCTGAACTGAAGCGAAGGACGAAACTCGTGAATGCCCGTCTCTTCAAAAAGATGAGCGGTAGTCGTCTCCAGCGCTTTGAAGAAACGGAACGCGCTGCCTTGCAACCACTGCCCGAAGCACCGTTCGAAATGAGCGATTGGCGATACGGCGTGCGCGTTGGGGATGACTACCACGTCGAGCACGAAAGGAACTTCTACTCGACGCCCTACGAGCTGCGTGGTGAACGCGTGGATTTGCGCATCACAGCTTCGCAACTGGAGATCATGTCGCGGGGGCGTCGCGTCGCACTGCATAGCCTGGCGGATGGCGAAGGTTCGGTAAAAACCTTTCCAGAGCATCGACCTATTGCGCACACACGCGTACTCGAAGGAGAGCCCAAAGCACTCATGCTGTGGGCTGAGTCAGTGGGGCCGAACACGCAGAAGATGATTCAGCATCACTTGCAAGACCGGACCGACCTGACAAACGGGTTGAGGGCGGCACGACGGATGCGCGACATGGCGCGAATTCACGGGGAGGGAAGGTTTGAGGAGGTTTGTACATATGCACTGCCGTTGAACATAATTTCGTTGCGCAGCATCGAATCGATCTTGAAAAAATCTCCCGACAAGGGCGTCAAGAAGACAGTCCCCGCCGCTCTCCGTCCCAGCCATGACAACCTGCGCGGCGCGGGGTACTTCGGAGGTGCCGCATGAGCTTCCAGTTGACCATCAATCGATTGCGCGACCTGCGACTGGCTCACATGGCCGAGGCATACGCACTCCAGCAACAGCAGCCCAAGCTTCACGAACTGAGTTTTGATGATCGATTTGCACTGTTAGTGGAACGCGAGGCCTCGGAGCGTGCATCCAAGAAGCTAAATCGGATGATTCGAGCTGCGGGGTTCCCTGAGAAGGCCTCACTGGAGGATGCTGACTACCGACCGACCAGAGGCATTGAGAAATCACTCATTGCCACGCTTGCGAGTGGCGAATGGGTTCGCCAGCGACTCAATCTGATCGTGTCGGGCGCCACCGGGGTAGGCAAAAAATGGTTCGCGTGTGCTTTTGGAACCCAGATGTGCCGCATGGGGCTGCCAACTTTGTTTGTGAAAGCGAGTGATCTATACGAAGGGGTTGGCACCGCCATCCTAGATGGCTCCCTAGCAACGTTGAAGGCTCGCCTAGTAAAACCCAACTTGTTGGTTCTGGACGATTTTGGGTTAGGCGAAATCACCCCGCAGGCCGCGCAGGTGCTACTTGATGTGATTGACCACCGGATGCGAACTGGCTCACTTCTGATTACCAGCCAGTTTCCAACTGATCAGTGGCATTCATTCTTCCCAGATCCGACGCTCGCCGACGCGGTTCTTGACCGTGTTGTCCACCAAGCGCATCGCGTTTCCCTCAAAGGCGAATCAATGCGCAAGCTCAAAGCGAAGAAGCTGATGGCCAGTTGATCATATTGCCGGACCGGTGTTCACGACGCAAGAACAGCGTCTACGACGCCGGTCCAGCAATCTACGCGCTGAACTGGAGTGCAAGATGCAGGCACGTTGATCATCGTGCCGGACTGATGTTCACAAGACCAGAACCGTGTTTGCGAAACAAGTTTGCTGTCTACCGTGCCGAACCAGCGTTCATGTTGCACGTCTCCCGGTTGCGACGCCGGTACCCTGATCGTGATGCTGGACCCTTGTCCATGACGCAAAACCCATGTCTGCGACGTCGGACCGTTGACCATGAGCAGCGGCGCGGTGTTCACGACGAATCGGAGTGAGTGTTCAGGTTGAACCGGATTGGGTGTTTAGGTCGAAGTGGATTGAGTGTTCAACAGTGCCCGGTTTCCGCAGCTGGGGGGCGGAAACACGCGAGCGCATCCGGGCTTCGCTGGAGGCCGACATATTCCCTGCACTGGGCGACCGCCCTCTGGCTGCGGTGCGGTACAGCCGGGGGAAGTCATGGCGGCAATCAAGCGCATCGAGGCGCGCGGCGCCGGAGACATGGCCGGGCGTGTGCTGCAGCGAGTCAAGAGCATTTACCGCTGGGCCGTGGTGCATGGGCGCCTGGAGCGAAACCCCATGCTGGATTTAATGCCTGCCGAAATTTTGAAGCCCCGCGCAGTGCAGCACCGCGCCGCACTGCCGGTGCAAGAGGTGCCGCGCTTCCTTGATCTGCTGGATGCTTACGAAGGTGGCTCCAACACAGCGCAGGCCCTGCGCCTGCTGATGCTCACCGCTACCCGCCCTGGCGAAGTACGCGGCGCCCTCTGGTCAGAGTTCGACCTTGACGCGGGTTTGTGGGTTATCCCAGCCGAGCGCATGAAGATGCGCCAGGAACACCGAGTCCCCCTTTCACGCCAGGCCCTGGAACTGCTGCGCTCCATACAATCGCTGCGCACCGACAGTGCAGATGCGCCAGGCCTGGTATTCCCCAGCCCCAGCTACCGCAGCAAGCCCCTGAGCGAAAACACCCTGAACAGCGCCATGGCCCGCATGCGACGTCCCCCCCGGATTTGAGTAGCGGCTGACGCTGGAGTCCAATCCCGAAGACAGGAGATTGGATGTGAAGAAGCGATTTACGGAAGAGCAGATCATTGGCTTCCTGCGCGAAGCCGAGACGGGTCTGCCGGTGGCCGAGTTATGCCGCCGGCATGGCTTCTCGGAAGCCAGCTACTACCTCTGGCGCAACAAGTTCGGTGGCATGAGCGTCTCGGATGCCAGGCGCCTCAAGGAACTCGAGGTTGAAAACGCTCGCCTCAAAAGGCTGCTGGCCGAGTCGATGCTTGAGAACGAGGTGACGAAAGAAGCCTTGCGAAAAAAGTGGTGAGCGCACCCGCACGGCGTGAGCTGGTGCGCCACATGGTCGGCTGCGGACTGAGCGAACGCCGCTCACTGCGCATCATCGGCATGAGCGCCAGCGCCTACCGGTACGAGCCCGCTGCAGACCGCAATGGTGCCCTCAAGGAAAAAATCATGGCTTTGGCTCGGCGTCATCGGCGGTATGGGGCCGGCATGATCTACCTCAAGCTTCGCCAAGCCGGTGAGGTGGTCAATCACAAGCGCGTCGAGCGCCTGTATGCCCAGGCAGGTCTGCAGCTCAGAAAGCGAAAGCGCAAGAAGATTCCGCTGGCCGAGCGTCACCCTCTGCAGCGCCCGATGGCGGCCAACCAGGTGTGGTCGATGGACTTCGTCTATGACCGAACGGCCGAAGGACGCAGCATCAAGAACCTGACGGTGGTCGATGACGCGACTCACGAGGCGGTGGCCATCGTGCCCGAGCGGGCGATGGGTGGCAACCAGTTGACGCGGATTCTCGATCAGCTCGCCACCACACGGGGCCTACCCAAGGCGATCCGTACCGATAACGGCAAGGAGTTCTGTGGTCGAGCCATGCTGAACTGGGCGCACGCCAGGGGTTGTTCAGTTGTTCCTCATCGAACCTGGCAAGCCCAACCAGAACGCCTACATCGAATCGTTCAACGGCCGCTTCAGAGATGAATGCCTGAACGAGCACTGGTTCACCAGCCTGGCTCATGCCCGTGTGATCGTCGAGGCATGGCGCCGGGAATACAACGAGGAACGCCCCAAGAAGTCCCTGGGCGGATTGACCCCGGCGGACTATGCCCAAAGGCTGGTGCAAAACCCGTTAAATTAACCCCCGGACTCCAAAGCCCAGTGCTACTGAAAATGGGGGGACGTCGGGGGCAGTTCAAAGCCGGGGCGGTTCAATACAGGAAGAAATCCTGGGTGTTAGTGGGTCACTTATGCGCGGAAATCCACAGCACACGCTGCGCATTTCTGTTTCCCCGATCCCCCAAGCAAAACGCCCCCCAACTCGATAGAGCTGGAGGGCGGTTTGGGCTGTAATAGCCTGACGATGACCTACTTTCACACGGGGATCCGCACTATCATCGGCGCGAAGTCGTTTCACTGTCCTGTTCGGGATGGGAAGGAGTGGTACCAACTTGCTATGGTCATCAGGCATAACTTGTTGCGGCGCAGGTTTGATGTCTGCGCTGCGAATTCATAGAGTCTTGGAATCAGGGTTTTGTATTTGATTGCGTGCTTGGCATAACAGTCTTGACTGCATTAGTCAAAGTTATAGGGTCAAGCCGCACGGGCAATTAGTA
>NZ_JCANUL010000022.1:0-8171 GCF_059568935.1 Diaphorobacter oryzae DSM 22780 | reverse complement strand
ACGGGCAGCTGCCGATTGACAACAACTGGATCGAGAACCAGATCCGGCCCATCGCTCTCGGAAGATCGAACTGGCTGTTTGCCGGGAGCCTGCGCGCTGGTCAGCGGGCGGCAGCCGTCATGAGCCTGATCCAGTCAGCGCGCATGAACGGGCACGATCCCTACGCCTACCTCAAGGACGTCCTCACACGGCTGCCCACGCACAAGGCCAGTCAGATCGAGGAACTGCTACCGCATCGCTGGAAGCCCGACGCCATCTGATCTTCAGCCACGGCCGCCGACAGCGGTCAACATGGGTTCGCCGCGCGCATACCTCTCTGCGCCGCTGCGGCTCGAAGCGGAGAGGGAAGAGGTCCAGCGCATGGATACGCGGTCAGGGCCGCCGGATGTTGCTGCTGCCCAAAGTGAACCTGACGCCTGATCAGTTGGTCGATGTGCAGCGGTTGCGGACCTTCATGCTCTGAAAAGCCGGGTGACCAATCAACGCCAGCAATCCTACGGTCGGTCCATCCACCACCTGCCGCGAAAGCGCTCCTCCAGCGCCACTTGGCGCTGAAAGCAGGCACTACATCCGCACCCTCAAGCGTCGCGCTCGCTCCTTGAAAGCCGCTTCGCCGCCCTCCAGGATCTCGCAAACCTGGCGCCGGATAACAGGGTTCTCTAGCCCGCCGCTTTCATAGCTGATCTCCGGCAATTGCCCCGGTCGATGCGGCCCGCACTTGGCTACGATTACCTGATCGGCGTCAGTGTTGACGATGAGATTCGCGTTGTGCGTCACGATAATGATCTGACGGCGAAGGCGAGTCTTGCGGAAGCGGTCGACCAGTTCATCGAAGATGGACTTTGGATCAAGGTTTTCTTCCGGCTGGTCCACGATCAGCGGCCGATCGTCCTCCTGATCAATCGCCAAGTACAGCAGCAGCAACACGATCCCGCGCGTACCGGGCGACAGCTGCTCGATGTCTACGCCTTCGTACTGCACGCCATACGTGATCCTTATGTGGTCGGTGCCGTATAGCCAAGCGGAAACGCGTCCACCCCATTCGCGAAAACCCTCGGCATCTGAGCGCTCCACGGGCGCATGGTCTACCAGTTGTGCTTCGTGGGCGGCACGGAAATTCGCCATCGCTTCCGCTACCTCGGCGCTGGTTCCTGTCTCCCATGCCGCCAGCAGCTCGGCTTGTGCTGCCGCCAGCAATGCGCCGCGCCCTTTGAAGGGGCCGGCCTTGCGCAGATCCAGCAGTTCCTCACCGCGCTGCGCCCAGGCCTCCAGATCAACGGATCGCCGGATAGAGAAGGCCAGTTTTCCCAAGGCACCATCCTCAGCCGCAAGGCGTTGCTTCAGTGGTTCATAGAGCGCAGAAAGCTCTTTCTCCTCTTCCAAGATGCCATCGAAAACAGCGGCGTAGCTTGTGCGCCGCTCTTCGATCAGTTCCTTGATCCGAGCCTCCGCCTGACTGGCTGTGGCGATCTCCCGGTCGAGTTTCGCCAGTGCAGCATCGTCTCGTGAGATCTTCTCAGACAGGCGCTTGAACGCCCTAGTCGCCTCTTCATCGACATTGATCAATGCTCGAAGTCGAGCTGCTTCCCGCTCCAGAAGACCCAAGGTCTGCTGGCTCAAGTCCGCCCCCTCAGGCAAAAGAGAGGCGGTCGAAGGTGGTGTCGCAGGCACTGATTCCGCTTCCTTGAAGGAAATACCGACCATGGCCACGATCTGATCATCTACCGCCTTGATGGCCGATGTCAGGATGCCATCGACATCGCCAGAGAAGTCCATCAGAAACGACCTCCAGGCTTCGGTCCTTAAACCAGCATCCGCATGGGCCTGCTGAAGCTGACGCAGCCGCAACGGCGCTTTGTTGGCCCGTATGTCGGCCACTTCGTCGCGCAGTGAGCACAGGGCCTGCCGACGCCGACGCGCCTGCTCAATGAGCGAACGTACGGCCTCCGCCGCGTTGGACACGACATCGAACTGCTTGGCACGTTCTTCGCTGCCCTTGCCGATTAGGCTCTCCCGATCCTTACGGTCCTTCGAAAGGCCTGCCGCCTTGTCCGCGCGCTGACGCTGCAACTGAGGCAATGCAGCCCGGCGGCCACGCTCAAGGTTCAATTGCGTAGTGGCTTCCGCCAATATCTCCTCCTGGCTTTGTCGCATTGAGCGGCCGTGCGCTGCGTTGAGATCGAGCAACTCTCGGAACGTCGTCGTGCCCATCCGGTCCTCGCTCGGATGGGCCATGTAAATGATCCGCTCAATCTCAGCGAGCAGTTCATCGGTCATTCCCTCGGCGGAACAAAGCCGATCCACGAACTGTTGGGACAGATACTGCACGCGCGGCGACTCGGACAATCCCGCATTCTCCAGGTTGCCCAGGTCGGCTTCGGTCGGTGTACCGTCCTCCCACATCAATCTGGCAGAGCTGCCACGAAGGTGCCGGTGCGCGCGCCGAACAAACGACCGTTCGTCCAAGTCTCCAGAGAGCGCGAAGCCTGCCGCAGCGATCAGGTCTGCCAATGCGGTCTTTCCAGAACCCCTGGCGCCGATGATCCCAACCAGCCCCGGGTTTAGGGGCACCGAACGCGCGCTCATCCACTGCGCATCTGTGAGGTCTATCGAGGCGATGACATGCGAGGGCAGCGCTCCACGTGGCGGTAAGGCGCCGATGAAGGCGCGGGCGCCGGGCTCCAGACATACCTGCCGCAACGAATCAAAACTGACGTCCCCCTTGATCCAGCAATACCGATCCAGTTTCGGCTCTCCGACCTGCTCCGGTGCATGGGCATCACTGCCGTGCAGACAGGGTTTGCAGCCGTTCCAATCGGAAGCCAGTTTTTCTATGGATGCAGCGCCCCTCCCCAGCCAGAACTCGCGCTGCTTGGGTTGCGAAGAAAAGATGATGTGCGCGAAGCGCTCTATCTCTTTGCGCAGGATTGCCTGCGACGCATCGCTCTGTAGCCCAGATGATCCATCGGTGCTGCCCGCAGCCACTGCAACCAGCACGTTCTCCTGCACCCATGCACTTCGCTTCCATTCCGCTCGCAATTGATCCGGGTTGACCTTGAAATGGTTGGCGCCGACAGCCATTGCGGCACGCTCGTCGATAAGTGTTGCGTCATGGGCTCGTCCCAGTCGGATCAGGTCCGAAGCGTCACAGCGGAAGGTTTCGCCATAGGCCTCGAAGGTGAGTGCGCGTAAGAAACGCCGGATCTGGTCCACGTGATCTGGATCTTCCGGAGAAACCAGCAGATGGACGTTGATCGGCGAACCCTTGCTGGTGCCGATCCCGTACCGCATCTCGACATTGGCAAAGACCAGGTCCACGTCCGAAAGTCGCCCCGCCTGCTTGTGCTTTCGGACCGCAACATACGTATCGACACTGTAGTAGTCCGTGATGCCTATGGCGCGAATGCGGGGCGTGGAGCCTTCGAGCTTCGCAAGAAACTGTTCCCACGCATCCTCGCCGTAGTACTGATTGTTGAGGATCGTTCCAGGCGCGTGAAGATGGGGATCCCAGCGGTGCCATTTCGCACCCTGTGGGTCGGACTTTCCAGGCATTGCTCCCCTCCTATTGCCAGTGGTTGCTCTCGTCGCGCGGCCATCAACAGCGGCGCTTCTGTGCAACAACTGTTGTTAGTAGCTAGCTTTAGGGCCTTCCCAATGAATGGCTTCGTTCAGCCTTAAGTCGTCTCGCCACTACCGATCGGTAACTCCGCAGCAATTGCAGCCATTTGCACTTGGTCATAGATTCTGACTATCGGCCAGCAACGGATTTTCATTGGCAGCTGAGCTCAAAGCAGACGCGTCATCGATTTCCGCCAACATGGAACACACCATCAAAGGCGCCCTTGCCTCGATGGTACGGTCAGCTCAGTCGTAGCTACGCGATGCTAAGATTTCCGACGCGATCTTTTAGCCGGGTAGTTATCTTCTAAAAACTCGGGGATTTCACGAGCGAGATTTGAAAGCTCTACCGCAAGTCGTGCCAAGCGAGCACGCGGAGACAATTCCGGCTCTGACGCCTCCATATTCAAAGACTGTTGCCCGTCTGTTGCCCGGGGCCGATTTTTAGGCTGAAATGTGAATGAGGCAGAAACGTATGGAACAAGCTCGACTTGCAGTTCGCTTGAATGACCAATTCGACTAGCCAAAGGCTCGATGCCCCCGCGCGAAAGCATTTTTAGCTCGGAGTAGGAAATATCGGCCGATGGAGCTGCCAACTTCTCCTCTGCACGCAACATATCACGAGATAACCTGAAGCCTAGACCGCCATACAAGGATAGTATTTCCTTGGGACTTTGGAGCGCAGCAAAAAGCCCATACCACACGATCAGATCCAGTCGCTTTTCTCCCCTGAGAATCTCAAGGTGTTCAAGAGAGCCCGGTGCAAGGCGTGTAGCAAGGAACGCGCATGCCGCTGCCATCTCACCCTGCTCGATATAGCTGCCTGAAGAAGACATTTGACGCAGCGCCTCTTGGAGATAGCTGCCTCGTTCTTCTCTGGTCAGCGACTGTAGGGAATCAATTCTGACTAGGCGCGAGAGCCTCGCCGCTAGTCGCTCCCAAGCCTGCTCTTGACTGGCTTTGGTGCCATTCAGAATTTCGTAGGCCAAACCTCCTGTAGCCGTTTCTGGACGATACCCGTGTGCAATCTGCGTTAGCAAACCCAGTACGCTGACTATTGGGTCAACAACATACTGCGCTGCCTCATGGTTTGAAGGCGAATTCAGCAATGAATAAACATCGAGCCACCGTGCCGGAAGTTCAAGGTATGCCTCTCCGCCGGCATGAGATGCAAGGGCTCTACCCCACGCGAAGGCCAGGGTACGTCTGCATATCAGCGGGGACAACTGCTTGATACCGATCCGGCCGCCGCCGTGGAGCACCGCTTCAACAAATGCGATCGCCGTCACCGCAGGGAAAACCCGTTCGTCAATGTTCAATAGATCGCCGTCGAAATGCTGCCTAGCTTCGTCGCGAGTCAAGATGCGTGTGAGCGCAGTGAGTGGCGATGGTGCTTGCGGAGCAGCTGCAATGGCGCTAAGGGTGCTTTGAACGTCCTCGTCGGATAGGACCATCAAAGCGGGCAGCAAAAATTGCCGCGTTGGATCGCTATCCCAAACCAGAACTGCCTCGTTTCCTGCGCCGAGATTGAGCTGCGAGGTCTCACGAAGACGCCCCTCAACTGTTTTGGTCGAACCAAGGAATAGTTCGAAAATTTCGCGTCTACTAACAAGTGCTGACAGCATGTTCAGCCTTTTCCAAAGATTTGTTTCTTGGTCACTGGTCCCTTGGGTGGCGCAGCGCCTTGAATGGCTGACTCCAGATACCCCGGGATAGACTTGTGCCAGTACATCGTTAGGGCCGTCTTGGCCCTTGTGATACCAGTGTATATGAGCCGCTTTTGTACCCCCCCCGTTCGATAGAGGTAGTCCAAGCCGGCGATATGCAAGGCGCGGAATTCAAGGCCCTTGGCAGCCGTCAAGGTGGACAACCAGATGGGCTTGGATGGATCAAAGCTTTTAGAGTTGGCGCGCGTAATCGAGTCCCCAAAGCCAGCGTGCACCAGTCCGACGTATACGGCATCTAGCTCTTCATTTCGAGGGCACAAAACACCGATCAGGTCATCTGGATACGCAAATCGCTGGTCCTTGATTTGAGCTGCCATGGCAGCGACCTGGTCATCTAGCGTCAATCCCCCCTTGGGCATGAATGTCGAGGGATAGTCCGCTTCCTTGTAGTTCATGTGCATCTGCAACGGGACGTACCCGGGGGTGCCCTTCATAATGCCATCTGCTACCCGGCAAATTGCCATGCCATTGCGGAAGTGGAAGGTGAGGCGGTACACCTCGTCGGTCGAGGCTGCAAGTTCGGCGGAACAATCGAGAACGTCGTAAATCTTTTGGCGAGCGTCGGCTGACGCAATGAAGACGTCAGTGAGCTTGCTCATCAGCTTGATTTCCTGTGGGGTGTAGTCTTGAGCTTCGTCAAGGAGCAATGCTTCAAACTGCACTCCGACCCGGCCTTCGTCAATCAGCTTCTGAAGGCGATTGGCCCTTTCGGCGCGCGCTGCGTCATGTTCAAGGTCGTCGTCATCGACGCCTTGCCCTTCCGTACGCAAAATATCGTTGAACAGCTTCGCCTGAGTCACGATCTTCTCTGGCGGGAAATCGTACTGCTTACCGCCGAGTTGAATAAACTGCTTCAAAAGCGACCCGAACACCACAACGTGCAGATTGGGGTAGTCACCCAAGTAAAGCTGATTAGCGCGCAACAGCAGCAGGTTGGTCTTGCCACTACCAGGTGGCCCTTTAATTAGAAGGTTTCGATCTTCATCAATATCAAGCAGCTTAGCTTGATCGGGAACAAGATCATCCTCATCTTTCCACCAGCTATCACTCACGATGTCGCCTCCTTGACTGCGAGTTCAATAATTGCTCCTGGAGTAGGCACTGCATTTGTCTCAATGCGCGTGTAGGCGTCATCTAGGCCACTGATGAAAAGAGTTTCCAAGCTTGGGCTGTCGAGAAGCAGCTCAAGCTCGCCAGCCTGAATCAAGGAAGGCGCGGGCATTTTCTCATTCGGTATCTCTTCGTTTGCCATGGCAGCCGCAGCTTCAGCACGGAAAATAGGCTTTCCATTATTTTCGTCAAGCAATGAAAATCTAAGCAGAACTGCAAGCCTGAAGGGCAAACCCTTCTGGATATCTTTCTCAAAGTGAATGTACGTTTCGCAGACACCGCGCTCTGCATCTTTTACCGATTGGGTGGTACGAAGCGGAAATGCCTGTAAGTCGTTCATTAAAGACGCGATGCGTGATTCGACTCTATTGCATACGTCATCTAATGCCTTTCTACTAAATTTTTTTGAGTATCCTACTGCCTTTTCAGCACTCTCCGCGGTTTGGAAAAATTTCTGCCGCTGCTTAATTCTGTCCCGTACTTGGGAAAGGTTTACGGGGTCATCCTCAGGCAGAACTTGAAACCGCTCCCAGTTGATCAGTTCCAAACGCGTAATCGGATTTTTGATAAGACAGTGATTTGCTAGAGCGACGCACTTAGCACTAGCCGCGTGAATCTGAGGGACTTTTTCTAATACTGCCCTTACCAAACGCGGATACGGCTCGGAGTCATCCTCAAAAAGCACGCGCTTCATAAGCAAGTCATGCAGCACTGCACCCAGCTGATAGAACGTGACAGAGCGCCAACCATCCAGGGTATCCTCTTCCTTGCGCTCTAGGAACTCAGGCGAGCTGTACCGCAAAGTTCCAATGAATGGGCGCTGATCGATGTCAGTCAAATTGGAAGAGCCGACTGGTCGCAATACACCCAAATCCAGCAGTATGGCCTTAGAAAAATCAGGAGATACCGCAATATTTTCTGGCTTGATGTCTCTATGAACGAGATTTCTATCCTCTAAAAATCTAGCTGCCGATGCAATCTGGGAAATCAGTACGGGAATGGCTTCGGGCGGTATCTTTTGTAATTCGTCGTGTAAATTCGCGTAGGGCAGTCGTTCCATAACTACGTACAAGTGCCCCGTTTTGTCACATTCTCCACCATCTAAGATACGCACGAGATGGGGGTGAAAAGCGCCGACAAGACTCTTCTCGCGCAGAATTCGCTCAAGTTGCACGTGCTTACCGTAGCGCTGAATTAGTTCGGGATGGAAAACCTTAATGGCTCCTACCTCAGTTCCTCGGGTGCATGCAAGTACGACTGCTGATTTTCCTTTACCAAGGAAGGCATCTATGTGCCAATCGCCGACTACCGTATTTAACAGGCTATCTACCAAGATTTGGGCTTGTGCTGCGTCCATCCATGTCCCTCGCAGAGTACATCTGTGCGTGCGTCGTTACAGTCTAACTCCGCAGTCATCATAAGTTACGACTGAAACGTTTTAGATCGTTAGTCACTTAACGGTCGCGGCCAGGTCGTCATCAAGGGCTATCCACTGTCGGGGCTTTCTCCGCTGAACGTCTTGCCGAATTTGCACGCTTCGGGCAGTGGTTCGTAACATGCGTACGCCCGTGGTACGACCCACCAATGAACCGGACATGCAGGGAGGCCAGAAGGTGTTCTAGGTGTTGATTTCCACGTAAACCTGACCCAGCATTTCCATTGAATCTTGACCCACCCTTGTTCGTGAACTTCACGCTCACGTTGTGGATAAGTTCT
>NZ_JCANUL010000021.1:0-9525 GCF_059568935.1 Diaphorobacter oryzae DSM 22780 | reverse complement strand
GATTACGCAATGATCTTGGCAACGACGCCGGCGCCCACGGTGCGGCCACCTTCGCGGATGGCGAAGCGCAGGCCTTCTTCCATGGCGATGGGGTTGATCAGCTTGACGGTGATCGACACGTTATCACCAGGCATCACCATTTCCTTGTCGGCCGGCAGCTCGATGGAGCCGGTCACGTCGGTGGTGCGGAAGTAGAACTGGGGGCGGTAGTTGTTGAAGAAGGGCGTGTGGCGGCCGCCTTCGTCCTTGCTCAGCACGTACACCTCAGCCGTGAAGTGGGTGTGGGGCTTGATGGAGCCGGGCTTGCACAGCACTTGGCCACGCTCGACGTCTTCGCGCTTGGTGCCGCGCAGCAGCAGACCGACGTTGTCGCCAGCCTGGCCCTGGTCCAGCAGCTTGCGGAACATTTCCACGCCCGTGCAGGTGGTCTTTTGCGTGTCGCGGATGCCGACGATTTCGATTTCTTCGCCGACCTTGATGATGCCGCGCTCGACGCGGCCGGTCACCACGGTACCGCGGCCGGAGATGGAGAACACGTCTTCCACGGGCATCAGGAAGGCGCCGTCCACGGCGCGCTCGGGCGTCGGGATGTAGGTGTCCAGTGCCTCAGCCAGGCGCAGGATGGCGGGCTCGCCCTTGTCGGACTGGTCGCCTTCCAGGGCCAGCTTGGCCGAGCCGCGGATGATGGGGGTGTCGTCGCCGGGGAAGTCGTACTTGTCCAGCAGTTCGCGCACTTCCATTTCGACGAGTTCCAGCAGTTCCTCGTCGTCCACCATGTCGCACTTGTTCAGGAACACGATGATGTAGGGCACGCCCACCTGGCGGGCCAGCAGGATGTGCTCGCGGGTCTGGGGCATCGGGCCGTCAGCGGCCGAGCACACCAGGATGGCGCCGTCCATCTGGGCGGCACCGGTGATCATGTTCTTGACGTAGTCGGCGTGGCCGGGGCAGTCCACGTGGGCGTAGTGGCGAGTGGACGTTTCGTATTCCACGTGCGAGGTGTTGATCGTGATGCCACGCGCCTTTTCTTCGGGGGCGTTGTCGATCTGGTCGTAGCCCTTGGCTTCGCCGCCGAACTTCTTGGACAGCACCGTGGCGATGGCCGCCGTCAGCGTCGTCTTGCCATGGTCCACGTGACCGATCGTGCCCACGTTCACGTGGGGCTTGGTACGCTCAAACTTACCTTTTGCCATTTTCTCGACTCCGAAAAAACCTACACCAACACGACAAATATTGATGCACCCCAGACGGAGACGCACCCTAAAATTTGGTGCCCATGGCGGGAATCGGACCCGCGACCTCTCCCTTACCAAGGGAGTGCTCTACCACTGAGCCACATGGGCAGTCGGAGCTCTTCACTCCTATCAAACGCAAACCAAAATCATGGAGCGGGAGACGGGAATCGAACCCGCGTCATTAGCTTGGAAGGCTAGGGTTCTACCATTGAACTACTCCCGCAAGACCGAGACTTGCGCAAGCGCGGTCCATCACCTTCAGCATCCACAATCTTGGTGGAGGGGACTGGATTCGAACCAGTGTAGGCGTAAGCCAACAGATTTACAGTCTGCCCCCTTTAGCCACTCGGGCACCCCTCCGAAGAATTTGCAAGTATAGCAGCATTTTCCCGGTCGCCGAAGTTTTCGCACGCCCCCGCACAAAATTCAGCCCACTTCCGAGACACATCGGCACACCAAGCCCCAATCCAGGCGTACCGGCTGCAGTAGCATTGACGTTCACGTCAACACGAATTCAGAAAGACTCTCAGAACTCATATGGCCGCCTACACCATCAGCGATCTCGCCAAGGAGTTCGATCTCACCACCCGGGCGATGCGCTTTTACGAAGACATGGGCCTGCTGCAACCCGAGCGCGCAGGACCGGGCGGGCGGAATCGCATCTACAGCGCGCGTGACCGCACGCGCCTGAAACTCACCCTGCGGGCCAAGCGCCTGGGCCTGTCACTGACCGAGGCCAAGGAAATCATCGACCTGTACGACAGCCCCCGCGACACGGGCGTGCAGCTGCGCAAGTTTCTGGAAGTGCTCGCCATTCACCGCAAGCAGCTGGAGTCCCAGATGATGGACCTGCAATCCAATCTGGACGAGGTACGCGAGCACGAGCGCGAGGCCCGGGAGCTGCTGGCGAAAATCGAGCCGCCAAATCGCAAAGTCGTGGATAATTGACGTTTACGTAAACGTCATTCCAATGCATCCCGCAGATCGGTAGTTGCACTCGCAGCATTGCAGATGTGCGGATCAGCCCACCAGCGCGGCCGAGCGGGCGCAGGGCAAAGGCGAAACGCGTGCCAACACACCCTCTTCAAGGAGACGACTCATGAGCATTGCCACCCAGTTGCCGGGCCTCAACTTCCAGTTGGGCGAGGACATCGATGCGCTGCGCGATGCCGTGCGCGAATTCGCGCAGGCCGAAATTGCGCCCCGTGCGGGCGAGATTGACCGCAGCGACCAGTTCCCCATGGATCTGTGGCGCAAGTTCGGCGATCTGGGCGTGCTGGGCATCACCGTGCCCGAGCAGTACGGCGGCGCCGACATGGGCTACCTGGCCCACATGGTGGCCATGGAGGAAATTTCGCGCGCCAGTGCTTCCGTGGGTCTGTCCTACGGTGCGCACAGCAACCTGTGCGTGAACCAGATCAACCGCAACGGCAACGACGCGCAGAAGGCCAAGTACCTGCCCAAGCTGATCAGCGGCGAGCATGTGGGCGCGCTGGCGATGAGCGAGCCCGGCGCTGGCTCCGACGTGATCAGCATGAAGCTCAAGGCCGAGGACAAGGGCGGCTACTACCTGCTCAACGGCAACAAGATGTGGATCACCAACGGCCCCGATGCCGACACGCTGGTGGTCTACGCCAAGACCGAGCCGGAACTGGGCGCGCGCGGCGTCACGGCCTTCCTGATTGAAAAAGGCATGAAGGGCTTCAGCATTGCGCAAAAGCTCGACAAGCTGGGCATGCGCGGCAGCCACACCGGCGAGCTGGTGTTCCAGAACGTGGAGGTGCCCGCCGAGAACGTGCTGGGCCAGGTCAACGGCGGCGCCAAGGTGCTGATGAGCGGCCTGGACTACGAGCGCGCCGTGCTCACCGGTGGCCCGCTGGGCATCATGCAGAGCGTGATGGACAACGTCGTGCCCTACATCCACGACCGCAAGCAGTTCGGCCAGAGCATTGGCGAGTTCCAGCTCATCCAGGGCAAGGTGGCCGACATGTACACCGTGCTGCAGGCGGGCCGCTCGTTCGCCTACACCGTGGCCAAGAACCTGGACATGCTGGGCACCGACCATGTGCGCCAGGTGCGCAAGGACTGCGCCAGCGTGATTCTGTGGACCGCCGAGAAGGCCACCTGGATGGCCGGCGAGGGCGTGCAGATCTATGGCGGCAACGGCTACATCAACGAATACCCGCTGGGCCGCCTCTGGCGGGATGCGAAACTCTACGAAATCGGCGCCGGCACCAGCGAAATCCGCCGCATGCTGATCGGCCGGGAGCTGTTTGCGGAAACCTGCTGACGCATCCGCACGGGCGCCGGTCTCTATTCATGGCAAGACGCAAAGGATTGACTTTATGACCACAACCTCCATCGACGAACTGTTCGTTCACAACCGCGAGTGGGCGGGACAGATGGAGCGAGACCGGCCCGGTTTCTTCACCGGCCTGATGGCGCAGCAAAAGCCCCGCTACATGTGGATCGGCTGCTCCGACAGCCGCGTCCCGGCCAACCAGATCACCGGGCTGGAGCCCGGCGAGGTGTTCGTGCACCGCAACGTGGCCAACGTAGTGGTGCCCAGCGACCTCAACTGCCTGTCCACCATCCAGTACGCCGTGGACCACCTCAAGGTCGAGCACCTGATGGTCGTGGGCCATTACGGCTGCGGCGGCGTGCTGGCGGCGCTGGAGGGCAAGCGCCTGGGCCTGGTGGACAACTGGACGCGCCATGTGCGCGACGTGCGCGACAAGCACTACGACCTGCTCAAGGCCATTTCCCCGCAATGGCGCCACGATGCGCTGTGCGAGCTCAACGCCGTCGAGCAGGTGGTGAACGTGGCGCAGAGCACGGTGATGCAGGACGCCTGGGCGCGCGGCCAGCAGGTGACGCTGCACGGCTGGTGCTACAGCCTGCAGAACGGCCTGATCACCAACCTGCACATGACGGTGCCGGGCATCGGTGGCCTGCATGAGGTGCACCAGGCGGCCGTGGAGCAGGTGGCCCGCCGCGAGCGGGGCTAGAGCCCGGCGCCCTGGCGTCACGAAGCGGCGAACGCCCCGCCTGGCACAGCACCAGCACGCCATGTTTCCCCAACGGTTGGACGCCCCCCAGGCCTACGACATCGCCAAGGCGATGATGGATGGCTTTAACCGCCACTACCGCCTGTTCCGCGCCGAGTCGGCGCGCGCCAAGCACCGCTTCGAGACGGCGGACTGGCATGGTCAGCAGCGCGCCCAGCGCGAGCGCATCGAGTTCTACGACCTGCGCGTCAAGGAATGCGTGCGCCGCCTCGACAAGGAGTTTGACGCTGGCGCCCAGCCGATGGACGTGTGGCACCAGGTCAAGCTGCACTACATCGGGCTCATGGTCAACCACCTGCAGCCCGAGCTGGCCGAGACCTTCTTCAACTCGGTCACCACCAAGATCCTGCACCGCACCCACTTCCACAACGACTTCATCTTCGTGCGGCCCGCGGTGAGCACGGAGTACATCGAAAGCGAAGACCCGGCCGCCCGCCCCACCTACCGCGCCTACTACCCCTCGCGCGAGAACCTGCCCGAGACCTTCACGGACATCATCGAACACTTCGCGCTGCAGCGCGAATTCGAGGACCTGCCGCGCGACGTGGCCTGCGTGGTGCAGGCCGTCCAGCAGCGCCTGGGCACGGCCAAGCTGCGCTCCAACTTCCAGATCCAGGTGCTGTCCAGCCTGTTCTTTCGCAACAAGGGCGCCTACCTGGTCGGCAAGGTGATCAACGGCTTCAACGAACTGCCCTTCGCACTGCCCATCCTGCACGGCGAGCAGGGCGGCCTGCTGATCGATGCTGCGCTGTTCGGCGAGAACGACCTGCAGATGCTGTTCAGCTTCGCGCGCGCCTACTTCATGGTGGACATGGAGATTCCCAGCGCCTACGTGCAGTTCCTGCGCAGCCTCATGCCGCGCAAGCCCCGCGCCGAGCTGTACACCGCCCTGGGCCTGGCCAAGCAGGGCAAGACGCTGTTCTACCGCGACTTCCTGCACCACCTGAAGTATTCCAGCGACCAGTTCCGCATCGCCCCCGGCATCAAGGGCATGGTGATGCTGGTGTTCGACCTGCCGAGCTTCCCCTACGTGTTCAAGCTCATCCGGGACCATTTCCCGGCCCCCAAGGACACGACGCGCGAACAGGTGCAGGCCAAGTACCTGCTGGTCAAGCAGCACGACCGCGTGGGCCGCATGGCCGACACGCTGGAGTACAGCCTGGCGGCCTTCCCGCGCGAGCGCTTCTCGGATGCGCTGATCGAAGAGATCGAGAAGCACGCGCCCAGCCAGATCGAGATCAGCGACCGCGATGGCGACGGCCGGCAGGAGGTCATCGTCCAGCACCTGTACATCGAGCGGCGCATGATCCCGCTCAACATCCACCTGCAGGAATGCCTGGACACCGGCCTGGACAAGCCCGACGCGCGCAGCGCCCTGGAGCATGCCGTGGTCGAGTACGGCAACGCCATCAAGGACCTGGTGGCCGCCAACATCTTCCCCGGCGACATGCTGTGGAAGAACTTCGGCGTCACGCGCAACGGCAAGGTCGTGTTCTACGACTATGACGAGATCGAATACCTCACGGACTGCAACTTCCGCCGCGTGCCACCGCCGCGCTGCGAGGAGGACGAACTCTCCGGCGAGGTCTGGTGGCCCGTGGGGCCCCACGACGTGTTCCCCGAGACCTTCGGCCCCTTCCTGCTGGGCAACGATGCCGTGCGCGAGGCGTTCATGCGCCACCACGCCGATCTGCTGGACGCCGACTTCTGGCAGTCGCACAAGGAGCGCATCCAGGCCGGCCATGTCTACGACGTGTTCCCTTACGACAACGAGCGGCGCTTTCGCTCCGCCCCCCTTTCATTCCAACCAACAGGAGATTCAGCATGAGCCAATACAACGACCCCGTGGTCATCGTCAGTGCGGCCCGCACGCCCATGGGCGCCTTCCAGGGCGACTTCGCCGACCTGGCCGCCCATGACCTGGGCGGCGCCGCCATTGCCGCCGCCGTGCAGCGCGCGGGCGTGAAGCCCGAGCAGGTCGACGAAGTGCTGTTCGGCAACTGCCTGATGGCGGGCCAGGGCCAGGCGCCCGCGCGCCAGGCCGGCTTCAAGGGCGGCCTGCCGCAGAGCACGGGCGCGGTCACGCTGTCCAAGATGTGCGGCGCCGGCATGGAGGCCACCATCCTGGCCCACGACCAGCTGATCGCGGGCAGCCGCGACGTGATGGTCGCCGGCGGCATGGAGAGCATGACCAACGCCCCCTACCTGCTCAAGAAGGGCCGCGGCGGCTACCGCATGGGCCACGACAAGGTGTACGACCACATGATGCTCGACGGCCTGGAGGACGCCTACGAGGCCGGCCGCTCCATGGGCACCTTCGGCGAGGACTGCGCCGCCAAGTACCACTTCACGCGCGAGCAGCAGGACGCCTTCGCCATCGCCAGCGTGCAGCGCGCCCAGGCCGCCACCACCAGCGGCGCCTTCGCCACCGAGATCACGCCCGTCACCCTCAAGACCCGCAAGGGCGAGGTGACGGTGAGCATCGACGAAGGTCCGGCCAAGGCCAAGCTGGACAAGATCGCCGGCCTCAAGCCCGCGTTCAAGAAGGACGGCACCATCACCGCCGCCTCCAGCTCCAGCATCAACGACGGCGCCGCCGCCATGGTGCTGATGCGCGAATCCACCGCCAAGCAGCTCGGCTGCAAGCCGCTGGCGCGCATCGCCGCCCATGCCACGCATTCGCAGGCGCCCGAATGGTTCACCACCGCCCCCGTGGGCGCGACCCAGAAGGCGCTGAAGAAGGCCGGCTGGGCGGTGGAAGACGTGGACCTGTGGGAAATCAACGAGGCCTTCGCCGTCGTGCCCATGGCGCTGATGGCCGAGCTGAAGGTGCCGCACGACAAGGTCAATGTGAATGGCGGCGCCTGCGCCCTGGGCCACCCCATCGGCGCCAGCGGCGCGCGCATCCTGGTCACGCTGATCCACGCGCTGCAGGCGCGCGGCAAGAAGAAGGGCCTGGCCACGCTGTGCATCGGCGGCGGCGAAGGCACGGCCATGGCCATCGAGCTGGTGTAAGCACCACGCGGGCGCTGGCGCCGCTTGCGGCCCCAGCGCTCATTTATCAATAGCTGCCGGTGCCTACCCTATAAGCGCTGGCAGCATACTTGGCTTGAAGAGCATGTCCACAGTTCTGGTGATAGGCGCCTCGCGCGGCATCGGCCTGGAGTTAGTGCGCCAGTACCGCGAGGCCGGCTGGCGCGTGCTGGCCACCGTGCGCGACGAGGAGGGCCGTGCGCGCGTGCAGGCCCTGGGCGCGCAGGCGCTGACGGTGGACGTGGCCCAGCCCGCCAGCGTCAGCGGCCTGGCCTGGATGCTCGACGGCGAAAGGCTGGACCTGGCGCTGTACGTGGCTGGCGTGATCCGCCGGCCGAACGCGCTCACGCCGCCCACGCGGGACGACTTCGACGCCGTCATGCACACCAACGTGCTCGGCGCCATGCAGGCCCTGCCGCAGGTGGCGCCGCTGGTGGCCGATGCGCACGGCGTGTTCGCCTTCGTGTCCACCGGCATGTCGCTGATCGGCAGCGTGCAGAGCAGCGGCGCCTGGCTGTACCGCACGAGCAAGGCGGCCCTCAACATGGCCGTGGCCGCGGCGCAGAACGACTACCCCCAGGCCACCCTGGTCACCATCGACCCCGGCTGGGTGCAGACCGACATGGGCGGCGCCCAGGCACCACTCACTGTGGCCGACAGCGTGCGCGGCATGCGCGAGACGCTGGCGCACCTCACGCCCGAGGACAAGGGCCGCCTGCTGCACCACGACGGCCGGCGCGCGGCGCACTGGTAGCGCGCCCCGGCCCACGACACTGAACATTGAAGAATGGAGACACGATGCTGCTGACCCCCGACCAGGAAATGATCCGCGACGCCGTGCGCGACTTCGCGCAGCGCGAGCTGTGGCCCCACGCCGCGCGCTGGGACAAGGAACACCACTTCCCGAAGGACGCGCACCAGGGCCTGGCGCAGTTGGGCGCCTATGGCATTTGCGTGCCCGAGGAGCTGGGCGGCGCCGGGCTGGACTACCTCTCGCTGGCCCTGGTGCTCGAAGAGATCGCCGCCGGCGACGGCGGCACCAGCACGGCGATCAGCGTGACCAACTGCCCGGTCAACGCCATCCTCATGCGCTACGGCAACGCGCAGCAGCAGCGCGACTGGCTCGCGCCGCTGGCGCGCGGCGAGATGCTGGGCGCGTTCTGCCTGACCGAGCCGCATGTGGGCTCCGACGCCTCGGCGCTGCGCACCACCGCCGTGAAGGATGGCGACGAGTACGTGATCAACGGCGTCAAGCAGTTCATCACCAGCGGCAAGAACGGCCAGGTGGCCATCGTCATCGCCGTCA
Source organism: Diaphorobacter oryzae DSM 22780 (assembly GCF_059568935.1). Taxonomy (NCBI): domain Bacteria; kingdom Pseudomonadati; phylum Pseudomonadota; class Betaproteobacteria; order Burkholderiales; family Comamonadaceae; genus Diaphorobacter; species Diaphorobacter oryzae. The sequence continues at coordinate 883 of NZ_JCANUL010000021.1, read as the reverse complement.
CCGACAAGGGCGCGGGCAAGAAGGGCATGAGCGCCTTCCTCGTGCCCACCAGCAACCCCGGCTATGTGGTGGCGCGGCTGGAGGACAAGCTGGGCCAGCACAGCAGCGACACGGCGCAGATCAACTTCGACAACTGCCGCATCCCAGCCGAGAACCTCATCGGCGCCGAGGGCGAGGGCTACAAGATCGCGCTCGGCGCGCTGGAGGGTGGGCGCATCGGCATCGCCGCGCAGAGCGTGGGCATGGCGCGCAGCGCGTTCGAGGCGGCGCTGGCGTACTCCAAGGAGCGCGAGAGCTTTGGCCAGCCCATCTTCCACCACCAGGCCGTGGGCTTTCGGCTGGCCGACTGCGCCACGCAGATCGAGGCCGCGCGCCAGCTCATCTGGCATGCCGCCGCGCTGCGCGATGCGGGCCGCCCCTGCCTGAAGGAGGCCGCCATGGCCAAGCTGTTCGCCAGCGAGATGGCCGAGCGCGTCTGCAGCGCCGCCATCCAGACCCTGGGCGGCTACGGCGTGGTGGGCGACTTCCCGGTCGAGCGCATCTACCGCGACGTGCGCGTGTGCCAGATCTACGAGGGCACGAGCGACGTGCAGAAGATCATCATCCAGCGCGCGCTGGCCTGAGAAAACAACTCCTGAAAAGATAGCTGCTTGCGCTTATCTGGCGGGCACTGGAGGCATTTTTCACTTAAAAGCCCTCAGCCATCCCGGCGCCGCAGCACCACGGTGATCTGGCCGTTGCTCTCCAGCGTGGCGCGCTCCACCTCGTGCAGGTGCAGGCAACCACCGGCACGCAGGGCGGCGGCTGCTACTTTTCTTGCACGACCCCTCTCATTACCCAATTTCACAAACACGGCATCAATACAAAAATAAACAATAAATTT
>NZ_JCANUL010000020.1:0-19425 GCF_059568935.1 Diaphorobacter oryzae DSM 22780 | reverse complement strand
CGCCTGTCGTCGTGTACGTCCTGCGTCAGGTCCCCAGAGGCGATCGCGTCCGCCAGGCCCACAGCACGCGCCAGCGGGCGCGTGATCGAGTGCACGATGAACATCACCATGAGCACGGCCAGAACGGACACCACCGACAGCGCCAGCAGGCCGAACAAGGCCACGCTGCGCATGGACTCGGAGGCCTCGCGCGCGGCGGCGTCGCGCAGCTCTTCCAGATGGGTGACGAATTCCTGCAGCGCCTGCGTGTATCCCTCGGCGACGGGCAGGAACTGCTTGAGCGTGAAATCCCGCTTGCCCGCTATGTCCGCATGGCGGATGTCCGGCGCCGTGCGCGCCACGGCCAGCAGGCGTTGGCGCGCGTCGGCAATCTTCTGCAACTGGCGCTTCTCGCCCTCGGTGACCGCCCCCTTGGTCAGCAGCGCCTGCAGCTCATCGATGGCCTTGACGTCCTTGTCCGCACGCTGGGAGAAGAACTGAGCGACCTCGTCCTCGCTCGCAGAGATGCTCGCGACGCTGCGGTCCACATAAAGGTTCACATGCGACTGCCAGCGCAATGCGTCGGAGATTCCGTGCTCGGTGCGCTGCACGCTGGCCAGCGATTGCTCCATCACGCCATGGGCGCGCCATTGGCTGAAGCCGGCAACGGCCAGCACCGCCACCAGCGTTCCCAGCACCAGCACCCACAGCTTGCGCCCCATGGGCATGTCATTGAGATTCATGTTCCGTTCCTTGTAATGAGCCGTTCAGCCTGCCCGGCGGGCTGAACGGGGACTGCAAGGGAACGCCTACTGCAGCGGCCATGCCGTCGCCGGCATGTGGCCACGACGCCATGGCCGAGGAACGGATGCAACCCCTCGGCCATGGTCACGCGACGGTAGGCCAGGGGCTTTGCGACCCCGCCTTTCGCACGGGTGTGCCCTTGTGTGCCGGAATTTTATTTGCAACCAAAAGATACAAATCAATGGAATCGGTGAAAACCCTTTTTTCAGCACAAATTCCCCGCCGCCTTCGGCGTCCGCGCAACACATGGCAAGAAAAAGCGCCCCGAGGGGCGCTGTTTCAGGAGGGGCGGACTGCCGTGGCGTTCGCCTTCCAGGACCGCGGTCAGTCTTCGACGAAGGCTTCTTCCCGCTTCTTGCTCACTGCCGGCAGCAGCACGATGATCAGCAGCAGCAGCGCGGCAGCCAACAGGCCGGCGGAGATGGGACGCGTCACGAACACGCTCCAGTCGCCCCGCGACAGCAGCAGTGCGCGGCGCAGGTTCTCTTCCATCATCGGACCCAGGATGAAGCCCAGCAACAGCGGTGCGGGTTCCACGCCCAGCTTGTAGAACAGGTAGCCGACGAAGCCGAAGGCACCCACCAGCCACACGTCGAAGGTGTTGTTGTTGGTGGAGTACACGCCGATCGCGCAGAACAGCACGATGGACGGGAACAGCCAGCGGTAGGGCACCGTCAGCAGCTTGATCCACATGCCGATCAGCGGCAGGTTCAGGATCACCAGCATGGCGTTGCCGATCCACATCGAAGCGATCAGGCCCCAGAACAGCTCGGGGTTGCTGGTCATCACCTGCGGGCCGGGCTGGATGTTGTGGATGGTCATGGCACCCACCATCAGCGCCATCACGGCGTTGGGCGGAATGCCCAGCGTCAGCAGCGGGATGAAGGAGGTCTGCGAACCGGCGTTGTTGGCCGACTCGGGAGCCGCCACGCCGCGGATGTTGCCCTTGCCGAACGGCACTTCGCCCGGATGCAGCTTGGTCTTCTTCTCGATCGTGTAGGCGGCGAAGGCCGACAGCAGCGCGCCGCCACCGGGCAGGATGCCCAACGCCGAGCCCAGGGCCGTGCCGCGGATCATGGCGGGAAGCATGCGCTTGAAGTCCTGCGCCGTGGGGAACAGGCCCTGCACCTTGGCGGTGAACACTTCACGCTCGTCGTCCGGCTTGGACAGGTTGGCGATGATTTCGCCGTAGCCGAACACGCCCATGGCGATCACGACGAAGTTGATGCCGTCGGTCAGCTCAGGAATGTCGAAGCTGTAGCGCGCCACGCCGGAGTTCACGTCCGTGCCCACCAGGCCCAGCAGCAGGCCCAGCACGATCATGCCCACGGCCTTGAGCAGCGAGCCCGAGGCCAACACCACGGCGCCGATCAGGCCCAGCACCATCAGCGAGAAGTACTCGGCAGGGCCGAACTTGAAGGCCACTTCGGTCAACGGCGGTGCGAAGGCCGCCAGGATCAGCGTACCCACGCAGCCCGCGAAGAACGAGCCGATGCCGGCGGCCGCAAGGGCCGGGCCCGCGCGGCCTGCGCGCGCCATCTGGTAGCCGTCGATCACTGTGACCACCGAGGACGATTCGCCCGGCAGGTTCACCAGGATGGCGGTGGTGGAGCCGCCGTACTGCGCGCCGTAGTAGATGCCAGCCAGCATGATCAGCGCGGCCACGGGCGGCAGCGCATAGGTGGCGGGCAGCAGCATGGCGATGGTCGCCACGGGGCCCACGCCGGGCAGCACGCCGATCAGCGTGCCCAGCAGACAGCCGACGAAGCAGTAGATCAGGTTCTGGAACGTAAACGCTACGCCAAAACCCATCGAGAGGTGTTCAAACAATTCCATGGTCTAGTCTCCCAATCAACCCACGATGAAGCTGGGCCAGACGGGGAACTGCAGTGCCAGTGCCCAAACGAAAGCCACGTAGCTGCCCACGGCCAGGATGGTGGCCAGGATGAAAACTTCCTTGAAGTTGAACTGGCTGCCCGCCAGGCTGGCCACGAAGGTCAGGCCGTAGATGGCAACGATCAGCCCCATGGCCGGAATGCCGAAGCTGGGCAGGCCTGCGAGCAGCACGCCGAACAGCAGGTTGGCACCGATGATGAAGAAGATCTGCTTCCAGGCCCACTTGCCGACCTTGTCGCCATCCACCGTCTCGATGACGGTGGACTTGAACATGATCACTGCGCCGATGATGGCCAGCAAAATGCCCAGCATCAACGGAAAGTAGCCCGGGCCCATGCGGGCGCCCGTTCCCACGCTGTACGTGGTGGCGCCCCAGGCGAAGCCCCCCCCCACAGCCAGGAACATGAGGCCGGAAAAGAAATCTTTCTGACTCTTGATTTTCACGAATGTCTCCCAAAAGGAACGCGACGGGCGATTGTGAAGTGCCCCACGCCCTCCCCCGATGTGGATTCCACCTACAGCCTGATACAAGTTTTCCCCTAGCTCGGGGTGCCCTCCTGGCGGCAGCGCCGTCACCAACCGCACAACGGCGCGCGCGAGGGGTGGCGCCGCATCACTCCAGCGGCGGCGTGGCCGCGATGACCTCTTCCAGCGTGGTCAGGCCCTCGGCGGCGCGCAGGGCGCCCGCCAGGCGCAGCGGGCGCATGCCGTCCTGCACGGCCTGGCGGCGCAGCGCGTCGATGGACGGCGCCTGGTGGATCTGCGCCTTCAGCGCCTCGCTCACCGTGAGCAGCTCATACAGCCCCATGCGGCCGCGAAAACCCGTCATCCGGCATTCCACGCAGCCCACGGGCCGGTAGGCCCGGTGGCCTCCGTTGATCTTCCACGGCTTGATCATGTCGGCCAGCGCCTCGGGGCTGGCCGCGGGGTCGAGCTGGCGGCACTGCTTGCACAGCGTGCGCACCAGGCGCTGCGCCAGCACGCCCAGCAGCGTGGCGTTGATGAGGTAGGGCGGCACGCCCAGCTCCATGAGCCGCGTGACGGCGCTGGGCGCGTCGTTGGTGTGCAGCGTGGAGAACACCAGGTGGCCGGTGAGCGCCGCCTGCACGGCCATGTCGGCGGTGGCCAGGTCGCGGATCTCGCCCACCATGATCACGTCCGGGTCCTGACGCATGAGGGCGCGCAGCCCCTCGGCGAAGGTGAAGTCGAGCTGCGGCTGCACCTGGGTCTGGTTGAAGCTGGGCTCGATCATCTCGATCGGGTCTTCCACCGTGCTCACGTTCACCTCTTCGGTGGCCACGCGCTTGAGCGTGGAGTACAGCGTGGTCGTCTTGCCCGAGCCCGTGGGCCCGGTCACGAGGATGATGCCGTGCGGCCGTTTGACCAGCGTCTCCCAGCGCTGCGCATCGTGCGGCGTGAAGCCCAGCGCATCCAGGTCCTTGACGGCGTTGTCGGGGTCGAAGATGCGCATCACCATCTTCTCGCCGAAGGCCGTGGGCAGCGTGGACAGGCGCATTTCCACCTCGTCGCCGCGCGGGTTGCGGGTCTTGATGCGGCCGTCCTGCGGGCGGCGCCGCTCCACCACGTCCATGCGCCCGAGCAGCTTCACGCGCGCCACCATGGCGTTGAGCACGCCCATGGGCATCTGGTAGACCGCGTGCAGCACGCCGTCGATGCGAAAGCGGATCACACCCTGCTCGCGCCGCGGCTCCAGGTGGATGTCGCTGGCGCGCTGGTCGAAGGCGTACTGCCACAGCCAGTCCACCACCTTGACCACGCCCTGGTCGTTCGCGTCGAGCTGCTTGTTGCTCTTGCCCAGCTCCACCAGCTGCTCGAAGCTGCTGCCGCCGGCACTGCCGCCGGCCTTCTGCGCGGCGCGCACCGACTTGGCCAGCGCATAGAACTCCGCCGTGTAGCGCGTGATGTCCTGCGGGTTGGCCATCACGCGGCGCACCGTGCGCTTGGACTGGCGCTCCACCTCGGCCACCCAGTCGTGCTGGAAGGGCTCGGCCGTGGCCACCACCACCTCCTTGCCCGTCACCTGCACCGGCAGCACCTTGTGGCGCTCGGCGTAGCTGGCGCTCATGGCGTCGGCCACGCGGCCCACGTCCACCTTCAACGGGTCGATGCGCAGGAACGCCAGGCCGCTGCGCTGGGCCACGTACTCGGTGAGCACGTCCACGTCCAGCGGCTTGCCGTCGCTGGCGCGCACCATGGCCACGTTGCCCAGGCGCACCAGCGGGTGCTGGCTGCTCTCGGCCTGCGAGCAGCGCGCGATGGTGCGCTGCGCCTGCTCGGCGCTGACCACGCCATCGGCGCGCAGCCACTCCACGATGCGGCGCCACTCCAGCGGGCCTGCGGGCGGACTCACGGCCGGGGCATGCAAGGTCTCGGCGAGGGATGCTGTACTCATGGCGTGGCGTGTGGACAGGGCGGTAGGAAAAAATCAGGCCACGGGCTTGAACACCCGCAGCCACTTGGGCGCCGGCAGGTCCCAGCGGGCCTGCACGGCCTCGGCGCGGGCCAGCAGCTCGGCGCGCTTGGGGCGCGTGGGCGTGCGCTGGGCCAGCACCACGGTGTTGCCCTCGCGCGTGGGCTTGAAGGCCCAGAGGGCGTCGTCGCCGAAGGCCTCGGCCAGCTTGGCGACGCTGCGCTCATAGCTGGAGGCACGGCCGAACAGGTTCACCGTGAGGCAGCCGTCCTCGCTCAGGAGCGCGCGGCAGTCGGCATAGAACTCGGCGCTGTCGAGCACGGGCGCGGCGGCCTCGTGGTCGTACAGGTCAACCTGCAGCGCATCCACCGTGCCCAGCCACTCGGGCTTCTTGATCTCCTGGGCCGCATCGGCCAGCACCACGCGCAGCTTGGGACCGTCGGGCGGCAGCTTGAACCAGGCCCGGCACACGGCCAGCACCTGCGGATTGAGCTCGATGGCAGTGCTGCACATGCGCAGCTTCTTGTGGCAGAACTTGGTGAGCGCGCCGGCCCCCAGGCCGAGCTGCATGGCATGGCGCTTGGACGCGCTCTCGGGTGCCACGAACAGCAGCCAGGCCATCATGCGCTGGACATATTCCAGCTCGATCTCGAACGGCTCGGCAATGCGCATGGAGCCCTGGATCCAGGGCGTGCCCAGGTGCAGGTGGCGCACCTCGCCATCGTCGGAGACGCTGACTTCGGGCAGTTCGGGGGAGGCGGTTTTCTTGCGGGTCAAATCGTTATACCAATCCAAAGGGAGCCAGGGCCTGGGCCCAGGCGTTCAGTTTTTTCTCGAAGCTCCACGACGCATTGGCCGGGCTGGTGGACGGCAGGCGCAGCGAAACGATGCGCGAGCCCGCATCCAGCCCCAGGCTGGTGCGCACGGCCCTGGCGTGGCGGAAGCTCTCCCCGCCATTGTGGGCGATGGCCGCCAACGCCGGCGCCTGCGCGAGCAGGCCGGCGAAGTCGTTCACCTGCGCATGGCGGATGCTGGTGTCCAGGCTGCCCTCGCGTTCGCAGGCGGCATACACGTCCCACAGGCCCAGGCCGCGCGCCAGCAGCCAGTCGCAGCGCTCCGCATACCGGGCGCGGTCGGGCAGCGGGTGCTGCGGCCACAGCGCCGCGAGGATGCGCCAGAAGTGGTTCTGCGCGTGGCCGTAGTACTGCTGCGCGGCAAGCGAGGCCACGCCCGGAAAGCTGCCCAGCACCAGCACGCGCGTACCCGCGCCCACCACGGGTGGCAGGCCCGCGAGCCGCGCGGCGGCCGGCGTTGGCGGAGGGGAAAAATCCATGGGGGTGAGCATCCAATGCAATGACGGAGACGGGAATACTATCAATTACATAGCTTCCCGCGCTTGATACATATTGCCTGGAGGCCAAAAACACTTGAAATCTACGCCAGCAGGCCGGCCAGCCGCGGCAAGGCCGCGCAGGCGTTGGCGCGCGTGGCCGCGGCCAGCTCTGCGCTGGAAATGCCGCGCAGCGCGGCCACCACCGCGCCGATGCGCGGCAGCTCCGCCGGGCTGTTGCGCGCCGGCGGGCTGCCCGCGGCGCGCTCGGCGGCCGTCACGTAGAGCCAGTGCGGGGGGATGTCGGGCGCGTCGGTTTCGAGCACCAGCGCCTCCAGCGGCAGCTCGGCCGCCAGGCGCCGCAGCTGCAGCGCGCGCTCGAAGGTGACGGCGCCGCCGAAACCCAGCTTGAATCCCAGGTCGATGAACGCCCTGGCCTGCTGCAGGCTGCCGTTGAAGGCATGGGCGATGCCGCCGCGCACGGGCAGCTCGCGCAGGCCCTTGAGCAACTGGTCGGCCGAGCGCCGCACATGCAGGATCACCGGCAGGTCCAGGCGGCGCGCGAGCTGCAGCTGCGCACGATAAAAGCGCGCCTGCCGCGCCGCGTCCAGCCCCGGCACGAAGAAGTCGAGCCCGATTTCGCCGATGGCCACCAGCCGCGGGTCATCCCGGTACTGCTGCGCCTGGCGCGCCAGCTCCTGCACATCGTCGTCGCCGGCCCTGCCGGTGTAGAGCGGATGGATGCCCAGCGCATAGCTGTCGCCGTGGCGATGCGCCATGGCGCGCACGGCCTGCAGGCTGGCCAGCTCCACGGCCGGCAGAACGCAGTGCGCCACGCCCGCGCGTGCGGCCCGTTGCCGCTCGGCATCGGCATAGGCCGCGCCGCCGTGGTCTTCAAACTCATCCAGGTGGCAATGGGTGTCGATCCAGACGTCCATGCGCCGGATCATGCCACCGCGCGGCCCCGCGAACGGAGCCGCCTGCACCCCGCCCTCAGTCGTTCTTGCGCAGGGGGCAGGTGTTCATGCCGAACAGCGAATACGCCGGGCAGGCCCCGGCCAGCCCCGTGAGCAGCGGCACCACGCCCAGCCAGCCCCACCAGCCCACGGTGCCCGTGGCCGCCAGGCCGACCAGCACCACCCCTGCGGCGATGCGCAGCCCACGATCCAAACCTCCGACGTTGCGCTTCATGACACTTCTCCTTGTTGAAAAAACGAACTCGCCTGCCCACGGCGCGCCGCGCGGCTCAGGGGCAAAAAATGGACTTGAGCGCGGCCACCAGCTTCTCCGCTGCAGGGTCGGCGATGCGGTAGTACAGGGTCTGCGCATCGCGCCGGAAGGTCACCAGGCCCTCGTCGCGCATGCGCCCCAGGTGCTGCGACAGCGCCGACTGGCTCAGATCCACCTGCGTCAGCAGCGTGCCCACCGAGGCCTCGCCCTGCTCGATGAGCAGGCACAGCACCAGCAGCCGGTGCTCGTTGCCGACGACGCGCAGCAGCGCCGCGGCCTTGGCCGCGCCCTGCTGCATGAACTCCCGATCGGCTGGGGTGACCACCATGCGCTCCTTGTTTGATGAATGTCTAAATTAATGTTTTCTAATTTAGGTGATACTAATTAACGTGTCAACGACGGCGCGCAAACGCCTCGCACTTTCATCGACCGCATCCTTTTTCTTCAGCAAGGAATCCCCATGACCACGTCCACCGACTACAAGACCCTCACCCGCGAAATCTCCGGCAACGTGAGCGAGCTGCGCGACAGCATTCCCCAGGTGATGCAGGGCTTCAACGCCCTGGGCAAGGCGGCGCTGGCGCCCGGCGCGATCGACGCCAAGACCAAGGAGCTGATCGCCCTGGGCATCGGCGTGGCCGCGCGCTGCGACGGCTGCATCGGCTTTCACACCCAGGCCCTGGCGCGCCTGGGCGCCACGCGCGCCGAGGTGCACGAGGTGCTGGGCATCGCCGTCTACATGGGCGGCGGCCCGTCGCTGATGTATGCCGCCAATGCCGTGGCCGCCTTCGATGAATGCGCGCCGGCACAGGCGCCCGCCGCCACGGCCTGACCGCGCGACGATGACCCGCCCGCCGCAGCGGGCGGGCAGCGGAAAAAAGCCGCCGCGCGCATGCGTGCAAGGGCGTTCCGTGCTACTGTGCAGACGAGCGCGCCGAGCCGCGCCCGCCCTTTCCCGGAGGTGATCGCATGCCCCGGCCCGCCCGCTACAGCCCTTCCCGCCGCGACCACACGCGCGTGGCCCAGGACGCGGCTCTGGCCGGCAGCTCGCCCCCTCTGGCGGACACACCCCACACGGCGCCGCCCCCCTCTTCCCCAGCGACCGCACCAGTGGCACCGCCACGCTGGCGGCTGCAGCCGCTGCAATGGGTTGTGATCGTTCTGCTGGCTGCGCTGCTGGCCATGGCGTGGTGGCGGCTGCCGGCGCCGCAGCCGCGCATCACGCAAAAGGCCATCGACGCGGCCGTGCTGCACACGCTGGAAAACCACACCCTGCCCTCGGCCGCCGCGCGCGCGGCGGCGGCCGTGGCGCCGTCGGTGGTGCGCGTGCTGAGCTTTGCGCAGAAGAAGGGCCAGGAGGTCGAGCACGGCGTGGGCACGGGCGTGGTGATCGTGGACACGGGCACCATCCTCACCAACCTGCATGTGGTGCAGGGCGCAGCGCGCGTGAGCGTGACCTTCGCCGACGGCACGGAATCGGGCGCCAGCATGATCGGCGTGCAACCCGAGAACGACCTGGCCGTGCTGCAGGCGCACAAGGTGCCCGACGACCTGCAGGCCGCGCCGCTGCGCTCCACGCAGAACCTGCGCACGGGCGACGGCGTGGTGGCCATCGGCTTTCCCTTCGGCATCGGGCCCTCGGCATCGGCGGGCGTGGTCTCGGGCCTGCGGCGCGAGTTCGAGTCGCCCGAGGGCCGCCAGGAGCTGCGCAACCTGATCCAGTTCGACGCGGCGGCCAACCCCGGCAACTCGGGCGGTCCGCTGATCACGCTGGACGGCGAGGTCGTGGGCATCGTCACCGCCATCCTCAACCCCACGTCCGCGCGCACCTTCATCGGCATCGGCTTTGCCGTGCCCATAGAGAACGCGGCGCTGGCCGTGGGCGTGCCGCCGTTCTGATCCGCCATTGCCCGCCCTTCCGCTCAAGGAGACCCACCATGCAGACAGCCCCCACGCCCTCCGCCATGAGTGCCACGGCCACGCTGATGGAGCAGATCCTCTACGAGGTCAAACGCGTCGTGGTCGGGCAGGACCGCTTTCTGGAGCGCGTCATGGTGGCCATGCTGGCCCAGGGCCATCTGCTGGTGGAGGGCGTGCCCGGGCTGGCCAAGACGCTCACCGTGAAGACCCTGGCGAGCTGCATCCAGGGGCGGTTCAAGCGCATCCAGTTCACGCCCGACCTGGTGCCTGCCGACCTGATCGGCACGCGCATGTACAACCTGCGCACGGGCGAGTTCAGCACCACGCTCGGCCCCGTGTTCACCCACCTGCTGCTGGCCGACGAGATCAACCGCGCGCCCGCCAAGGTGCAGAGCGCGCTGCTGGAGGTGATGCAGGAGCGCCAGGTGACCATTGCCGGCGAGACCCACCCCGTGCCCGAGCCATTCGTGGTCATGGCCACGCAGAATCCCATCGAGACCGAGGGCACCTACCAGCTGCCCGAGGCCCAGGTGGACCGCTTCATGATGAAGGCGCTCATCGACTACCCCAGCGAGGAAGAGGAGTTCGTCATCGCCCAGCGCGCGCTGGCCCCCGCCGTACAGGTGGCGCCCGTGGCCACCACCGAGCAGTTGGCCGCGCTGCAGCGGGAATGCCGCATGGTGTACGTGGACCCCTCGCTCATCCAGTACGCCGTGCGCCTGGTGGCCGCCACGCGCGCACCGCAGCAGCATGGCCTCAAGGAGCTGGCCGGCCACATCGCCTGCGGCGCCAGCCCCCGCGCCACCATTGCGCTGGCCGAGGGCGCGCAGGCCCTGGCCATGCTGCGCGGGCGGGCCTATGTGCTGCCCGAGGACATGCTGGACCTGGCCCCCGACGTGCTGCGCCACCGCCTCTCGCTGACCTATGAGGCGCTGGCCGAGGGCCTGGATGCCGACGCCCTCATCCAGCGCATCATGGCGCATGTGCCGGCGCCCGTGCGCGCGCTGCACCACCCGGCCGACGAGGCCGCCGGCGCGGAGGCCCGCCGTGCCTGAGCCGTCCGCTACCGCTGCCCTACCAACCCCGGGCCCGTCCGCCGCCGCAGCCGAGCGTCTGCTGCGGCGCCTGGAGTGGACGGTGATCCGCCGCCTGGACGGCCTGCTGCAGGGCGACTGGCGCACGCTGCTGCGCGGCAGCGGCATCGACCTGGCCGACCTGCGCGAATACCAGTCGCACGACGACGTGCGCCACATCGACTGGAACGTCACGGCCCGCCTGGCCACGCCCCATGTGCGCGTGTTCACCGAAGACCGCGACATGACGGCTTGGTTCCTGCTCGACCTCAGCCCCTCGGTGGACTTCGGCCCGCCGGGCCAGGCCAAGCGCGACCTGCTGGCCGGCTTCGTGGGGGTGCTGGCGCGCCTGCTCACGCGCCACGGCAACCGCGTGGGCGCCGTGCTGCACGACGGCCGCGCGGGCGCCGGCCAGGTGCTGCCCGCGCGCGGCGGGCGCCGCCAGGTGCTGCGGCTGCTGCACGCCCTCCTGCCCGGCGCCCCGCCGCCCAGCTTTGCCACGCCCCCCGGCACCACCGAGCTGCAGCGCCTGCTGCGCAGCGCCCAGGGCGCGCTGCGCCGGCGCTCGGCGGTGTTCGTGGTCTCGGACTTCCTGAGCACGCCCGGCTGGGAGCAGCCCCTGGCCCAGTTGGCCCGGCGGCACGACGTGGTGGCCGTGCGCCTGCTCGACCCGCTGGAGCTGGAGCTGCCCGACGCCGGCCTGCTGCTGCTGCGCGACCCCGAGACCGGCGAACACCTGCAGGTGGACACGCACGACCGCGGCTTTCGCCACCGCTTCGCGCGCCTGGCGGCCCAGCGCGAGGCCCAGCTGCGCGCCAGCCTGGCGCGCGCCGGCGCCGACACGCTGGAGCTGGCCACGGACGAAGACCTGCTCGGCGCGCTGCTGCGCTTCATGGAACTGCGCGGGCGCCGCCCCCGCCTGCCGGCCGGCAGCCCGGCCCGGGCCGCCGGCGGCTGAGCCGCACACGCAACCGCGCAAAGGAGTCGTCCATGGTGTTCCTCTGGCCTACCTTCCTGTGGCTGCTGCCCGGCCTGCCGCTGCTGGTGCTGCTCTACGTCTGGCTGCAGCGCCGGCGCAAGGCCGCGGCCGTGCACTACCCGGCCCTGGGCCTGGTGCGCCAGGCGCTGGGCACGGGCCACCGCTGGCGCCGCCATCTGCCGCCACTGCTGTTCCTGCTGGGCCTGGCCGCGCTGCTGGTGGCCGCCGCACGGCCCCTGGCGGTGATCCAGCTGCCCTCGCAGCAGCAGACCATCATCCTGGCCATGGATGTCTCGGGCAGCATGCGCGCCACCGACGTGGAGCCCGACCGCCTCACGGCCGCGCAGAACGCCGCCAAGGCCTTCATCACCGACCTGCCGCGCCATGTGCGCGTGGGCGTGGTGGCCTTCGCCGGCAGCGCCCAGCTTGCCCAGCTGCCCACCCAGAGCCACGAGGACCTGCTCCAGGCCATCGACAGCTTCCAGCTGCAGCGCGGCACGGCCACGGGCAACGGCATCATGCTGGCGCTGGCCACGCTGTTTCCCGATGCCGGCATCGACATCGCCGCCCTGGGCGGGCGCCAGTCCATGCGCGTGCAGTCCATCGACGAGGCGGAGCGCGCCGAATCCACCAAAAAGCCCTTCACCCCCGTGGCGCCCGGCTCGTACCGCTCGGCCGCCATCATCATGCTCACCGACGGCCAGCGCACCACCGGCGTGGACCCGATGGAGGCCGCACAATGGGCCGCGGACCGCGGCGTGCGCGTGTACACCGTTGGCGTGGGCACGGTGCAGGGCGAGACCATCGGCTTCGAGGGCTGGTCCATGCGCGTGCGCCTGGACGAGGACACGCTGAAGGCGATCGCCCTGCGCACCAACGCCGAATACTTCCACGCCGCCTCCGCGCAGGACCTGCGCAAGGTGTACGAAACCCTGAGCTCGCGGCTCACGGTGGAAAAGAAGGAGACCGAGGTGTCCGCCCTGCTGGCCCTGGCCGGGGCCGCGCTGATGCTGGCGGCGGCGGGGTTGTCGGTGTGGTGGTTCGGACGGGTTCTATGAGTATTTTTCGGCCCTGGCGCTTATCTATCAAGCGCTAGTAGCTACTCTTTTTGATGTGGCTGGCCGGGATGTGCGCCCGGCTGCGCACTCACTTTCTTTTGCTTCGCCAAAAGAAAGTAAGCAAAGAAAAGGCGACCCTGCTGTCCGTGACCCCGCTGCTGTGCAGCGGGGCAACCTGCGATGCTCGGTCTGTGCGGGGTCTCGCTCGAACTCGCGCCTGCGGCGCTCAGACAATCGCGAGCCCTGATCCGCCCAGCCCTGCGCTTCTCGGCACGGCCAGAAGGGCTTGGGCAATACGGGCCATCGCTGCGCTCGGCCCAGTTCAATCAAAAAGAATAGCTACCAACGCTTACCCCGCAAGCGCTAGAGCCACTTTTAACCCAAAACCCCGGACACCAGCCGCACCACCCGGTCGCAGCGTGCCGCCAGCGACTCGTCGTGCGTCACCATCACGAAGGCCGTGCCCTGCTCGCGCGCCAGCCGCAGCATGAGCTGGAACACCGCGTCGGCCGTGGCGCGGTCCAGGTTGCCCGTGGGCTCGTCGGCCAGCACGCAGGCCGGGCGCGCGACCAGGGCGCGCGCGATGGCCACGCGCTGGCGCTCGCCGCCCGACAGTTCCGCCGGCCGGTGGTGCACGCGCTCGCCCAGGCCCACCGCCTGGAGCATGTGCACGGCCTGTTCGATGCACTGCGCATAGGGCTCGCGCCGGATGCGCAGCGGCATGGCCACGTTGTCCTGCGCGCTGAATTCGGGCAGCAGGTGGTGGAACTGGTAGATGAAGCCCAGGTGCTCGTTGCGCAGCCGCCCCTGCTGCGCCGGCGACAGCGCGCCCAGCGCCTGGCCCTTGAGCGTCACCGTGCCCGCGGACGGCGCGTCCAGCCCGCCCAGCAGGTGCAGCAGCGTGCTCTTGCCCGAGCCCGAGGCGCCCACCACGGCCAGGGTCTCGCCGGCATGCACCTGCAGGTCGATGCCCTTGAGCACGGTCACGTCCAGCCGCCCCTCGGTGAAGCGCTTGGTCAGGCCCCGGGCTTGCAGAACCACCGTGTTGTTGTTGTCACTCATAGCGCAGCGCCTCGGCGGGGTTCACGCGGCTGGCGCGCCAGCTCGGGTACAGGGTGGCCACGAAGGCCAGCAACAGGGAAATGACGCCGATGGGCACGATGTCGCGGCTTTGCGGGTCGCTGGGCATCTGGCTGATGAGGTAGATGTCCTTGGGCAGGAAACTGGCGTTCAGCGCCCGCTCGATGGCCGGCACGATCACGTCGATGTTGAAGGCGATGCCCAGGCCCAGCAGCAGCCCGGCCAGCGTGCCGATCACGCCCACCATGGCACCCTGCACCACGAAGATGCCCATGATGCTGCGCGGGCTGGCGCCCAGGGTGCGCAGGATGGCGATGTCGGCGCGCTTGTCGGTCACGGTCATGACCAGCGTGGACACCAGGTTGAACGCCGCCACGGCGACGATCAGCGTGAGGATGATGAACATCATGCGTTTTTCGAGCTGCACGGCGGCGAACCAGGTGCGGTTTTGCTGCGTCCAGTCGCGGATCAGCAGGTTGCCCGAAAGGCTGTGCGCCAGCTGCTGCGTCACCTCGGGCGCCGCGTGCAGATCCTTGAGCTTCAGGCGCACGCCGGTCGGCCCCTCCAGGCGGAAGATGCGCTCCGCATCCTGGTGGTGCAGCAGCACCAGGGCCGAGTCGTATTCATAGTGGCCCGAATTGAACGTGCCCGCCACCGTCATCTGCTTGAGGCGCGGCACCACGCCCGCGGGCGTGACCTGGCCGGCCGGGGCGATCAGCGTCACCGGGTCGCCGGCCACCACGCCCAGCTGGCGCGCCAGCTCGCTGCCCAGCACCACGCGGAACTCGCCCGGCACCAGCACCTTTAGCCCCTCCACGTTCTCGGCGGCCAGGTCGGTCACCTCGGCCTCGCGCTGCGGGTCGATGCCGCGCACCAGCGCGCCCTTCATGTCCTCGCCGCGCGCCAGCAGCGCCTGCGAGGCCACGAACGGCGCCGCGCCCACCACCTGGGGGTTGCGGCGCGCCTCGGCCAGGGTGCGCTCCATGTCGGGCAGCGCGGCGCCGCCCGGCGCGAAGATCTCGATGTGCGAGACCACGCTGAGCATGCGGTCGCGCACCTCCTTCTGAAAGCCGTTCATCACGCTCAGCACGATGATCAGCGCCGCCACCCCCAGCGCAATGCCCAGCATGGACACGCCCGAGATGAACGAGATGAAGCCATTGCGCCGCGTGGCGCGGCCCGCCCGGGTGTAGCGCCAGCCCAGGGCCAGTTCGTAGGGAATTTGCATGGTGTTGGAAATTGCGCGGTACGGCGCGGGGCGAAGGGGATTCGGTGGTGGGGAAACGCCCGCCCGACAGCGCCCGCGATTGTGGCATCCCGGACAATACCCCCCATGCCCGTCACCCCCCATTTGCTGATTCCCCTGGCCGCCAGCCCGGCCGAGGGGTGCCGGCAGGCCCTGCAGAACCTGGCCCTGCCCCACCTGGACCGGCTGCTGGCCCGCCTGTCGCCCGCCGATGCCGACACCGGCGCCGAGACCGATTTCACTCCGCCCCACGAACGCGCCCTGGCCCGCCACCTGGGCCTGCCCGCCGGCCCGCAGGGCACCACGCCCTGGGCCGCCTGGCACCGGCAGCAGGTGCACCCCGGCCTGCCGGGCGACGCCTGGGCCTTCGTCACCCCCTGCCAGTGGCAGGTGGGCGCCGACCATGTGATGCTCACCGACCCGGCGCGGCTGCAGCTGGACGAGGCCGCCTCGCGCGCGCTGCTGGCCATCGTCGCGCCATGGTTCGCCGAGGACGGCATCGCCCTGCACTACGACCAGCCCACGCGCTGGCTGGCGCAGGGCGCGGTGTTCGCCGACCTGGCCACCGCCTCGCTGGACCGCGTGGTGCAGCGCGACGTGCGCGCCTGGATGCCCGACCCCGCCCAGGCCCGCCTGCTGCACCGCCTGCACAGCGAGATGCAGATGCTGCTCTACACCCACCCCTTCAACGACGCGCGCGCCGCCCAGGGCCTGCCGCCCGTCAACGCCTTCTGGGTGCATGGCGCGGGCGCCCTGCCCCGGCCGCCCGCGGCCACCCCGCCCCCGGAGATGCCGACCGACCTGCTGCAGGCCGCCCTGCGCGAGGACTGGCACGCCTGGAGCGCGGCCTGGGCCGCGCTGGACGCCGGCCCCCTGGCCCGCCTGGCTGCCCATGTGGCCCAAGGCGGCGCGGCGCGCCTCACCCTGTGCGGCGAACGCAGCGCCCTGGCCTGGGACACGGCGCCGCGCGGCCTGGGGCAGCGCATTCAAAGCCTTTTCAGGCCCCAGCGCTTTACCGATATGCGCGACAAGCTATGAAAATAATAGCAAGAGACATTCCCCCCCGCGCCGTCTGGCTGCTGGAGCAGGCCGGCGTGCACCCGCTGCTGGCGCGCCTGTACGCGGCGCGCGGCATCTGCGCCAAGGAAGAGCTGGACGACGCCCTGGCCCTGCTGCTGCCGCCCGATACGCTCAAGGGCGTGCAGCAGGCCGCCACGCTGCTGGCCGACGCCATGGCCCAGGACCAACGCCTGCTGATCGTGGCCGACTACGACTGCGACGGCGCCACCGCCTGCGCCGTGGGCGTGCGCGGCCTGCGGCTGCTGGGCGCGCGCCAGGTCGACTACCTGGTGCCCGACCGCGTGGTGGACGGCTACGGCCTGACCCCGCCGATCGCCCGGCGCGTGCACGAGCGCGGCGCCGACCTGCTGATCACCGTGGACAACGGCATCGCCAGCGTCGAGGGCGTGGCCGAGGCCAAGGCCCTGGGCCTGGCGGTGCTGGTCACCGACCACCACCTGCCCGGCCCCCAATTGCCCGCGGCCGACGCCATCGTCAACCCCAACCAGCCCGGCTGCGGCTTCGAGAGCAAGTCCATCGCCGGCGTGGGCGTGATGTTCTACGTGCTGCTGGCGCTGCGCGCCGAACTGCGCGCGCGCGGCCTGTTCGACAAGGCCAGCCAGCCCAAGCTGGAGCCGCTGCTGCCCCTGGTCGCCCTGGGCACCGTGGCCGACGTGGTGCGCCTGGACAGCAACAACCGCCGCCTGGTGGCGCAGGGCCTCAAGCGCATTCGCGCCGGCCACATGCAGGCCGGCATCCAGGCCCTGTTCGACGCGGCCGGGCGCAAGGCTCCGGCGGCCACCACCTTCGACTTCGGCTTCGCCCTCGGCCCGCGCATCAACGCCGCCGGCCGCCTGGCCGACATGACGCTGGGCATCGAATGCCTGCTGACCGACGACCCGGCGCGCGCTGCCGACCTGGCGCGCCAGCTCGACGCCATCAACCGCGAACGCCGCGAGCTGGAGGGCGGCATGCGCGAGCAGGCCCTGCTGCTGGCCGAGGACCTGTTCGACGAGGGCGAGGAGCCGCCGCCCGCCATCAGCGTGTTCGACCCGGACTTCCACGAGGGCGTGGTGGGCATCGTGGCCTCGCGCCTCAAGGACAAGCTGCACCGCCCCACCTTCGTGTTCGCGGCCAGCAGCGCGCCGGGCAAGGAGCATGAGCTCAAGGGCTCGGGCCGGTCGATCCCCGGCTTTCACCTGCGCGACGCGTTAGACCTGGTGGCCAAGCGCCACCCGGGCGTGATCCTGAAGTTCGGCGGCCACGCCATGGCCGCCGGCTGCACCGTGGCCGAGGAGCATTTCGACACCTTCGAGCAGGCCTTCGCCCAGGTCGCGCAGGAATGGCTGGATGCCGCCACGCTCACGCGCCGGCTGGAGACCGACGGCCCCCTGGCGCCCGAATACTGCCGCGCGGAACTGGTGGACACCCTGCACCGCGAGGTCTGGGGCCAGGGCTTTGCCCCGCCCACCTTCAGCGAAGAGGTGCAGGTGCTGAGCCAGCGCCTGGTGGGCGAGGGCCGCAACCACCTGCAGCTCAAGCTGCTGCACCAGGGCCAGCCGGTGGACGCCATCTGGTTCGGCCACACCGAGCAGCTGCCCGAGCGCGCGCTGCTGGCCTTCCGGCTGGACGTGAACGAGTGGCGCGGGGAACGCAAGGTGCAGTTCCTCGTCGAGGGCGTGCAGAGCGGCGGCTGAGATGCCGCACAGGCTGGGCCCGCGCCGAAGGGCACGCCCAGCGCGCCCCATCCCCCATCAGTAGGCCAGCAGCGTTTCGGGCGCGGGCACGACGGTCTGTATCACCCAACCCGCCGATCCCGGTTGCGCGGGAACGCCCGGGCTGCCACCCCGACCGCCCGCACCGCCTGCGGCACCGCCGCCCCCTCCAGCCTGGTCGGCGTTGCCGGCGTCGGTACCCGCCGTTCCCCCGTTGGCCAATACCGAGCCCGTGACCGCTGGTGCCGATGTGGCGACGAGGTGCACGATGCCGCCGCCGCCACCGCCGCCGCCACCAACCCCCAGGCCGTTGACGGCGCCGTCCCCGCCGGCCGCCCCCTTGCCGCCATTGGCGCGCACGTTGCCGCCGATCGAGATGCCGCCCTTCGCCGCCAGCAACACCCAGCCGCCCGCGCCGCCGCCCGCACCCGGGACATCCGCGCCACCACCGCCTGCCACTGCGTCGGCCCCGTTGGCCAGGACGGCCCCGCCCCCAGTCACACTGAGGGTGCCCGCCGCCAGAACGGCCACCGCGCCGCCGCCCGCACCGCCGAGTGCGGCCGGCGTACCGCGCCCCGCGCCCCCCGCCGCCACCGGCGGATGCCGAAGCCCCGCCGCAGACAAGCGCGGCAGCGGTATGCCCCCCGCCGGGGAGCCGGCCGCGGCGAGCGCGATCCCCGGGTGGGGCGCACCGCCCCCGTTGTCACGGGAAGCGTCCTGAACCACGAGCTGGCCGGAGATCGACACGTTTCCCGTTGCCCGCAAGACGGTGCCACTGGGAACGATCAGCGTGCCTGCGATCGTGAGCGTGCTGAACTGCAGGTTGGCGGAGGGGCTGCCCATGCTCCAGTCGAGCGTGTTGCCCATCGCCACGGTCAGCGCTCCGGCAGATCCGTCACCAAAGACCCCCATGGTGCCCCCGGGCCCCTGGGGACCCGTGGCTCCCGTTGCACCGGCGGCGCCCTGCGGACCTGCCGGCCCCTGCGGTCCAGCGGCGCCTGCAGCACCCGCGGGACCTGCCGGCCCCTGCGGCCCAGCGGCACCGTCCGTTCCGGCGGGCCCCGCCGGACCTGCGGGCCCAGCGGGCCCTGTCAGGGCACCGGCCGCGCAGCCACCCAGGGTTCCGCTCGGACCGTCAAAGCACAGCGGTTGGGTCTGCGTGGATTGGTCCTTCAATGCCGGCAGCGACACGGGACCTGCTCCGTCCACCCGCAGCAGCACCTGCGCGCCGGAAGGGTCTGTGACAGCCACACCACTGGCGGGCGCCGGCTGCAGGCGGATATCAGCCGCGGCACCAGCGAGGGGCGCGGCGAGAGCCAACGCGCTCAAGGCGCGGAACGCGAAAGCGTGCATGATTTGACGCAGTCCACAGGGTTTGCAGAAAGCACGACGTCCGGCGCCGTGCCCGGAAAATCAGCCCCCGCCTCACCACCGCGGGAAAGAGACCGAGGCCACGGCGTTCAGAAGCTCTCCCAGTCGTCGTCCCCGCCCGCCATCGCCGGCGCCTTGGCGCTGGCAATCTGCGCCGGTGCCGCCACCGCTGGCTTGGCCGCGGGCTTGGCCACCGCCGGGCGGGCTGGGGCGCTCACCGCCTTGGCCGCCGGGGCCTTCACCATGGGGGTCCG
>NZ_JCANUL010000019.1:0-27970 GCF_059568935.1 Diaphorobacter oryzae DSM 22780 | reverse complement strand
CTGCCCGCCGCGTGAACAGGTGCAGCGTCCTCAACCTCGGGCGCAGAGAGGCTCAGAGGGATGAACGGATTGATGGGTTTGGGAGCGGGTGGCGCAGCGTGCTCGCGCAGCCAGCGATGGACGATGTTGGCGTTGATGCCATGGGCCAGAGCCACAGCCGCAATCGACGCTCCGTTCGCCCGGCACTGCGTTACGACCTGGGCCTTGAGTTCTGGACTGTAAAAGCGCCGCTTGGGATTTGGGGCGATCGCCTCGCTCGACATAGTGTGCATGATCTCCATCGTGCACACCATGCCTGCTCGAACGGGCTATATCAAGATGGGTTCACCGCGCGCATACTACGATTCGAAAAAGTCCGGCTTTCAAACCGAGAGCGTCCCCTGCGAGGCGGAATACCTGATTGGGCATCAGAGACATGACGACCTCCTTGATGCAATCGGATTGAGCGCGAGGAAATCCGTCATCGGCAGCAGTGTGAGAGGCAAGTGAGGGCGCCAATGACGGCGGAGGTCAAGAGGCAATTGGCCTTGCCAAACGGCCTGCCAAAGTGCCCGTTGTCCCAGGTACACATGCTGCTCTGATCCACCGAAGATCTGAGTCAATCGACCAATGACGTCGGAATAGGGATGAAAAGGCATCGACCGAACGACATGGGTGGCAATGTTGATCTCGGTCTCGCTGGCAGGCTCAGCCAGTCCCCAGGCCGAAGCGCTTTTCAAGGTCAGTCCGACGCGCTTATCGTATTGCTCGGGTGTGATCAGCAGCCATTCCACACCACGCGCTTGCCAGTAGGTCTTTTCTAGGAGCAGTAGCTCTTTGGCGCGGCGCGTCAGCGTCTCACTCGGCTTGCATGAGACTGCCAATAGGCTCAGTCCTGTTGCCCTAGACGTTCTAAGAACCAGCAACAAGTCTGTTGTGCTGGTCCAGAAGGCTGTTTCGTCAGTATCAGTCACAACGGGATGTTTGATGCCCATCCGGTGTGCCAAAGTCACGGTGCCGGGGTAGATCCGTCCTCCGATCCCTGCCTGCCAGCGACTCAACTCGTGCGCAGCATCTTCCTGATTGATCGGGAACTGTTCGACGAGGTCAACCAAATTTGGCAGCATCGAAGCAAAGTTGAGGCCTGTCCATTCCCCATCCGACAGCAGCTCGCGCTGACGGTCGCGCCACAAGAGAAGATGGGATCGACCTCGGCTCGACGAATCAGATTTCGAGACACGGTGCCAAGGTATGTAGTCCGAGTACGTGCCCAAGCCTCGCCCCTCTTTTAAGAAGCGAGCAAGTACTTTTGGGGAAAACTTCTTTTCAGTTCTCATGGGCCGCCTCCAGGGGTTTGGGGTGGCGGCAGAGACTGCTGGCTACTGCTTCGGGGCGAGACGCGGCGGCCTGGCAGTTTTGCAGTGCAAGTGGATCTAGTGAGTGCAGCGAGGGGGGGCACAGGAGTGTCTGGACCTCGCCGCGAAAGACAAGTTTTCGCATGATTCTGACTTCCCGGTTGTTCGCCTGATAGGCGCGAACAAATCCACCACCCAGGGTTCAGATCGGTTAATCTAGCGTTGCGAACCGCGAAGACTTCGGTCTGAGCACCCGGACGGCGGGGCTTCTGAAAAGGGGTCCTGCCGTTTTCTTATTTCATCGCCACCTCCAAGCTTTGACGGATGGATCGAACATGGGCGGGCGACAACTGCTGCCCTATGCAGGCGATGTCTCGTAAAAGGTCGGCCACGTGGCGTGGAGTGGATCGGGCCACTCTCAGCCCCATGCCACTACGCTCTCGCGAGGCAAGTTCGGTGAGTCGCTGGGTGTCACGCGGTGACAGTTCCAGCGCCTGAGCCAGCCGGGTCACCGCTGGCTTTGCAGGCGGTGGGCGACGCGCATTCTCGAATTCACTGATGAGTGACGCCGTCACCCCGGCTCTCTCCCCTAGTGAGCGGAGGCTCAATCGTTGTCTACTTCTCAACAGGAACAAGAGTTCGCCGAAACTGTTGGCGGGGTTTTGGGGGGCGATGTTTTCCTCTTCGTGATCACGAAGTCTGATGGGATCGCGATAGCCCAAAGCCATGTTTTGAATGGTGTGACGGATATAGAAGGCGAAAGTGGGTCGAGGGTAGACCTCGCCCGGAAAACTGTCGATGCAAAAACCAAAGAGATTCGCTTGTGGTTTTTGCGTCGCCATGTCCACGTCCCCATTTGGAGCTCACGCAGATATCCATGAACAATCGAGACAACTGATCAGCACTTGAAATGCAAATTTGCTAAAGGGGAGCCTGAGCTGCATTTTTATGACTGGAACCAACACGTCCCCGATGTTCAGGTTGAGGCTCAAATGCGCCGTCAACCACTTCAAGCACCGGATGCTGGGGGCGGCGCATGAGCCTGGAATTTCACAGGGAAAGTCGGTCCTCATACGCATGACTGATGTGCTCTCTAGGGCACCATTCGATCCAAGAACCTGGGACAGTTGGTTTGGTGATGCGCCGCCTCGCGTCCAACGTGCAGCAATGGGGAGGCTGGATCAGTTCTTTGATACCCATGAGGGGAGGCTGAGGGAAAGGCGCGGGGGAAGCGGGTTTTATGAAGAGCTGGTGTTCGGAGGCTTGGCCGTGCAGGCTTTGGAGCCCGGCACGGGTAAGCTGCATCGATCACCTGTTGGACAGCGGATAAGCCAGTACAGACCACGAAGTCCACTACATCTTCATTTGGACGCACTGGACGTGGCAGCGCTCGAAAATGATCAAGTGCACAAGGAGGTATGTCTCTGGGAAGCGAAAGCGATGCTATCCAATCGGGTCATGGAGTGTTTGCACGACAGGTGGAACCACCGGTGCGGCACGGTGTATGAGTCCCTGTCATCCGACATGGAACTAGCCATGCTTGAGTTGTCCGAGGCCGATCGTCATTCCGTTGAAAAGCAGTTCGCCTTTGGTCCCCTGGCGTTCCAGAATCTCATGGGAAAGGCGCCGCGACCGATGTTTGAGGCGCGTTTGGATCAGCTTGATTTTTCTGCAAACCAGGTTCACAAAACTATGTTTGGCATCGCGGCGGACCCTTCCTTTTTGAGAGGAGATCGATTGACTGCTTGGTGTCTTGATGCAGCTACGGCTGCGCTGGCGCTGCAGTCAATGAATTGGCGGTTTCAGCTAGACATGCTGGCTTCGGGGCGAGCTATCGTGATGCCTGAGGTTTGGTATCTGGATGCGATGCAGGCACTATTTTTCGGCCCAGATGATGAGGATTCATTGTCCGCGTCTCTGGGGCGCGTGAACGAGATGGGTCATTTTCAATGGTTGCCAGATACATACGACGCATTGCTGGCGGCGCGCGATCAGTATCACGCCTTGCTTGCCCAACTGGGGCTGCATCCAGCGACTCTCTGGCAGATCGCTGAGTTTTTTGATCAAACCCACCCGGCGACCATGCGGAAGGCTTGATGGGGTATTCGTGTGTCCGAACAGTGAAGAAAGGGTAGTGAGATGACGGACCCCACTCGCTGAGCACAGCGAGCAATGATTGATCGCCAGAGGTTCGGATGTAGGGCAGAAAAGATATCGTCCCCGGGGGCATGATTGCGCAGAGGTCACACCGGGGGCTGCTTTGTACCAGATTCTTCTTGCTTGACGAGGAGCCGACATGGAAAGGGAACCAACCAGTTTCCACAGTGTGCCGAAAGACTTCCCGGTGACTGCGCACCTATCAGCCGTTGCAGGTGCGCAGCCCAAGATGGGCCTCATTGAGGAGGACGGAAAGTTCTATGCCCCAGGCACCTCGCCCTCCGAGGTGGTGGCAGCTTTTCGCATGTGCGACGACCTTGCGTCGCAAATGATTCCGTACTGCCAGCGAAAACTCGCGTCCTTCGATGGAGACAAGGAGGCGACAGTGAAAGCCGCATTGAAAGGCCTTCTGGCCAAGCGTTGGTGTACCGATGAGCAGTGCGTTTGGATCATGCACAGAGTCGTGGATGAGTTGAAGTGGCCTGTGGGTGAGCGCACTTGGCGCCTCTGATGAATCAGGCCCAGATGAATAAACAGGTGTGCCCCTCACGGGACCTGTCGAGAGCCTACGCACAAAGAATTTCACAGCCTTCTGTACTAAACGCCCGCACATGAAAAATCCGCACTATGAATGGCTGGGAAGACGCATGCGGGAATACCACCGCACGCACCCGTGGCGCCTGTCGGAAGGCGGCTTGTACATCTCCCATGCCTATTGGAACATGACGGAGAAAAGTCTGTCGTACTGGGACGATGTTGGCTTCATCCTCAATGGACGACGCATCATCGTCTGGTGGCAGCATCCTCGGTGTGTTTACTGGGATCGCATCAAATCGCAGGCCTGGGAAGAAGTCGGAGACGATCCCCAAGATGACTGGCTCTTTGAAGGTGGCACCAAGAACTACAAGAAGGTTGGAAAGACAGGCAGACGCAAGAAGCTGAGTAGCTACACCAGTCGCGAGCCTTCAGAGGCGCAGCGGAAGTACTACGCCAAACTGCTCGAAATCGAGAAGCGACTGTGCCAGGAAGGCATTGACCTGGAGGTTCGCCCTTCCTGGAAATGGCAGCGCCTGAACTGGGCCATGGGGGTGAGCCTGGTGGCGCCGCTGGAAGTTCGAAACGAACGGGAAGTTGCACACTTGGCACACTTCGCGCGCCAACTCATCCTGCGGCAAACCACTCTGGACCAGGAGTTCATGGGCTTTGTGTACGACAAGGCATCCTGGCTGCACGATCAAAGAATCGCCCCCACCTCCTTCAATGCCGATATAGCCCCGCTTGCGGGCTAGCGTTGAGGTGGTTCATGACTTCCAAACAAGACATCACCTCCCTCACCGCGCTCGTGCAACGCATGGTTGATGAGTCAGGCAACCCGCAGGGCTTTGATACACGGGCCTGCTTGCACGGTTTGGTGAGCTTCATCCCCGAACACGGCCAAAGGCGCCCCCTGGGTGTCTTGAAAGCGCCCGGCGGCCTGGACCTGCTGCGCGGCCTGCTCTTGCAGGTTCAGTCCGGCACATTCTCGTAAGCGCTGGCACCTTTTCATTCGGCGAACCAGCCATGCCCTCCGAGCACCAACCAATCTACGTTCCGGCATCTACGCCCCGCAGTGCCGACGTGATCATCTACCTGGACCTCGATGGCGTGGTCCACCACGAGAAAGTGCTCTGGCATCCCCGTAAGGGCATCTACATGAGCCCCTACGAAGCCGCAGGGCACGCCTTGTTCGAATGGCTTCCTATCCTGGAACAAGCCCTGGAGCCCTACCCGGCAGTGGCCCTGGTGCTCAGCAGCACCTGGTGCATCCGTCCCGGGTACAGCGCCACGCTCAAACGCCTTCCGACATCCTTGCGTTCCCGCTTCATTGGCGGGACGTACCACAAGCAGGTACATGGCGTGGATCCCTGGAACCAATCCATGTTTCGTGGGACACCCCGGGGGGTGCAAATCCAGCAGGATGCCCAGCGCAGAAAGCCGCGCCACTGGATCGCGCTGGATGACGACCTCGAAGGCTGGCCAGCGGCGTATCGGCACCACCTGATCGCCTGCGACGGCACGATGGGCCTGTCCGATCCCGGCGTTCAGCGGGAACTCAAAGAACAGCTACAGCGCTGCCATTAAACCCCAACCACCCCTGGGTAATCTCCGTATGAGACCGCCCATGCTTTCCGCTCCATCGTGCTGACGAACCATACGGAAAAATCACACAAGGACAGATATGCCTCTGAATCAAAGAGCCGTCAAACGCCGCTGTGAACCCAGCGGAACGACCGTCATAGATCGCCACCACCGATTCGCTTTGCCGAAGGAGATGGACAGGAAGGTCGGAACCCGAGTGTACTTCTCCCTCATCAAGGGTGTCACCGCCCGAGGCAAGCCAAAAGGGGGCGTCGTCAGCAAGACGCCGGGGCCCGTGTGGAAGGGGCGGCTGTTCTCGGGGCGAGTGCGGCGCAACGGCTCTGCTCCGTTGGCCAGGGGGCACAAACCAATCGGCTGGTGCCGCCCCAAAGGGCCAACAGTCCCCTGAAGGGAGCATGCCCTGCAGCAGCTCGACGTGGGCATTGGGATCTTAGAGGGTGCAACAGTCAATATGGAGCCGATATGACGATGGACCGAACCAACTATCCAGGGGTGCCAGAAGGCTTCCCTGTGACAGCAACCGTGTCAGCTGTTTCTGGCGCCCAGCCCAAGATGAACCTGGTCGAGGAAAGTGGCAGGTTCTATGCACCGGGCACGTCGCCGGGCGAGGTTCTGGCGGCCTTCCAGATGTGTGACGACCTGGTGTCGCAGATGGTCCCGTACTGCCAGAGAAAGCTGGCGACCTACGAAGGCAATCAAGACGCGACGGTCAAGGCTGCGTTGAAAGGCTTGCTGGCCAAGCGATGGTGCACCGATGCGCAGTGTGTGTGGATCATGCGCAGGGCGGTGGATAAGCTGCAGTGGACAGTGGGTGATGGCACCCTGCAATTCGACCAACCGGATACCGTCTGAAATCGCCAAGGAGAAGTGTCCGATTTCCTTTCGGATGATTGAGCCCGGGCTATACCTGTCGTGCGACATCCCGCCACAACGTACGGCCTATCCCCCCCCCACATGACATACCCGTGACTGACCTACTCGTGCTGCCACCACCTAAACGATCTTGCTCCCGGCGCCTTCGCAAGAAGCTGCACATCGGCGAGTTCCAAGTGCTGGGATTCGACTACGAGCTGACTTGGCGCGTGGCACCGTCGATCGATGTGCAGGATCAGTTCATCGATCAGTTGCTCGAGGACCTCGTCGCGCCCCGAGCGCTGAGTCTAGGCGGAGGGGTCAATTGCGGCTTCGTGGCCGCGCGTCGCGGGAGCGTCACGGACGCTGATCGCGCCGCCTTCGAGAGCTGGCTCGGGCGATGGCCGGATCTCGCTGAGATCAAGGTCGACCCTCTGCGAGATGCCTGGTACGACGAGGCGCCTTGAGCGCCCGCTCTTCGACCACGAATTTCAGGGATCCCCATGAACGACCGGCCCCAGAAACGAGACATGGGATACTCAAAAATCTCAGGGTGAATACATCCGGGTCAACACGACGTTCGCGTTCACCACGCAGAAGGCCGCGCCATTGGATCGCGCTTGATGACGACCTCGAAGACTGGCCTGCGGCGTATCGGCACCACCTGATCGCCTGCGACGGAACGACGGGTCTGTCCGATCCCGGCGTTCAGCGGGAACTCAAAGAACATCTGCAGCGCTGCCATCCAATCCTGTCCACTCCTGGGTGATCTCCGTATGAAAAAACGGCCCAGACTCTCCGACCCATCGTGCTGGTCGTCCATTAATCCATAGAGCGGGAGGCTTCGCGACGATGGGGAGCGCACCGCACGCAGCTTGTTTGGCGCCATAGTCCCTGAGTGCCTCGTAAGCACTGTTTGCCCTTGGTCTGAGACATCACACAAGTATGGGTATGCCTCTGCGTCAAACGCCGTTCTGAACCTACTGGAACGACCTCTATAGATCGCCACTACCGATTCGCTTTGCCGAGGGAAATGCTGCGATGACTGCAAGATGCTGGTTACAGCCGCTCTACCTCGAGATGTGAAGGACCGCTGCACAGCGAACAGCGACAGCTACAACCGGCGGCGACTCCAGCCGTTCACGATGATGGCTTGGGTGGCCACGTAGGAGTGGATTGACTGTTCACGAGCGCCTGGAATACGCAACTCATGGCATCCGCCCCGGCAAGAACTCTATCCCCGTGCGATGCACCAGCTCCGCATAGCTGATCGGCCGTGAAGCCCGCTCCCGCTCCTGGTTGGCCTGCCAATGGGCCCAGGCCTGCCCCGTTGCCGCGTCATAGACCAGCTTGTAAAGGTAGGACGGCACCCTTACCCCGCCGGGGCCAATGCGTTCACTTGTGGGGGTGAACACCGGCCCGGTGATCACGTATACATCCCCCTTGGCACGCAACGCATAGCGCCGCGTATCCTGCTCGATCTTGGCCCATGCCCCACTGTTGTGCTGGATGTTCTGCGGCACCATGTTCGCCAGCGAAAAGCTCTGGGTCATGGCCGTGGGCGTCGGCATATCGCCGGCTGGAGCCATATGTCCGCGCGAGTACCCCGAGCCCTTGTAGTCCTCCAGCTCTGCCCGCTCATTGCGGGGTAGCCGGGCATCGGCAAAAAAACGCTTAGCGCGCTTCTCATCGGCATCTTCCACCAATCGGCGATTGAGCCGCTGTGCCACAAACACCGGGGTGCGCGTCGCTCCACTGTGCAGCACTGCAAAGGCCTCGTAGCAAAGCTCGCGCAGCGCGGGCTGATGCGGCACCCTGGGAGGCAGGGCATGGGCAAAGAACTGCGGGCATTGCGCAAATCGCGTCGGCAGCTCTATGCGAGGTGACGTACCTACACTGGAACACGCCTCGAGAGGACTGGTAGCGAGAAGACAAAAGACAGCAGCGGTGGCAGTGACCAGTGCTGCGAAGGCAGGGCGCAGCGATTGCGCCCGAAGAGGAATCCAACCCACGGCAAACAGGCAAAGCAATGGATTGAAGCACGCAGCAGGAAGGCCCCGGTGCAAGCGGGAGAAATACCACTGCAAGTGGAAGCGAGCAAATCGGCTACCACCGCTCCAAGGTGGATCCGCGCAGTCTGGGGGGAGCGCTCAAGGGTTCAAAATCGGGAGTTTTCTGGAGGTACCGCATGGGCGAGTACTGATCGTCACCAGCATTGAGGATGGTGCTTCGCGTGTCCTTGTAGTGCGCTGTGGCAACCGGAGGGATATGTGCTGGACATCTGGATGTGTTGCCAGATGACTTCGGTGTAGCATATTGTTTCAAATGACCCGTTCACCAAAAGTCGCCATGAGACATTTTTTTTGTATCGCCGTCATAGTTTTTACCCTGGTGGGCTGCTCGACCACTGCAAGCCAATCCGAGTTGGCACAGATCTACATCGGCTCGCCCCAGGTCACCGAATGGCACGAAGGGGTACTGGTGACGGCTGTTGAGTCGAAGATTACGGCTGAGTCTCTGGAACTGGCAGGTCATGCCCTGCCGACCCATGGCGTTCTGGGTGGCATCGGCGCCGCCCTCAATGCCGCTTCTCTGCTCGGTTCGGGAGTGGTTTTCACCTATGAATTTCATCTCAAGAAGGCGGATGGGAGCGTGGCGGTTTTACCTCCTCTCGAGTACACCAAGAAGATGAATTTCATTGAGGGTCACACCTATCGGGTGTTTTACGCGGACAGCCTCAATATTAAGTGGCCCGTGAACTTGACCAAGTATCCCGAACTGGTGGCACGCACTGCGGCTCGCGAAGTCAGGACGGGTGCACAGTAAATAAAGGTTGAGCGCGGCCTCGTGGACCGATAAAACGCTCATCGACTTTAAGACGTCCTACCCACCGGGGGCGAACGCGTCGGCGGGACGGTTGCGCTATTACGCGAGACAGTTCCTGCTGGTGGAAGTGGAGAGCCGCTACGACGCATGCCGTCGGAGACGAACAGCCGTCTGTGGGTGGAACGTCCTCCCACAGGGGCATCTTCAACGTCAGGGCCTTCCGGCTGTTCACTGGGCATGCCACAGAAGCTAAAGTGCTGCAGCAATGCCCTGCGCGAAATGGACAGCGAGAGGTGGAGGACTCACCGAGCGGGAGCGCGCTGCAGCGGCCTTCCGCTGCGCATACTCGACGCCATGGCGCGTGCGCTGGCGAGCGCGTCCTTGTGGGTTTGGGCTGCGTGGTCGAAGGATTCAGCGATGAGTTCACGGCGCAAACGCGCCCCAGCCGCCCAGCGCTGGGCTGGTGTGAGGTGGGCAATTGCTGTCGTCATGCGGCCATTTTTGCCGGAATCCAGGCTGAATGCAACGACGCGGGAGCAGGGAGACGCCAGAGCGTCGAGGGGCGCATGCCGGTGCGCAAGAGCTCCGTTGAGCATGTCCGACACCATAAAACACTGGATTGGCTGGACGCTCCTGCAGTTCGCGCGGTTGTCTTTCGTACTGCTCTTTGACCTCCAGCGGCTTGCTGCGCAGGACGTTCTCCATGCCGTGCTTGCCTTCATCGGCCCACTGCTCGATTTCAGGCGGGTTGAGATCAGAGGCTCGGCTGACCACCGAGATCGCGGTCTTGAATCGCACCGGGACGGGGCGATTCAGTGTGTCGTATGCATTGACGCCGATGTCAGTAGTAGTACATGCCATTTTCTTTTGTATGAATTTGCTTTCATACAGGGCAATTAAGGAAGGCTAAAAAGCGTGTTTGAGAAAGATTTGCGACATGCAAATCCTGACGTGTGGATTACTTGGGGGATTTTATGTTGCAATAATGCCAATTGCTTTTAAGCAATAGATTTTGATGCGTGCCCTCATAGAATCCGCCTGCAGAAAAAATATCGAGGGGGGCGCTCATGCGCGGGAATCTCGGGGGGACTGGTGCGTCGAAAGAACGCATCCGCCTGCTGCAAGCTGGGAGGGCTTGGGTATGGCTGGCATTGATCGTGTACGTTGGCTTGTGGGGACTGTGGTCGCGTGCAGCGCTGGCCCAGGATGCCTTGTGCGCCGAAGTTAAGATCGTTATTGAACAAAAGCTCTCCTTAGAGCGCCAGGCATTCGATGCGCGCATGGTCATCCGAAATGGTTTGGATGCGAGTGCGTTATCCAATGTCAAGGTTGAACTGCTGTTCAAGGATCAAGAGCAGCGTGATGTCGTTGCTACGACAGATCCCAATGCCACAGGGGCAACATTCTTCGTTCGGCTGGACGGGCTGAGTGGACTTTCAGCGCTGGACGGCTCCTCTAGCCTGTCGCCCAAAGCCAACGCCGATATCCGTTGGCTTCTGATTCCTGCGCAGGGTGCCGGCGGTACAACCGCCGAGGGCAAGCTGTATTACGTCGGCGCACGCGTCACGTACACCCTCAACGGTGAAACCACTACAGTTGAAGTCACTCCAGACTATGTGGTGGTCCGGCCCCAGCCGCTGTTGCAGCTGGATTATTTTTTGCCTACGGATGTGCATGGGGATGACCCATTCACGCCTGAGACCGAAGCTGCGGAGCCCTTCACGCTGGGGGTTCGGGTTGCCAATGTGGGAGCGGGGCCTGCTGCCAAAACCCAGATCGAGTCCGCACAGCCCAAGATTGTCGAGAACCGACAAGGCCTGCTGATCGATTTCACCATATTGGGCGGGTATGTCGGCAACGCAGCTGCCGGTAAAAGCCTCTTGCTGGACTTTGGCGATATCGCTCCACAAAGCGCGAAGATGGGGCGTTGGCTGATGCAGACATCATTAGCGGGCAGATTCACAGAGTTCAACGCGAGCTTCGTGCATGCCGACTCTTTGGGTGGGGCCGTGACGTCGCTCATCCAGGAGGTGGTCGCCCACAAGCTGGTGCGGGATGTTCGCATCGATCTGCCTGGCCATGATGACGTCGATGACTTTCTTGCCGAATACGGCGATGGATATCGCGTCTATGACTCTCACGGTAGTGAAAATCCTGTTTTCAATCTTTCCGGCACGGCGTCGCTGAACACGCTGCCTGGAGGAAACCTGACGCTCCAGTTTCCGGCCACACAAGGCATGGTGCACGTCAAGTTGGCTGATCCTGCGCGAGGCGCACGCAAGCCTGTGCACGTGCTGCGCAGCGACGGAAAGCAATTGCTGCCGCAGAACTTCTGGCTCTCTAAGTCTCGCAATGCGGACCTCAGCTGGAGCTACTTCGTCCACGTTTTCGACTTCGATACGCCCGGTCAGTACACCTTGGTTTTCACCGAGAGTACGGAGGTCTCGCTCAGTGGCACGGCGTACCTTGATGCCAATGGAAATGGTGTGCGTGACGCGGGGGATGCGGCAGACGGTAACTTGATGGTGACTCTCAAGGGAATCGACAATCAAGGTAGAAACGTCTCCGTTCAAGCCTATACCGATCCCCAGGGCAGCTTTGCTTACAGCGGTCTCGCACAGGGGCGCTATCAAATTGAAGCAGCGGAACGCAGTGGGTGGGTCAACGGAACGTGGGTGGCCGGCAGTGCCGGTGGAACGGTCTCTTCCGGCCTGATCAGCGACATCGTGTTGCTTTCCGGCAGTAAGGCAACTGGTTACGTCCTTTCCAAGCGCAAGCCCTCGGAAGGCAACAATCAAACCGCGGTAGCGGACGTCGCCGTGAGCATCCAGTCCAGCGCCCATGAGCTGTACCCTGGGCAGCTCGCCACGGTCACCATCACGGCTCGGAACCAAGGACCAGGAGAGGCTTCTGGTGTAGCGGTTCAGACGACGCTTCCAGATGGACTGTCCCAGCAAGCAGCGAGTGCGGGACAAGGCTCCTATGCACCGGGTGTCTGGAGTGTCGGCACGCTACGCCAAGGCGAATCGGCGGCCCTGACACTGCAGGTCAAGGCTGAGCCCTTGGGCGACAGCCACTCACGTTCTATCACTTGGACGGCCACTGCAGGCTCTCAGGCAAGTGACCCTGTGGCTGACAACAACCAGAACCGTTTGAATCTGCTGGTGCAAAAGGAGCCGCGAAGCGGCGCAGACCTCCTCCAGACATTGGTGGCCCAGGCTCGCGTTCTCGTATGGGCCGAGTGCCCGGAAGTGCCCCTCTCCGCCAATAGAGAGGCGTGCGCCATGGCCAAGGCTGATATGGCACGCACATGGCTTTCCGATCGCTTGGTGCATTCCCTGACCACCACCCGCTTGGAAGACTGGCGTGTAGCGCTGCGTGGCGGCACTTACAACGTTCTTTGGTTTGTGGGCGGCATGAGTGGCCTGGATGAATTGGCTCATGGTGAAATCCGAGCAGCCGTCCGCAGAGGGGACTCATTGATCGTTGAAGGGGCAGCTGGCGCGTCTTTAGTGGGGCTGTCCGACGTACTGGGAGCTGTTTCCAGCGATGTGTCTGCCGGAGAGAACCTTGCGGTCACCCTGCAGGGTGGTTCTCCATCCGTCACCAAAGGCACTGCATACGCGCTACAACTCGCCACAGCCGTACCCGCAGCCACGTATGCGGTATCGGGTGCTCCTGCCATCGCGCGGCGCGCCTACGGCCATGGACAGGCAATGCTGGTGGGCTTCGGCCTGCTGGACACAGCGGCCGATGCCAACCATGCAGACTGGTCAGCCTATGCAGAGCAACAGCTGCAGGCCATGACCCCGGCGGTGAGAACGCAACCAGCGTTGGCTGGATCGTCCTTCGGTCTGCAACTGAAGGCGCGTAGCCTCGCACTCCAGGGGAGTCCTGGCAAGGCCGTCAGCCTGAAGCTTGATCTGACATCCGGCCTTGCATACCGGGACGCTGTCCCTTCCGCACAAACCGGTTCCACATCTACGCGGCCCACATGGGAATGGGTGTTGAGCGCAGGCCAGGAAGAGTCTGTGGCCTTGACCTTGGTGACCCCGCAACTGTCTGCGACCGGAGAGTCCAAGGCACAACTACTGGATGCTTCAGACCAAAGCCCATTGGCGGTACAGACGCTGGATGTGCAGGTACTGGGCCTGGACACGCTGGTACCACGCGTCCAGCACGTACTGGCTGGTTTAGCGGGTGCTACGACAGATCAGCAAGTCTTGGTTGGGCGGGCACGTGAAGCGGCGACACAGGTCGAGCAAGCTCAGACGAACGGCCAATGGGGCCCGGCGCTGGAATCTCTCGTGGCATTGCAGACCCATCTGGAGGAGCTCGCTGGAGCACCAGATGCCCCTGCGCTTGCCGAGTTGCAATTGGACGTGGCGCGGTGGTTCTGCCTGATCCAGGTGCATTGGGCTCCAGAGGCGGCCCAGCCTCCGGCACAGATCACGGCCATCTCCGGCGGAGGGCAGACGGCCGTGGTCGGCCAGGCGTTCAGTCGGGTGCTCGTTGCGCAGGTGCTGGATGGCAATGGCCAGCCGGTAGCGGGCGCTGCCGTACGGTTCGAGCTCCCGGTGTCGGGAGCGGGGGCGAGCTTTGTGGGAGGCGTGGCCAGCGTCGTCGTCGTCACCGACGAGCATGGCACAGCGCATTCGCCAACTCTTGCAGCCAACACCGCCGAAGGTGCATACCTTGCAACCGCGAGTGTTCCTGGTGTCGCAGCCCATGCAGTCTTCGCGTTGGAGAACCGAACGCAGCCGGTGCAGGAATCGCTCCTCCAGATCGTGGATGGTCAAGGTCAGTCGGCAATCATCTCGACCCCCTTCGCCAAAGCCCTGAGCGTGCGCTTGGTCGATGTGCAGGGCCGCCCTCAATCGGGCATCACCGTGCGCTTCGAGGCACCAGCAACCGGTGCGTCGGCGATGTTCGATGGACTAGGCGCGAATGTGGCGGCCGCTCAGGCCGTAACGGACGCCAGCGGCCTGGCGGTATCTCCATTGCTCCGCGCCAACACGAACGCAGGCAGCTTCCAGATCCGAGCCTCGGCCCCAGGAGTAACGTCCGATGCGATCTTCACGCTACAGAATCAAGCACCCGCAACGCTGAATCTCCTGCTGGTGGATGGGCAGGGGCAATCGGCCCGTTTGGGAAGCGCGTTCGGCAAGCCGCTCAGCGTGCGAGTGGTGGATGAGCAAGGTCGTCCGCAAAATGGTATGTCGGTTCGTTTTGAGGCGCCAACCAATGGAGCCTCTGCACAGTTCGATGGGCAAGGCAGCGGCGTGGCCTCGGTGCAGGTGACTACCGACGCCAGTGGCTTGGCGGTCTCCCCAGTGCTGCGGGCGAGCTCCGCGGTGGGGACGTATCAAGTGCGTGCGGCTTTGGCATCCAGCGCTTCTGCTGCGCAGGTGTTCTCCCTGACCAATACGGCCGTACCCGTGCCCACCCCGGTCTTCAGCGGCACGACCGCCACGGGGTCAGGCAAGGTGACTGCCAGTGTGTCGGGTGGCGGCCCGAACTGTGCATTCAATCCGGATGCGACACGCTTGCTCCCGGCATCGGGCATGGGGGCGGTATTGGGCCAGATCTTGCTTCCTCATGGGGTGTTTGATTTTGAGTTGGTCAGTTGCACACCCGGCAGCGAGGTCACCATCACGACAACTTGGCCGGATCTGCGTGGCATCACCGGTTACCTCAAGTACGGCGTCACCCCGATATCTGGAGGCGTCAAGCTCTGGTATCCGCCTACTGGACTGCGCATCAACGGGAACACAGTCGTGTACACCATCCGCGATGGTGGCTGGGGTGACGACGATCTGACGGTCAATGGAGTGATACGCGACCCGGGCGGCCCGGTAATTGCCTCAGCTCCTGCCAGTCCAGAGCCGATTCCGGCAATCGAGGGGCGGACGTTGGCGGTACTCAGTGCGCTGCTTTGCGTGCTGGCCGGCGCTGCTTTTCGCCGCAGCCGACGGAGGGCGTGATGACTTGGTGCGTCATACCCAGGGCACGATCATGGGCCTGCGCGCTGGCAATAGGCAGTCCTCTTGTGCAGGCGCAGGTGCAGGACTTAGCGGCATGTCTGCGAGCGGATCATGTTTCTCCGCCGTCGGGAACCCAAGTGTTTGGCCGCGTGCAACCGGTGCAGTATGGGCGCGATGAAGTCAGTTGCTGGATCGAGGCGCATGAGATTCATGAAGGTAACTGGGTGGCTGTGGATGTGCGGGATGTCATCCTTGCAGCTCGTTCGCCGCTGCCAGGCGCAGCGGCGCTGCCGCTGTTTGCGATAGCTGACCGGAGCTACCTCAAAGATCAGCCTCTGCTGCTGGTTGGTTCAGGCGTGGATCTGCGAGCATTGACCCAAGCATGCCTAGAGCTGCGGCGCCAGGGATTTGCGCAGGTGCGTGTGCTTTTGGGCGGCGTACGCAACTGGCGGCGCACCCAAGGCGTGGACCTATTGACTCCGCGAGAGGCATGGTTGGGCAGCGCAGACGGCCAATGGCGCATAGCTGCCGTGGGCCTCAGCCCAGCGCAGGTGACGGGCCTTCCGCTGGAGCCCTTACTGCAGTTGCCCGGACACACAGACGGCAGGACTCTTGGCCAAGCGCTGGCTGATCTGGATCAGCGCAGTCCCTCGCAACGGCCAAGCCAGTGGCTTGTCGTGGCAGCAGATATGCAGGCCCAACAGGCGTTGCTTGTGCAGTGGCGCCAGGATGGGCGCTATGAGCAGCAAGCGAAACGCCCGCTGGCATGGCTAGAGGGCGGCTGGGAGGCCTACCGTGCATATCTCGATCAACAACAACATTCCGCTGCCCATGCCGGGCGCCCATTGCCGCGTCTGTGCGGCTCTTGACGACTACAAGGTCCACGGTCCATGCGTGTCAATCTCTCAAGTTTTTCGATCTTTCTCATGCTGTGGCGATGGTCATCGCTGCAACTTCGAGGGGTAAGAATGCGCACGGCGGCCTCGTTGGCCTACTCGCTGGCTTTGTTGTTGGGAACGGTTCTGCATGCTCAGGCGGCCGGCATCAACGTCAGTGGAACTCTGATTGGCGATGTCACTTGGACAGCGGCACAGTCTCCCATTCAGGTACAGGGCGATGTCGTCCTCGATCAGGGGGCAACTCTCACCATTGAGCCGGGAGTGCTGGTGCGTATGGAACCGTCCGCAAGCTTCACTCTGCACCGAGGAGCTGTCCACGCAGTGGGTACGACCGATCAGCCCATCGTGATCACTTCTGCTAGTGCTGAACCAGCACCAGGTGACTGGGGCGAGTGGCGGTTCTTGGAGGGTACGCGTGCTCCGCAAACGCGGCTTGCACATATGCGCATTGAGTACGGCAGTGGGGTGGTGATCCAGAAATCCTCGCCCACGCTCAACCATATGGAGATCAACCACCATAGTGGACCAGCCATCCGGATGGATTTGGAGTCGTCGCCCTCCGGACAGGGCCTGCGCGCGAAGGGCAATGCTCTCAATGCCATTGTTGTGCCATCAGGCGTTGTCCGCGGACAGATTCTGTGGGACTTGGTGGGGATCCCCTATCTGGTGCGGCAAGGGATGGTTCAGGTGGGGCAGGCACCGTTGGCGATAGAACCTTCCCGACTTGAGTTGGGTTCGGGGGCCAGTGCATCGATGCGCGTCGTTCTAGGCGAGCCCGCACCTGCGGGCGGCAGGGTTGTAAACATGGGCAGCAACCCAACGGGTGGCGTAATTGTCGCTCCGAGCGTGATGGTGCCCGAGGGCGCTGCAACGATGAATTTCGAAGTACGGGGGCATTACTTTGGAGAGACCGTGCTGACGGCTAACAGCCCTGGTGTGGGCGCGGCCCAGGCTCGTGTCTCGGTGATTCGGTTGCCATCCATTTACTTTGACACCGCGATCGGTGCGTTGGGGAATGGATTGCCATACACGATCCGGCTGCGCCTGAGCACTGCTGCTCCGGCAGGAGGACTGACCTTACGGCTGGGCTCGGAGCCTGCGAACGCTTTTGAGCTACCCGCTACGGTCCATGTGCCGGAGGGTGACTCGGAAGTCTCCTTCACGGCAAGGAGCTTGGTAACAGGCATGCTACGCATGACGGTTCAAGCGGCGGGCTATAGCGAAGCGGCACGGCAATTTGAGTCGCGTTCCCCTAGTTTGCGGTTGGAACTTCCTGGTCTGCAGGCGCCCATAGTCGCTGGGCTTGATTACACGGGCGCCGTGCATCTGGAACCGTCTGCACCGAGTGGCGGCATGGTAGTGCGGCTGACTTCCTCCGACCCCTTAGCACTTAGTCTCTCAGCTGAGCAAATCACCATACCCGAAGGGCAGACCTACGTGCAGCAGGCAGGGCTTCTCCGTGCACAGGCCAAAGGTTTGGCACAGATTGTTTTGAGCGCGAACGGAGTGCCGGATGCCGCGTTCGGCCCTTTCGACATCCAAAGTCCTACAACGCTGAAGTGGCGTGCGCATAGTTACGAAGCTACCAAGGTATGGGTGGGCAGAAAATTGCTTATGAATCAGGGGATTAGCATTGCGCGGTTGAGAGACGATGTGGAGTTGCGCGAAAGTCGGCCTTTGCAAGTGCAACTGCGTTGCCGAGATGCAGCAGTCTGCAGCGTCCCACCATCCGTCACCATTCCTGCATGGGAGTCGGAAGTTTTTGTGCCGATCACGGGATTGGTATTGGGTGAGACGGAAATAGAAGCACAGGCGGAAGGCACTCAGGTCGCAGTCTTCCCCGTGCAGGTTATTGAGCCTCAGGTGCAATGGGACTTTAGTGAGCGCCACTATGTCAGCATGCGCCGATATGCCTCCATCTGCCTTTCTGTTCCAGAGGCGGGGCGGTACAGTAGTCAGCAAACTACTGATGATTGGATCTTGGCTTTGACAGTGCGAGATCAGAGCCCTGTTGGAACGATTGCAGCCATCTATGACGGCGACGATAGCCGAGTCCAGCAAGTCAAGATCAAGACAACAAGGCGTTGCAGCGACCCCTTCTATATAGAGGCTGCGCAGCGCGGAGATTACCGTATCGGTGCGGAGATGGAAGATCGGTTGAGTGCGGTCTCCGAACTGCAAACCGTTTATGGCGATCGTGCATTGACCTTCATGAACTGGAATACGGAAGGCAGCGATATCGCCGTAGTGGAAGGATTTGTCGCAGATCTGGGTATCGTCACCGAGTATCAAGGTTCATGGGAAACGACCTCTCGACCGTTGACCGTGCGGCTGCGCTGCATCGACGCAGCAGTGTGCTCTACTCCAGCGGAGATAACTATTCCTGCGGGCGACAATGATTGGGGAGTACGGGCGTTCCCGATTACGGGACTTCGTCCCGGATCAACGCAGATAGAAGCCTCTGTCCTTGGAGAACCGGAGAGCTACCCCGATGTTTACACCACTCTAGTGGAAGTCACGGAGAAAAAATGGAGCATTGCCTATAGCACCGGATCCATTGGTATCGGTTCTGAGGGACAAGTCAATGTCTGTATCGGAGACAAATGGGGCAGCAGCGGCTACTCACCAAATCCAATGAGTGTGACGATCAGTAGCAGTGCCCCGGCGGTACTGAAACTGAACGAAGAAATCACGGAGTGGCCTGCGGGCGAGAGTTGTATCAGGGTTCACTACACTGGGGTAGCCGAAGGAACGGCTACGCTGACTGTCAGCATGCCAGGACTTCCCACGCTTGCTGAATCCGTCGAGGTGCGCCCATGAAAGCACGTGTCATGCTCTTGCTTCAATGGTGCACTGCGCTCAGTCTGATACGAGTATTTTCCTCAAGCCGATGGAGATGGGTGGCGCTAACGGGATTGTTGATTGTCGACCTGTGGGGCGTGCCTGCTCTGGCTGCTGAACCCGCTCAGCTCACGTTGGGCAACGGGGTGATTGTCAAATTCGGACAAGCCCCGGTCGATAGCGGTGATGGTGCCGGGATCCTGGTGCATGGTCGTTTTTCCACAGGTACCGGAGTCATACTGACGAGTGAGCGCGATGACCGGAGTGGTGGCCAGACGGGCAGTAGCCCTGCCGTAGCCGGGCGCAGTGATTGGCTCGGCTTGTTTCTGACGCCAGGAGTCGATCCTGCCTGGCTTTCCATCGATGGACTCTCACTGCGCTATGCAGGTGGTGATGCGGATATGCCCGCGTACATCGCGCACGGAGGCGGCGCCCTGGTTGTGCCAGGTGGTGCCTACACGTTCTCAGGTCTGAATATTTCTCACAGCAGTGTTGGCCTGCGTTTCATTGGCCCAGGATCCCCAAAGATTCTGCAAAGTAGTATTGAACGCAACAGTACAGGAATAATTGCAGAGCAGGGGGCCACGCCTGTCATCAGCCAGAGCAGCTTGGGCAACAACCAGTTCTATGGCGTGGAGAACGAGAATCCACCAACTCCGGTCCAAGCAACAGGCAATTGGTGGGGACACATCACGGGGCCTCGTGATAAGGAAGGAAATCCCGCGGGGAAAGGCAGTTTCGTCAGTTCTGGCGTCATCTATCAACCCTACCTGACATCGGATCCTGCGCTGGCGCCCGGTCCTTCGTTGAGCGTTCAGTTCGACGGCCATCCTTTAGCCGCAAACGCAACGCTGCAGCGCGCAGGTGTGCTGTCACTCAGCGCATACAGCGCAACGGGCGTTTCTGCTCTTGAAGCTTACATAGACGGCGTACTCGTTCTGAGACAAGGCTACCCCACCCCCGGGCCGAGCAGCGAGGCCAGCCCCGTGGTGGCCAGCCAATTGCAGAGCTTTAAGGGCCTGGCGAACGCGGCTCATACCCTCGTCGCCATCGCCCGCGATGCGCAGGGTGGTGTCACTACGGTCACACGGCCTTTCACTCTCGACTTGCAACTACCGAGCGCGCCGTTGATAACACAACCTGTGCCAGGTATCACTGTCGCTACACAGTCCATCAGTGTGGCGGGCACGGCAGAGCCAGCAGCAACGGTTCAACTGCATGTCAACAACCAGCCTGCAGGGCAACCACTCCCTGTAGGGGCGGAGGGTACGTTCAGCGGCAATGTCGCGCTGCCGGGCGAAGGAGCGTTCTCCTTGCAGGCTCAGGCTACCAACGCGCGCGGCGTGGGACCACTAAGCGCCGCGGTCGAAATCACGTTCACCGCGCCCGTACCCACAGTCCTGTTTATCAGTCCAGCCGAGCATGCGACTGTGCGCGGCACTGTGCCCGTGCAGGTCAGCGCGATTGACGCTACTGGCGTCGCACGAGTTCATATAGAGGTACGTGATGCATCGGGGGCGCACACTCTGGGCACTCTCACTCAGGCTCCGTGGGCCATGGAGTGGAATACAACAACAGTGCCCAACGGCAATTACTCTCTGGTGGCTACAGTCGTCAGCCAAAGCGGTAAGACTGCGCAAACCAGCCGGTCGGTGCTCGTGCAGCAGGTGCCCCCTCCACCACCGCCACCACCACTGCCATATGGCGTGCAAGGGTTGAACGTAACGCCCACCCTCTCGTTTGGCGACCAACCCATTCAGATCACCGGCAGGGCCGTCGCGCCTGGCGGCGAACCCGCGCCTCTCGCCACGCTGCGGCTGGCGCTGCGCGTGCAGGGTTTTGAGCGCCGCATCACCTTGGTGAGCGATGGCGCTGGCCAGTTCAGCTACACGTTCTTGCCGCAGTCCAACGATGCAGGCACCTACGCGGTGTACGTGGTTCACCCTGACGATACCCGCTACTCGGCCCAGCCTGCACCTGCACACTTCACCATCAACCGCCTGAGTTTCAACTACAGCCAATTCAAGCTCAACGCTATCCGTGGTCAGGCCACGCCAGTACAACTGACCGCCCGGGCCAGTGCCGGTACGGGCGCCACAGGCGTTCACTGGCAGGCACTGCCCGGGGATCAGCCTTCGGGTAGCCTGCCCCCAGGCATCACGTTGGATCTAGGCCAACCCGTGGATGTGCCCGCCGGAGCCAGCGTGCCCATTCGGTTGAGTTTGACGGGCAATGCAGCGGCAGGCGCCACGGGCACTATCGTTCTCAAGGCCTTCGCCAATGAAAGCGGCAACCGTCCCCGCGCCGAACTGCGCGTGGATTACCAACTGCACGAACCCACTCCTGGTCTGAGCCCGAGCCCCAGCTTTGTGGAAATTGGCGTGAAACAGGGAAACAGTGCCAGCGCCGCTGTCACGGTCACCAACCGGGGCTTGGCGATGGCGCGCAATGTGCGAGCCCAGCTCGTCACGCCTCAGGGCACTCTTGCGCCGGCTTGGGTGCGCCTGGTCAGCAGCGGCGATGTAGGCCATCTGGATGTGGGACAGGCTGTTCCCCTACAGATCACCGCACAGCCTGATGCGCAGGTCACCGACGGCTACTACCAGTACCAACTGCGTGTGAGTGCTGACAACGACGCAGGCGGCACCGTACCGGTCACCATCGCCGTGGCGCAAAGTGGCCAAGGCGGCGTGCGTTTCAAAGTGGTGGATATCTACACCAACACGCTTGATTCAGCCGGGAACCCCATACCTGGCGTGACGGGGGCCACGATCAAGTTGCAAAACGAAGCGCTGACCGCTGACATCCGTACTCTCACGACCAACAGTCAAGGCATCGCCGAACTCACCGATCTGCCGCCAGGTAACTACCGTTGGCGTGCCAGCGCAGCGCAGCATATGGATGCCAGCGGGCGCATTCAGGTGCACGCGGGCCTGACAGCGAACGAGCGCGTATTCCTTGACAGCCAGCTTGTGAGCATCGAGTTCAGCGTCACTGAAACCACGATACGTGACGAGTACAACATCACCTTGGAGGCCACTTACCAAACCCAGGTGCCGGCCCCCGTGGTCTTGCTCGAACCCCTGAGCATCAACCTGCCTGCCATGCAGGTAGGGGAGGAAATCACCGGCGAGCTCACGTTGAGCAACTATGGGCTTGTCCGGGCGGACGATCTGAAGTTCACCCTGCCACAAAGCGACGCGAGCTATCGCTATGAGTTCTTCGGTGAGATGCCGACGGAGTTGGCAGCCAAGAGCCGAGTCGTTATCCCTTATCGCATCACGGCGCTGGCGCCAGTCAAGCGGCAGGCACTACCTACCAGCAAGGCCAATACGGCGGAGCCACCCTTGTTCAAGGGTTACAGCCCCAGCTTGCAAGTCCAGCACGCTATCCGCCACCTCATGAACACAGGAACTAGCCCTGTGGTACCGCAAGCTAAGGCCCAGTCCGTTGCCAAAGCCGCCAGCTGCAGCAGCTACGCAATTTCGGCATGCATTTTCTTCTCCTACACCTGTGCAGGAGGGGATGTGCGCGCTGACGCTGCCTGTGCCAGCTTCGGCAGACTGTCAGGTACTAGTTGCGGCCCTGGTGCCCCTGTTGGGGGTGGTGGTAGCTCTGGCGGTAGTGGTGGTGGTGGTGGTGGCTGGGGCGGCGGAAGCGGGGGGGCAGGTGCGGCCATTTTCACCCCCTTGAGCCCATGCCCTCCTGCGGGGTGTAGCCGATGCTCGCGGGGTGGCGGAGGTCCTGGCGGTGGCGGAGGTCCCGGCGGTGGCGGAGGTCCTGGCGGAGGCGGAGGTGCTGGCGGAGGCGGAGGTGCTGGCGGAGGCGGAGGTGCTGGCGGAGGCGGCGGCCCTGGCGGAGGCGGCGGCCCTGGCGGAGGCGGCGGCCCTGGCGGAGGCGGCGGCCCTGGCGGAGGCGGAGGCGGGTCGGGTGATGGCCCACCACCGGAAAATTGCAGCTAATTGGTGACGCGAGTGAACTCAATGCAAAACGGCTTCATGAAAAAGTATTCGACACGGCATTGTTCTCATGTGCAGGCTTCTTGTGCACTGCACCGCGCCATCAGGCTGTGGATGGCAGTGTTTGCGGGACTCATCGCGGGGTGGCTAGGGGGAGTGTCAACAGCCCATGCGCAGCAGGTTCTGCTGCCTAACCAGGAATACACGGAAACCCGAACGGATCTCTCTGTTCAGACGGTCGCCGGCCTGGTCAGCATCCGGCGCACCTGGACAGCCGGCAAGTGGTACTTGAACCCTGCATGGGCCAACCTGCGATTCATCAATGATCCGTTGGGGGGTGTGTTGGCGGTCGAGCGCGCGGGCAGCGTCTATGAGCGCACCGGCAGTGATGCCGCGCAAGCGGGAGGGCGTATCTACCGCTTCGATGACGACAACTTCATCCAGCAGACCGCATCGGGCTGGCGTTGGTATGACCGCCTGGGCAACACCGTGCACTATGACGGAGCAGGCGTCATTCAGGACTACGGCAATCCTCATGGCTCCAAAGTGAGTTTCAGCCGCGATGGGCAAGGCCGCATGGTGGAAATTCGTGATCCACTAGGTCGTGCCATCTACACCCTGGACTACGACATCGCCGGGCGGGTGGAACGCATTACGGACCTGGGCGGAGCCTCCGTGCGTTACCAGTGGAACCCTGCCGGCCAGTTGGAAGAGGTGACGGACAGCCGCGGCCAGCGCTGGCGTTATGGGTATGACAGCCATCACCAGATCATCTTGCGTACCAGCCCTTCTGGAGCCAGTACGGCCATCACCTATGCCACACCACCGGGCGAGCAGTTTCGCGGCGTGGGTTTTGGCGGTATGGGAGCGAGCGGTGCCACTGGGTCGGCAACAAGCTCGGGCAGAACCA
This sequence comes from Diaphorobacter oryzae DSM 22780, assembly GCF_059568935.1. NCBI lineage: Bacteria > Pseudomonadati > Pseudomonadota > Betaproteobacteria > Burkholderiales > Comamonadaceae > Diaphorobacter > Diaphorobacter oryzae. The sequence continues at coordinate 4,069 of NZ_JCANUL010000019.1, read as the reverse complement.
AGGTGCCTACTCCACAGATTGCCCGGGTCGCGACCTATCGAGATGAAGAAGGTGCGACCTGGAGCTACCGCGTGGAGTTCGACCGCATGCGGCAAGAATACAGCATCGCCATCCAGCGGCCTGACGCCAGCCAATCCGTGCGACGCTACAGCAAGGACGGTTGGCTGTTGCACGTTGCTGTGCAGGAGGAGCCACAGTTCCAGCGCATCATCGACAGCACCACCCAGCATCGCTTGCTGGATGCGCGTGGACAAACAACCACGGTCCACCTTGATGGCAGCCTACGTCCGCTGCGCACGATCTACCCTGACGGCAGCGCGGAGTCCTCTCAGTACGACGGCCAGGGCCGCATCGTACGCCATACCAACGCGCTGGGCGCTGTCACCACCTGGCGGTATGACGCACGCGGTAGCCTGTTGGAGAAGGTTGAGGCACTGGGCCTACCAGAGCAGCGCACGCACAGCTATACCTACGACGAACGGGGTTACGTTCTGACCTACAACCGTGGCGCGGGCAGCGGCCAAGGTACCGACGTTTGCACCGAGAACTACGTATACGACAGTTGGGGCAATACGATCCAGTGGAGGGATGGCACAGGCCAGACATGGGCTTATACCCACAACGTGCGCGGCGATGTCGTGAGCGAAGTCAACCCGCTGGGGCATGTCTGGAAAGCAGCCTACGACCCCCATGGCGCCATGCTGCGCGCGGAGAACCCGCTGGGGCACATCCGCCAGTACCAGTACAACGGCAGTGGCTTGCCAGCGCAGTTCACCGATGCCATGGGCCATGACTGGCTCCTTGCATATGACAAGACGGGGCGATTAACCCAACTGACAGACCCCCTGGGCCATGTCTGGAAACAGTCCCATGACCCCTTGGGGCGCACCACGCTGCGCATCAACCCGTCGGGTCAGCAGACCCAGACCCGCTACGACCTTCTGGGTCGCAGTGTTGAGGCCATCGACCTTGCAGGCAACAGAACACGCTATGAGTATGGCGCCAAGGATGCTCCGCTTGCAGGCCTGCGAACGGCCACGGCCTTTCCTACATTCAAAGAAATCTATCGCTACGATCAGCTTGGCCGACCGACCCAGGCCATCCAGCAACTGGACGCAGATACATCGCGCACCTTCCACTACGCGTGGGATGCCCTGGGCCGCAATGTGGCCACCACTGACCCCGCAGGCAATACCACGTTGTATCGCTATGACGCTCTGGGCAGGCGGACGGAAACTGTCGATAGCCTCAATCAAAGCACCCGTCAGACCTGGGATGCGCACGGCAACATCACCACCGCCACCGATGCCAAGGGCAACACCCACCGCTACAGTTATGACAAAGCAGGTCGGCGCACCGCAGAGCATTTGCCTGGCGGAGCAGTCACGCGTTTCCAGTATGACGCCGCAGGCCAACTTGTCTTGCGCACCGACGCGGGCGGAAATACTCGCCGCTATCAGTACGACAGCGCGGGAAATCTGACCGCCGAAGAGCATCAACTGGCCGGTGCTGGTACCGACCAACGTATCAGCTATCAATACAACGCCAACAGCTTGCTTAGCAGCCATGAGCAGCTTGACGGCGCCGGGCGGCGCATCAGCGCCGTTGCCTACCAGCGCGATAGCCTGGGCCGCATCACTCAGCGCACCATTCGCTACGGCGATGCCATCACCCATACCCTCGGGCAAAGCTACGACGCTGATGGACGGTTGGCGGGGCACACCTACCCTGATGGCAGCCAAGGGCAATATAGTTACATCCAGGGCCGCCTCAGTCAGGTGCTGTTGCCCAACGCCAGTGCCATCACGTACCAAGACTACCAGTGGCACATGCCCAAGCGCATCCAGTACCCAGGCACCCTCACCACTAAGGCATTCGACTCGCTCTTGCGCCCCAAAAGCATCCAGGTGCAAGGGGCGGGCAACCAGACCCTGGCCAGCCGCCAGTACCAGTACGACCTGGTAGGCAACATCAACCGAATCACCAGCGATCTGGGGCAGACCGACTACGGCTACGACGCCATCCAGCGCCTGACCCAGGTGCAGCCCGATGCGAGTTTGCGGGACCTGGGCCTGCCTGTCGAGCAGTACGGCTACGACCCGGTGCACAACCGTACCAACAGCGCGCACCAGCCGGGCGAGTGGAGCTACAACCAGGACAACCAGCTCATCCAGTACCCCCAGCGCAAGAACGGACAGAGCGTGCCCACCCAGGTGCAATACAACGCACAAGGCCACACCCAGCAGGAGACTAGCGCAGCAGGCACCGCAGCCTATGTCTACAACGCCGCGGAGCGGCTCATTGGATTCGAGGAAACACCTGTCGGCGGAGCAAGTATCCAGGCCAGCTACCAGTACGACCCCTTCGGCCGCCGGATCAGCAAGACCGTCACGCAGGGCGCGAGTAGCCAGACCACGTACTACCTGTATGGCGACGACGGGCTATTGGCAGAGCTGAACGGGCAGGGGCAGATGACGCGGGCCTACGGGTGGAACCCTGTGTCGGCGCAAAGCGGGCTGTGGAGCACAGATCCGCTGTGGCAGGCGGAGGTCAGTTCCCAGAACTCCACCCTAAGTGCTGCAAGCACTACCTATCACTATCTGCATACCGATCATCTGGCCACACCGATGGTGGCGACGGACAAGAGTGGGGCACAGACGTGGAAGGGCATCAGCGAGGCGTTCGGCCAGATGAGGGTGGACAACGCTAGTGCCATCACAATGAACCTGCGCCTGCCGGGGCAGTACTTTGACGGGGAGAGCGGGAGGCACTATAACTTTCACCGGGATTACGAGCCAGAATTAGGCCGGTATATCCAAAGTGATCCCATCGGCCTAAACGGAGGGTGGAATCGGTTTGGGTATGTGGGGGGGAATCCGCTCTCGTTTGTGGACCCAGAGGGCTTGCAGTTTCTTGACCTGACGACGCTTGCGGGAGCAAGGCGCAATACAACGCTGGACGATGCGGTAAGAGCGGGTGCGTGGACAAGAGCGATCACACTACCAGCCGTGACTGCTGGGCTGACGCCCTCTGCTATTGGATTGGTTGGATCGGCATCTGCGCCTTTGTTTTGTGCAGCACCCGAAACCATCACTGTTTCTCGCTGGGGTCGCGAAGGACTTGAAGCGGGCGATTGGGTTATGAAGGGCGGCCAAAACTGGTGGACTTACGCCCGATCTTTCAAATGGCAGCCTGGCATGGGTAATCAATTTGCCCCATACGGAACGGGTGCGAGTTATCAAATTCCTGCAAGTGCAGCCAGATGGCCAACGGGTGTTGGCATCGATGGTGCTTGGAAAGGCCTATTTGGGCAAAGGATTTATTTGCCATGATGAATATTTTGTGCGTTTTTTTACTTTTGATCGGAAGTTGGCTGATATTGCTAAATTGGCGCTGCTTTTATGTGGCGTTTATAAAAAAGCAGCCTTCGCCATCTTGGATACCCCTGCTTGGAGGGGTTCTCGTGTTCCTTGGGTTTTATTTCTTCCCGGGCAATCCTATGAGTAGTTTGGCTTGGCTGGCATTTTTAATTGATTGGGGCAGTTTGCCCGGTATTGGGCACGCTATCGTTTACCACCAACTCCACAAAAATTAACATCATCTAAAAAACAAAAAGCCACCCGCAACCCCTGCCAGCCGCTAAAGCTGTGGGGTTCCGGGTGGCTTCTTTGATGGTGCCAGCGTTGCGTGTGCTACGAGCTGTGTTGAGCCAGCATGGCTGTTGATTTCCACGCAGAAGTGACCCACTGACCCCCAGGATTTCCATCTAAATCTGACCCACGTACTAACCCTAGCCTGCTGCTTTGCTGAGCAGCAGGAGACCAGGAGTGATAGACGTGGCAACACTGAGTGTCATCAGGCGCTGGGCCCTGCGAGAGCAGCTGTCCATCCGAGAGATCGCCCGCCGCACGGGCCTCTCGCGCAACACCATCCGCAAGTACCTGCGCGCAGGCGAGGACGAGCCGCGCTACCCCAAGCGGGTCAGCCCTTCCAGACTTGATCCCTTTGCCTTGAAGCTCGCCGACTGGCTCAAGACAGAAGCGGGCCGGTCTCGCAAGCAGCGGCGCAC
>NZ_JCANUL010000018.1:0-44176 GCF_059568935.1 Diaphorobacter oryzae DSM 22780 | reverse complement strand
GGTGCAGCGTCCTCAACCTCGGGCGCAGAGAGGCTCAGAGGGATGAACGGATTGATGGGTTTGGGAGCGGGTGGCGCAGCGTGCTCGCGCAGCCAGCGATGGACGATGTTGGCGTTGATGCCATGGGCCAGAGCCACAGCCGCAATCGACGCTCCGTTCGCCCGGCACTGCGTTACGACCTGGGCCTTGAGTTCTGGACTGTAAAAGCGCCGCTTGGGATTTGGGGCGATCGCCTCGCTCGACATAGTGTGCATGATCTCCATCGTGCACACCATGCCTGCTCGAACGGGCTATATCAAGATGGGTTCACCGCGCGCATACTTTGCACGGAGTTTCCGCATCAAACCAGTGACGCCATGCTCCCATTATCGTGTGGTTAATATTCAATGCGGCTGACGACTCAGTTCGCCACCGAGTTCGCTGGGTTTATGTAGTCCGTGCCGGCTGGCATAGGCGTATAGGTCAAGTCGGTTACTCAGTCCCAGTTTGCTGTAAATGGAGCTGAGGTGGTTGCGCAGCGTGTGTTCGCTGATGCAAAGCTGCCCTGCAATCACCTTGCCAGGGGCTGCGGTGTTAGCTGCTACTGCCGCGATGAGTTCACGTTCACGCGCGGTGAGGGTGGCGATCTTCATACGCTCAGGGTCGTTCTGGGTGGCAGCATTCAAGCGGGCCATCTCCATAAAGATGCGACTGGTGGCAGCGCGGTCGATCCACAACTCGCCCTCGTTCACCTTCGCTATAGCCTTGAGCAGTACGTGAGCGGGCTCGCTCTTGCATACGACGCCGCGCACTCCCCCAAGCACCGCTTTGTCAAGGTGCTGTGTATCTTGTGACGATGCCAGCAGGATTACGTGGGCTGAGAAGCGTTCATGAACCCGGTTGAAGATCATCGTGTCAGAGCAGGCCTCCAGATCCACCACGATGACGTGGGCCAAGGTCATGGAGAGCATCTGCTGTGCTGCCTCCATGCCGCTGGCGGAGCCCACCAACTCCAAAGATGGTGCAGCCGACTGGACGAGATGCTCAAGTCCCCAGCAGGTCATAGCGGGGGCGATCAAAACCACTCGAATGGGTTGATTGCAAGTGATGTTCATGTGCGTGTCGCCTCATGGGAAAACTTCACTTATTGATGGTGATGTTATGCAACATTAGGTAAACGTGCATTGCTTGTTACAACTTTTATTCTTGAAATGCTGGGGAACGTTTCATGGATGGGTCCATCCGACTTCGCCATGGCGTAGGACAGAAGTCCTCCTTCAAATGAATGAACTGCCCCTCGCACAAGGGCGGCGCGCTGTGCACACTGCGGTCATGCTTTTTGACCGCAGACATGAGCTACGTGAGCCGATTGCCTTACGCATCAAGCTAGCCAGCGGTGCGATCGCAATCACTCGCGACTTAGGCTCTTGCGGCATGTATTTCCACATGCCTCTGGACCAGTCGTTGGAAGACTGGATTCACCTGGAATTCGATCTCGATCACTCGGGCCTGCGCGCGACTGCGCTGGGTGAGGTGCTGCGTACCGAGTTCGGCGCGGGTTCCAAAGGCGTGGCGATGCGGTTGCACCACCTGCAACTTCGCACCATCGACTGAGAACGTGTTCATGATCTTTGCTCTTGCCCTGACAATTGGTTGGTGCGAAGCAAGAAATACCCCAGCGACACGAGCCGCGAGCAATTCGAGATCATCAAGCCCTTGCTGGAGGGTGCGCGCAAGAAGACCAAGCCGCGCACCGTTGACTTGTACGAAGTGTGGTGCGCGGTGTTGTACCTGCTGCGCACGGGCTGCCAGTGGCGGGCACTGCCCAGCGACTTTCCCAAGTGGCGCACAGTGCACTCGTACTTTGCCCAATGGAGTCAGCCCGATGAGCAGGGTGTCAGCCTGCTGGAGCGGGCCTTAAAAAAATCAGGTTGGCGCGGCCCGAGAGAGACAGGGGCGCTACGCATGCAGCGCGTTCTTGATCATCGACGCGCAGAGTGTGAAGAACACGGACACGGCGGGCCTGAAGGGCTATGACGCGGGCAAGAAGGTCTCGGGCATCAAGCGCCATATTGCGGTGGACACCCATGGCTTGCCGCACGCGGTGGCGGTGACGACGGCCGAGGTGACGGATCGCAAAGGGGCGTTGCAGGCACTCAAGCGCTGCAAGTCCTGCCTGGGACGAGTGCAAAGCGTGCTGTGCGACAACGGCTACGTGGGCCAGCCCTTTGCGCAGGGCGTACAAGAGATTCTGAGTGATCACGTAACGGTGCAGATCGCCAAGAGGAGCGAGATGCACGCCTTCAAGGTCCTGCCCAAGCGCTGGATCGTCGAGCGCAACTTTGCGTGGTTGGACAAGAACCGGCGGCTGTGGAAGAACTGCGAGCGCTGGCTTAACACCAGCTTGCAGTTCGTCCACCTGGCATTCTTGGCTCTATTGCTCAGAAGATCGTGAACACGTTCTGAAGCCGTCGCTTCCTTCCCCTGCCTCCGGCCTGCTGACGCACTTCCTTGCGGCAGCTTCGTGAGTTGGGCGATTCATTCCCGTTTGCCCCCAAGTTCGCGTCAAAACGAAGGTGCTTCTTCGTCCTGTGGGTCGTAGTCGGTTTGTCCTGTGCACGAGGGGGGCAGAGAGAGGACCACTGTACTACCGAGAAAAGGATGCTTGACCAATGCCCGGCGTCGGTCCTCTTTCTACAGTGGGAGCCATCAACTAGCGCTGCGCCCACCACCATGACCACATTCGAAGCCCCGCTCCATATGCTGCAGACGCTGCTGTGGCACCCCGGCACGGGCGTGCTTGTCGCTTTGCTGTTAGTGGCTGCCTGGACAGATTGGCGCGCCTACCGCATCCCTAACTGGCTGACCGTGTCCGGCATGGCCTGGGGGCTGGCCTACAACAGCCTTGCTGGCAACTCGGTCGTCGCCGGGTTTGTTCATGGGTTGCTCGGCCTGGTCACAGGCTTGGCGTTGCTGCTACCGCTGTATGCACTGCGCGTTCTGGGGGCCGGCGACGTCAAGTTGATGGCGATGGTAGGAGCATTCTTGGGTGCGCTTGCCACACTCAAAGCTGCACTCATCGTATTCATCATCGGCGGCCTGCTGGCAGTGGCGTGGGCTGCAGTGCGTCGATCGCTGCCTCAGCTCAAAGACAACACACAGGCCTTGGTGGCGTCATTGGTCGTGCCGGGCATGCCCCTGTGGCGTCCGGGCGTGGCCACCCCCTCTGTTGGAAGCCTTCCTTACGGCATCAGCATCAGCTTGGGCGCGATCGTTTTCGTGACCTTGCGGCAGCTGGGCTACATCTGATCGACACCCACTGGAGCGCAGCATGAAGAATGTCAAAGCCCTCGTCCTGCTGGCCTTGGCCATCCTCACCGGCCTGGCGGCAGCCGTTTACGCTGCACGGTGGGTGGCTCAGCGAGGCACACTCGCCTCATCCAAAGTCGTGGTCGCCGCTGTCGACATCGAACTGGGCAGCAAACTCAATCCGCAAATGCTCACCACGGTGGAATGGCCGTCTGGCTCGGTTCCCCCGGGTGCGTTCATCAGCCTGGACCAAGCCCAGGATCGCGTGGTGCGCATGGCGATCCCGCGTGGGGATGCCATTCTGGAACGCAAGCTGGCCCCCGCTGGCACGCAAGGTGGACTGTCTGCCGTGATCGCCGACGGCAAGCGCGCCATGACTGTGCGCGTCAACGATGTGATTGGCGTGGCGGGCTTTGCTCTGCCAGGCAACTACGTGGACGTGATGGTCAATACGCAGCAGGAGCGCACAGGCGGCAAGGAAAGCCAGATCAGTCTGACCGTCCTGGAGCAGGTGCTGGTGCTTGCCGTGGCTCAGGAAGCCAGCCGCGATGACCTGAAGCCCAAGGTCGTGAGTGCCGTCACCCTGGAACTTTCGCCCGAGGACGCCGAAAAGTTGGACCTTGCACGCAGCGTCGGCACCTTGTCTCTGGTGTTGCGCAACCAGCTCGACAAGACGGCTGTCGGCACCACCGGAATCACCCGCGACCAGCTGCTGGGTTTGACGACCGTATCGGCAGCGCCTGCTGCCCCCGCAGCACCGGTACCGGTACAGAGGCGTGCCGTGGCCAAGACGCCAGCATCCCCGGCCACCACTGTTTCGACGGCAGTACCTCTGCGGGACTGTGTCGAAATCATCTCCCACGGAACGCGCACCGTCAGCTGCTTTTGAGCAGCAGCCGTCCAGAGCAACACCACCGAAAGGGCCTACACCGTGCACACACTCCGTCCAAGTCCCTTGGCTTTGCTGGCCGCCGTAGCCTGTCAGTTGAGCGTCGTGGTCCCAGCCGCAGCACAGTCACTCGACGCGCCCGCCGCCAGGGCCATCTCCAACCGCACTGTGCCTGCCCTTGGTTCGCGCCAGGGGGCATCCCCTTCCGCGGCAGCGCGGTTGGCTTGCACCTCGGTCACTACCGCACCCGCGAGTAGCGTGGCCTTGGGCAAGTCCCGGGTGATTCAACTCCAGGCGCCTGCCGTGCGCCTGATCGGAGGCGGCCGCCCTTCGAGCTGGATTGGTCAGCCGGTTGACACAGGAGACATGCCTCCCAATGCACAAGGCCGCGGGCAGGGCACTACGCCTGGCGGATCTGCTGGCACGGACGGCATCGCCGACACCGAAATCACGCTGCTAAGCCCCAATGAACTGTTGGTGTTGGGGCGCCGGCCCGGTTCTTCCAACGTGATAGTGCAGGACCGCGACGGCCGATGTGTGGTCCGCGATATCTTTGTCACGATAGACCCCGACACGCTGCAAACCAAGCTTGCGGAACTGATGCCTGACGAGCGCGGGGTCAAGGTCAGCGGTGCGGACAACGCGCTGGTGCTGACCGGAAGCGTGACCGACGCCGTCAAGCTTGACCAGGTTGTGAGCCTGGCCAGCGTGTATGGCGATGGCAAGAAGGTGGTCAACCTGATGCGAGTGACCGCTCCGCAGCAGGTCATGCTCGAAGTGAAGATCGCCGAGGTGAGCAAGGGCCTGCTGGACCACTTTGGCCTTGATTTCACCCGAGCCCTCAGCGCAGGTGGCCACACTTCAATGATCTCCGGAATCATCGGCGGGGCGCCGGCTGTGCTAAGCCGCTTTGGTCCGGGCGCGGGTGGATCGTTTTCCGGCAGTGCAGCATCCGTGATTTCCTCGCCATCAGCCGCTGCAACTGCCAACATCAACAGCAGTACCCGGGGCGCATCGCTGCTCGGCATCGATGCCGAGAATCGCGACGGCATCGTGCGCATCCTTGCCGAGCCCAACATCATGGCCATCAGCGGCCAATCGGCTAGTTTCCTGTCCGGCGGCAAGATCTTCATTCCTGTTGCCCAGAGCCGAGAGAGCGGTGCCACCACCATCACGCTGGAGGAAAAGGAGTTCGGCGTGGGCCTGAAATTCACGCCCACGGTGCTGGATGGGCGAATCAACCTGAAGGTGACCTCCGAGGTGTCGGAGCTGTCGCAAAGTGGTACGCCCTTTGCAACGGTCAACGGCAGTACAGCGGTGCTGCCTTCCATGACGACCCGGCGCGTGGATACGACCGTGCAGCTGGGTGACGGCCAGAGCTTTGTGGTGGCGGGCCTGATCAAGAACAGCATGACCGGGGCACTGAACAAGTTTCCTGCGCTGGGCGAGGCGCCTGTCGTCGGTGCGCTGTTCCGATCCACCGAGTTCCAGAACGACAAAACCGAGTTGATGTTCGTGGTGACCCCCCGCCTGGTGCGGCCCGCGGACGGACCCATCATGCTGCCGACCGACAACCACATCGTGCCCACCCGTGCCGACGTGATTCTGCGTGGCTCCGGCGAAGGCTCCATGCCCACTGGCGAGCAACCTGCACTCAAGTGAATTGGGGAGACCACCATGAAGACTCTTGCTCTTTGCGCTGCGCTGGCCCTGCTCGGAGGCTGCGCCTCCAGCACGCCGAACTACGACATGCGCTTTGGCGATGCCGTGCGCCAGGCCCGCCAGGCCATGACGCTCAATCCTAGCGCCGCAAGCACTGATCCGGTGGCAGGCATGGACGGCCGCGCCGCGCGCGATGCGGCAGGCCGCTACCAGGAGTCCTTCAAGTCGCCACCACCGGTGGTCAACGTCATCAACATCGGCGGCAACCCTGCCGGCAGTGGCAGCCGCTAGTGCAAAGGCTACGCTGCAGAAAGGAGCCTGCCATGACATGAAGCGGAACCCTAATCCCGATCCTGAAAGAGATTCCCTTTGTTGTTGATTTCTTCAAATTGAAAGGCGGACACCATGAACACGATCCAGAACTTCATCCGCGACTTCGCCCGGGAAGACGACGGTGCTCAAGTCATTGAATACGCGCTGATCATCGCGGTGGTTTCCATTGCCCTGATCGTTGCGATCGCCAACCTCGACAACGGCCTGTCTGGCTTCGTCACTCGCGTCGAGAGTTGCCTGTCGGGCAACGGTTGCACAGCCGTGACTCCCTGATCCACGACGTGGCGCATTGAGTTGACGGGGAACTGCCTAGTAGGTGCGGTTCCCCGTCATGGAACGTCAGATGCAGCGGAGCCGACCATGCGATCACACACTCGCCGCCAACGGGGGGCCACCTTGATCACCGCAGCCCTGTTCCTGTTGTTTCTTCTGGGGTTCATGGGCATTGCGCTCGATTTCGGGCGCCTGTTCATCGTCAAGTCCGAGCTCCAAACCGCCATGGACAGCTGCGCACTTGCGGCGGCCCAGGAACTGGACGGTACCGCCTCCGCCCTCGACCGAGCCAGGAGCGCAGGCATCACGGCAGGCAATCTCAACCGAGTCAACCTTCAGTCGGCCGACTGGGACGGCAAGGGCCGGATCACAGCTACCGACTTCCGCTTCTTCGACCTGAACTACGACCCCACCGCCAACGGCTCAGCGGCACGTTACGTGGAGTGTGCCCACGAGCAGCCCGGCGTACAGATGTGGCTGCTGCAGGCCTTGGCGGCCGTCTTCGGCCCGGCCTCCTACCCCGATGCCCGTGATGTGGCCGCGCGTGCTGTGGCGACGCGTGGTGCATCACAGACCAGTTGCCCCGTACCCTTGGCCCTTCGTCCCAAGCACCCTGGCGACGGCCCGCCCAACTATGGTTACACACCCGGTGAATGGGTCACGCTGCTGATGGGGGCAGGAGGGGGCACCAATGGCTACATTGGCTGGGCCAATCTGGACGGGAGCAACAGTGCTTCCGAAACCGAGCACGAGATGCTGCAGGGACGGTGCGATGTTCGCGTAGATGAACCGTTGGGCACCCCCGGTGTCCAGGCATCGATTGCCGATGCCTGGAACGCAAGGTTCGGCATCTACCGGAACGCGGGCGGACCCGAGCGACCTTACATGCAGCCCGACGCCAGCGGGTACGCCTACACCACGACGAACTGGCCAAGTGGCAACAGCGCCTACCAGGGCCCGACACCCGCTGGCGCGCACTCTACGGCTTCCAACTACACCACCAAGCAGGCGGCTTTTGCCTCTTGTGCCGATACCGGAACCCGGATGACAGGGGCTGGCAGCTGCTCGGCCATCATGGGCCGATCGGTTGGCGGCGGCTTCAACAAGATAGCACCACCGGGGGCGACGGCGCAGGACGGCCATGCAGAGTTCGGCGTCTTCAACCGTCGTGTCGTGACGGTGCCCATCACCATGACCTATCCCGGCAGAGTCCAAGACTACGGCTGCATGCTGATGCTCCAACCCATCAGTATTCCAATGCAGCCCGTGCAACTCGAATTCATCGGCCGTGCGGGGGCGCCGGGCGTGCCCTGCACCACCAACGGTTTGCCTGGAGGCAGCGTCGGTGCACTGGTGCCGGTACTGGTGCGATAGGAGCCATCATGCGAAGCGCACACACCCTTCAGCGTGGCGTGGCCATCATCGAGTTCGCCCTCGTGCTGCCCGTGCTGCTGATGCTGACGTTCATCACCACCGAGCTGGGCCGGGCCCTGTTGCACTACAACACCCTCACCAAAAGCGTTCGGGAGGCAAGCCGCTATCTGTCCACGCAGACCCCTGGAACGGGTACGACGCAGGCCCGCAACCTGGTTGTCTACGGCAGCGTTGAAGCACGCGCTGTGCCGCAACTGCCAGGCCTTAACACCTCCAATGTTCCCGATCCTGTCTGGGAGACCGCGGGTACGGTTCCTGTCATCAACACAGTGACCGTGCGCATCACGGGTTACCAGTTCGAGTCGATGTTCACCAATGCCTTCGGCATCACGTTTGGGGCGCTGCAGTTTCCAGACATTGCCGCCACCATGAGGAGCCACCTGTGAAACACAGTCAACGGGGCGCGACCATCATTGAGTTTGCGCTGGTGTTCCTGCTTTTCCTGATGTTCATGCTCGCGATCCTGGATTTCTCCCGGATGCTGTTCACCTGGAACGCTGCCAGCGAGGCCACACGCATCGGCGCACGCCATGCAGCCGTTTGTGACAGCACGCGCGAAGCCAGCGAGGTCCGCGACCGTATGCGGGCGATGTTGCCGCAAATCGACAGAGTCAGCATCGAATGGGACCCTCCCTCTTGCTCGTCTGGCAATTGCGTGGGTGTGCGCGTGGGCATCACCGACCTGAACTACCAGTGGATTTCCCCGCTCGCGGGCCTGGTTGGCGCGCTGGATCTGCCCATGCCGTCTTTCTCCACCTATCTGACGCGTGAAGCCATGCGTCAGGATCCTCTCAGCGATAGCGTGCTGTGCAGGCCGTCTGATGCTTCCTGAAGGTCCACCATGAAAATCGCCGTCATTTCACCCAATCCCCAGCACCTGAAGGAAATCGGGCATGTGCTCTCTAGCGCGTACGAAACGCTGCTGTTCGATGGCGGCAAGAGCCGGATGCGCGAGGTGGCCGACAAGGAGAACCCCGACCTGATCCTGGTGGACGGTATGTGCCACGATCCTCATGAGTTGGTGTACGTTGAGCAGGTCACTGCCCAACACCCAGGCATCACTGTGTTGTTGCTGTGCTCCAGCCACGCGCCAGAGTTCCTGTTGCAGGCCATGCGGGCCGGGGTCAGGGAGGTGCTGCCTTCGCCGGTTGCCGCAGATGTTCTTCGGCCTGCGGTGGAGCGGGTAGCGTACAAACTCAAAGGCAAGATACAGCGCAAGGGCAAGGTCCTTTCCTTCATGCCGTGCAAGGGCGGCAGCGGCGCGACCTTTCTGGCCACCAACCTGGGTTGGCAACTGGCACAGGACAGCTCGGTGCTGCTGATGGATCTGAATCTGCAGTTCGGGGATGCGCTGTCCTTCGTGCACGACGGCAAGCCGCCCACTACCGTGGCCGATGTGGCGCGGGACATCTACCGGCTGGACGCCTCGCTGCTGGCGGCCAGCACCGTCAAGATTGATGCCGGCTTCAGCATGTTGCCAGCCCCAGAGGATCTGGCGCAGGCAGGGGACGTGCGCCCGGAGCATGTCACTGCCATCATCGATCTGGCGGTCAGCCAGTACGACTTCGTGCTGGTCGATCTGCCGCGCTGCCTGGACCCCATGGCCATTGCAGTGCTCGACAGATCCTGGCGCATCTATCCGGTACTGCAGCCCTCGCTACCGGATCTGCGCAATGCCCGGCGTTTGCTGCAGGCGTTCCGCGCCCTGGGTTATCCGGATGATCGCTTTGAGCTCATCGTGAATCGCTACGACAAGGGCGGCGAGATCAGCCTGGATGAAATCCAGCGTTCGCTGGGCGTCGGCCGCATCAGCACGGTGCCCAATGCCTGGCGCGACGTGCACTCGTCCATCAATAGCGGAGACCCGATTGCCCGCAAGTCCAGAACCGGCAGCGTCGTGCGCCAGTTGGACGAGCTGGCGCGCACGCTGCGACCGCGTGCCGATGAAACCCAGCGCGGCCTGTTGGGCCGCCTATTCCGGAGGGCCTGACATGAATGCTGCTGTTCAACCCGACATCGCCGCCGTAGACAGCGGCTCCTCGCTGCGCGCGCGCCTGAACGTGCTGACCACCAACGCAATGGCGCGCCCGCAAGCCCCTGCGGGCGCCGACGCCTACAAGGCGTTGAAGGGGCGGCTACATCTGAAGCTGTTGGAGCAAATGGATTTGGCCGCGCTGGAGGTGTTGCAGGCCGAGCAGTTGCGCCGCGAGATAGCCTCGATGGTCGAGCGTTTGATCCAGGAGGAGCAGGCTGCCGTCAATGAGGCAGAGCGGGCCATGCTGGTGCGTGACATCCAGCACGAGATGCTGGGATTTGGTCCGCTGGAGCTGCTGATGGCGGATCCGTCGGTTTCGGACATCCTGGTCAACTCGTGGCAGCAGGTCTACGTAGAGCGCAAGGGGAGGCTGGAGCTCACGCCGGTGACCTTCACCGACGAGAAGCACTTGCTGCGCATCATCGACAAGATCGTGTCCCTGGTGGGGCGTCGCATTGACGAGAGCAGTCCGATGGTGGATGCGCGGCTACCCGACGGCTCGCGCGTCAATGCGGTCATTCCGCCGGTGGCGCTTGACGGGCCCATGATGTCGATCCGCCGCTTCGCCCATATCCCGTTGCGCATGGAGAACCTGATCAGCGACGCGCTCAAGACGCTCACGCCTGAGATGGGGCAGTTGCTGGAGGGGCTGATCAAGTCCAAGGTCAATATTCTGATTTCGGGCGGAACGGGTGCGGGAAAAACGACGCTGCTGAACATTCTGTCGGGCTTCATTCCGGAGAGCGAGCGAGTCGTCACCATTGAAGATGCCGCCGAGCTGCAGATGCAGCAGCCGCACGTGGTGCGACTGGAAACGCGGCCCATGAACATCGAGGGGAAGGGTGAGATCACCCAGCGCGCTCTGGTGCGCAACGCCTTGCGCATGCGCCCCGACCGGATCGTGATCGGCGAAGTTCGCGGTGCCGAGGCGTTCGACATGCTGCAGGCCATGAACACCGGGCATGAGGGATCACTCACGACCATCCACGCCAACACCCCCCGTGATGCGATTTCCCGGCTGGAGAACATGGTGGGCATGGCCAACCTGAACATGCCGCACAGGGCCGTGCGCCAGCAGATCGCATCGGCCATCACCGTCGTGGTGCAGTCGCTGCGTTTGATCGACGGGCGCCGCAAGGTCACCAGCATCCAAGAGGTGACCGGCATGGAGGGCGAGGTCATCACCATGCAGGAAATCTTCACGTTCCGTCAAACCGGAATTGGTGCAGATGGCAAGGTGCAGGGGCATTTCCAGGCCACGGGCGTGCGGCCCAAGTTCAGCGAGCGGCTGCAGGCCTTTGGCGTGAAGCTGCCCGACAGCATGTTCGACCCGCTTCGCCATTACCAGTGAGGGGTAGCACCATGAAGGAGCTTTTTTCAGGGTTCAACTTTCTTGTGCTGGCCGTGCTGCTCGGGGTTGCGGTGCTGCTGCTCGTCGAAGGCCTGTACCTGCTGTGGCTGGCGTACCGTGGCCCAGAGGCGTCCCTGCTCAAGAAGCGTCTGCGGGCGCTGTCTGCGACCTCCGACAGCACTTCGGTCCTCAAGCAGCGCATGCTCAACGAGTCGCCGTGGGCCCAGCGGATGCTGGAGCGGCTGCCCCGCTTGCGGGAGGTGGATCGCTTCGTGCTCCAGTCCGGGCTGGGCTGGCCCGTAGGTGGGCTGCTCCTGGGGTGTCTGGGAGCTTTCGCGGTCGGGACGCTGCTGGCGCAGCAACTGCTGCAGCTCTCCACGCTGCTGGCCTTGACGGTGGGCGTGGGCGTGGGGCTGTTGCCGCTGGCCTATGTGCAGTGGCGGCGCAGCCGCCGCTTGACCAAGCTGGGTGAGCAGTTGCCCGACGCGCTGGACCTGCTTGCGCGTGCGCTACGCGCGGGGCATGCCTTCACAGCGGGGATCAAGATGGCGGGCGATGAGCTGCCGGAGCCTATCGCCGGCGAGCTGCGCACGGTCCACGACGAGATCAACTACGGCATCTCGCTGCAGCAGGCACTGCACCACCTGTCCGAACGTGTGCCGCTGACCGATCTGCGCTACTTCACCGTGGCGGTGCTGATACAGCGCGAGTCCGGAGGCAACCTGACGGAAATCCTGACCGGCCTCAGCCATCTCCTGCGGGAGCGGGCGCGCCTGCTGGCCAAGGTGCGAGTGCTTTCGTCGGAGGGGCGGCTTTCCGCATGGATCCTCATGCTGATGCCCTTCGCTCTGGCTGGCATTCTGCAGCTGTTCAACCCCAAGTTCATCGGTGTGCTGTGGACCGACCCCATTGGCATATCCATGATCAAAACACTGCTGTTCATGATGCTCATTGGCGGATTGATCATGCGGAAAATCGTCCGTATTCGCGTCTGAGAAGGGCCTGCCATGCTGCTGCTCTCCATCCTGATCTTCGTGTCGCTTTCACTGATGGTGATTGCGGGCTACGTCTTCTGGGCACCCTCTCGCACCGAGCAGCGCTTGCGTGAGCTGTCGGAACCCGAGGGGCGTGAATCCTGGAGTGAAACTGCACTGAAGGTGGCCGGCCCTCTGGCGCGCCTGTCCCTGCCCGAGGGGGAGTGGGAAAACTCACCGCTGCGCACGCATTTTCTCAATGCCGGTTTGCGGGGCGACCATGTCCGTCTGTACTACTTCGCGGCCAAAACGGTGTTGCCGCTGCTGTTGGCCGGGTTGAGCTTCATGGCCAGCCGAGCGCTAGGAACGGCCACGGAAATGCATCTGCTCTTGTATGTCAGCAGCGCGGCCCTGGTAGGCGTCTATTTGCCCAACCTGTTTCTTTATTGGGCACGATCAAGTCGTCAGCGCGAGATCTTCGAGAGCTTCCCCGATGCGACCGACCTGATGCTCGTGTGCATGGAGGCCGGTCTGGGATTGGATGCCAGCCTGGTCAAGGTCACTGACGAGATGAGTCGCAGAAGCGCAGCATTGGCCGAGGAGTTGCACCTGACCACCCTGGAGATGCGCGCCGGTGGCACGCGCGAAAAGGCGCTGCGCAACCTGGCGCTGCGCACGGGCGTCGAGGAAATTGGAACCTTTGCCGCCATGCTGACGCAGGCCGACCGATTTGGCACGAGCATTGGCGAGTCGCTGCGCGTGTTTTCGGAAGACCTGCGTCACAAGAGGCAGGTCATGGCCGAGGAGCGGGCGGCCAAGGTGCCAACCAAACTGCTGGCGCCCTTGGTGCTGTTCATCTTCCCGTCAGTGATCATGGTGATCCTGGGGCCCGCGGTTATACAGATCATCCGTACCGTACTGCCCATGCTGCGGTAGGGCCACGGTACGCCCCGCAGGGCGTCAGCAGGCGCCTACTGCGCAGCACTGCCGGGGTTGGAGGCGGGTGTTGCCGCCGGCTCAGGCACATGCATGGCATCTGTGCCGTGCTTTTCACCACTCATGTCCACCTGGTCCCCCGCCTTCATGATCACGAACAGCGCAATTGCCGCAAACACCACAAAACCTACCACGATCTTCCACATGCTCATCTCCTGAAAATTGTCGTCAACGGAATGAGGCGCGACCAACAAAAAGGCCTCACACATGCATGTGTGAGGCCTGTTTTTTTCTGATTGCAAGCCCTGTCCAAATTGAATCAGGCTTGGGTTTCAGGCAGCTTACGCTGCCACATATCAGAAGTTGTGGCGAACGCCCAGAGCCAGGGAGCTGAAGTCCGCGCCGGCAGTGCCAGTGAGGTAGCTCGCACCGGCCTTGTTGTCCACCTTCGTGTAGAAGGCGTACACCTTGGTGCGCTTGCTCAGGTTGTAGTTGTAGCCCAGCGTGTACTGCGTGGCGGCGCTGTCAGGCACGTTGTCCCACTTGCCGGCACGGCCCACGTTCAGGTGGAACTCGGAAGCGCCCATCATGTAGGCACCGGCCAGGCGGAAGTTGTTGCGCTTGCCCAGCAGGTCTTCGTCGTTGCGCTGGTAGTAGCCGCCGACCACGAACTGGCCGAAGGTGTACAGAGCGCGCAGACCCAGCTGCTTGTCGCCGTCCACCTGGCTGTAGCCAGCGCCCAGGTTCAGTGCGCCGATGTTGTAGTTGGCAGCCAGGTCGTAGCCGTTCTTGCCGCCGGAGGTCTTCTCGTGCAGGTTCACGGAAGCATCGATCGTCAGGCCTCCCAGGCTGGGCGAGCGATAGCCGATCTTGTTCGTGGTGCTCAGGCCGTTGAACCAGACGGGGTCTTGGTAGAAAGCGTCGGAAGAGGTACCCGTGTCATGGTTGTGCATGCTCACGTAGTCGGCCGTCGCGTAGTACGACTCGGGCGTGAAGTTGCCCAGGCGAACCATACCGAAGCCGCCGGACAGGTTCACTTCGCTCTGGCGCGCGAAGGACATGCCGGTCGTCGGGTGGGTCCAGCCGGAGCCCGTGCCTGTGTCGGAGTTGAAGCCGCTTTCCAGTTGGAAGCCGGCCTTCAGGCCGCCGCCCAGGTCTTCCGTGCCCTTGAAGCCGAAGCGCGACGAGTTGTTCTGCATGACGGTGTTGCTGGTGCCACCGACCTTCTGGCGCTCCACCGAGGTGTTCACGCGACCGTAAATGGTCACGCTGCTTTGCGCGAAGACAGCAGAAGTACCCAGCAGAGCCAGGGTGGCGAGCAGCAAACGACTTGGTTTTTGCATTTGATTTCCTTGAATGCTTGTGTCCATCGGGTGTGGTAGGCACAGCTCGCCGCCTGCATTCGGCCGGTTAGCACAATGTGCAACTACGGCGCAAATTCTAGGTGTAACGATCTGGTTAACACACATGAATGTCTCCGCCATAACACCCCTGATGTTTTACCGCCACACTTTCGCGCAAGCAAAGGTGTGGCGGTCTGGGGGTGAACTAGGGCAAACCCTAGATCGATGGAGATGGCATCAATCGTCGGCGTAGATGTCCACGTCCTTGGTCTCGCGGATGAACAGCGTGCCGATCACGGCCGTCATGCCGGCGATGACGATGGGGTACCACAGGCCGTTGTACATGTTGCCGGTGGAGGCCACGATGGCGAACGAGGTCGTGGGCAGCAGGCCGCCGAACCAGCCGTTGCCGATGTGGTACGGCAGGCTCATCGAGGTGTAGCGGATGCGCGTGGGGAACAGTTCCACCAGCATGGCGGCGATGGGGCCGTAGACCATGGTTACCAGGATCACCAGGTAGGCCAGGATGACCAGCATCATGACCTTGTTCATCTTGGCAGGGTCGGCCTTGGTGGGGTAGCCGGCCAGCTTCAGGTCTTCGCTCATTTCCTTCTTGAAGGCGGCGATGGCCTTGACGCTGTCCTCATCGAACTTGTGGTTCACCACATTGCCGACAGGCGCGGTGACGACCTTGTCGCCGATCTTCACGACGGCGGGAGAGCCGGGGGCGCCGACGGCGTTGTCATAGCTCACGGAGTTTTGCACCAGATAGCGCTTGGCGATGTCGCAGGAGCTCTTGAAGTCGATCTCACGTGCCACGGGGTTGCCCTGGAACGAGCAGGTGGCGGGGTCGGCGGTCACCACCACGCCGGCCGTGGCTTGTGCATTGGCCAGATCGGGGTTGGCGGCGCTCGTCAGCGCCTTGAAGACCGGGAAGTAGGTCAGCACGGCCAGCACGCAGCCCAGCATGATGATGGGCTTGCGGCCGATCTTGTCGGACAGCGAACCGAAGATCACGAAGAAGGGCGTGCCGATCAGCAGGGCGGCCGCGATCAGCAGGTTGGCCGTGACGGCATCCACCTTGAGCTGCTGCGTGAGGAAGAACAGGGCATAGAACTGGCCCGTGTACCAGACCACGGCCTGGCCGGCGGTCAGGCCGATCAGCGCCAGGATCACGACTTTCAGGTTCTTCCATTGGCCGAAGGACTCGGCCAGCGGTGCCTTGGAGGTCTTGCCCTCGGCCTTCATCTTCTGGAAGGCGGGCGATTCGGACAGCGACAGGCGAATCCACACCGAGACGCCCAGCAGCAGGATGGATACCAGGAACGGAATGCGCCAGCCCCAGTCGTTGAACGCCGGTTCGCCCATGGCCGTGCGCGTGCCCAGAATCACCAGCAGCGACAGGAACAGGCCCAGCGTGGCGGTGGTCTGGATCCACGACGTGTAGGCGCCGCGCTTGCCGTGGGGGGCGTGCTCGGCCACATAGGTGGCGGCACCGCCGTACTCACCGCCCAGTGCCAGGCCCTGCAGCATGCGCAGCGCGATCAGGATGACGGGAGCGGCCACGCCGATGCTGGCGTAGTTGGGCAGGATGCCGACGATGAAGGTCGAGACGCCCATGATCAGGATGGTGACCAGGAACGTGTACTTGCGGCCGATCATGTCGCCCAGCCGGCCGAACACCAGTGCGCCGAAGGGGCGCACCAGGAAGCCCGCGGCAAAGGCCAGCAGCGCGAAGATGAACGCGGCGCCGGCGTCCAGGCCGCTGAAGAATTGCTTGGCGATGATGGCCGCCAGAGAGCCGTAGAGGTAGAAGTCGTACCACTCGAAAACGGTGCCGAGCGAGGAGGCGAAAATCACCTTCTTCTCTTCCGGCGACATGGGCCGGGCGGCGGCGCCGGGGCCTGCGTAGGCAGTGCTGGTAGCCATGGATGCTGTCTCCTGTTGGGATGGAATCGGATGCGCGAAAGATCGAAGCGCGCGAAAACTGACGATCTGGAAGCACTCTGCGGTGCTTGCGGCGCAATATCGGGCCGCCGTCTGACCGAAAGCTGACACGTGCCCGGCCATTCCGTTGTTCCATGCTTACCGGCGACTGACAGAATCCGTGTAAACCCGTTGTCCGCATTTCTTGATGCGGGAAATGCCGACCTGCCACCCCCGGGTTCACCGTGGATGGCCAGCCAAAGACGGGAATTCACTCACCGATGCCCCAGGGTTTTTCCTAGCAGGGAAAAACCCTTGATGTGCGGCAAAACGCCCCGGGCCAGGTTCGCCCTTACTGGCTGGGGCGTCCCTCAGGGCCGGTGTTCAGGTCGCGAGATAGCCGCCATCGACCTGGAGCACCGTGGCGGTGACATAGCTGGCCAGCGGCGATGCCAGGAAGGCGATGGGGCCCGCGATTTCCCCGGGCTCGCCATAGCGCTTCATCGGAATGCGGCGCAGCATGTACTCCACATGCTTGGGGTCCTTGCGCGTTTGCTCCGTCATGGCCGTCAGCATCACGCCCGGCGCGACCGCATTGACGCGGATGCCCTGCGGCGCCAGCTCCAGCGCCATCACCTTGGTGAGCATCTCGACGGCGGCCTTGGACGTGGAGTAGGCGATCGAATGCGCCGCTGCGCGCGACGCTGCGAGCGAGCCCACGTTGATGACATTGCCGCCGGTGGCGGCCAGCAGGTCCTGGAAGGCCAGGATGGTGTTGCGCACGCCATCGAGGTTGATGTCCATGGTGCGCCGCCATTGCGCGTCGCGGTCGCTGCTGTCGAAGGCGTGCTTGGGCCGCACGCCCGCGTTGTTGACCAGCACCAGCCGGTGGCCGGGCTCCAGCCGCAGGGCGGCTGCGGCCTCGCGGCAGGCCTGGGCGTCGGACACATCCAGCGCCAGGCCCAAGGCCGAGTGGCCGGCGTCGCGGATGGCCTGGGCCGTGCCTTGGGCCGCCGGGCCGTGGACGTCGCTGGCCACCACATGGGCGCCCATGGCCGCAAGGCCGTGGGCCACCGCCGCGCCGATGCCCTGGCCCGCCCCGGTGATGAAGACCGTGTGCCGGTCCAGCAGCGCAGGCACGGGGAGGTCCGGGGCGGCCGTGTTCACGTGACGCTCGCGCCGCTCAGGCGCACGATGTCCTGGTAGCGCGCCAGCTCCTGGCGCATGAACTCGCCGAACGCCTCGGGCTGGTTGGTCACGGTCTCCATCATCATGTCGCGGTAGAGGGCGGCCACTTCGGGGCTGTGGAGTGCCTTGACGATGGCCGCGTTCAGGCGCCGCGCCACGTCGGCCGGGGTGCCCGCGGGCGCGACCAGCCCCCACCAGGTGTCGATGGAGAAGCCCTTGAACGTCTCGGCCACGGCGGGCGTTCCCTCCAGCAGGGGGCTGCGCTGGGCCGTGGTCACCGCCAGCACCTTGAGCTTGCCGGCGCGCATGTTGGCGGCTGCGCTGGCGAGGTTGTCAAAGGAAAAGTCCACCTGCCCGGACAGCAGCGCCAGCTGCGACGGCGCGCCGCCGTTGTAGGGCACGTGCACGATGTCGCTCTGGAGCGCGCGCTTGAGCAGTTCGCCCGCCAGGTGGCCGGCGCTGCCGTTGCCGCCGCTGCCGTAGGTCAGCTTGCCCGACTCCTTCTTGGCGTGGGCGATGAAGTCCGCAAACGTCTCGATGCCGCGCTTTTTCGCCACCTCGGCGTTCACCACCAGCGCGTTGGGCACGCGCGTCATCTGCGTCAGGGGGGCAAAGTCCTTGATCGGGTCGTAGGGCAGCGTCTTGAAGAGCCAGGGGTTGATGGCGTTCGTCGCCACTGCTGCCACGCCCAGCGTCAGCCCGTCCGCCGGGGCGCGCGCCAGGGCCGTCATGCCGATGCCGCCGCCGCCGCCCGGGCGGTTGTCCACGATGATGGTGCCCAGCTCGGGCTCCAGCACGGTGGCCATCTTGCGCACGCTCAGATCGATGGCGCCGCCGGCGGAGTAGGGAACGATGATGCGGATGGGCTTGCCTGCCGCCAAGGCGGACAGCGGAACTCCCGATGCAGCCACGGCGGTGGTGACCGCGGCCATGAATTGTCGACGTTGCATGTTCAAGTGATGCCTCTCTCCAAGGATGGTGGGTTTTTATAGTGATGGGATGGTATAGCGGCCGGGGCCGCTGCCGGGGCTCAGCCCCGGGGCGGCAGGCCCGAGGGCACGCCAGGCGCCGCTTCCCAGGCGGGGCCGTCAAACCAGGTGTCGCCGTCCAGGTAGGCGCGCAGCATGGGCAGGCTGTCCAGCCCCCAGAACAGGCGGCCATCGACCTCGAAGGCCGGCACGCCGAACACGCCGCGGGCCGTGGCCTCGTCGGTGTTGGCGCGCAGCAGGGCCTTGGCCGCGGCGCCCGTGCCAGCGGGGTCGGGGCGCAACTGCTCCTCCAGCGCCTGTGCCAGGGCCTCCAGGCGCGGGGGGGCCAGCGCGTCCTGGCCGCCCAGCCAGACATGGCGCAGCACCGTGCCCGTGACGAAGCGGTTGGTCGTGCCGTCGTCGCTGCAGGCCAGGGCCTGGCGCAGCAGCGGCAGGGGGTTGAACGGGTGGCGCGCCGGCATGTCCAGGCCGCAGCCCTGCGCATGGCCCAGCCAGGTGGCGTGGCGGTAGGTCCAGTCGCGCTTCGGCGGGATGCCGGCCGGGCCGGGGTTGGCGTGCTGCTGCAGCAGGGCGCCCAGCAGCACGGGCTTGTAGCGCAGGTGGTAGCTCAGCCCTTCCAGCACCTGGGGCAGGCGTTCGAAGGCCAGCCAGGCATAGGGCGAGACGAAGTCCAGGTAGAAGGTAATCTGCTTCATGGCCGGGGCGCTCCTGGGTGGCGGGGTGTGAAATGGTGGGCCGTCAAGCCAGTTCCCGGGGCAGCTCCACCTGGGCACGTTGCAGCGCTGCGGCCCAGATGGTGCGGCGCGCCGCGCCGTCGGCCTGCGACCAGGCGCGGATCTCGTCGATGGTGCGGAAGCACCCCTCGCAGTGGCTGCGGTCCGGCGTCATGCGGCACACGGACACGCAGGGCGAGGGGATGGGCTCGTCAAAATCCAAGTCAAATTGGCCTTCAGCGCTTATCTGATAAGCGCGAGCAGCTATCAATTTTGAATCACTCATGCCGCAGGCCCCTGCACCACATCGGCCACGGGAGCGCCGGTGAGCGCCTCCAGGTCCTGCGGGCGCAGCTGGAACACCCCGTGGGGGTGGCCGGCCGCGGCCCAGATCACGTCGAAGCGGAACAGCTCGCGGTCGATCAGCGTGACGGGTGCGTTCGCATGCGCCACGGGCGAGACGCCGCCGATGGTGAAGCCGGTCTTGGCCTTGACGAACTCCGCGTCGGCACGCCCCGTCTTGCCCACCAGGGCATCGACCTTCTTCTCGTCCACGCGCCGGTCGCCCGAGGTCACCACCAGCACGGCCGCGTCGTCGCTCTTGCGCCGGAAGATGATGCTCTTGGCGATCTGGCCCACCGTGATGCCCAGGGCGTCCGCCGCCTCCTGGGCGGTGCGTGCGGCGCTGTCGAGCATGCGCGGCGCATGCGGATGGCCCTTGGCCTCGAGCGCGGCGGCCACGCGGCGCACGCCCTCGGGCAGGGCCTGGAGTTCGGCTCCACACATGTTCTGCATCGTCCTTTCGTTGTCGGTGGTTCAGCCGGCGCGCTTGTTCAGCAGCGCCGTGGCCGCGCGGGACTGGGGCTTGCGGCCCAGAAAGCCGCTGATGTAGGCGCCGGCATCGACCAGCCTGTCCAGGTCGATGCCCGTGTCGATGCCCATGCCGTGCAGCATGTAGACCACGTCCTCGGTCGCCACGTTGCCCGTGGCGCCCTTGGCGTACGGGCAGCCACCCAGCCCCGCGACGGAGGTATCGTACTGCCACACCCCCAGCTCCAGCGCCGCCAGGGTATTGGCCAGGGCCTGGCCGTAGGTGTCGTGGAAGTGGCCGGACACATCGTCCAGCGCGTAGTGGCGCAGCGTGGCCTCGATGGCACGCTGCACCTTGCGCGGCGTGCCCACGCCGATGGTGTCGGCCACGCCGACATGCTGCACGCCGATGCCCTTCATGAGCCCCGCCAGGTATTCCACGCGCTCGGGCGCCACCTCGCCCTCGTAGGGGCAGCCCACGGTGCAGCTCATGGCGCCGCGCACGTAGATACCGGCGGCGCGCGCCGCCTCGACCACGGGGGCGAAGCGCTCGATGCTCTCGGCGATGCTGCAGTTGATGTTCTTCTGGCTGAAGGCCTCGCTGGCCGCGCCAAACACCACGATCTCGTCGGGCCGGTCAATGGCGGCCGCCTCGTAGCCCTTCATGTTCGGCGTGAGCACCGAGTAGCGCACGCCCGGCAGGCGCGTGATGCCCTGCATGACTTCGTGGTTGTCGGCCATCTGCGGCACCCACTTCGGGCTCACGTAGCTGGTGACCTCGATCTCCTTCAGCCCCGCCTCCTGCAGGCGGTGCACCAGGCCGATCTTGATCTCGGCCGGCACGGGCTGCTTCTCGTTTTGCAGCCCGTCGCGCGGGCCCACGTCCACGAGCTTGACGCGGGAGGGGATGTTCGGGTTCATGGCAAGGCCTTGTCTCTGAATGGTGTGTGTGGGGGATGAAATCAGTAGCCGTGCGCGGTGTTGACCACGCCGGCCACGGGCTCGCCGCGTGCCAGCGCGGCGATCTTGCCGGCGATCTGCGCAATGCTTTCCTCGCGCAGCGTGCGCGCCGAGGTGTGGGGCGTGACCGTGATGCGGGGATGGCTCCAGAACGGGTGGCCGGCGGGCAGCGGCTCGGTGCGGAACACGTCCAGCGTGGCGCCGGCCACATGGCCGCTGTCGATCAGGGCCAGCAGGTCGTCGTCCACCAGGTGCGCGCCGCGCGCCACGTTGATCACATAGGCACCGGGCCGCAGGCGCGAGAGCGTGGTGCGGTTCAGGATGTCCCGCGTCTCGGGCGTGAGCGGAAGCAGGTTCACCAGCACGCGGCTTGCGGCCAGGAACTCGTCGAAGCCCTGCGCGCCGCTATAGCAGCGCACGCCCTCGACCTGCCGGGGGCTGCGGCTCCAGCCCCGCACCGGAAAGTCGAACTGCGCCACCGTGCGCGCCACGCGCTCGCCCAGCACGCCCAGGCCCATCACGCCCACGGGGAAATCCTGGCGCAGCAGCGGCTTGCGGAAGGTCCACCGGCCGGCCCGCGTGTCGGTTTCGTAGGCGTCGAGCTCGCGGAAGTGGCGGATCAGCGCATGGCTCACGTACTCGGCCATCTGCACGGCCATGCCCGCGTCGTGCAGGCGCACCACGCGCAGGGCCGGCGGCAGGCGCAGCCGGAGCAGCGCGTCCACGCCGGCGCCGATGTTGAACAGCGCCTTCAGGCCGGGCTGCTCGTCGATGAACTGCTGGGG
Organism: Diaphorobacter oryzae DSM 22780; assembly: GCF_059568935.1. NCBI lineage: Bacteria > Pseudomonadati > Pseudomonadota > Betaproteobacteria > Burkholderiales > Comamonadaceae > Diaphorobacter > Diaphorobacter oryzae. The sequence goes on along the minus strand of NZ_JCANUL010000018.1, from coordinate 22,287 downwards.
CGGCGCCCATACCACGGCGTAGTCCGCCTGCGGGGCGCCGGGTTGCCAGGCGCTGATGTCGGCCCCGATGTCAAGGCCCCGCAGCGCGGCGGTCAGGCCCTGCAGCCAGGGCTCGGCCGGGGTGTCGGTGCAGCAAAAGGTGATCTTCATGGTGCCCCGAGCCTACCGCGACCGGCCCGCGCGCGCCCTCAGGCCGCGGAAAGCCTGAGCAGTTCCGCGCCTTCCGTCACCTGGTCGCCGGGCGCATAGAGCAGCTCGGCCACCACGCCGTCGGCGGGCGCGGCGATGGTGTGCTCCATCTTCATGGCTTCCATCACGGCCAGGGGCTGGCCCTTGCTCACCTTGTCGCCAGCCTGCACGGCGAACGACACCACCTTGCCCGGCATGGGCGCCGTGAGGCGCCCGCCCTCGCTGGCGGCCTCGCCCGCATGGGCCAGCAGGTCCAGCGCCTCGATGCGCGTGGCGCCGCGCGGGGTGAAGATGTGGTCGCTCTCGCCCTGTGCGTAGACCATGGCGCGCGTGCGCTGGTCGGCGAACTGTAGATCCAGGCCGCCGCCGGGCAGCGCCTCGAAGGCCAGCGGGCCGCTCACGGCATCCGCGCCCTCGCCCACGGTCAGGTGGCGGCTGCCGGCCGGGCCGTAGCTCAGCCAGGCCTTGGCGTGCGCGCCGCCGAAGTCGAACTCGAAGCGGCGGCGGCAGGCCGTCAGCGAGCGCCAGCCGTCGCGGCGACTGAAGGGGTGGGCGCCTTCCTGCGCCTGTTCGCGCTGCAGCTGGCTGGCCACGGCGGCGGCGGCGGCCAGCGGCAGGCCCACGGACTCCTGGGCAAACAGCACGGCCTCCTCGCGCTGGATCAGCGCGGTGTCGAGCCGCGCCTGCGCGAACGAGGCGCTCTTCGCCACATGGCGCAGGAACTGCACGTTGGTCGCCAGGCCCACGATATGGGTCTGGGCCAGCGCATCGTCGAGCCGCGCCAGCGCCTGCTCGCGCGTGTCGCCATGCACGATCAGCTTGGCGATCATGCTGTCGTAGAAGGGGCTGATGGCGTCGCCCTCGCGCACGCCGTCGTCCACGCGCACCGTGCCGCGCTCAAAGCTGGTGCACGCCGGCTTGCGGTACACGTCGAGCCGGCCTGTGGCGGGCAGGAAGTTGTTGTCGGGGTTCTCGGCGCAGATGCGCGCCTCGATGGCGTGGCCGATGATCTTCAGCTCGTCCTGGCGCTTGGGCAGGGGCTGCCCGCTGGCCACGCGCAGCTGCCACTCCACCAGGTCCTCGCCCGTGATGGCCTCGGTCACCGGGTGCTCCACCTGCAGGCGGGTGTTCATCTCCATGAAGTAGAACTTCATCGCCTCGGGCTGGTCGTAGCCGCCCGGCTGCTCCACGATGAACTCCACCGTGCCCGCACCCACGTAGCCCACGGCCTGGGCGGCGGCCACGGCGGCCTCGCCCATCTGCCGGCGCAGCGCGGGCGTCATGCCCGGCGCCGGCGCCTCTTCCAGCACCTTTTGGTGGCGGCGCTGCACGGAGCAGTCGCGCTCGAACAGGTAGACGCAGTTGCCCTGGGTGTCGCCAAACACCTGGATCTCGATGTGGCGCGGGCGCAGCACGTATTTCTCGACCAGCACGGCATCGTTGCCGAAGCTGTTGATGGCCTCGCGCTTGCACGACTCCAGGGCCGCGGCGAAGTCTCCGGCCTTTTCCACCAGGCGCATGCCCTTGCCGCCGCCGCCGGCGCTGGCCTTGATGAGCACGGGGTAGCCGATGGCGTCGGCCTCGCGCTGCAGCAGGGCGGGGTCCTGGTCCTCGCCCTGGTAGCCCGGCACCAGGGGCACGTGGGCCTTGGCCATCAGGCGTTTGGACTCGGCCTTCAGGCCCATGGCCTGGATGGCCGAGGCGGGCGGGCCGATGAACACCAGGCCGGCGCTGGCGCAGGCCTGGGCGAAGTCCTCGTTCTCGCTCAGGAAGCCGTAGCCGGGATGGATGGCCTGGGCGCCCGTGGCCTTCGCGGCCTCGATGATGCGCTCCCAGCGCAGGTAGCTGTCCTTGGGGGCGCTTCCGCCGATGTGCACGGCCTCGTCGCACGCGGCCACATGCTTGGCCTGGGCGTCGGCGTCGGAGTACACGGCGACGGTCTTCACGCCCATGCGGCGTGCGGTGGCGGCTACCCGGCACGCGATCTCGCCGCGGTTTGCAATCAAGATTTTTTGGAACATTCAGGCCACCTTGGCGGAATCAGAAAGGAAGGAAGACACGCGCCGCAGCACGGCGCGCAGAAACTTGAACAGCGCCGCCATCAGCAGCACCGACACCACCAGCACCACGACCAGCGCGAAGCCGAACGCCACCGGGTGCTGCGTGGCCAGCCAGACCACGCCCACCACCAGGCCGTCCTCCAGGAACGACAGCCCCCAGTTGGAAAACGGCTCGGGCGAGGTATTGACGGCCGCGCGTGTGGTCATCTTGGTGGCCAGCGCCGTGGCCGAGAGCGACCCGCCCAGCAGGCCCGCGGCCAGCGCCATGGCGGCGTTGTCGGCACCGAACACGCCGGCCGCCAGCAGCGCGCCGGCCGGCACGCGGATGAAGGCATGCACGGCGTCCCAGGCGCTGTCGAGCCAGGGCACCTTGTCGGCGAAGAACTCCACCAGCAGCATGAAGCCGCTCACCATGAGCACCACCGGGTGTTCCAGCAGTGCCAGGCCCTGCGGCAGCGGCAGCCAGCCGGCCACGCCCATCATGCCGACGAGGAACACCACGGCGTACAGCCGTATGCCGCTGGCCCAGCCCAGCGCGGCGGCCAGCGCCAGCAGGCCGGCCATGTCCAGTTGCGCCACGGCCTCGCCCGCGCGCGCCGCGCCTTCCGCCACGTCGCGCGCCGTGCCCGCATCCACATGCAGGCCCAGCGTGTGCAGCCATTGCACGAACTGCAGCCAGAGCGCTTCCATGGCGGCGGCCTCGTCCTCAGCCGTTCAGCCAGGACGGCTTGCGCTTTTGCAGGAAGGCCTGCACGCCCTCGCGGCCCTCGTCGCTCGCGCGGATGTCGGCAATGCTCTCCACCGTGGCGGCGATGAGCGTGGCGTCGATCTCGCGCTCGGCCACCTGGTGCACGAGTTGCTTGCAGGCCAGCACGGCGTTCGGGCTGGCGCCGGTCAGCGCCTTGACCAGCTCGTCCACCTTGGCGTCCAGCTGGTCGGCGGCCACCACCTCGTGCACGAAGCCGATGCGCAGCGCCTCCGGCGCGCCGAAGCGCTCGGCCGTGAGGAAATAGCGGTGGGCCGCACGCGCGCCCATGGCGCGGATCACGTAGGGGCTGATGGTGGCGGGGATCAGTCCGATCTTCACCTCAGACAGGCAAAAGCCCGCCGTATCCACCGCCACGGCCATGTCGCAGGCCGCGACCAGGCCCATGCCGCCGGCGTACACGTCGCCCTGCACGCGCGCCACGGTGGGCTTGGGGCATTCGTAGATCACGCGCAGCATCTCGGCCAGCTTGGCCGCGTCCTGCAGGTTCTCGGCGCGCGTGTAGTCGGCCATGCGGCGCATCCAGTTCAGGTTGGCGCCGGCGCAGAACGCGGGCCCCTCGGCTGCCAGCACCACGGCGCGCACGTCGGCGCGCGCACCCACCTCGCGGAAGGCGGCGGTGATCTCGGCGATGACCTCGTCGCTGAAGGCGTTGCGCACTTCGGGCTGGGTCAGCGTGATGGTGGCGCGATGGCCTTCGTAGTGGACGGAAAGAGCGCTCATGCCTGCTGTCTCCTTACATGCGGAACACGCCGAACTTCATGTCCTCGATCGGCGCGTGGCGCGACGCGGCCAGCGCCAGGGCCAGCACGCGGCGCGTGTCGGCCGGGTCGATGATGCCGTCGTCCCACAGGCGGGCCGTGGCGTAGTAGGGGTGGCCCTGGTGCTCGTACTGCTGGCGGATGGGGGCCTTGAAGGCTTCTTCTTCCTCCGCGCTCCACTGGCCGCCCTTGCCCTCGATGCCGTCGCGCTTGACGGTGGCCAGCACGCTGGCGGCCTGCTCGCCGCCCATCACGCTGATGCGCGCGTTGGGCCACATCCACAGGAAGCGGGGGCTGTAGGCGCGGCCGCACATGCCGTAGTTGCCGGCGCCGAAGCTGCCGCCGATGATGACGGTGAACTTGGGTACGTTGGCCGTGGCCACGGCCGTGACCATCTTGGCGCCGTGGCGCGCGATGCCCTCGTTCTCGTACTTGCGGCCCACCATGAAGCCGGTGATGTTCTGCAGGAACACCAGGGGAATCTTGCGCTGGCAGCACAGCTCGATGAAGTGCGCGCCCTTTTGCGCGCTCTCGCTGAACAGGATGCCGTTGTTGGCCACGATGCCCACGGCCATGCCCTCGATGCGCGCGAAGCCGCAGACCAGCGTGTTGCCGAAGCGGGCCTTGAACTCGTCGAAGGCGCTGTCGTCGACGATGCGGGCGATGATCTCGCGCACGTCGAAGGGCTTGCGCGTGTCCACGGGGATCACGCCGTACAGCTCTTGCGCTGCATATTTAGGAGCTGCTGGCGCTTTGTCTGCGGGCGCTGCGGGCTGATTTCTATTCAAATTCGCCACGGCGGCGCGGGCCAGTGCCAGCGCGTGCAGGTCGTTGTGCGCCAGGTGGTCGGCCACGCCCGACAGGCGCGTGTGCACGTCGCCGCCGCCCAGATCCTCGCTGCTGACCACCTCGCCCGTGGCGGCCTTCACCAGCGGCGGGCCGCCCAGGAAGATGGTGCCCTGGTTCTTGACGATGATGGTCTCATCGCTCATGGCCGGCACATAGGCGCCGCCGGCCGTGCAGCTGCCCATGACCACGGCGATCTGGGCGATGCCCTGCGCGCTCATGTTGGCCTGGTTGTAGAAGATGCGGCCGAAGTGGTCGCGGTCGGGGAAGACCTCGTCCTGGTTGGGCAGGTTGGCGCCGCCCGAGTCCACCAGATAAATGCAGGGCAGGCGGTTTTGCTGGGCGATCTCCTGCGCGCGCAGGTGTTTCTTCACCGTCATCGGGTAGTAGGTGCCGCCCTTGACCGTGGCGTCGTTGCACACGATCAGGCAGTCGATGCCGCTCACGCGGCCGATGCCCGCGATCAGGCCCGCGCTGGGCGCGTCATTGCCGTACATGTTCAGCGCGGCTAGCGGCGCGATCTCCAGGAATGGCGTGCCGGGGTCCAGCAACATCTCCACGCGCTCGCGCGGCAGCAGCTTGCCGCGCGCCACATGCTTGGCGCGGGCCGCCTCGCCCCCGCCGTGGGCCACGCGCTCGACATGCTGGCGCAGGTCGTCGACCACGGCGCGCATGGCGGCGGCGTTGGCCTGGAAGTCGGCGGAACGCGGGTTCAGTTGGGATTCGAGAATCATGGTCTCTCCGGAATGCGGGTGTCTGGTAGGGATGGTGCGGTCAGGCCGTCTTGCTTTCGTGCAGGCTCAGCTCGTCCTTCATCACGTCGCGGATCTTGAATTTCTGGATCTTGCCCGTCACCGTCATCGGGAAGCTGGTGACGAAGCGGATGTAGCGCGGCACCTTGTAGTGCGCGATCTGGCCCTTGCAAAAGGCGCGGATGTCCTCCTCGGTGGGCCGGGTGCCGGGCTTGGCGATGATCCAGGCGCACAGCTCCTCGCCGAAGCGCTGGTCGGGCACGCCCACCACCTGCACGTCCTGCACCAGCGGGTGGCGGTAGAGGAACTCCTCAATCTCGCGCGGGTACACGTTCTCGCCGCCGCGGATCACCATGTCCTTGATGCGGCCGACGATGTTCACGTAGCCCTCGGCGTCCATGGTGGCCAGGTCGCCGGTGTGCATCCAGCCTTCGGTGTCGATGGCCTCGCGGGTCTTTTCCTCGTCGCCCCAGTAGCCGTGCATGACCGAGTAGCCCTTGGTGCACAGCTCGCCGCGCTCGCCGCGCGGCACCACGGTGCCGGTATCGGGGTCGATGACCTTCACCTCCAGGTGCGGCTGCACCCGGCCCACGGTGGCCACGCGCTTTTCCAGGGGCGTGTCGGCGTCGCTCTGGCAGCTCACGGGGCTGGTCTCGGTCATGCCGTAGGCGATGGTGATCTCCGACAGGTGCATGTCGCTCACCACGCGCTTCATCACCTCGATGGGGCAGGGCGAGCCGGCCATGATGCCGGTGCGCAGCGTGGACAGGTCGAACTCGGCGAAGCGCGGGTGGTCCAGTTCGGCGATGAACATGGTGGGCACGCCGTGCAGGCCGGTGCAGCGCTCGGCCTGCACCGTTTCCAGCACGCTCAGGGCGTCGAAGCCGTCGTTCGGGTAGACGATGCAGCTGCCATGCGTGATGCAGGCCAGGTTGCCCAGTACCATGCCGAAGCAGTGGTACAGCGGCACGGGAATGCACAGCCGGTCCTCGGGTGTGAGGCGCATGCACTCGCCGATGAAGAAGCCGTTGTTCAGGATGTTGCGGTGCGTCAGCGTGGCCCCCTTGGGGAAGCCCGTCGTGCCGCTGGTGAACTGGATGTTGATCGGGTCGGTGTTTTGCAGCGTGGCGCCCACGGCGTCGACGCGCGCGTCCTGCCCGCTGCCCTGCGCCATCAGGGCGGAAAAGCGCAGCATGCCGGCCTGCTCGCCGCCTTCGCCCGCCACGTCGATCCACACCACCGTGCGCAGCGCCGGCAGGCGCGCGGCCTGCAACTGGCCGGGTGCGGCCGTGGCCAGCTCGGGCGCCAGTTCGCGCAGCATGGACAGGTAGTCGCTGGTCTTGAACTGCGGCATGGTCACCAGCGCCTTGCAGCCCACCTTGTTCAGCGCGTACTCCACCTCGGCCGTGCGGTAGGCGGGGTTGATGTTCACCAGCACTAGGCCCACCTGGGCCGTGGCCAGCTGCATCAGCACCCATTCGGCGTTGTTGTGGCTCCAGATGCCGATGCGGTCGCCCTTGTCCAGCCCCAGGCCCAGCAGCGCGCTGGCCAGCTGGCGGGCCGCCTGGTGCAGTCCGGCGTAGGTGTAGCGCAGGCCCTGGTGGCGGCTCACCAGCGCCTCGCGCGTGGGCTGGCGCTGCGCCATGCCGGCGAAGAAATCGCCCAGCGTCTGTTCGATCAGCGGCGTGTCTGCGGTGCCGCGGGCCTGGCTGGGTGCGGCCGTCGGGGTGGCGAGGTCCATGTGTGTCGTCTCCTGGGCGGCCGGGATGCGGGCGGGCCCCGGCCATCGGCACACAGCATACGCCGCGAGATGTCGCCGTGGTGACCTAGAAAGGTCAGAAAGGTTGCAAATTACGCCACGCGAATGCAGACTCCCCTTCGTGTCCGATCCCGCCCAGAACGCCCCCAGCATGCACACGCCCACGGCCGCCACGCCCATGGCCTTCGTGCAGGCCATCGTGCGCGCCTACGAGGCGCGGGGCATGGACCCGTCGGCCGTGCTGGTGCAGGCACAAATCACGCCAGAGCAGGTGGGCGATTCCAGCGCCCGCATCACCGCCTTGCAGATGGAAGACCTGTCCGCCGGCGCCATGCGCGAACTGGACGACGAGGCCCTGGGCTGGTTCACGCGCCGCCTGCCCTGGGGCAGCTACGGCATGCTGGCGCGCGCCTCGCTCAGCGCGCCCACGCTGGGGCTGGCGCTGGCGCGCTGGTGCCGCCACCATGCGCTGCTGACGGGCGACATCACGCTGTACCTGGCCGTCGAGGGCGAGCGCGCCACGCTGTCCATCACCGAACAGCGCGACCTGGGCGCGCTGCGCGAGTTCTGCCTGGTGTCCACGCTGCGCAACGCGCTGGGGCTGGCCAGCTGGTTCATCGACTCGCGCCTGCCGGCGCTGGCGGCTGACTTCCCCTTCGCCCCGCCGCCGCACGCGCCGGTCTACGCGGTGCTGTTCGGCGGCCCCACGCGCTTTCATGCGGCGCATGCGGCCGTGCATTTCGACGCGCGCTACCTGGCCCTGCCGCTCACGCGCGACGAGGCCGCCATGCACCAGATGCTGCAGCACGCACTGCCGCTCACCGTGCGCCAGTACCGGCGCGACCGCCTGCTGGTGCAGCGCGTGCGCCAGCTGCTGGCCGCCATGCCCGATGCCGCGCACAGCGCGCACAGCCTGGCCGAGCAGTTGCACGTATCGGCGCGCACGCTGCACCGCCAGCTCAAGGAGGAGGGCGCCTCGTTGCAGGCGCTCAAGGACGAGGTGCGCCGCGGCCGCGCCATCGAGCTGCTGCACCGCAGCGACCGCCCCATCAAGCAGGTGGCGCAGGCCACGGGCTTCGCCAGCGAAAAGAGCTTTATCCGGGCATTCCGGGGCTGGACGGGACAGTCGCCCGCGGACTTCCGCCGCCGCGCGCGTGGCGCGGGTGCCAACGGTATCGCATAGATGGCCATAGGTTCTTGCGGCGCAAGAACCAACGCCCTCAAGACACCAAAGCTCCAGAAAACCTGGGGTGGCTGAACACTGCACGGGTGTGCAGCGTCCGCGCGCCCTGCGTTCAATGGCTGCCCAGGTACAGGCGCGTCATGCGGTCGTCGGCCAGCAGGTCGGCGGCCTTGCCGCTGAGCACGCAGCGGCCCTGGTCGAGGATGTAGCCCTGGTGCGAGATCTCTAGCGCCTGGCGCGCGCGCTGCTCCACCATGAGCACGGCCACGCCCGCGCGCGGCAGTTGCTGCACCATGTCGAACACGCGCTGCACCAGCGAGGGCGCGAGGGCCGCCGTGGGTTCGTCGAGGATCATGAGCCGAGGCGATGGCATCAGCGCACGCGCAAAGGCCAACTGCTGGCGCTCGCCGCCCGAGAGGTTGCTGGCCTGCTGGGCCAGGCGCTCGGAGAGGGCCGGGAAGTCCTGCAGGATTTCCTCCATGCGCTGCACCACGTTTTTCACGCCTTGCACCACCAGCAGGTTCTCCTTCACCGTGAGCGAGGGGAATACGTTGGCCACCTGAGGCACATAGGCCAGCCCGGCGTCGAAACGGTCCTCGGCCGAAAGGCGCGAGATGTCCTGTCCGCCCAGGCTGATGCGTCCTTCCACGCGCGGCAGCAGGCCCAGCAGCGACTTGACGAAGGTGGACTTGCCCGCCCCGTTGGTGCCCGCGATGGTCACGATCTCGCCCTGCTCTACCCGCAGGTCGATGCCGTGGATGATGTCGACCTCGGAGTAGCCGCCCTTGACCGATTGGATTTCCAACAAACTCACGCCACGCCTCCCATATAGGCTTCCTGGACCCGCGGGTCATTCAACACGGCTTCGGGCAAGCCCTCGGCCAGCACGCGCCCACGGTCCATGACCAGCATGCGGTGGGAGATGTTCTTGAGTGCCTGCAGGTGGTGCTCGATGACGATGAAGGCGATGCCCTGGGCATTGAGTTCCAGCACGCGTTCGCAGATCTCGCCGATGAGCACGGGGTTCACGCCCGCGAAGGGCTCATCGAGCAGGATGCACTGGGGGTCGAGCATGAGCACGCGGCCCAGCTCGACGAGCTTCTTCTGCCCGCCCGAGAGGCCGCCCGCGCGCACATCGCGCACCTTGGCCAGGTTCAGGAACTTCAGGATGCCATCGGCCTTGTCGGACAGTGCCTTCTCATAGGCGCGCCGGCTGGGCGTGCTGAAGAAGGCATTGATCAGACGTTCGCCCTGCGGGTTGGCCGCGGCCGCCAGCAGGTTCTCGTGCACCGTGAGGCTCGAAAACTCGCGCGGCACCTGGAAGGTGCGCACCAAGCCCAGCCGCGCACGCTGGTGCGGTGGCAGGTGGGTGATGTCCTGGCCCGCGAACTCGATGCTGCCGCCATCGGGCGGCTGCTGGCCCGCAATGCCCGCGAACAAGGTGCTCTTGCCCGCGCCGTTGGTGCCCGCAATGCCCAGGATTTCCTTCGCCCCCAATTGCAGCGAGACCTGGTCCACCGCAGTGAACCCGCCAAAGTGCCGCGAGGCGGACTTAACTTGCAACAGCGCCATCAGCGTTTGCCCTCCGACTTGCCGCCGAACAGACCCTCGGGCTTGTACAGCGTCACCAAAATCAAGGCCATGCCCACGGCCGCCAGGCGCAGGCTGGCCATGCCCACTTCGGACACACCGGGAATCCAGTCCTTGACGAAGCGCGAGCCCTCCAGGAACACCATCAGCAGCACCGTGCCCATGAGCGCACCGCTGACCCGGCCCGAGCCGCCCATGATCAAGCCCATCCACACGTAGAAGGTGATGAGCGGAATGAACTGCTCGGGCGTGATGAAGGTGATGAAGTGGGCATAGAACGCCCCGGCCAGGCCGGCCAGCGCGGCCCCCAGCATGAAGACCTGCACCTTGAACCAGGCCGGGTCCTTGCCCAGGGCGGCCAGCGCGGTCTCATCGTCGCCAATGGCCTTCAGCAGGCGCCCGAACGGGCTGTGCGTCAGGCGCACCGTGCCCCAGCAGACCAGGCCCACAATCACGATCAGCAGCACGAAGATGGCCACATCCGAATCGCCACCAAACCAGCCCACGAACAGCTTGGGCAGGCCCGGCAGGCCCTGCACGCCCTTGGTCAGCCATTCTTCCTGCTGGATGCCGATGCGGATGGCCTCGGAAAAGCCCAGCGTGACGATGGCCAGGTAGTCGTCGCGCAGGCGTAGCGACAGCAGGCCGATGGGCAGGGCCATGATGGCCGAGAACACCGTCGCCAGGCCAAAGCTGACGAACAGCGGCACGCCCTGCAGCGACAGCAGGCCCGAGGTGTAGGCGCCGATGGCGAAGAACGCCACCACGCCGAAGTTGACCAGACGGGTCAGGCCGAATTGCAGGTTCAGGCCCAATGCCAGCAAGGCATAGATCAGGGCCACGATCCCGATTGCACAGAGATAGGACAGCATGACCGATCACCTCACCAACTGCACGCGGCCCATCATCCCGGCGGGACGAACGAGCAACACCACGGCCAACACCGCAAACGACAGCACCAGCTTGTAGGAGGCGCCTAGCCACGGCACGGCCAGCTCCTGCGCGATGCACAGCGTGACGGCGCCCAGCACGGCGCCCACCGGGCTTCCGATGCCACCCAGCACCATGGCCGCGAAGGCGGGGATCAGGCTTTCCCAGCCCAGCTCGGGCATGACGATGGCCTTCACGCCCAGCAGCACGCCGCCCAGCGCCGAGATGGCACCCACCAGCACCCAGAGCTTGACCATCAGCCCGTTGGCGCGAATGCCGCTGGCGCGCGCCAGATCGGCGCTGTCGGCCACGGCGCGCAGTTGGCGGCCGAAGCTCGTGCGGTAGAGCAGCACAAAGACCACGGCCAGGCAGCCCAGCGCCACGGCGGCGACGATCAGGTCGGTGGGCAGGATGCGCACGCCGCCCAGGTTCCAGGCGCGCACCATGGGCATGTCGAAGGTGCGCTGGTCGTGGCCGGCGAAGAAGCCGATCAGGCTGCGCAGCACAAAGCCCAGGCCAATGGCCGCGAGCAGCGAAGACACCATGGGGCGCTTGGCCAGCTTGCGGAAGATCAGCAGGTACGAGCCCGCCGAAATCGCGCCCGTGACGGCCATGGCGAACAGCGCGCCGATCCACAGCGGCAGGCCGGCCATGAGCTGCACGGCCACCAGCGCATAGGCGCCCGTGGTCATGAAGTCGCCCGTTGCCGCATTGGGAAAACGGTTCACCCCCATCACCAGCGTCATCGCCAGTGCGGGCAGTGCCACCACCAGGCCTTCGATGAGGCCGTTGATGATGAGGTTTACAAAATCAATCCAGATCATTCCATCACTTTCCGGTGTGGCCGTATCGCCCCCTGCGGCTCAGGCCCGCAGGCAGGGACACAGAGGACAGCGCCTGCGCGCCGCCCACTTGCAAACACATGCCCCGGCCACGGGGCATGCACCAACATCAGCCGGCGATCGAGACCACGTCGCGGCGCACGAGCTTGCCCTTCTCGATGATCGAGACGCCGAAATCGGGCGTGGCATCGCCGTACTGGTCGAAGTCCAGGCGGCTCGAGGCGCCCTGGTAGTTGATCTTTTGCTTCTTGGCCAGCAGTTCCTTGCCTTGGGCAAAGGTGAACACTTCGGTGCCCGGGCCGTTGCAGACCTCGCGCATCTTGGCGTTGATCTGCTCGACGCTGGCGCCGGGGCCTGCGGCCTCCATGGCCAGGCCCAGGGCGATGATCATGTCGTAGGTCTGCGCGGCGTAGATGTTGGTGGAAGCGGGCTTGCCGCTGACCTTGGTGTAGCCGCGGTCGAAATGCGCGTACGAGGCGCTTTGCTCGTTGGAGACCGACTCCACCGAGATCAGGCCTTCGCACACCTCGGCGCCCAGGGCCTTGATCAGGTCTTCGTTGGCCGCCCAGCCCGGAATGACCCACTTGCAGTCATAGCCGGCCTGGAACCATTCGCGCAGGATGATGGTCGTGTCGGGCAGGTAGGAGCCCATGACGATGACGTCGGGCTTGGCGCGCAGGATCTTCTGCAGCTCCGAGCGGTAGCTGGGGCGGTTGGGTTCGTAGGTCACATGCTCCACCACCTGGCCGCCGCGCTCCTTCCACACGCGCGTGAAGCCCTGCACGTTGCCCAGGCCCGAGGCGTTGTTGAAGGCCATGGTGGCGGGGCGCTTGAAGCCACGCTTCTTGCAGATCTCGGCAAAGGCCATGCCGAAACGGTCGTTCGTGGCCTGGTAGCGCCACACCAGGTCCTTGGTGTCCTGCGTGGAGATGGCCGGGGCGCCCGAGACGTTCATCTGGATGATGCCCGCGGCATCGGTCATGGGCATCACGGCCAGCGTCACGCCCGACGACCAGGTGCCCAGCACGGCCTGCACCTTGTTCACCTCGATCAGCTTCTTGGCGGCCAGCACGGCGGCATCGGGCTTGGTCTGCGTGTCTTCGGTGAAGAGCTGCAACTTGCGGCCGCCGGCACCGCCCGCGGCATTGATCTCATCGAGGCCCAGGCGGATGGCCAGCTGCATGCCCGTGCCGTAGGGGCTGCCCGCGCCCGTGATGGGAGTGAGCGCGCCCACGCGGAACACATCCCCCTGTTGGGCGAAGGCAATGGCGGGCAGGCTGCCCACGGCGGTGGCGGCACCCGACAGGCGCAGGAAATTTCGACGATCCATGGTTAACTCCTCAAAACACACAGGGGGAAAGGCAGGCAAGCGCGCTTACAAAGCGCCCTTGACCACGGCACCGTCCTTGATGACGGTATGGATGCTCTGGCCGCCATCGGTCAGGCACGAGAGATCGTTCAGCGGGTTGCCGTCCACGAGCAGCAGGTCGGCGATGGCGCCCACGCTGATCTCGCCCAACTCGCCGCTGCGGCGAATGATCTCGGCTCCAATCAGCGTGGCCTGCTGCAGCACCGCGCCGTTGCCCAGCACCTTGGCGCGCAGGGTCAGCTCGTCGGCCTGCAGGCGGTGCGTCTCGCCCAGCAGGTCCGAGCCCAGACCCATCTTCACGCCGGCCTTGGCCAGTATCTCGATGGCCTTCATGCCCGGGCCGCGCACAGCGTCGATCTTGGCCACCGACAGTGCAGGCAGGCCGTAGCGCTCCCCCTCGTTGGCCAGACCTTCGTAGGTGACCAGCGTGGGCACCATGTAGGCGCCCATGTCGTGCATGAGCTGGGCCGTGCCGGCATCGACCAGGTTGCCGTGCTCAATGGTGCGCACGCCGCAGCGCACGGCTCGCGCGATGGCGCGCGGCGTGTAGGCATGGGCCATGGTGTAGGTGTTGGCGTTGCGGGTCTCCTCGACGATGGCGCGCAGCTCGTCCTCGGAGAAGCCCAGGTTGTCGACGGGATCGTTGGGCGAGGCCACGCCGCCTGAGGCCATGATCTTGATCTGGCTCGCGCCCTTGAGGATTTCCTCGCGCACGGCCAGGCGGCAGGCGTCCACGCCATCGACCACGCGGCCGATGTTGCCCAGCTTGTGTGCGCACGAGCACAGCTCCAGGTTGTCGCTGCGCGGACGAAAATCGGCATGCCCGCCCGTCTGCGACAGTGCCTTGCCCGAGGGAAAAATGCGCGGGCCCTGCACCAGACCCGTGCGCACGGCCTCGGCCAGCGACCAGTCGGCGCCGCCCGCATCGCGCACGGTGGTGAAGCCGCGATCCAGCATGCTGCGCATGATGGGAATGGCGCGCATCATGGTGAACACATTGGGCAGCGTGGCAACGGCCCCCAGATTGAACGACGAGGCCACCACATGCACGTGACAGTCGATCAGGCCTGGCATCAGGGTCTTGCCCTGGCCGTCTACCGTCCGGGCGCCCTCGGGGGCCACGGCATCGGCGCCCACGGCCGTGATGCGGCCGTCTTCCACCAGAACGGACTCGCCCTGGCGCAGGCTCAAGGCATGCACGTCCAGGATCTGGACATTGGTGATGAATAAACTCGTCATAGTTGTGTGGCCGACCGCTTAGGCTTTAAAAAAACTCATGCCAATCTGGTGCACCAGCGCACCGCCCAAAGCACCAACGTGGTGCTTCTGTTTTTTGCTCCGCCTTCCTTAAAGGCGTGCAGCAAAGGGAGCATTTATCGGGCCAAAACCGTTCTGTCACAATGCCGTTTTTCTCACGGCGGCATGAGTAAAACTCATGGCTAATGGGGGTGCCACATGCGCAGACTCTGTCCCACCATCTCCGAGCTGAACGCCTTCCACACGGCGGCCAAGCACGCCTCGTTCACGCTGGCGGCGCGCGAGCTCTGCGTGACCCAGGGGGCCATCAGCCGCCATATCGCCGCGCTCGAGTCCTATGTGGGGCAGCAGCTCTTTGTGCGCAGCCCCACGGGCCTGCAGCTGACCGAGGCGGGGCAGACCTACTTCAGCGCCACGCAGCCCTGCGTCTCGGCCCTCGAGCTGGCCACGGCGCAGATGCGCGCGCGCGGCACCACGGGCGGCATGCTGAACATGTCGATCCCGCCCACCTTCGCCACGCAATGGCTGCTGCCGCGCATGGGTGAGCTCAAGCGGGCGCTGCCGCATTTCGAGCTCAACTTCGTGCGCTACCTGCATGTGCCCAACTTCTCGGGGCAGACCGAGTTCGACGCGGCCATCGTCTTCGGCCAGGGCTCGTGGCCCCATGCGGTCTCTCACTACCTCACGGGCCATGAGGTCAGCCTGGTCTGCTCACCCGCGCTGCGTGACGCGCTGCACAGCCCCGCCGACGTGGCCAGGCAAACGCTGCTGCAGCACATCGAAGTGCCCGACGCCTGGCCCGAGTGGATGCGCTCGCATGGGCTCGAGACCAGCGAAAGCCGCTTCGGTCCGGGCTTCACGCAATACGCATTGATCATCCGCGCTGCCGAGGCGGGCTTCGGCATTGGTCTGGTGCCCACCTGTATGGCAGAGCTTGAGCTGCAGGCCGGCTCGCTCGTGGAGCCCTTTGCGCGCTTTGAAAGCGCCTACGGCTACTACCTGTGCGCCTCGGCCTCCAAGGCCAAGCTGCCCGCGCTGCGCACGCTGCACGAATGGCTCATGCATTGCCTGCAGCATGAGAGCGACGCCACCCGGGCCGCCTGCTCGTTTTGCGAGGCGCGCATGCTGTCACACAGCGGCTGAGCTGCAGGCTCGCACGGGGGAACTGGCATTGGAAAGGCCTCGGGCTCTCATCCAAAAAAGAACCGTAGGCTCATCTTTTCATGGCGAAATGCGGCGCGTGCGCGCCGCGCGGCCATGACGGGCCTCAGACCCCAGCCAGCAGCGCCGGCAGCTGCGCCATGTCGGTCATGACGCGCACGACGCCCGCGGCGCGCAGGGCCTCGGGGGTGCCGTGGCCCACGGGCGAGGGACTGTAGCCCACCACCGTGGCCCCGGCGGCCACGCCGGCGGTGACGCCGGTCACCGTGTCTTCCACCACCAGGCAGCGCGCGGGGGCGATGCCCAGCGCGGCGGCGGCGGCCAGGTACACGTCGGGCGCGGGCTTGGTCGCCGGCATTTCGTGGCCGCTGAAGATGCGGCCCGCGAACAGCGGCGCCAGTCCCACCTGGGCCAGCTGCATCTCGACCTTCTGCCGGTCGGCGCCCGAGGCGCAGGCGATGCGGCCCTGCAGCAGCGCGTGCACGGTGCGCACGGCCTCGGGGGCGTTCGGGATGGCCACCAGCTCGGCCTGCAGGCGCGCGTTGCGGCGGGCGTAGAACTCGGCCATCCAGGCGTCGGTGAGCGGGCGGCCGGTGGCGGCCTCGATGCGCGCGGCCTCGCTGCGCACGGTCTTGCCGATGAACAGATGCATGCACTCCTCGGGCGAGAGCGCCCAGCCGGCCTCGCCCAGCATCTGGCACAGCACGCCGTTGGTGATGGGCTCGCTGTCCACCAGCACGCCGTCGCAGTCAAACAAGATGGCTTCAAATTGCATGGTCGGGATTATCGGCGGGCGGCCGGCGCCGGCCGCACAGGCGCCTGCTGTGTGGGTGCGTTGCTATTTATTTTATAGCTATTTGCGCTTTGCTGGCGGGCGCCGTGGCCGAAAATGGCCACGGGCCACGGGCCACGGGCCACGGGCCACGGGCCACGGGCCACGGGCCACGGGCCACGCCGGGCTCAGGGGAAGGTGATCCCTGCCAGCGGATGCCGCAGGGCCGCGGCGCCGCGCACGGACAGCTTGTGCACGCGCTGCCCGCCAAGGACCAGTTCGCCGTAGAAGAAATAGCCCTGGGCGGCGCGCTCGTTCAGGCCGGCGAGGAACTGGGCCAGCGAGGTTTGCTCGGGCAGCTCTTGCAGGTGGTAGTCCACCCGGCCGCTTTGCGCCGAGCTTTTCTCGAAGACCTGTGCGCCCGTCGATCCCTCCAGCAACATGCCTCCCTGATAGAAGTAGCCTTGCGCACCCATGGTCTCCAGGCGCTGGAGCAGCACTTGCGGCAGGTGCATGTCGGTGAGGTTCTGCAGGGAGTAGCTGTAAGTGGCGGCGGACGAGTCCTTCACGTACAGGTTGAAGATCTCCCCCCCTACGGACATGGGGCCCACCAGGCGGAAGCCCCGTGCGCCCTGCGTATTGAGCTGCGCCTGGAAGCCCGCCTGGGACAGGGCTGTGGGAAGGGCTATCTTTTCATAGACGAAGCGCTGGTTACCGCCGATCTCGCGCACGAACAGCGAGTACACCGCGCCGCCTAAACCTGCGGGCCCCTTGAAGGCCCATCCGCCTGCGCCCTGCTGGTTGCAGCGTGCCACCTCGGCATCGCCGGAGGCAGCCTGGGGCAGCAGGGCGTATTCCAGGCGCACGCCCCGGTGCGCGGAGTCGGAGAAGTAGAAGTCGCCGACGCCGTCCGCCTGCGCCAGGGCGGACAGGAAGGCATAGCCCTGGGCGCCCTGGGCGTTCATGGCCGCCAGCGCGGCGCCGACCGTCTCCGCGGGAGCCTGCAGAAGGTACTGGCCCGTCTGCGTACCAGGCGCGGGCGGTGGCGCGGGGGCCGGGCCCGGGGCCGGAGCGGGGCCGGGTGCGGGGGCCGGCCCAGGCGCGGGCGCAGGGCCTGGCGCGGGAGACTCGCCGGGCGTGTCGTCGTTGCCGCCGCCGCAGCCTGCCAGCAGGGCGGTGATGGTGGCCAGGGCCGCGCGGCGGTGGATGTCCGCTGTGTTCATGAGTGTTCCCTTGTCGTTGTGATGGGGTGGTGGCAGGCCGCCGTGGCGGGCACGGTGGCGCCGGGTTGCACAGGTGCGCGCGGCCCGGGGCGTGGGGCCCTTTTGCACCGCAATGGTGCGCAGGCGGCGCGGCGCCGCGAATTGTGGTTACAGTCCCGCCCTTGCCCCATCCCTCGCAAGGGGGGTATTTGTTACTCCCGCGCCGCGCGCCACCATGGGCGTGGCGCAGGCATTCGATGCGCCGGCCTTCTCCGTGACGAGTCTTTCACCCTCCGACATTCCCAGCCTGACCCCGCCCCGGCGCTACGCCCTGGTGGTGGATGACCACCCCTTCATGGCGCGCGGCCTGACGGGCTTTCTGGGCCTGCAGCCGGGGCTGGACGAGGCCGTGCACGCCGGCTGTGCCCATGAGGCGCTGCACACCATCGTGCGCCGCGGCCGCCCGGTGCTGGCGCTGGTGGACTTCTGGCTGCCCGAAGGTGCCACGGACGGGCTGGTGCGCGAGCTGCTGGCCCTGGCGCCGCAGATGCGCGTGCTGATGACCAGCGGCGACGACCATCCCGCGGTGGCGCTCAAGGCGCGCGCCAGCGGCGCCCATGGCTTCGTGCACAAGCAGCAGCCGCCCGAGGTGCTGGCCCAGGCCGTGGCCACGGTGCTGGCCGGCGGTATCTGGTTTCCCGGGGCGCCGCCGGCGGCCGCCAACGCCAGCACCGCCGGCGCGCGCGAGGTGCCGCTGCGGCCCGCCGACCTGGGGCTGACGCTGCGCCAGGGCCAGACGCTGGAGCTGCTGCTGCAAGGCCTGCCCAACCGGCAGATCGCCGCCGCGCTGAACCTGTCGGAGCACACGGTCAAGGACCATGTTGCGGCGATTCTGGAACGCCTGGGCGCCCGCAACCGGGTGGAGGCCATCACCCGCCTGCGCGGCGTGCGGCTGGAGCTGCCCTACTGAGGCGCGCCCGGCGCGGGCCCGTGGGGCGCCCCGGCGTTCAGCCAGCGCGCCAGCAGCGCGTGCAGCAGGTCCGGGCATACGGGCTTGGGCAGCACCAGATAGCCGTCCTCCTGGGCCTGGCGCAGCGGCGGCGCGTCGGGCTCCGCGCTGAGCATGGCCCCGCGCGCGTGGCTGCAGCGTTCCAGCACGGCCTGCAGCACGGCCAGGCCGCTCTCGCCGCCCTGCAGGCGCTGGTCGCACAGCACCGCCTGCGGCCGGCCGCCCTGTGCCAGCCATTGCAGCGCCTGGGCGCCGCTGGCGGCCGTCTCCACCCGCAGCCCCCACGACTGCAGCAGCCGCGCCAGGGCCGCGCGCACCTGGGGGTCGTCGTCCACCACCAGGCATGTACCGGCCTGCGGCGGCAGGGCGGGCCGGTCCTGCGGAACGGCCGGGACCGCCGGGGGACGTGCGCCGTGGCGCAGCCGCGGCGGCACTGCGGGCACCAGCAGCCAAAAGCATGAGCCGCGGCCCGGCTGGGAGTGCACGCCGTATTCCACCCCCATGCTGCTTGCGCACAGCGCCACCGCGGCCAGGCCCAGGCCGTGGCCGGTGGCCAGGGCGCCGGCGCGACCGCGCGCATAGGGCGTGAAGATGTGCGCCAGCTCCTGGGGCGCGATGCCGGCGCCGCTGTCCCAGACCTCGATGCGCCAGCGCGCGCCGCGCCGGCGTGCGCCCAGCACCACGCCGCCCTCGCGCGTGTAGCGCAGCGCGTTGTGCAGCAGGTTGAACACCATCTGGCGCAGCAGGGCGGGGTCGGAATGCACCCAGGCGGCGCGCCTGCGGGGCGCGCGGCAGCGCAGGCGCAGCCCGCTTTGCGCGGCCTGCGGCGTGAAGACGGTGGTGACCTCGCCGAACAGCATGTCCAGCGACACGCTTTCCATGCGCGGGGTCATGCTGCCGTCTTCCAGGCGCGACAGGTCCAGCAGCGCATCGAACAGAAAGCTCAGCGAGCGCACGCAGCCCTGCATGTCCTGCAGCACCGGCGCCAGCGCCGGATGCTGGTTGCGCTGGCGTGCCGTCTCCGTCAGCAGGCCCATGGCGTG
Source organism: Diaphorobacter oryzae DSM 22780 (assembly GCF_059568935.1). Lineage (NCBI taxonomy): Bacteria > Pseudomonadati > Pseudomonadota > Betaproteobacteria > Burkholderiales > Comamonadaceae > Diaphorobacter > Diaphorobacter oryzae. The sequence goes on along the minus strand of NZ_JCANUL010000018.1, from coordinate 2,796 downwards.
CAGGGGCTGGCGCAGGTCGTGGCTGGCCATGGCGATGAAGCGGTTCTTGTCCGCCAGCGCCCGCTCGGCCTGCTCCTTGGCGGCGCGGTACTGCTCCGCCAGCCGCAGGCGCCGGCGCTCCTGGCGCGCCTGCAGCTGCACGAAGCGCCGCCCGCCCGCGGCATGGCGCGCGATCACCGCTCCGAGGGCCAGCAGCAGGGGCAGCAGATAGGGCCAGCGCGCGGGAAAGAACCAGAACACGCCGCCCAGCATGGGCAGGTACAGGGCGGTGAAGAAGCGCCAGAAGATGCCCGGCAGCGGGGCCAGGAAGGTGGTGCCGGATGCGAGCACCACGCTCAGCGCCAGGTACAGCAGCAGCCGGAAGTCGCTCGATCCCGGATGCAGGGCGATGACGATGGGCGCGGCCCAGAAGGCGCCCACCGCCAGCGCCAGATAGCCGAAGATGCGCTCCCAGCGCGGCACGGCCACGCTGTCGGGCAGGGCGGCCTCGGCCCACATGCGCCTGCGCAGCGCCATGAGCACCAGCATCAGCAGGGTGAACAGGGCCCACCACCACAGCATGGGGCCGGCGGGCGCGTCGCGCCCGTACACCCAGCACAGCACGCCGGGAACGATGAGCACCGCCGCCTCCGACGAGCCGCGCTGCGCCACCGACTTGAGCAGGCGCCGGCGCATGGCCAGATCGAAGGCCGCGGCGTCGCTGCCCGGCGGCAGCGAGGCGCCCCAGGTGGGCGGAAACAGGCTGTCGCGCGCCTTCATGCGGCGCGGCCCGGGTCAGCGCAGGTCGCCATCCACGTAGTACCAGCGCCCGCCCTCGCGCCGAAAGCGGCTGCGCTCGTGCAGGCGGTGGGCCCGCCCGCCCGGGTCGCGCTGGCGGGCGACGAACTCGACCTCGGCCTGCGTGTCGCTCAGCGGCAGGTGGGCGCGTACCTGCAGCCCGAGCCAGCGCACGCCGGGCTCGAAGGCCAGGTGCGCGGGCCGGTGCGCGGCCTCCCAGGTGGCGAGCAGGTAGGCCGCGTCTTCGCGCACGAAGGCCGTGTAGCGCGAGCGCATGAGGCTCTCGGCGTCGGGCGCGGGGCAGTGCGCGAAGTCGTCGATGTAGCGGCCGCAGCACTGCGCATAGGGCAGCGGGCGGCGCTGGCGGTCGGTGCGGCCGCAGGGGCAGGGCAGGGGGGCGGCCGGCATCAGCGGGCCGCGCCGAACACGCGGCGCAGCAGCTCGTTGCCCGTGCCCACGGGGTCGCGGCGGATCTTCTTTTCTTCTTCGCCGATCATCAGGTAGAGGCCGTCCAGCGTCTTGCCCGTGACGTACTGCGCCAGGTTGGCGTCCTGCTTGCGCAGCAGGCCGAAGGCCGCGGCCTTGCCGGCGAAGCTGTCGTACTGCTGGGCCAGGCCCAGCTGGCCGGTGGTCTGCGTGACCACGGGCAGGAAGCGTTCGGACAGCGGCGTGCGCGTCTTGGCCGCGAAGAAGTCGGTGACCGAGGTGTCGCCGCCCGCCAGGATGTTCTTGGCGTCGGTCACGGTCATGGTCTGCACGGCGCCTACCAGCAGGTCCTGGCCCAGGGGCACGGCCTGTTCGGCCGCGCGGTTCATGGTGGTGACCAGCTCGTCGATGCGCCGGCCCTGGCCGAACTTGCGCATCATCTTGGCGGCCTCGTCCAGCTGGCCCGGCAGCGCAATGCGCACCAGGGGGTTGCCCAGGAAGCCGTCGGGGCGGCCCAGCAGCGCCACCGCGGCCTCGGCGCCGCGCGTGAGCGCCGCCTTCACGCCGCCGCTGGCATCGGCGTTCGAGAGATCGGCCAGCGACAGGGCCTGGGCCTGGCGCCAGGCCAGCAGGGTGCCCCACCCGAGCAGGCCCAGACCGGCCTGGTGCACTTGGCGACGACGCAACATGGCTGTGTTTCCTCCATCAATACGGGGCCTGCGCGCGGACGGCGCGGCCATGGCGGCATTCTTGCAGAGGGGGCGGGCGTCTTCCGTGACGGCCGGCGCATCGCTGACGATTGGATACATCTGCGGGCCGCTGTCATGATGGCGGCCATCGCACACAGCAGGAGTCAGCCATGTGGTCCATCAGCGTGCCGTGGTGGGAGTTCGTCGCCCGCGGCGTCATCGTCTATCTGTTTCTGCTGGTGTTCCTGCGCCTCACGGGGCGGCGCCAGACGGGGCAGTACGCGCCCTTCGACCTGGTGCTGCTGCTGATCTTGTCGAACGCGGTGCAGAACTCGATGAACGCGGGCGACAACTCGCTCGTCGGCGGGCTGATCTCGGCAGCCACGCTGCTGCTGTGCCACGCGCTGCTGGCGCAGCTCACCTACCGCTACCCGCGCCTGGCCACGCTGGTGGACGGCGCGCCGCAGGTGCTGGTGCATGAGGGCCGCGTGGACGAGCAGTTGCTGCGCGAGCAGCTGCTGTCCGCCGACGACCTGGCCGCCGCCCTGCGCGCCGGCGGTTGCCTGCACCTGCACGAGGTGGAGCGCGCCACGCTGGAGAGCAACGGCCAGATCACCGTGGTGCTGCGGCGCCGGGATGGCTGAGGGTTTTTAAGTGAAAAATGCCTCCAGTGCCCGCCAGATAAGCGCAAGCAGCTATCTTTTCAGGAGTTGTTTTCTCAGGCCAGCGCGCGCTGGATGATGATCTTCTGCACGTCGCTCGTGCCCTCGTAGATCTGGCACACGCGCACGTCGCGGTAGATGCGTTCGACCGGGAAGTCGCCCACCACGCCGTAGCCGCCCAGGGTCTGGATGGCGGCGCTGCACACGCGCTCGGCCATCTCGCTGGCGGCCAAAGCCTCTGC
>NZ_JCANUL010000017.1:0-53923 GCF_059568935.1 Diaphorobacter oryzae DSM 22780 | reverse complement strand
GCCTGTTCACCGCAAGCCCCACGTCGGGGAGGACTGCCTTCTCTTGCAGAGCCGGAAGGGCCTCAAAACTCTCCATCTCGTCAATTGCGACAGAGCATAGAGTTTTGGTGCCCGCGGCCACACGCTGCGCGTGACTTGGTTCCCGAGTCGGCCCCTTGCCCTTGCTCGTAAAAATCTGCGCCATGGTGCGCATCCGCTTCTGGCGAGGGGCGACCTCCAAGCCGAGTTGCCGCATGTACGAATCAGGGTCAAGCTCGATCGACCTCCGCACGGCGGGCCAAGTGGGATCATTCAGCAGAGCGGGCAAGGCCTGCCGATAGTGCGCCAGAACCATCGTGACGGCTTCTGCCTTGTCCTCGCCGCGCAGCTTCTGCGCAGGAGGCGACAGCCCATGGCGGATACCGACCTCGGTGTAGAGGGTCTCGCGCCACCTATTGAGCTGAGCGGGACTTCCACACACTTTTCCGCCCTGCATTCGACCTTCCAGGAGCGGAAGCACCAGCACATGCATGTGCGGAGCACCTTCATCCAAGTGCACATCGGCGCTCAGGATGTTGCGGGGATCGCAAAAGTGCCGGCCCATCCAGGCCAGGCAATCGTTGAAATAGGCGCGATGGTTCTCCGCATTGAAACCGGGCGGCAGGCTAAAGATGACCTCCACGGCGAGCACCACGTTTTTTCGCAGTGGCTTGAGGCCGCGGCCCTTGCCCAGGCCTGCAGCACGCAGCATCGCCCGGGCAGCATGCGTGATCGCCAGGCTCGCGCCGTGACCGGCGTCCGGGCCGGCCAGGGCGTAGTTCAAACGAACGCGCTCTGGGTCAATATGCGGTTGAAGACGCTCGCGCTTGTTATGGCGCCCCGCTTCCAGCAGTTGTCGGAAGGTATGGATACGCCCAATGCGCATGACGCCGCACAGGGCTGGAGCGGCCATCCGTTATCCCTCAATGCCCAGGAGGCGGCGCAAGTCGGCCACAGGCCACGCAAGGCGACCATGGACCCGAATCGGGCGCAGGGGACCGTTTTCATGACAGGCCCAGAGGCGAAGCGTCTGCGGCTTGCGGTTGAGGTGGATTGCAGCTTCGGTGGTCGGCAGTGCTGCGCGGGTTTCCTGGATCAGGGGCTTGATCGAAACCATGGGGGCTCCAGCAAGGGGGAGCCAACTCAGTTTTCTTTGAGTGCATGACATCCCCCGGATTGACGGGAAATTGCCAAGCACTCCTGCGCTACAGCCTTCTTGCGCACTCCTGCCGTATCGACCACAGATCGGTCAAAAGGCTGGATGCACGTACATATGTTAGTGGGCGCGTTGAAATAGTCAAGACGCAGACGGTGATTGCCAAGGGCCGAGGCGGCGCCTGTGGTCGCGGAGATGAGGCCACGCCTACATGGGCAAGCGATTTAGCACTGCTCCAGGCGCACCACGGTGCGGTAGCCGATGGCATGTGCATGGCGCTCACACTGCGCTGTGACGGCGTCGCCTTGCCGCCTTCCAGGCTCGGCCTGAAGGTGCAGGGTGGTGGCCCATTAGTTTGTGTTATCGCTTTTTTGCCACTATGTGCAGCTTGCCCGGTTCGGTTTGGGCGTCAAACTGCACCTCAGCCTGTTCCAAAATCCATGCCTCGATGCGCTCATGGTGCAGGCGCAGCAGGTCAAGCGGGCGCACGGTGTAATGCTTCTCTGCGGTCGCGCTGGGTTTGTGGCCTTGAATCTGTGCAACCACGCCAGCCGGGATGTCCAGCCATTCGGTCAGACTCTTGAAGCTGCGGCGCAGGCCATGAAATGTCAGTCCCTCGATGCCCGCTACCTTGCAGGCTGTGGCGTGGGCGTGGTGGGGTTTGGCAATGGGCTGCGCAGCCTCGCCCGGCTCGCGCACAGTCCCTGCAAAAACCCATTCGCTGCGGCGCGGAAGGGCTGCTAAAAGGTGCCACACGTAGGGCGTCAAAGGAATGATGCGCTCGCCCTCCACCTTGTCGCGGATGGTCAGCCCTCGCCATTGGGTGTTGATGTCCTCCCAGCGCATGGTCAGCACCTCGCCAGGGCGTGCACCCGTCATTAGCAGCGTTTGCAGATAGGCCGATATGGTGGGGTTACCGACGGCGCACACGGCAGAAAACCATGCGGGAAGCTGTTCGCGCAAAAGGGAGTCCTGCTTCACCCCGGCCTTGCCCAGCGCCTCACGGGCGCGGCGAGTCTTGGCGGGGTTTTGGGCTGGTACCACGACGGCATATTGCGGGTGCTCTGCGCACCACGTCAGGAAGGCCCGTAGCAGTCGCCAGGATAGTCGTGCAGGGGTGGGGCGGGTCTTGGCCTGCTCAGCGGCCCACGCCTCGATAACGGGGGCTGTTAGGTCTTGCAGGCGCATTGCCATCAAGGGGTGAAGGGGCCCGGCAATGGTCACGCCACGGCCACGGGTGCCACGTTTGGCAACCTCGCCACCAGCACGGGCTAAGCGCTCATGGTCTTTGTGGTGAAGGGCCCCCCAGTGAGGGGCGCGCTCGGCAATGTAAGAGGCCCACACTTCGCCTACCGTTATGGCCTGGGCTGCTGCGGCGGCTTGTCGTGCGGCGTGCGCGGTTTCCTGTTGGCGTTTTACTTCGCGTGGGTCCTGTCCACTGTCCACCAGCAGGGTTAGTCGGGTTGCTTCGGCGCGAGCTCCGGCCAGCGGCCATGCTTTGCAATCGCCGATGGTCAGGCGCAGAGTCCTTCCATGCAGGCGGCTTTCAAAGGCGTAGGTCTTGCGCCCAGTCGGTGTCGCACGCACTGCAAGTGCGGGCGCATCGGTATCCCAGAGGAATGCTTGCCCCTTGCCGGGCGGGCACATAAAGGCGTCAACGCGCCCGGCGGTCAGTCTCACGCGGCTAGTGGTTTCGCTCATGGCGTCTGTAGGCAACTTGTAGGCAATCTGTAGGCAAATTCTTGAAATACGCCCATGTATTAATCAACAGTGGTTGGTCTTGAATGTTATGTAAGGTGTTGATTTATATTGATTGTATCTGCGGTATTCAACAGCGGCAAACGTCGTTTACCATGGACTCATAATCCTTTGGTCGTCGGTTCAAGTCCGCCACGCCCTACCAAGTGCACATAAGGAAACCATGCTGCTTAATTGATAGTGTGGTTTTCTTTTTTGTTGCTTGTTGGCGATTTTTCGGCAACTTTGGCGGTGCTGCGACCGGTAGCAGTCCATTTCGCCGGGTTACTGCCCTGTGGACGCCAGAGTGGCGCCATTGGGTAGATTGCGTTTTCTCGGTCATTGGCGCCCAAATTCTCGAAGTGCGGCACTTTGAACTAGGCGGCCAAGCGCTGAAGGCCTATTCCCCTTATAACCTGCGCAGCGCCGGCCATGCCGCCAGTGCGGCCAGTAGGCTGAGCAGCAGCAAGCCCCACTCGGTGAGCGTGGGAATGGGCTGTGCGCCAACGCTGCCCATGCTGCCCACGCCCCCGGGTCGTTGATGACGCCGCCAGTGCTCAGATCGCCATCGCCCGCACCGCCGTCGGTCAGAGTCTGCGTGACGCGGTGGCACTTATGCAACCGTCTGCTAACTGGTACGGCTGCACCCTTTAGACACAGGCCTGGGCGGGCAAGTCACTGTGCCCCCATCGGCGGGGGGGCGGCGCAGGTGGTTGTCGCGAGGCTGCTGTCAAGGGGGGCTGCAGAGCTTTAGGTGACCACCAGTGCCACCCGAGGCGAGAGCAAGGCTGCCTGCACCATGGGGTGGGATAAAAGGGGGGCATGAAAGGCGATCGTTTTGTTGTCGGCAGTGCAAGGGAGTGCTGGTGCGCCGTTCACCAAAATGGTTCAAAGTGTAAGAAGGCCCTATGGTGGGGTCCATCGCACAAATGGACTAGTCGCCTTCGGATGGCACCGCCGGATGGGGTGCGGATCACCCGCAACCGTCGGAATGCACCTGGATGATGGTGGAGTCCAGACTCAAGGCTTGCACACAAGGTTGGCAGCGTTGGCGACGATCGGCTGGGTGGCTGGGTCGGCTACAGTGCCTCCAAGGCAGCGCTGAACATGGTGCTGAAGACTGTGGCTATAGAGATGGCCCACACTTACCCGCAGTCGGTGGTCGCGGCGGTCGGTCTTGTCGGCCCCGCTTCGCGGCGCGCAGATCGAGCGGCCCGCCAGCGACGGCGCGTGCGGCCTACCGGCTGTGCTTGATGGCTTGCCGCCGCAGCACAGTAGCTGCTTCTGGGTCAGTGACGGTCAGCGCCTGCGCTTGTGCCCCATCGCAACGATTGAAAGGAAACGCACCATGCGCATTCTGCTTACCGGCGGCACTGGCTTGATCGGCCGAGCACTGTGCCAGCACTGGCAGCGACAGGGCCACGACCTTTTTGTATGGAGCCGCGACCCGGGGCAAGTACCGCGCCTGTGCAGCGGCGCGCAGGGCGTCGCACAATTGCAAATGCTCAACGGCAGCGGGCCGCTGGACGCCGTGGTCAACCTGGCGGGTGCACCGATTGCCGATCGCCCTTGGACGGCAGCGCGGCGCGATTTGCTGTGGCGCAGTCGTGTAGATCTGACGCGTACTCTGGTCAACTGGATGGGCGAGCAAGCCACGCCGCCGCGCGTGCTGCTGTCGGGCTCGGCCGTCGGCTGGTATGGCGACGGTGGCGAGCAATGGCTGACCGAGGACAGCCCGCCGGGCAATGCCGACTTCGGCAGCCGCCTATGCGTGGCCTGGGAGCAAGAGGCTGAGCGTGCGCGCCAGTGGGGCATGCGCGTGGTGCTGCTGCGCACCGCGCCGGTGCTGGCCCCGCAGGGGGGCATGCTGGCGCGGCTGCTGTTGCCTTTCAGGCTGGGCCTGGGCGGGCGCCTGGGCAGTGGCCAGCAGTGGATGCCCTGGATCCATTTGGACGACCAGGTGGCTCTCATCAACCACTTGCTGCTACACGACGCCTGCAGCGGCCCTTTCAACGCCTGCGCACCCGAAGCGGTGCGCAACACCGATTTCACCCAGACCCTGGCGCGCACGCTGCATCGTCCGGCGCTGTTGCCTGTACCCGCCTGGGCTCTGCGTATGGCGTTGGGCGAAATGTCGGTGCTGCTGCTTGGCGGCCAGCGGCTGGTTCCGCGCCTCACGCAGGAGGCAGGATTTGCCTGGCGCTATCCCAGCTTGGCCGAGGCGTTGAAGCAACTGCTGGCCAGTCCACGTGGTGGCGCTCTTGAGTAAGGGGATCAGCATGTCTGGCGCCGTTCTGTGAACTCTGCCAGAACTGCCAGCAGCGCTTCTCCGCCGACAAGCAGTGGGCGTCTATTCTGGAGCGGGCAATCATCCGGCGCCCAGCACCAATGATGGTGCCATAGCTAGTGATTGTGTTCAGTGCGCTGGATCCTGACGCGTGTGCGTCACCCAGATCAGGGCGCGGGTATCCACTCCCAGCGCTTGGGCGCGAGCAACGATGGCATCGCGCTGCGCCGCGCCCAGTTGTTTGTCACGCGCCAGAATCCAGCAGTAGCTGGTATCAGGGCCCAGCACCAGCGCCCAGCGGTAGTCGGGGTCAAGCGCCGCGACGTGGTAGCCGCCGTAAAACGGGCCGAAAAATGACACCTTGAGCGATCCGGTGGTGGGCGCTCCCGTGAACAGCGCCTTGCCAATGGCTTCGCGCCATTGGCCCGATGCTGGGGCAAAGCCGCGATTGACCACACGCACGCCGCCATCCGCCTGAGGGGTATATGTGGCGGACACATCCGTCATGCCGCGCTCGAACGAGTGGTCCAGCCGGGCCAACTCATACCAGCGTCCCTGGTAGCGCTGCAGATCGAACGGTGTGACAGCCTCCACGCCGGGTGGGGGCCCGATATTTGCGCAGCCGGCCACCACGGCGGCGCATGCCATCCACAGGGTCCACATACCGCCACGGCAGTATCGGACGAGTGCACGCTCTACAGAACACAGGAAAGCCGAAAGCATGTGCATGTGATGTCCTTGATCGCTGGGTGAATCAGTGCATGCGGCGCCATTGCGCCACCAAGGGTTGAAGCCCCGCCAGGTGCTGAACGGGAGTGATCCCTTCCAGAGGTTTCTGGTACAGCGCCGTGCATGAGCCGCCCACCCACACTGCGGTGGAGGGGGACAGCTGGGCCCTCAATTCGCGCAGGCTGGCCAGGACGGCCGTACCGTTGTGCACATTGCTGAAACTCAAAGCGACCACGTCGGCTCGATGGGCTAGTGCGGCTTGTGCTACGTCTCTTACGGGCGTCTGTGTGCCCAAGGACACGCAGGTGCAGCCCTCCAATGCCAGCAGTGCTTCAACCATGAGCAGCCCCAGGCTGTGCAACTCCTGGGGGAGGGTGGTAAGCAGGACCTTGGGGCCTTGCGGTACGGGCAGCGGCGCCAGTGATGCAATCGCGTTGCGTAGAACCCCGGTAATGACCTCGGTGAAGAGGTGTTCCTCGAAGACTTCGAAGCGCCCTTGTGCCCAGGCCTCCCCCACGGCGACGGCCAGGGGCGCCACGAGGTCTGTGACGAACGGAGCGAGCCCCATGCGCAGCTGCGCATGACTCAGCGCATGCCGCAGGGCTTGCGGATCGTGCGCTCCGATGGCGTCAAGAAGAGGCGTAAGGGTCGCCAGTGGTGGAAATTCTTGGAAATTTGTCCTGGACAAAATGCCGGCGGATGCTGTGGGTCTCTGGTTCAGCAGCGACTGCAGTCCCGCACTGTCCAGGCCCACTACCTTGCCTGGGCGCGCCCCTGTATCCAGGAGACGGCGGATCAGCTTCAGCCGTTGCACTTGTTCGGCAGGGTACAGCCGGTTCCCGGCGCCATCTCGCAAGGGTTGCGGGAATCCATAGCGTCTTTCCCATACGCGCAAGGTGTCCTTGGCAAGGCCTGTTTCGCGCTCCACTGCCGCAATCGGCAAGCCTGTGCTGTCGGGGGGGGCAGGCGTGCTCATGCGCGGACCTTCACGAGGCGTACAGGTATCAGGCGGATTCTGAAAGTCATGGACAAAGTGTAGGGTTTGATTAAATTGTCTAGGACAAAAATAGTCCTGTCCACTACATTACGCCAAATACCCGCGTACAGAGCTATCTCTGGCATTGCGCCGGGGGTTGGAGTGATCATGCAAATCGCCATCATTGGTTCGGGAGTTTCAGGCTTGGCCGCAGCACACCGCCTGCGGGCCCAGGCGCGTGTCACGGTGTTCGAGGCGGGCAGCTACTTCGGAGGTCATACCCACACGGTGGACGTGCGCCTGCCGGACGCTGGCGGGCAGGCGGTAACGCATGGCGTCGATACCGGCTTTTTGGTGTTCAACGAACGGACCTACCCCGGACTGATTGCCTTGTTTGACGAGCTGCAGGTTCCCACCGTGCGTTCGGACATGTCGTTCTCGGTGCAGGTGCCCGGCGCTGGCGCACTGGGGGCGCAGACGCTGGAGTGGAGTGGTGCCAATCTGGCTACGGTGTTTGCCCAGCGCCGCAACCTGCTGCGTCCGCGTTTCTGGGGCATGTTGCGCGAGCTGCTGCGCTTCAATCAGTTGTGTACCGCTTTGGCAGAGTCAGGTGAAGAGGCGGCGCTGGCCCAGCCGCTGAGCGCGTTTCTGGCGCGGCATGGCTTTGGTCCAGCGTTTCGCGATTGGTACTTCCTGCCGATGTTGGGCAGCATCTGGAGTTGCCCCACCGACCAGATGCTGCGCTTTCCCGTGGCCACCATGATCCGTTTCTGCCACAACCACGGGCTGATTCAGGTGAACAACCGCCCGCAGTGGTTCACGGTGGCGGGTGGCGCACGCCAGTACGTACACAAACTGTTGCAGGGGCTCGATGCCCGGCTGGCCATGCCCGTGGAGCGCATCGTGCGCGATGCCGCTGGCGTGCAGGTGCATGCGGGGGGGCAAAGCGAGCGCTTCGATGCCGTGGTGCTGGCGGTGCACAGCGACCAGGCCCTGCGCCTGCTGGCGCAGCCGACCGCGCTGGAAACCCAGGTGCTGGGTGCCATCCGCTACCAGCCCAATCGCGCGGTGCTGCACACCGACACGCGTGTGATGCCGCGGCGGCCCAGCGCCTGGGCCGCCTGGAACTACGAGCGCGCGGCCAGCAATGAGCGTGAATCGGCGCGCGTGTGCCTGCATTACTGGCTCAATCGCTTGCAGCCTTTGCCTTTTGCCGACCCCGTGCTGGTCTCTCTCAATCCGACGCGTTCGATTGCGCCGGAGAAGGTGCTGGCCGAATTCGACTACGACCACCCCGTGTTCGATCTGGCCGCCATTGCCGCCCAGGACCAGGTGCCGCAATTGCAGGGCGTGCAGCGCACGTGGTATTGCGGTGCTTGGACGGGGTATGGCTTTCATGAAGACGGCCTGCAGTCGGGCTACCGCGCCGCTGATCTGCTGCAGCAGCAGTTGCGCCAGCGGGAGGCCGCATGACCCCTCCAGTCACCGCGGTGACCGGCAACCGGCCGCACATCGGCTTCGGTCATGTGTGGCACACCCGGCTGCGCCCGCGCCGCCACCGTTTCATTGTTCCGACCTTCTTCCTGCTGCTGCCCATGCGCACGCTGCGCGCGCAGCCGGCGGCCGCGGGCGTGCTGGCGCTGAACCGGCCGGGCGCTTTGGCATTTCGCGATGCCGACCACGGTGATGGTCGCAGCCCGCAAGCCGGAGGGGCATTGGCCTGGCTGGAAGAGCTGCTGCGCAGCGAAGGAGTTGCTGACGCGCAGGGTGAAATCTGGCTGCATTGCTACCCGCGCGTCGTGGGCTACAGCTTCAAACCGGTGAGCTTCTGGTACTGCCACCGCAGCGACGGCAGCCTGCGCGCCATCGTGGCCGAAGTGAACAACACCTTTGGCGAGCGCCATGCCTACCTGCTCGACACACCGAGGTACGGCCAGGAGCTGCGTGCGCGCAAGGTGTTCCATGTGTCGCCGTTTTGCCCAGTAGAAGGCGGCTACCGCTTTGAGTTCAAGCGCAGCGGCGCCCAGGGGTTGCAGTCCACCCGCGTGCGCATTGACTTCGACGATGCCCAGGGCCCGCTGGTGCTCACCGGCGTGGCAGGGCGCCTGCAACCTCTGGACGCCAGCAGCCGCCGCCGCGCGCTGTGGCGCTATCCGCTTCTGACACTGGGCGTCATTGCCCGCATCCACTGGCATGCACTGCTGCTGTGGATCAAGCGCGCGCCCTTTCATCCCAAACCCACGCCGCCCGCACGGCCCGTGACCCGATCTTCCTCGCCGAGCACTTGACCATGAACACCACCACTGTCTCTCCGTCCGCGCTCCAGTTGCCTGCCGACATGCCTGCTGCGGCACGCCATGGACTGCGCCTGTTGCAGAGCCTGCAGCGCGGCACGCTGCACCTGGAGCTGCCCGATGGCAACGTGTTGCAGTTGGGCAGTGGCCAGCACCCGCATGCCAGCATGCGCCTGCACAACTGGAGGGTGTTTGGTGCCGTGCTGCGCTCGGGTGATATTGGCCTGGCGGAGAGCTACATCGCCCAGGATTGGACAACGTCCCACCTGGCCGACCTCTTGCGGCTGTTGATCGACAACCGTGGCACCCTGGAATCGCTGGTCTACGGCGGCTGGTGGGGACGACTGGCGTACCGCCTGCGTCACCTGCTCCACCGCAACACCCGTGCCGGGAGCCGGCGCAACATCCATGCGCACTACGACCTGGGCAACGCCTTCTACGCGCTGTGGCTTGACCCGAGCATGAATTACTCCAGTGCATGGTTCCAGGGCAACCTGGGGGGTGACCTGACCCAGGCGCAGCATGCCAAAGTACGCCGCGCCCTGTACAGCGCGGGCGTGCAGCCCGGCCACCAGGTGCTGGAGATCGGTTGTGGCTGGGGCGCTCTGGCAGAGATGGCTGCTAAAGAGTTCCGGGCGCAGGTGACCGGGGTAACGCTGTCCACCGAGCAATTGGCCTGGGGTCAAGCGCGCATGCAGGCCGCGTGCCTGACCGACCAGGTGGATTTGCGGCTGCAGGACTACCGCGATATTCAGGATGGCCCGTTTGATGCCATCTGCTCCATCGAAATGGTCGAGGCCGTGGGCCAGGCCTATTGGCCCAGCTACTTTGGTGCCGTGGCGCGCTTGCTCAAGCCGGGCGGGCGCGCCTGCGTACAAAGCATCGTGATCGACGACGCGCTGTTCGAACGCTATGTGCAGGGCACCGATTTCATCCAGCAGTACATCTTCCCGGGCGGCTGCCTGCCCAGCCCGTCGCGTCTTCGCGCTGCCGCACAGGATGCGGGTCTGCGGGTGGTGGAAGAGTTTGCCTTTGGCCGTGATTACGCCGAAACCCTGCGCCGCTGGCACCAGCGCTTCGTCCAGCAGCGAGCCCAGGTACAGGCCCAGGGGTTTGATGCGTCTTTTCAGCGCACCTGGGAGTTCTATCTGGCGTACTGCGAGGCCGCATTCGACGCACGCAGCATCGACGTCGTGCAGTACACGCTGGTGAAGGACTGAAGCGCCCCTCACGGGCAACGATCCCCGCTTTTCATGGCCCCGTACGGCCCCCTTGTTTTCAACAAGAAAATCATCATGTTCTTATCTCGAATGACGGTCGCCGCCCGCTTGTACGCGGGGTTCGGGTTGATCCTGGTCCTTTTGGTGGTGCTGACGGGCATCGCCCTGGTGAAGGTGAACCGCATTGACCAGGCGCTGCGAGCCAACAACGACATCCACGTGCAGGTGCAGCGCTACGCCATCAACTTCCGTGGCTCGGCCCATGACCGCTCCATCGCCGTGCGCGACGTGGTGCTGAGTCCGTCCCCCGCCGAGCGCGACCGGGAGATCGCCACCATCGCTGCGCTGGCGGACTTTTACGCCCAGTCGGCTGCGCCGCTGGAAAAGCTCATCACCCGCAAAGGCGCAGCCCCTGAACTGGGGCAGCTGTATGCCGATATTCGCAGCGCTGAATCCAAGGCCGTGGCCACCACTCAGGCCATCATTGCCCAGGTGCTGGCGGGCGATGCCGCTGCGGCACAAACCCTGTGGACGCAGGCCAAGCCGCAATACGTGCAATGGCTGGCAACCATCAACAAGCTCATCGACTTCAAGGAAGCGCGCATCCAGACGACCAACCAGGGCGCCATGGACGAGGCGGGCAGCTTCCTCGGCGTGATGTTCTCGGCGCTGCTGCTGGCGTTGGTGCTCAGCGTGGCGGTGGCTTGGAGCGTGGCGCGCAGCATCGTGCATCAGCTCGGGGCCGAACCCGCAGCGCTGGCCGACGTGGCCAGCCTCGTGGCGCAGGGCAACCTGCGGCCGGTGACCGGCGCTGCCCAGGCGCAGCCGGGGAGTGTGCTGGCATCGCTGGGGGCGATGCAGGCCAGTCTGGCGCGCGTGGTAGGCCACGTGCGCCAGGCGTCGAACGCCGTCACCGTGGGTTCTGAAGAGATTGCCAGCGGCAACGCCGGGCTGCTGCAGCGCACCGAAGAGCAGGCCTCGAACCTGCAGCAGGCCGCCGCGTCCATGGAGCAGATGACCGCTTCGGTGAGGAATAACGCCGACTCGGCCCGCCAGGCCACCCAGGTCGCGGCCTCCGCCAGCCAGGCGGCCCACAAGGGCGGCGCGGTGGTGGCCCAAGTGGTCAGCACCATGGAGGAGATCACGGCCAGCAGCCACAAGATGGCCGACATCATCGGCGTGATTGACTCGATTGCGTTCCAGACCAACATTCTCGCGCTCAACGCTGCCGTAGAGGCTGCGCGCGCCGGTGAGCAGGGCCGCGGCTTTGCCGTGGTGGCCGGCGAAGTGCGGGCGCTGGCGCAGCGCAGCGCCGACGCTGCCAAGGAGATCAAAGGACTGATTGACAGCAGTGTGGCCAAGGTGGAGCAGGGCGCGCGCCTGGTGGGCGACGCAGGAGCCACCATGACCGACATCGTGGAGCAGGCCCAGCGCGTGGCGGGCCTGATTGCGGAAATCAGCACCGCCACCGCTGAGCAGACCGACGGTATTGCCCAGGTGGGCAACGCCGTGACCCATCTCGACCAGGCCACCCAGCAAAACGCGGCCATGGTGGAGCAAAGCGCCGCGGCTGCACAAACCCTGAAGCAGCAGGCTGCGCAACTGGCCGAGGCCGTCAGTGTGTTCCGCTTGGCGCAGGACGCAGGCGGTGGTGCACCGGTGCCCGTGGTGCGCCGCACTTCCCCCGTGGTGACTGCTGCACCCTCTGCCTTGCGGCTCGGGGGCGAGGCTGCGGCTTCTGTTGCATATTAAAACGATAGCGGCTAGCGCCTGATACATATGCCCTGGAGCCAAATTTCATCCTTGAAGCGCTGGGCTTTTGCAGGCGGTGCGGCCTTGGCCTTGGTGGTGGCTTCGGCCAATCCCATGGCCGGACAGGACGGTGGCGCTGCCCCCGTCTGGGTGCGGCAATCCCTGACGGGGGCCACCCTGGCGGGGGAAGGGCAGATGCGATTTCTTGGATTGCGCATCTACGACGCGCGGCTGTGGGTCACGCCCGGTTTTGACGCCAGCCGCTTTGGTGCGCACCCGCTGGCGCTGGAGTTGACCTACCACCGTGGCTTCACCGGCGCGGCCATTGCCCAGCGCTCTGTGGAGGAAATGCAGCGCCAGGCGAGCGTTCCTTCTGACCAGGCCGAGCGCTGGCAGCAGCGCCTGGCGGCCGTAATTCCCGACGTGCAGCCGGGCGAGCGGCTCACCGGCCTGTACCAGCCGGGCCAAGGCATGCGTCTGTGGCGTGGCAGCCAGGAGCTGGCAGCGATTGACGATGCGGAGCTGGCGCGCCTGTTCTTTGGCATCTGGTTGTCACCGCAGACCTCAGAGCCGGGCCTGCGCAGTGCCTTGCTGGCCCGAACCGCCGGCAGAGCGGCACCATGACTCCCCTGGCTGCCCCCGCGCGTGCGGTTCCGCTGCCACGCTGGTGGTCCGGGCCGGCCTATGGCTTGCTCGGTCTGCCGCTGGCCTTTGTGGCCTTGCCGCTGTATGTGGTCTTGCCGCATTACTACGCCACGGAGTTGGCCTTGCCGTTGGCCAGTGTGGGTGCCTTGCTGATGCTGGTTCGCCTGCTGGATGCGGCAGCCGAGCCCCTGCTGGGGCGCTTGAGCGACCGCCTGTACCAGGGCCCGCTGCGTGCGGTGCTGTGGGTGGCTGGGGGCTCGGCCCTGGTGCAGGTGCTGGGGCTGGCGGGGCTGTTCTTTCCCGCAGTGCAAGGACCGCAGGCGCTGGCGGCGTGGATGGTGGCAGGGTTGTTGGTGACCTGCCTGGCGCACAGCCAGTTGGTGATTGCGCACCAGGCCTGGGGCGTGCGTCTGGGCGGCGATGCGCTGCAGCGCAGCCGTGTCGTGGCCTGGCGCGAGGGTCCGGGGCTGATCGGCGTGGTCATGGCCAGTGCGTTGTCGGTGGCCTGGGGCGCCGGGCCCATGCTGGTGGTGTTCGCGCTGAGCTTGCTGGCCGGGTGGCTGGCCCTGTGGTGGGCGCCGCGTCCTGCAGCACCTGCGCAGCGGGATTTATCTGCCGCTTTTGCCTGGGCCACGGTCTGGCAACCCTTGCGCCAGCCAGCCTTTCGTCGCTTGCTGGCGGTGTTTATGTGCAACGGCATTGCCAGCGCAGTTCCAGCGGCGTTGATGCTGTTTTTTGCCCAGGACCGGTTGCAGGCCACACAGGGACACACTGCCCTGTTTCTGGTGCTGTACTTTGTCAGCGGGGCGCTGTCCATGCCAGGGTGGCTGCGTGCGGTGCGCCGCTGGGGGCTGGAGCGCACCTGGCTGGGCGGCATGCTGCTGGCGGTGGCCTGTTTTGGCTGGACGACGTTTCTGGGCAGCGGGCAGATTGCGGCCTTTGCGTGGATTTGTGCGCTGTCCGGCATCGCCCTGGGGGCCGATCTGGCATTGCCCGGCGCCTTGCTGGCCCGTTTGGTGGAGCGTCAAGGGGCTCAGGGCCGCAGTGAAGGGGTGTACCTCGGGTGGTGGAACCTGGCCACCAAACTGAACCTGGCCCTGGCCGCAGGTGCGGCGCTGCCGTTGCTGCAGGGGGTCGGCTACAGCCCCGGCACCCAGGATGCCCAAGCGCTCCAGCGCCTGTCCTGGGCCTACGCGCTGCTGCCTTGTGCCCTCAAGCTTGTGGCGGTGGGCTTGCTGTACCACCTGCTGATTCGCCCATTCCCGCTGTTGCATGACCAAGGAGTTTCCCCATGAACACCCGCCGCCACGCCTTGCTGGGCTTGCTCGCGGGCACTGCCGTGTTGACCGGCTGTGCCAGCCCCCAGGTGAGCGATTACGCCCAGGAGCGTCCACAGCTGGAGCTGGACCGCTACTTCAACGGCCGCATCCTGGCCCACGGCATTTTTCAGCAACGAGGCGGCGAGGTGGTGCGCCGCTTCACCGTGGTGATGGACTGCCATTGGGAGGGCCATCAAGGCGTGCTGGACGAGGCCTTCACCTATTCGGACGGCAGCACCCAGCGCCGTATCTGGCGCCTGACCAAGCATGCCGATGGGCGCTACACCGGCACCGCCGACGATGTCGTGGGCGAGGCACAGGGCCAGACCTCGGGTAATGCGTTCCGCTGGAACTACACGCTGCGCCTGCCGGTGGATGGCAAGGAGTACGAGGTGCAGTTCGACGACTGGATGTTCCTCGTCGATGACCGGGTGATGCTCAACCGGGCCACGATGAGCAAGTTCGGCCTCACCCTGGGTGAAGTGCTGCTGTCGTTCACCAAGCCATAAGGAACCACGCTGTGCCCTTGAACCTTGCCATCACCGACTGGCGCGGCAAGCGTGTGTGGCTGGTAGGCGCCTCCAGTGGCATTGGCCGAGCCGTTGCGGCGCAGCTGCACGCCCAGGGAGCCCAGGTGATCGTGTCGGCTCGTCAGCAGGCGCTGCTGGAATCGTTCACGCAGCAGCACCCGGGCAGCCAGGCGCTGGTGCTGGATGTGACCGATGCCGAGGCGGTGCAACATGCCGCCACGCACCTGCAGGCCGAGGCCCCGCTGGATATGGTGTGCTACTGCGCCGGCCACTACACCCCCATGCGCGCCGACGCGTTGGCGCTGCCTGAACTGCTGCGCCATCTGCAGGTCAATCTGACGGGGGCACTGCATGTGCTGGCCGCTGTGGTGCCGGGCCTGTTGGCATCGGCTCAGGCCGGGCGTGCGCCCCACCTGAGCCTGGTGGCCAGCGTGGCGGGATGGCGCGGCCTGCCGCAGAGCCTGGCCTATGGACCGACCAAGGCCGCGCTCATCAACCTGGCGGAAACGCTGTTCCTCGACCTGCGCCCGCTGGGCGTGGGAGTGAGTGTGGTGAACCCCGGTTTTGTCGATACGCCGCTAACGCGCCAGAACGACTTCGCCATGCCCGCGTTGCTCACGCCGGAGCAGGCGGCCCAGGCCATGCTGCGCGGCTGGGCGCGGGGTGACTTCGAGCTGCACTTTCCGCGCCGCTTCACGCTGTGGCTCAAGCTGCTGCGTGTGCTGCCATACCGCTGGTACTTCCCGCTGGTCCACCGTATGACCGGGCTGTGACACATGAACCCATCTCCAGATACCCACGCTTGCGCCACTCGGCTGGTGCAGTTCTATGAGCAGTTGGCCCCCGTTCAACTGGCGCATCTGGGGGACTACTACGCCCCCGGTGCGCGCTTCAAAGACCCGTTCAATGATGTGCAGGGCGTGCCCGCCATCCGCGCCATCTTTGCCCACATGTTCGAGAACCTGGAGCAGCCGCGCTTTGTCGTGACACAGCAGCTGGTACAGGGCGATCGGGCCTTTTTGCAGTGGGAGTTTCACTTTCGCATGAAGCGCTTGCGCGCGCAGGTGCCCCAATGCATCCACGGCGGCACGCTGGTGCATTTCGATGCCCTGGGCCGTGTGACGCTGCATCGCGACTATTGGGATGCAGCCGAAGAGCTCTATGAGAAGCTGCCCATACTGGGGGCTCTGATGCGCTGGCTGCGCCAAGCGGGGGCGGCCCCTGCGAGGGCATCCCATGCGGATATCCCTGGTACGCCAAGATGATTCGACGTTATGCTGTGGCGATCCTCACAACCGCAAGCTACATGGGCGCACGCACATGAGATTTATGTGGCCAATGGTTCCTCAGGCCAGAAGCGTTCAGGTCATCAGCGACAATTCACGGCATGTCTGACACCGCTACCCCTGACGCGCCCGTGCTTGCCAAATCCGACCAGAACCTTGTCTGGCTGGACTGTGAAATGACCGGGTTGAACCCCGAAACCGATCGCTTGCTGGAGATCGCCGTGGTCGTCACCGGTCCCGGCCTGGAGCCCCGCATTGAAGGCCCCGTGTTCGCCATCCACCAGTCCGATGCGCTGCTCGACGGCATGGATGCCTGGAACAAGGGTACGCATGGCCGCAGCGGCCTGATTGACAAGGTGCGGGCCTCCACCGTCACCGAGGCCGAGGCCGAGCAGGAGGTTATCGCCTTCCTGTCGCGTTACGTGGCCAAGGGCACGGCGCCCATGTGCGGCAACAGCATCGGGCAGGACCGGCGCTTTCTGGTGAAGTACATGCCCAAGCTGGAGGCCTTCTTCCACTACCGCAACGTGGACGTGAGCACGCTCAAGGAACTGGCCAAACGCTGGAAGCCCGAGGCCTACAACTCCTTCAAGAAGGCGCAGCGCCATACGGCCCTGGCCGATGTGCACGAATCCATCGACGAACTGCAGCATTACCGATCGCACCTGCTGGCGGTATAAGCCTTGCCGATTTGCGGGAAAACCCGAATCGTGCGAGAATCTGCGGCTTGCGTGAAAACTGCTGGGCCTGAGGCGGCCCAAGTGCTTCGCGCAATCTGTGCGCATCTCCCTTCTCACACCGGGCTGCAGGCTTTTTGAGCGTTTACCGCTCGGTCCCCTGCGTCAATGGCCCACCAGCCCAGCCGCTTGCTGGCGCCGGTTTCGTTGGATGGTTGATGTTTTGATGAACCACTGACGGAAGCCTGCGCGGGTTGCACCCGCGCGCTTATCTATTACATGACAGACACCGTGCAAGTGCAGGGCGAGTTCGCGCCTGCCCAATCCTCTATGGCCGCTTCGATCGAGGCGCCTGCCACCACCACCCCGGCTGAGCCCAATGGCTTTGTAGAACTGGGCCTTGCGCCCGAGTTGGTACAGGCCGTGGCCGACCTGGGCTATACCCGCCCCACGCAGGTGCAGGACCGCGCCATTCCCCTGGCCATGGGGGCGGAGGGTGATGACCACTTCATCGACCTGATGGTTTCCAGCCAGACCGGCAGCGGCAAGACGGCAGCCTTTCTGCTGCCCGTGCTGCACACGCTGATTCGCCAGCAGGCCGAGGCCGAGGCCGCCGCGCGTGCCGAGTTCGAGCGTGCCGCCGCTGAAGCGGCCGAGCGCGGCGAGGCAGCCCCGAAGCGCCCCAAGCGCAAGAACCCCACGCAGCCGCGCAACTTCAAGGCCGCCACGCCTGGCGCCCTGGTGCTGTGCCCCACGCGCGAACTGGCGCAGCAGGTGGCGCATGACGCCATCGAACTGGTCAAGCACTGCAAGGGCCTGCGCATCGCCAACGTGGTGGGCGGCATGCCTTATCAGCTGCAGATCGCCAAGCTGCAGAACGCCAACCTGGTGGTGGCCACGCCCGGCCGCCTGCTGGACCTGCAGCGCTCACAGCAGATCAAGCTGGAGCAGGTGCAATTCCTGGTGGTCGACGAAGCCGACCGCATGCTGGACCTGGGCTTCTCCGACGATCTGGCCGAGATCAACCAGCTCACGGCCCAGCGCAAGCAGACCATGATGTTCAGCGCCACCTTCGCGCCGCGCATCCAGCAGTTGGCCATGCGCGTGATGCACGACAACGGCGCCAGCGTGAAGAAGCTGACCATCGACTCGCCCCAGGAAAAGCACGCCAACATCAAGCAGATGCTGTACTGGGCCGACAATGCCCAGCACAAGCGCAAGCTGCTGGACCACTGGCTGCGCGACACCGGCATCAACCAGGCCGTGGTGTTCGCCAGCACGCAGGTCGAGTGCGATGGCCTGGCCAACGACCTGCAGCAAGAGGGCTTCTCGGCCGTGGCCCTGCACGGCGCCCTGAGCCAGGGCCTGCGCAACCGCCGCCTGATGGCGCTACGCAATGGCCAGGTGCAGATTCTGGTGGCCACCGATGTGGCCGCACGCGGCATCGACGTGCCCACCATCACCCACGTCTTCAACTTCGGCCTGCCGATGAAGGCCGAGGACTACACGCACCGCATCGGCCGCACGGGCCGTGCCGGCCGCGACGGCATCGCCGTGACCTTTGCCGAGTTCCGCGACCGCCGCAAGATCTTCGACATCGAAGGCTACAGCCGCCAGCAGTTCAAGGCCGAGGTAGTGGCCGGCCTGGAGCCGACCCAGCGCTCCCCGCAGTCGCGCCCCGACTTCGGCGGCGGCCGGGGCCGCGAGGGCGGCGGTGGACGTGGGCGCGATCAGCGCTTTGGTCGCGGCGGCAATGACCGTGGCTTTGGTGACCGCGGCGGCAACGATCGCGGCTACGGCGATCGCGGTGGTTTCGGTGACCGCAATGGCTTCAATGACCGTGGCGGCTTCAACGACCGCGGTGGTTTTGGCGACCGTGGTGGTTTCAATGATCGCGGCGGCAACCACGACCGTGGCTTCGGCGATCGCGGCGGCTTTGGTGACCGTGGCGCACGCGGCCCGGCGCGCCCGGCCGAGGGCTACGGCGCTGGCGCGCCGCGTGGCGATCGCGGTGGCTACGGCGGCCGCCGTGATGGCGAAGGCTATGGCCGCAAGAGCGGCTTTGGGGACACGGGTCGTTTGGGCGCCGGCCGTGGCGATGCGGCAGGTGCCGCACCGCGCGGCGACTTCGGTGGCCGCAAGCCCGCGTTCGCCAAGCCCCAGGGCGGTGCCGGCAAGCCGTTCACGCCCCACGACGCACGCAAGCGCCCGGCCCGTCCGGCACGCTGATCGCGCCGCCGGCCGTACACATCCGGCATGACCAGAGGCCAGCTCCGCAAGGGGTTGGCCTTTTTTTGTTGCTCCGGCGAGGCTCAGGTGTGCGTGGCCGTGCGCCCGATCTCGGGCCAGCGGTGGTGCAGGTAGATCCACGCCACCAGGCCCACGCACATCATCAGCAGCGAGGCCGTGGCCAGCAGCACGGTGGATTGCATCACCAGCGGCGCCACGACGCCCGCCACCAGCCCGTTGGCCGTGGCGCCCACGAAGGACTGCAGCGACGACGCCATGCCACGCCGCTGCGGGAACAGGTCCAGCACCAGCAGCGTGACCACGGGCACCATCAGCGCCCAGCCGAACGAGAAGATGCCCAGGGGCCACAGGGCCCAGGACGCATGGGGCTGCAGCAGCAGGTTGGCGAGCAGGTTCAGCAGCGAGATGGCCAGCATGATCACGAAGCCGTGGCGGATCTGCCGCTTGGGCGCGATGCGGCCCGCCAGCCGCCCGCTCACCCAGGCTCCGCCCATGATGCCGGAGATGGTGATCAGGAACATCCAGAAGAACTGCGTGGGCCCCAGGCCCAGGAGGTCGCCCAGGAAGGCCGGGGCCGACAGCACATACAGGAACATGCCGTTGAACGGCACGCCGCTGGCCAACGCCAGCAGCACGAAGCGCGGGCTGGTGCCCAGCTCCCAGTAGCCGCGCAGCAGGTGGGCCAGGTGGATGGGTTGGCGGTCCAGGGGCGGCAGGGATTCGGGCAGCAGTCGCCAGTTGGCCACCCACAGGCATGCGCCCACGCCGGTGAGGAACCAGAACACGCTGTGCCAGCCCAGGTACACCGAGAGCCAGCCGCCCACGATGGGCGCGATGGCCGGCGCCACGCCGAAGAAGATGGTCACCTGGCTCATGACCTGCTGGGCCTGCGCCGGCGGGAACATGTCGCGTATCACCGCGCGCGACACCACGATGCCCGCGCCCGCCGACAGCCCTTGCAGCGCGCGGAACATCACCAACTGGCCGATGTTCTGCGACAGCGCGCAGCCGGCCGAGGCCAGCGTGAACACCGCCAGCCCCCACAGCACCACGGGCCGGCGGCCCAGGCTGTCCGACAGCGCGCCGTGGAACAGCGTCATGAAGGCAAAGCCGAACAGGTAGGCCGACAGCGTCTGCTGCATCTGCACCGGCGTGGCGCCCAGGGCGCTGGCCATCGCGGGGAAGGCGGGCAGGTAGGTGTCGATGGAGAACGGCCCCACCATGCCCAGCAGGGCCAGCAGGATGGCCAGGGTCCAGCGCGGGGCGCGCCAGAGGTCTTGGGCGTTGGGGTGCATGAAGAGGTGTGAGGGCGAGAGGGGCGCGCGGCCCCCCGGGGCGCCGCGCAAAGCAGCGGATTATCGGCCAAGCCCCGGCAGAGGCGCTTGCTCTGCGGCGATACTGAGTGCTATAAAAATAATAGCTTATTGCGCTTGCTGTATAAGGGCTGGAGGCCAAAAACAATCAAGGGCAGCGCGGCATTGGCCGCACTGCCCTTGTCCGATCGCGCGTGGGCGTCAGTGGCCGTGCTTGCCGTGGCCCATGGCCGGCGCGGCCGTGGCGTTCACCGCCCGCACGGGCGCCTGCACCTCCTGCGTTTCGCGTTTGCCATCCTTGCCCTCGAAGACCAGGGTCAGCGGCACCGTCGAGCCCTGGGCCACGGGCTGCTTCAGGTCCAGCAGCATGATGTGGTAGCCGCCGGGCCTGAGCTCCACGGCCTGGCCGGCTGGCAGCGCCAGCGTGGGGATGGCGCGCATCTTCATCACGTCATCCACCAGCTTCATCTCGTGGACTTCGGCCACCCCGGCCGCGGGGCTGCTGACGCCGACCAGACGCGTGTCCTGCGTGGCAGTCAGGCGCATAAAGGCTCCCGTGGCCTTTTGCTGAGGCACGGCGGCGCGCACCCACGCGTCTTGCACCGTGACCTGTGCATGGGCCAGACCGGCGGCGAGCAGGGCAGCGGCGAGTGCGAGGCGGGAGGTAATCGTTGTGGAGAACATGAAAAATCCTTGAATCAAAAATCGATGGGGCGGGCGGGCTGCCCCACCCGTCCATGCGGCCTAAGCGCATGCCTGGCCGGGCGCGGTGCGCGCGGATAGCAGGCCCGCCTGGGCGGCGGTCAAACCGGGGCGTGAGATGTGGGCGCCCCGGGCGGGGCGCGCGGCGGGAAGGGCGCGCGGCTGAGCGCGGGCACATGGGCCTGGCGTTCGCCAGGCGCCACGAACACGCCGGGCGCCTGGTGCACGCCGTGCAGCGGCGGCGCGTCCAGGGTGGGCAGCAGGGGCGGCAGGCACAGCGCGCAGTCCAGGCCGTGCGCGGCTGAATCGGCTGCATCGGCGGCGTCGTTGCCGCCGGCCCGCACCCAGCGCTCCTCGCCCGATGCGGTGCAGACGCGCTCCAGGTGGCCCGCCTGCATGAAGGGCGCGGCCGTGGCGACGCCCAGCGACACGGCAAAGCACGCCAACAACAGGCGTGCCAGACGTGCCAGGTGGCGGGCGTTGCGCGGGACGGGCATGGTGGTGCGCATTATCGGCGGGCGGCGAAGCGCAGGCCAGTCCGCTGGTGGCCGCGCACCCAGGAAGGGTTGCGCCCCCGGGCCGCCAGGGCACGGGGGCTGCGCGTTACGGCTGGCCGGTGTCAGGGCACCAGCACGGCCACCGGTGTGGACCGCGGCCCCTCGTTGCCCGCGCTGTCGATCATGGCCACCTGGTAGCTGTGACTGCCGCTGGGGGCCGATGCATCGGTGTAGCTGGCGCCTGCGGTGACGGTGGCGATTGCCACGCCGTTGCGGTACACGCGGTAGGCCGATGCGCCGGCATGGAGGAAGGACTGCTTGACGGCCTGCATCGGCGGGTTGGTGCCCTGCGGGTGCAGGTGGCCAAAGTTCACGGTCCACACCAGGGTGCCGCCCAGGCCCTGTTCGCGCACCCATTTGCCCTTCTCGGCGATGGAGCGCTCGTCCTCATAGCTCAGGAAGGTGACGGGTGCGTCGTCGGCCCGCCACCAGGGCTGGGCGTAGCTGATGTAGCTTTGCTTGGCCACGTCGTCCCAGTGGTAGGCGGCGCCGGGCTGGCCGAAGGCGTTTTCCGCCACCAGCCGCTGGTAGTTGTTCACCGTATCGAAACCGTTGGCTCCCCACCCTTCCATGCCTGCGGTACTCTGGCGCGGGCCGCTCACGGGCCGGTTGTAGAACAGGCCGTACAGGCCGATGCCAATGCCCAGCTTGGCGCGGGGCACGCCGGCGTCCAGGTAGATCTGCACGGTGGAGGCGATGGAGGTGGGGTGGTTGCTGCCCTCGCCGAAGAGGGGCGAGTGGTGCCACGACAGCCAGCCCGGCCAGCTGCCGGCCATGGAGTAGGTCATGAGGTTGAAGCGGTCCACCACCGAGGCCACCGCCGCGTGCCAGGGGGTGATGTCGTTTTGCCCCACGTTCACCCAGAAGCCGGGCCAGCTGATCTCCAGCGGGGTGGCCTGGTAGCGCGGGCGCTGTTGCGACGCGGCGCGCAGCTCGCGCAGCAGGGCCAGGGCCTGGGCGCGGCCCTCGGGGGTGTCCAGCTCTTCCTCCCAGTCGATGTCCACGCCGTCGTAGTTCTTCTGCTCGGCCTTGTCCAGGATCTGGCGGATGAAGCCCGCGCGCAGCGCCGGGTCGGTCGTGGCGGCGATGAAGCCGGGGCCGTCGCCATCGCCGCCGACCATCATCACGGTCTTGATGCCCGCCACGTGGGCCTTGGCGATCAGCAGGTCTTCCACTTCATGGTGCGCGTTGTCCGCGCCCTCCACCAGTTCGCCCGCCTGCCCGCCCAGCGGGCCGGTGCCCGGCGCATAGCGGCCGAAGACGAAGTGCGTCATGGTGCTCATGTCCACGGCCTCGGGCGGGTAGTCCCGCCAGGACCAGCCGGCGTAGTAGCCATAGACCCACTTGCCGCTGTGGGTGACGGGGTTCCAGCCCAGGCGCACGCCCTGCGGCGTGGCCGTGGCGTTCACGCCGCCGACCTGCGGCAGCGGGTTGACGGCATCCACCGCCACCTGGGCCGTGGCGCTGGCGGTCTGGCCCGCGCCGTTGTCGCAGGTCAGGGTGTAGGCCGTGCTGGCGGCGGGGCGCACCAGTTCATCGCCCGCCGGTGGGCGCGGGCCGCTCCAGCCGCCCGACGCGGTGCAGGCTGCCGCACCGCTGGTCTGCCAGGCCAGGCGGGCGCTGTCGCCGGGGTGCACGCGCGCTGGCGTGGCGTTGAAGCCGGTGATGACGGGCGGCGCGGGCGGCGGCCCGCCGCGCACCGTGACGGTGGCCGACGCGCTGGCGGCGTCGCCCTGCGCGTTGCGGCAGGTCAGGCCGTAGGTGGTCGTGGCCTGGGGGCGCACGCTGGCGCTGCCGCGGGGCGCCTGGTCGCCGCTCCAGCCGCCGGTGGCGGTGCAGGCGGTGGCGTTGTCGGCGCTCCAGGCCAGGATGCTGGTGCCGCCCGCGTCCACCGTGGCGGGTTGCGCCGTGAAGGACTGGATCTGCGGCGGCGCGGGCGGCGGCGGGGCCGCGTCTTGCTCGATCACCAACTGGGCGAGGCCTTCTCCGCCCGACTCGAAATACTCCATGCGCACCGTGTGGTCGCCGGCCGCCAGCGGCACGGAGGCCGTGTCCATGGTGATGCCGTGCTCGGTCCAGTTGTCGATCACCGCGCGGTCATTGACGAAGACGCGCACGCCGTCGTCGGTGAAGGTGACGAACTTGGCCGTGCCCGCCGCGAAGGGCAGCGTGGCCGTCCAACGTGCGGAGAAACCATCTACCGGCAGCAG
Source organism: Diaphorobacter oryzae DSM 22780 (assembly GCF_059568935.1). Lineage (NCBI taxonomy): Bacteria > Pseudomonadati > Pseudomonadota > Betaproteobacteria > Burkholderiales > Comamonadaceae > Diaphorobacter > Diaphorobacter oryzae. The sequence continues at coordinate 30,265 of NZ_JCANUL010000017.1, read as the reverse complement.
GGTCGGGTCGGGGCTGCCGTTGCTGCCGGCCCAGTAACGGTCGATGGGGCCGCTCTCGCAGCGCTGCAGCGCGGGCGGTCCCGACAGCGCCGTGTTGGGAAAGTACTCGGCCAGCCACTGGCCGGGCGCGCAGGTGTGGGCGAACGCGTGGGCGCCTGTCAGCAGCAGCGATGCGCCCGCTGCGCGCAGCGCCAGGCGCGCGCTCAAGGCAAGGGGCCGGCCGGATGGAGCGGCCGTTCGAAGTGATGGCATGGAGGGTCTCCTGGGGTCAAAAAAGACGCGGCCGAGGCCGCGTGGAGGTGGCAAAAAATGTCGGAAGATTTCGAAAGGGCGAAGCGGCTATGGGGCGAACCCGTGCACCCAAAAAAGCGATGAAATGGCCTGTGGCGCCCATGCTGCAAGCGTGAATTGCTATTGTTTTTGATTAGTTGGTGGCGCGCTAGGGCAGCGGCGCGCGCCGCGCACCACCCCGGGGGGATGGGGCGTTGCAGTGCGCATACGGCGTTGACGCGCGGCGGCCAGCGTCCTAGATTCGCACCCTCGCGCCAGCACCACCGCCACCCATGCCACCGCACCGATCCGCCCGCCACGCCCTGGCCCATCTGCACCAGATGGCCGGGCTGGACCTGCAGGGCCCGCAGTTCATCGCGCCGGTGATGCAGGCGCTGCACCAGCTGGTGGCGTTCGACGCGGGCGGCTATGTGCATCCCGGCAGCGACGGGGTGCTGCAGACCTATATGGAAGACCCCTGCATCCGGGCGCGGGAGGCGGACTACTTCGACCCGCGCATCCTGCGCAACGAGAGCCAGGTGTTCCATTGCAGCCTGCGCTACCTGGGGCAGGTGACGCACCTGGGGCATGGCCCGCTGCTGCTGGAGCAGTTGCTGAAGGTGCCCTACGCCGGGATGCTGCGCAGCGACTTCTACAACGTGCTGCTGCGTCCCTCGGGCGTGACCGATTGGGTCACCCTGGCGTTGCGCGCGCCAGGGGGCGCGCAGGTGGGCACGCTGATCCTGTACCGCCACAAGGGCTCGCCGCCCTTCACGCGGGAGGACCTGCATGCCCTGGCGCCACTGCAGGCCCACCTGGCGCGCGTGCTGCAGCCCGGCGGCCCGGACGCGCAGGACGGCGAGGAGACGGGCAGCGGCCTGCTCATTGCCACGGACAAGGGCCGCCTGCAGTGGATCTCGCCCGAGGCCGAAACCCTCATGCAGCAGGCCTTCGGCTGGCGCTGGCGCGGCGCGGCGGGCGCGCTGCCTGCGCCGTTGCAGGAACTGCTGCGGCGGCTGCACGCCCCTGTGCTGCACGGAGAGCCGCCGCCCCTGCCGCAGATGCACCTTTGCAATGCGCAGGGCTGGTTCTCGCTGCGCGCCACGCGCATGGCTGCCGCCACGGGCCACCAGCCGGGCAGGCAGGCCGTGGCCCTTCACATCACGCGGCGCGTGGCGCGCGGCGCGCGGCTGCTGGCGGCGCTGCAGGCGCTGCGCCTGCCCCAGCGCCAGCAAGAGCTGGCCTGGTGGCTGGCCCGCGGCCTGCCCGAGTCGCAGATCGCCGAGCGCATGGGCATCAGCGCCAACACGGTGGTCTACCACCGGCGCCAGCTCTACAACCGGCTGGGGCTGCAGGAGCGGCAGGAACTGCTGCAACGCCTGCATCAAGGGGCCTCCAGCTCCAGCACATAGCCATCGGCGCGCAGGCGCGCGGGGTCGGCATCGGCCGTATGCGTGCCGGGGCCGCCGCGCATGCCTGCCACCAGCCAGCGGCCGCCCTGGCCGTCCAGGCTGCGCACCGGGTTCTGGCCCGCGGCGGCGGGCAGGGCCCAGCGCCGGGCGATGCGGCCTTGCGCATCCAGCACGGCCAGCAGCGGTGCGCCCTGGTCGGAAATGCTGGCGCCCGCCGGGTTCTGCCGGTAGCCCGTGGCCCCGGCGACAAGGTGGCGGCCATCGGGCAGTGCGGCGATGTCGAACAGCACGTCGTCGTCCTCCACATCCAGCACCACATGGCGCTGCAGACGGCCCGCGCCGTTCAACCAGGCGGCGAAGCCGTTCCAGCCGCCTACCTGGCCCGCCACCTTGTGGCGGCCCGCAATCGCCCAGCCCCCGCCGACGTCCGGCAGCGCGCGCAGCGCATACACCTGCGTGGGGCCGCCCGTGTCGACGAAGGTCGCACCCAGGTTCTGGCCCTGGCCGTCCAGCCGGGTGACGATGGCGCCATAGTCCGGCAGCACGGGTGGCGGCCTGGGGTCGAGCGGAACACGGGTGAAGAAGTGGGCCGCATGCGCCGCGAACGCGCCGTTGTGCGGCGCGGCAGGCACGGCCACGGCGATGTCGCCCCGCGCATTGGTGGCCAGCAGCACCTGGAAATGGTTGACCAGCTGGCCGTAGGTGTCATGGCTGCCGCTGGTGAGGTGGCGTGACATCACCGTCGTGCCCGGTTCCACCATGCTGCGCCAGCGTTGTGTATAGCCCTGCGCGCCGTGCGTGTAGCGGTAGGCCACTACCGCGTGGCGGCCGGTGCGCAGCGCCACGGCCAGGTCTTCGCCCAGCGCGGCCAGGCGCACCGCGTCACGCGTGTGCAGGGGCAGCAGGGAGGTGTCGTCCTTGATGCCGCCCTGGCCGTAGTACGGGTCGTGCGGCGCATGGTCGTCGGCCAGCGGTGTCTCGCTGACCTTGCGTGCGCGGTCGTCCAGCCGCACCAGCCTCAGCTCCCGGCGGGAGGCCAGCACGGCCGACACCGCCCCCGAGGGGTGTTGCGCCATGTCGATGAGCGACCAGCCATCGGGCGGCGCATACACATCGCCCCCTGCGGTGCGGATGCGCCGGTGAACGGCCGCGCTGGGCGGCCCGCCGTGGTAGGGCGCGGGCGTTTCCTCCAGTGCCACATACCCGGTGGCCGAGCCCAGCACGCGCAGCACGAAACGGCCTTGCACGGCGTGGTTGATGAGCGGCGGTGGATCGGTATCACCTCCGCCGCAGGCGGCCAGCAGCAGCGCGAGGGGCAGGGTGAGCAAACGCTTCACTTGCGCCCCTTCTGGCGTGCGCGCAGCACCTCCACGTTGGCCCGCTGTGCGGGCGTAAAACCTTGCGCGCCCTTCGCGCCCGGGGCCTTCTCCACGGCCAGCGCCATGCCCGCGTGCAGCGCGGCCAGCATGGCGGTGGCGTACTCGCGGCTGCTCAGGCCATGGCGCGCCAGCGCGGCGCGTACCTGGGGGTGGGCGTCGAGCTTGCGGGCGATGTCCTCGGCGGACTGGGCATCGTCATCCTCGTCGTCGTCATCGCCTTGCTGCGGCAGGTGCTTGAGTTCGGCGGCCACCTTGTCCATGCGGTCCATCAGCGCGGGGGTGAGGCGAAACGTGGCCGGGTCGGTGCCGCCCGCGGCCCAGGCGCTGGTGACCGTGATGAGCAGCGCCATGGTGGACAGGGCAAAAAAGGCGAAGGTGGCGGTAATGAGTTTGAGCATGCTGAGAATTTCCTGGGGCCTATACATGCCGCGTCTTGGCGGGCGTGTGTGTGAAGTGGGCGTGGCACTCGTTGGCGGCGTGCAGCGGGGCGGCCAGCGCCTCGGACCAGTGCAGGTCGTTCAGGCAGTTCACGTGCACCACGTCGAACGCGCCGCCAAAGGCCGCGCTGTGCCCGTGGGCGAACGGGTGCACGCCGCAATGGCGGCAAAAGCAATGCGCCATCTGCCGGGAGCCAAAGCGGTAGACCGACAGGGCCAGGTGCCCCTGCGTCAGCCGAAAGGCGCCCGGCGCCACCACCACGCCCCAGGCGCGCGTGGTGACGCAGATCGGGCAGTTGCACTGCAGGGTGCCCGCGCTCCAGTCGATGCCGGCTTCGAACCGCACGGCGCCGCAATGGCAACTGCCCTGGTAGGTGCGCTTCATTGCCCGCCCCCCGGCGCCCGCCGCCTGCGCAGCCGCATCGCGCCCAGACCGGCCGCACCCGCACCCAGCAGTGACAGGGCGGGCAGGCCCAGGGCCGGGACGGCCTGCACGCTGCCAGGGCCAGGGCCGGGGTTGGGGGTGGCGCGGGGCGTGGCCGTGACTTGGTTGGACGGGGCCGATGGGCGGCTGCGCGGCGCGGCGGCCGTGACCACGAAGGTGTAGGGCTGGTCGTTGACCAGGCCTGTCACGGTGCAACTCGTGACGGGGTGGTCCACAGTGCAGGCTCTTGCGAAGCCGTCGTTGCCGTAGGTGTAGGCTGTGTAGCTCAGGGGGGCGGCACTGCCCACGGGCGCTTGCCAGCTCACTGCTACCTGCCCGTTGCCAGCCTGGGCTGTGGCGCCCGTGGGTGAACCGGGGGACTGTGGCAGCGGCGCCAGAGGTGTATCGTCGCACGCGCCGGCAACGGCGATGGGGCTGCTCCAGCCGCCGGGGCTCATGTTGACTCCGCCAGCGGCGTCGCTCACTCTGAGGAGAGGATTTGCGCCACCGCCGTACGACAGCACGCGGTCGTCGGCTGAAGCCCCACGTAGTGCGAAGGGGGGCTGCAGGGCGAGGCCTGTGACACTGTATTGGCCTGCCTGTATGTAATACACCGCGAGCTCCGCAAACATCCGAGTCATGACGCCTGTCGCGCTGGTCTGGAGTTCATTGGTGAGATGGGCGGGTGGGCTTGCTGCCAAGTCCACCGTCAGGCTGGCGGTGGCCCCGGTGTTGAAGCGCAACAGCGCGCAGGTCAGTTGCTGCTGCGTCCACGTCTGCCCGTTGGCGCTGTTGCCCTGGTTGTCCATGATGAGCGTGATGGAGTAGGGCTCACCGACGTTGGCGCCGGGAATGCTGGATGGGCCGATGGTGCCGTGGTGGGTGGTGGCAAACGGTGCGGCGTGGGCTGCGGCGCCGGCGGCCAGCAGCGCGGTGGCCAGGAGGTGGGTACGGTGTTTCATGATCAAAATGGGCTGAGAGCCTTTTGGTTATTGCGTGAAAAGCTATTGATTCAGGAGCGGCGGCGAAGCCGCAGCGCGCCCAGAACGGCCGCACCGGCGCCCAGCAGTGCCAGGGCGGGCAGGCCCAGGGCAGGTACGGCTTGAACGTCGCCGAGCCCGTGGGTCGCGCGTGGCGTGGCCGTTACCTGGTTGGACGGGAGCGATGGGCGGCTGCCCGGTGCGGTGGCCGTGACCGCGAAGGTGTAGGCGAAGTCGTTGATCAGGGGCGCAACGGTGCAACTGTTGGCGGGGTGATCAACGGTGCAACTGGCCAGACTGTTGGTGGCGTATACGGTGTAGCGCAAGGGCGCTGCGCTACCCGCGGGCGCTTGCCAGCGCACCGTGACCTGCTCGTTGCCGGCCTGGGCCGTCGCACCCGTAGGCGCGTCGGGCCGTGGGGGTAGCGGTGTCAGGGGCGTGTCGTCGCACGGGCCGGTAACTTGTACCGGGCTGCTCCAGCTGCCGGGGGTCATGTTGACGCCGTCGGCGGCATCCGTCACACGGCGGTAGGGGCTTGCGCCGCCGCCGTCGCGCAGGATGACGGGATTGCTTGAGGGGGGGCGCGACCAAAGGAATAGATCTGGTTGCAGGCTGAGGCCCGTGGCGCTGTACTGGCCAGCCTGTATCGAGGCGACGGAGATCATCCGGAACATCTCGGTCATGGTGCCTGTCGTGCCAGTCTGGAGCTGCCCGAACACGTTGTTGGGCGGCACCGTTACCAGACTCACCGTGAGGCGGGCAGTGGCACCAGTGTTGAAGCGCAGCACGGCGCAGGTCAGGTCTGCCCTTGTCCACGTCTGTCCGCTGGCGCTGCTGCCCTGGTTGTCCATGATGTAGGTGATGGAGTAGGGCTCTCCCGCGTTGATACCGGGAATCTCGGACGTCCCGATGGTGCCGTGGTAGGTGGTGGCAAACGGTGCGGCGTGGGCTGCGGCGCCGGCGGCCAGCAGCGCGGCGGCCAGGATGTGGAGGCGGTAAATCATGGTCAAAATGGTGTGAAAGCCTTTTGTGTATTGCGCAAGAAGCTATTGATTCAGGAGCGCCTGCGCAGCCGCAGCGCGCCCAGACAGGCCGCACCCGCACCCAGCAGTGCCAGGGCGGGCAGGCCCAGAGCCGGGACGGCCTGCACGCCGCCGGGCCTGGGGCCTGGACCGGGGCCAGGGCCTGGGTTGTTGCCGGGTGCGGCCGTCACCGGGTTGGATGGGGCCGATGGGCGGCTGCGCGGCGCGGCGGCGGTCACCACGAAGGTGTAGGGCTGGTCGTTGGCCAGGCCCGTTACCGTGCAGCTGGTGGTGGGGTGGTGCACGGTGCAGCTTCTGGGGATGCTGCCGTCGTAGGTGTGGACGGTGTAGCTCAAGGGCGGGGTGCTGCCGGCGGGGGGCCGCCAGCTCACCGTCACCTGGCCGTCGCCGGGCTGTGCCGTCACGCCCGTGGGCGTGCCAGGGGGCGGCGGCAGCGGTGCCAGGGGCGTGTCGTCGCATGCGCCAGTGACGGCCACGGGGCTGCTCCAGCTGCTGGGTGTCATGTTGACGCCGTCTGCCGCGTCGGTCGCGCTGCGGCGCGACGGGGCTGCGCCGTCGTTCAGCACGCTGCTATGTCGGATTGCTTCCAGGGCCAGGGGCGGCTGCAGGCTGACGCCCGTGGCGCTGAACTGGCCTGCCTGTATGGGGTTCACGGCGATGGTCTGGAACATCTCGGTGATGGTGCCGGCCGTGCCTGTCTGGAGCTGCGCTTGCACGACATCGGGCGGCACGGCCACCAGGTCCACCGTCAGGCGGGCAGTGGCCCCGGTGTTGAAGCGCAGCAGGACGCAGGTCAGGTGACTGGCCGTCCATGTCTGGCTGCTGGCGCTGCTGCCCAGGTTGTCCACGATGTAGGTGATGTAGTAGGGCTCTCCCGCGTTGATGCCGGGGATGGCGGACGTACCGATGTCGGGCGGGCCGATGGTGCCGTGGTAGGTGATGGCAAACGGCACAGCGTGGGCTGCGGCGCCAGAGGCCAGCAGCACGGCGGCCAGGAGGTGGGGGCGGTAATTCATGGTCAAAACAGGGTTTGAGCCTTTTGTGTGATGCGTGAGTAGCTATTGATTCAGGAGCGACGGCGCAACCGCAGCGCGCCCAGGCCGGCGGCGCCCGCGCCCAGCAAAATCAGGGCAGGCAGGCCCAGGGCGGGTACGGGGGTGGCGTCGCCTGGACCGCGTTGGCCTGCCGCGGGGACGATGGGCCCCACGCCTGCTGCAGCGCTTTCGCCCACGCCGTTGACGGCGTAGACGGTGAAGGTGTAGCCAGTGCCGTTGGTGAGGCCCGGCACGGTGCAGGTGGTGGCTGGTGCCTGCGCGGTGCAGCCTGCATTGCCTGGCGTCGCCGCCACGCGGTACGAGGTGGGTGCGGCTCCAGTGGTCGGGGCCTGCCATTGCAGGGTGACGCGGGCGTCGCCCGGGGTGGCTGTCACGCCTGTGGGTGCACCGGGTGCGCCGGGGGCGAAGGGCGTGGCGGTGACGCTTTCTGACTGCCCCAGGACGACGTCGTCCGGGCCCGCGGCCATCACCCACACGCGGTAGGCCGTCCCGTTGGTCAGCCCGGTGAGGCTGCAGGTGGTGGCTGGGTGGTTGGCCTGGCAAGAGTGACTGGTGCCGCCGCCGTAGGGGCTGGCCACGGCTGCGTATCGCCGTGCTTGCGTGTCGCCAGGCACCAGGATGGGGAGCTGCCAGCTCACGTCCAGCCGTGCATCGCCGGGCGTGGCGCTCGGGTTGCGGGGCACGGTGGGGCCGGGGATGTCGCTGCAAGGGCTGCTGCCCTGCACGCGCCGGGGCGCGCTCCAGTCGCCCGGCTGGGCGCTGGGGGCGCCGTGAACGGCGTCGCGGAAGGTGGTGACGCTGGCCGTGCCGCCACCGGCATACAGGCCGTTCTGGCTGCCGTTGCCGCCGATGCGCCAGGTGAGGGCGGGCGGCAGAAAGTTGGAAGTGGAGGTGTATTGCCCCGCGCCCAGACCGCTGCTCACCAGGGTGGAGAACATGCCCGTCAGCGTGCCGTCTGCCGCGGTGGTCACGCTGCCGCCGTAGGTGCTGGGCGGGTGGCTGCCCAGATCCACGCGCAACTCGCGGTCGCGCTGGTTGTTCATGCGCCAGAGGGTGCAGCGCAGGTGCTCGCGCCCCCATTGCTGGCTGGCGGCGGTGGTACCGCCGTTGTCCACGATAAGGGTGACTTCGTAGCTCTGGCCGTCTTGCACGCCGGCGATGGTGGAGCCGGCGATGGTGCCTGTGTAGCGGATGGCGTAGGGTGCGGCATGGGCTGTGGCGCCTGCGGCCAGCAGCGCGGCGGCCAGGAGGTGGGGGCGGTATTTCATGGTCAAAATGGGCTGGAAGCCTTGATTTAATTGCGTGAGAAGCTATTGATTCAGGAGCGACGGCGCAGCCGTAGCGCACCCAGGCCGGCGGCGCCCGCGCCCAGCAGGGCCAGGGCGGGCAGGCCCAGGGCGGGGACGGAGGTGGCGCTGTGGGGGCCGGGTGGCGGTGGCGGCGCGTTGGCCGGTGTGTCGTCGCAGGGGCCGGTGACGGCCACGGGCCGGCCCCAGTTCAGCGGGTCGATGACTTCGCTGGCGGGACGGCCATGGTTGAAGAAGTCATGCTGGCTGTCCTCCATCGCGGTGGCGGCTCCGCCTACCAGCCACGACACCGGCGGAGCCAGGGTGAGTGGGCCGGTCAGGGTGTAGTCGCCCACGGGGATGAAGTTGGAGCCCGCAATGAACATGTCCGTCAGCGCAGAGCCGTCGGCATTGGCTACTGCACCGCCTGCCCAGGTGCTTAGCTGGCGGATGGGGTCGATCAGTGGCTGGGTGAAGACGCTGCGCTGGTTGCCGCTGCCGATGCGCCAGATGGCGCAGGTGAGGCTGGCGTCGCCCCAGCGCTGGCCCGCCGCCGTGGCGCTGCCGTTGTCCATGATGAAGGTGATGCTGTACGGGTTGCCGCTCTGCACGCCGGGCAGAGTGGAGCTGCCCACGGTGCCGCTGTAGGTGACGGCAAAGGGCGCTGCCTGCGCCGTGACGGTGATGACGCAGGCGGCGGCCAGCAGCGCGGCGGCAAGAAGGGCGGGTGTGACGTGGGGCATGGGCGCATCGGGGCGGTGTGTGACAAGCCGCCAAGGCTAGGGATGCGCGGCGCCGTGCGCCCTACCCCGCAGGGGTGGTTGTTTAACGTGACGTGCACGGTAGATTGGCCGCCATGTCTGCACAACGTCACCTTGACCGCACCCTGTTGCAACTGCGCCAGATGGCCCGCATGGATGCCGGCGGCCCGCAGCAGATCGCGCCCGTGCTGCGCGCGCTGCAGGGGGTGATCGGGTTCGATTCGGGTGGCTACCTGTACCGGCGCAGCGATGGCGACCTGGACATGCACATGGAGAACCCGGCCACGCGCGCCGTGATGCCGTCGTATTTCGAGCCCAGCGTGCTGCGCAGCGAGCAGCAGGTGATGCAGCGCAGCTCGCGCCTGTTCGACGAGGCGCTGCGCTGCGAGCGGGGCGTGCAGATGCAGCATGACCTGGTCAAGGTGCCGGTGTCTGAGCTGCGGCGCAGCGACTACTACAACGCGGTGCTGCGCCCCGGCGAGGTCGAGGTGGGCATGAAGCTGCCGCTGCGCGCGCGGGATGGGCGGGGCATCGGCATCCTCTGGCTGTACCGCCGCGATGGCGAGCGGCATTTCTCCGGCGCGGATGCCGCCGCGCTGGGGCGGCTGGAGGCGCATCTGGCGCGCGCGCTGCAGTCCGCCGACGGGGATGCGCAGGATGCCGATGTCTGTGGCCAGGGGCTGCTGGTCGTGACGCCCATGGGCCGGCCCTTGTGGATTGAGCCGGGCACGGAAGAACTGCTGGAGCAGGCCTTCGGCTGGCGCTGGCGCGGCTGCTGCGGCGAGCTGCCGCCCGACCTGCAGGTGCTGGTGCAGCGGCTGTTTCTGCCGGAGGCGGATGCGCCGCTGCCGCAGCTGGACTTTCGCAATGCGTATGGCCGGTTTTCGATGCGCGCCACGCATTTGACGGGCAGGGCGGGCGCGGGCGATGCGGTGGCCATTCATGTGACGCGCCGCCTGTCCAGCGACGCGCGCTTGCTGGAGCAGTTGCGCCCGCTGGCACTGCCCCAGCGCCAGCATGAGCTGGCCTACTGGCTGGCCCGTGGCCTGTCAGAGCCGCAGATCGCAACGCGCATGGGCATCAGCGCGAACACGGTGGTCTACCACCGGCGTCAGCTTTACGCGCGCATGGAGGTGGCCAACCGGGAGAAGCTGCTGGCGGCGTTGGGCTTTGCGCCACGGGTGGGCATGACGCCCCGGTGGTGACAGGCGCTGTGGCCGCGGCTGCTGCGTGCGGTGGCCTGGGCGTCAGCGGCGGCGCTGAATGCTGCGCAGGGCCGCGCCCAGGCGCTTCACGCCTTCGGGGATCACGTCTGCGTCCAGCAGCGCGTAGCCCATGACCAGGCCGGCGGGCCGGTGCCGCACTGGCTCCGCAGCGCCGGGGTGGAACATTGGGCTGATCGGATACACGCGCACGCCGCGCTGGCGGGCGGCCTGGATCAGCGCCGGCTCCTGGCTGGCCGGCAGGGACAGGCACCACACCACCACATGCAGGCCGCTGGCCGTGCCCTGAATCTGTACCTGGTCTCCCAGATGCCGGTTCAGGGCGCTCACCAGGGCTTTCTGGCGCGCCTGCTGGTGGCGGCGTATGCGGCGCACATGGCGGACGTAGCTGCCGTCCTCCAGCATGCGGGCCAGTGCGCGCTGCACGCCGGTGGCGGCGTGGCGGTCGGTCAGCCGCTTGGCCGCTGTGAAGGTGTCGATCTGGTCGGGCGGAAGCACCATGTAGCCCAGCCGCAGCTGCGGCGACAGTGTCTTGGAGAAGGTGCCCACGTGGATCACGCGGCCGTGGGTGTCCAGCGACTGCAGGGTGGCCTCGGGGCGGACGGCGTAGCGGTATTCGCTGTCGTAGTCGTCCTCGATGATCCAGGCGCCCCGTTCGGCCGCCCAGGCCAGCAGCTGCCGCCTGCGGGCGATGGGCAGGAACGACCCCAGGGGGAACTGGTGGGTGGGCGTGACGTAGAGCAGCTGCGTGGGCCCGAGAGCTGCGAGCTGTTCGGTCTGCAGGCCGTGTTCGTCCACGTCGATGCATGCCAGCTGTGCACCGTAGGCCATGAAGGCGTGGTGCGCCATGCGATAGCCGGGGTTTTCGATGGCAACCCGATCGCCGGGGTCGATGAGCAGGCGGGCGCACAGGTCCAGCGCCTGCTGCGAGCCGTTGACGATCATGATCTGCTCCACCGTGCAGGACAGTCCCCGGGTCTGGCTCAGGTGGGTCTGGAGTGCCCTGCGAAGGGCGAGGGTGCCGCGCGGGTCTTCGTATTCCAGGCGCTGGCTGCGCTGGCGCTCCACGGCCCGCAGCGCCTTGGCCCAGGCCAGTGTCGGGAAGTCGCTGCCGGCCAGCGGGCCGTAGACGAAGTCGATCTCCCCGGGCGTGGTGACCGCCGAATCCTGCAGGCCCATGGCGGCCACGCGGTTGCCGAAGGCCGAGAGCCGTCCGGCGGGCGGGTTGCCGGCCGCGCCTCCGTGGCAGCCGCGTTCGGGCGTTGCTGCATGTGCCAGTGGCGCGGCGCCGGTGGCCACCCGGCTGGCCGCGCCCGTGCGGGTTTCGATGAAGCCGTCGGCGGCCAGTTGTTCGTACACCAGGGTGACGGTGGCCCGGGACAGGCCCCGCTCGGCGGCCATGGCGCGTGTCGATGGCAGCGCGGCGCCCGCGGCGTAGGTACCGTCGGCGATGCGGGCGCGGATTTCGTCATAGAGCGTGCGGCTGCGGTGGGAGCGGCCGTGCTGGTGGGCGGGCATGGCGTGAACTGGTCTGGTGATTTTGTCTGGAACTGGATATTTTCTTCCTGCCGATGATGGCGCACAGTGGCACCGTTCGCCGGAGCCTTCCGGCGCTTGCATTGGAAAGGGCTGCCCTATGTACATTCCCCCGCATTTCGCCGAACCGCGGTTGGAGGAACTGCACCGCATCGTCCGCGAGAACGCCCTGGGGATGCTGGTGACGACAACCGCCGCGGGGCTGGATGCCAACCACCTGCCGATGCTGCTGGATGCGGATCGGGGCAGCGCCGGGGTGCTTGTTGCCCATGTCGCGCGGGCCAATCCTCTGTGGCGCGAGGCGTGCGACGGCGACGAGGTTCTGGTGGTGTTCCGCGGCGCCCAGGGTTATCTCTCGCCCAACTGGTACCCGGGCAAGCAGGAGACGCACAGGCGCGTGCCCACCTGGGGCTACGAGGTGGTCCATGCCCATGGAACCATCCATGTCCATGATGACGCGCGTTTCGTGCGCGGCGCCGTGGCCAGGCTGACCCGCCAGCATGAGGCGGATCAGCCCAGGCCCTGGAAGATGGGCGACGCGCCGGCCGACTTCCTGGCCGAGCAGGTGCGCAACATCGTCGGCATCGAGGTACGAATTACCCGCCTGGAAGGCAAGCGCAAGCTGAACCAGCACCACCGGCCGCAGGACCGCGAGGGCGCCATTCGCGGTCTTGAAGCGCAAGGCCACGACGCGCTGGCGCAAGCGATGCGGGGTGCAGCCCTGCACACGCCCTGATCCGCAGGACCCGCACCGTCCGACGGTGCAGGCACATGCTGTTGCACGGAGGCAAGAAGTGGGGCCGCGAGAGCCGGCGCGGCTGTGGCCCCTTGCCTGAAGGCGTTACTCTGGCTGGATGTTGGCGGCCTTCATCACGCCGACCCACTTCTTGTTTTCTTCCAGCGCAAACTTGTTGGCTTGTTCAAGGTTCATCGAGCTGGAGATGGTGCCCTGTGCCTTGAGCGTTTCCATGACCTTTTCCGCCTTGGATGCCTTGAGCAGCGCCTGGTTGAGCCTTTCCAGGATTGGCTTGGGCGTGCCCTTGGGGGCCCAGAGTCCATACCAGGTCACGACATCTAACCCGCCAAGGCCCAGTTCCGAGGAAATGCTGGGCACGTCCGGCAGGTCCGCGATGCGGTCCTTGGTCGTGACCGCCAGTGCCTTGATCTTGCCGGACTTGATCAAGGGCATGGCGGGAGCCAGCGGTGCATAGAACAGGTCCACATGGCCGCCGCCAATATCGGTCAAGGCCGGGGCGGTGCCCCTGTAGCCCACATGGGTCATGGGTGCCTTGGCTTCCAGCGACACCAGTTCGCCCACGAGGTGCGGGATGGTGGCGACACCGGGAGACGCGTAGCTGATGCTCTTGGGCTCCTCCTTCGCGGCCTTGACGACGTCGCTGAACTTCTTGAACCGGGAGTTCGGGGGCACCACGGCCACCATGGGAACGGTGCCCAGCACGCCGACAAACTCGAAGTCCTTGATCGGGTCGAATGGCAGGGCCTTGAACATGCCCGGATAGATCACCTGGACGGAGGCGTTCATCAGCAGCGTGTAGCCGTCTGCCTTGGCGCGCGCCACTTCGGCCGCACCCAGCGTGCCGCTGGCGCCCGGCTTGGTTTCGATGTAGATGGCCTGTCCAAGATCCGCGCTCATCTGATTGGCGATGACCCGGCCAATCGCATCGGTAGGCCCGCCTGCCGCAAACGGAAGAATGGTGCGGATGCTCTTCGTCGGGTAGTCCTGGGCAAAAGCGAGATGGGCGGTGCATGCCAGGGCGGCAATGCCTGCGTAGAGCGCGGTTTTCTTGAACAAGATGATCTCCTTTGTGGTTAATTTCCGGTGATGTTTTTGGGTAAGGTGCCGACGACCTTGATGAGCACTGCACCCATCGATTGCTCGTTGGCGCGCATCCGCTCCAGGGGGCCGGCGACTGCTAGGCAGTACGGTTCGCCGTTGATCAGAAATCCCTTGGCGATGGACATCACGTCGTCCACGTTCTCGCCGTAGGACGACTGCCAGCCGCGCTGGGTGCCGCACGCGATGTCGGCCAGGAAGGCTTCGGCGGTCCTGATCGTTCGCTCGGTGGGAAGCTGGTAGTCCCGCTCCAGGGCCGTCATGAGGGACTTCCGGGCGGCATCGGTCATGACCTCGAACAGCGCCTTGCCTGTCGAGGTGGCGTTGATCAGCTTGAAGCCGCCGACCTCATGGCTGTATCGGATGGTTTTCTTGGACTCGACGGTGTTGAGGTACACGACGCGGCTTTCTGCCAGCTTGGCCAGGATCGCTGTTTCTTCGGTCGTGTTTCTGAGCCTTTGCAGCACCGGAGTGAAGTAGTTGATCAAGGGGTCTGCGCTGCAAATCGTGGTGGCGATGTGCAGGAGCCGTTGCGTGGGGTAGTAGCCCTGCCGGGAGCCGAAGTCATAGAGGAAGCCGTGGCCGACCATCGTCTTGAGCAGGCCATGGCAACTGGACAGGGGGATCTCCAGCAGACGGGAAATCTCGCTGTACGTCAGCGGTCTGCGCTCGTCGGCGAAGAGGTTGAATACGTCCAGAACTCTCGATGCGGTTTTCACGTCCATGACAAATCTATTCTATATGCGATAAAGTTGAAGGGGCAACACCTTGTGAAGTGCTATCTAAGAAGGAGCGGGAATGCGTTGGAAGAAAAGGCCTGAAGGCTCGAATTGGGGGGATTTTGGTGCGGATGATCAACTGGGCACGCTGAACTATCTGACAAGCGAGGCCGTGCGCAGCGCGGTTGCGGAAGTGCGGGTCGGCAAGACCTTCTGTCTCTCCCTGCCCCTGGACGTACCGGGAGGCAATGTGCTGAACGAGCGGCGCCATCCCCCCATGCTGGAGCCTACGGAAAAGCAAGGCATGCTTTACACGAACTTCCCCATCGGGAAGTTCTATCCGGGGGCCATGGATGTGCTGAGCGACGACAAGGTCACCATGTACCTTCAGTACTCCACGCAATGGGATGGCCTGGCGCATGCGGGAGCGCTGTTCGATGCCGATGCCGATGGCCATGCCGAACGCGTGTACTACAACGGCTTTCGGCCCAACATCGACATCCTGGGGCTTATGGACTTCGAAGAGTCTGGATGCTTCAAGGAGCGGCGCACGGGGTTGACTTCCAGCCATGCCAAGGCACTGGATGTCTCCGTGATCGCGGCCCAGGGCGTGCAGGGGCGCGGCGTGGTGATCGATCTGTTCCACCACTTTGGGGATGACTTCCGTTTGGTCGGTTACGACGACCTCATGGCGGTGATCGAGAAAGATCAAATCGAGATCCGCCAGGGGGACATCGTGCTGTTGCGCACGAATTTTGCACAGCGGCTGCTGGAGATGAACAAGAACCCCGATCCGCATCTGGCGCACCACATGTGCGCGGTACTGGACGGGAACGACGAGCGAATCCATGCGTGGGTGACCGAGTCCAAGATCGCCGCCATCGCTGCGGACAACTACGCCGTGGAGGAGCATCCCGCCAAGATTGGGCCCAACTGCTGCCACATCCTGCCTTTGCACCACCATTGCATGTTCAAGCTTGGACTGCCGCTGGGGGAACTGTGGTACCTCACCGAGCTGGCCGACTGGCTGCGTGCCCATCATCGCCATTCGTTCTTGCTGACCGCACCTCCGCTACGGCTGCCGGGTGCTGTCGGATCGCCTGTAACTCCTATCGCCACGGTTTGATATGCCCTACATCGTTGAAACATTTGACAAGCCCAACAGCCTTGCCCTTCGCATGGAGCATCGCGCGGAACACCTGCGGTATCTGGAGGCCCACAAGGCCCTCCTGCTTGCCTGCGGTGCCAAGTTGAACGACGACGGGTCTGACCAAGGCGGTGGGCTGTATGTGCTGGATGTGGGAACGCGCGAAGAGGCGCAGGCGTTCATCGCAGCAGATCCGTTTTACGCGGCGCAGTTGTTCAAGGAGGTGAAGATCACCCGCTGGCGCAAGGCCTACGTGGCGGGGGAGTGCCATCTGTAAAGCGCATTGGAGCTTTGCGCCGAGTGCCGCCTGACTTTCGTTCCGGTGCAGGGGGCAGAGCTGATGCGGCCCCAAGGGAGTTCGCAATGTACGGCTGTGGCTGACGCATTGCGCCGAACTCTGTAAGGCCCGTCGGCTACAGAAGGCTCCGAATGACTCTGCCATGAGATGCTGGTGTCGGGAGGGGGCGCGTACTGTTTCGCGGAACTGTACCGTTGCCGTTGAGCGCGTGTTCATAGAATTTCATCCGTCAGGTTGCCATGCCTGGGCCTGCGCCGCGCATGAGTGCGTACCTCCTCTCCAGGCCGTCGGCGCACAGGCCGTAAACCACTTCGGAGTACCTCATGCAAGCACAACAGCAGCACTATCACCTTCTTGCCAAGCCGGCAGGAGCGGCTTGCAACCTGGGCTGCACCTACTGCTTCTTCCTGTCCAAGGAAAACCTGTACCCCGATGACAGCTATTTCATGGACGATGCGACGCTGGAAACCTACATCCGGCAACTGTTGGAGTCTTCGGGTGGGCCGCAGGTTGAAATCTCATGGCAGGGGGGCGAGCCCATGCTGCGTGGTCTCGATTTCTACCGGCGCTCGGTAGAGCTGGCCGAGAAGTACCGCCGGGTGGATCAGCAGATTCTGCACACCATGCAGACCAACGCGACGCTGGTGGATGACGAGTGGGCGAGCTTCTTTCGGCAGCACAATTTTCTGGTCGGCGTCAGCTTCGATGGGCCGCCGTCCATGCACGATCTCTACCGCGTGGATCGGAAGGGGCGGGGCTCGTTCGAGCAGGTGCTGCAGGGGTGGAACTGCCTGCGGCGGCATGGCGTCGAAACCAATGTCCTGTGCACGGTGCATGCCGGCAATGCGGACCACCCGCTGGAGGTCTATCGGTTCTTCCGCGATGAGCTCAAGGCGCAGTACATCCAGCTCATCCCGATCGTAGAGCGCGCGACCGAGCAGACGATCGTGCTGGCCAACCAAGGCTGGGGCGGCCTGAAGGGCAAGGACAGGCCCTTGTACCGCCAGGAGGGCTCGCGCGTGACAGCCAGATCGGTGCCCGCCGAGAAGTTCGGCAGCTTCCTGATCGCCATCTTTGACGAATGGGTGCAGCGCGATGTGGGGCAGGTGTATGTGACGACGTTCGACGTGGCGCTGGGAAGCTGGCTGGGCCAGCACAACAGCTGCGTTGTTGCGCCGACATGTGGCGCCTCTCTGGCGCTGGAGCACAACGGAGACGTGTATTCCTGCGACCATTTCGTGGAGCCGCAGCACCGGCTGGGCAATATCAAGGACACACCGCTGGCGACACTGGTGGCTTCGGAGAAGCAGCGCCGCTTTGGCAATGCAAAGTTCGATACGCTCCCGCAGTACTGCAAACAGTGTCCAGTGCTCTTTGCATGCTATGGGGAGTGCCCGCGCAATCGGTTCATCGAAACACCCGACGGCGCGCCTGGACTGAACTACCTGTGTGCCGGTTACAAGGCCTTTTTCACGCACATAGACCCGCCGATGAAGGCCATGGTTTCACTGCTGCGCCAAGGGCGCTATGTCGATGAAATCATGATCCAGCCCTGAGTGCGCCACGGCGATGCGATGAAGCTGCGGCGATGACTTGGCTGATCGCCGATTCCGGGCCCAGAAATCCGACGTTGAAGCGGAACCAGGGAGTGCGCGACGTCGGGTCAGGTTTGAAGATGGCGCCCGGTGCCATTGCAACGCCGTGCGCAAACATTTGGCGGGCGAAGGGCAGCGAATCCTCCACTCCAGGCAGCCGTGCCCACAGGTACAGGCTTTGCTCTGGCCGGGTGAAGGCTTCGATACCGTTGGCGTCAAACAGCGACAGTGCGGCGCGCGTGGCATTGCGTGTCTTGGCGCGCAGGGCCAGAGCGTGCTTGCGAAAGCGCCCTTCGGTGATGACCGCGTCGACCGTGCGCTCGGCGTAGAGGGAGCTGTTGAGGCTGACGATGGTTTTGACTTGCGTGAGTTCGCGCGCAAGCTCAGGCCTGCATGCCAGAAAGCCGACGCGGACCACGCTCGACAGTGACTTGGAGAAGCTGCCAACATAGATGGACTGCTCGAGCTGGTCGCCCCCTCCAATGCGCGGGGTGCGTGGCGGTGCGAAATCAGCAAGAGCGTCGTCGTCCACCATGACAAGGCCGTGCCGCTGTGCCAGTTCGGTCAGCTCCTGCACCATTGGGCCCGTCATGTCGCTGCCCGTTGGGTTGTGCCCGCAGGATTGCGTAAAAAAAAGGCGCGGCTTGTACTGCTTCAGCAGCAGGGAAAGCACGCCGATGTCGGGGCCTTCGGGAGTACGGGGCACGCCGTGAATCTGCGCGCCCTGTAGCCGCAGTTTGTTGAAGGTCGGGTAGAAGCCCGGATCGTCGACCAGTACATGGTCGCCTGGGCGGACCAGATGCCGGATAACCAAGTCAACGGCTTGGTAGGCGCCTTGGGTGAGCACGATTTGCGACGGGGTAACCGTCATGCCGAAGCCCTGCAGGCGGGCGGCGATGTTCTTGCGCAGCGGCAGGTAGCCTGCAGGGTCGCCGTAGCGAAAGACCGTGCCCAGGCCGCTGCGGCCGATTTTCTGCATGTAGCGGTCGAGCCGGCAACCCTCAAGCCAGGCCGAGGGCGGAAGGCCCTCACCCAGGGATGGCTTACCGTGGACGACGTCCATCTCGTGCCGTTCAATGCCCACTGCACTCAGCGCCAGGTCGAGTGCCGGAGCCCATCCGTCCGTCACGCGCAGGCGTGGATCTCGGCCCGCCACATAGAAGCCGGAACCTCGGCGTGGCTCGATAAACCCTTCGGCCACAAGCATCTCGTAGGCCTTGACGACGGTGTTCTTCGCGGCGCCGCAGGCTTGAGCCTGGTCGCGAAGCGACGCCAGGCTGCTGCCGGGCAGCAACTGGCCCAGTGCGATCTGGCGCTTGATGTCGGTGGCGATGCGCTCAGCCAGCGGAAGAGCGTGGTTGCTCATGCTTTTTTGGGAACGTCTACTGTTGCATGGAACTGTACCACTGCATAAATGGTACGGATCAATAGACTCGCTGCAGCGTCGAGAAAGACTTAGGAGATACGCATGGAAAAGCCTCAGCAGCAGAGCCTGAACGAACAGTTCGAAGGCAAGATCGGTAAGACCTACAAGGACTCGGTGCCCCACTGGCCCGCACAACAGAAAGCGCCACCGAATGCCCCGAACGTGGTCTTCCTGGTGCTGGACGATGTGGGGTTTTCCGACCTGGGGTGCTACGGCTCCGAAATCCACACGCCCAACATCGACGCGCTGGCTGGCGGCGGTTTGCGTTACAGCAATTTCAATGTGACCGCCATGTGCTCGCCCACGCGGGCCTGCTTGCTGACCGGGCGCAACGCGCACTCCGTCGGCGTGGGCATCATTTCCGAATGGGCCAATGGCTTTCCGGCGTACCAGGGGCGCATCACCCCAAAGGCCGCCACCCTGGCCGAGGTGCTGGGTGAGCATGCCTACGGCTGCTATGCCAGCGGCAAGTGGCATTTGACCAATCTGGCGGATTACGGCGCTGCTGGTCCCCACAACGATTGGCCGCTGGGGCGGGGCTTCTCGCGTTGGTATGGCTTTCACGGCGCGTTGATCGACCAGTGGAACCCGGAGCTGTACGAAGACAACCACCCCTTCCACTTCGAGTCCCGCGAGGACTATCACCTGTCTACCGACCTGGTCGATCGCACGATCGGACAGATCCGCGACCACGTCACGTCCACCAACGGACGTCCATTCTTCAGCTACCTGGCTTTTGGTGCCTGCCACTGGCCGCACCAGGTGCCGGACAGCTACATAGGCAAGTACCGTGGGCGCTATGACCGGGGCTGGGATCAGATTCGCGAGGAGCGCTTTGCGCGGCAAAAGGAGCTGGGCGTGGTGCCGGAGAGTGCCGAAATGGCACCACGCAATCCGGGCGTGGTCGATTGGGAGGATGTGCCCGAGGATCAGCGGCTCGTGGGCTGCCGCCTGCAGGAAACCTTTGCGGCGTTCCTGGAGCACACCGATGCAGAGATTGGCCGTCTGGTCGACTACCTGCGCTCGATTGGCCAACTGGACAACACGATGATCGTGCTGATCTCGGACAACGGTGCGAGTCCGGAGGGTGGGGCGCTGGGCGCCATCAACATGCGCAAGCACATGACACATGAGCAGGAGACGGTCGAGGCCATGCTGCCGCGCATCGACACCATCGGCGGTGAATACTCCTTCAGCCATTACCCCATGGGTTGGGCGCAGGTCTCCAACACGCCTCTGAAGTGGTACAAGAAGGACACGCACGGTGGCGGTATCCGCGCGCCGCTGATCATGCATTGGCCTGCCGGCATCGCCAGCCGCGGCGAGGTGCGCACGCAGTTCCACCACGTCACCGACGTCATGCCCACCGTGCTCGACTGCATCGGCGTCGAGGCGCCGCGCGTCTACCGGGGCATCGACCAGTTGGCCATGCACGGCCAGAGCATGCGCTATACCTTTGGCGACGCGACCGTGCCAACGGCCAAGACCACGCAGTACTTCGAACTGCTGGGCGACCGCGCCGTGTGGCATGAGGGATGGAAGGCCGTCGTCAAGCATGCCAAGGGTGCCGACTACGCGGTGGATGACCGCTGGGAACTGTACAAGCTCAACGAGGATTTCACCGAGGCGAACGACCTGGCCGCGCAGCATCCCGACAAGCTCAAGTCACTGGTCGACATCTGGTGGCAGCAGGCGAATCGCTTCGGCGTGCTGCCGCTGGATGACCGCGAGGCTGAACGTGCGCGTGACTTCCTGATGACCACCAAGCGGTCGCGCTACGAATTCCAGCCGGACATGGCGCGCATCGACCGCTTCATGGTGCCGGAAATCAGCGACCGCGACTACACCATCCGTGCGGAACTGTCCGCGCTGGTGCCGCAGACCGAGGGCGTCATCTTCTCGTGGGGCAGCCGCTTTGCCGGCTTTGTCCTGTACTGCCAGGCCGGTGAGCTGGTGTACGAGTACCTCTATTCCGAGGTGCAGGGCTACCGCATGAGCACGCCGCTGCCCACGGACTCGGCCGTTGTGGAGTTGAACTTCAAGCGCACGGGCAGCCACGCAGGGCAGGTGGCGTTGTGCGTCGATGGCCGGCAAATGGCGGTGCTTGACCTGCCCAAGACGTGGTGGACCTACAGCACCACTGCAGGCCTGACCTGCGGCCTTGCGGGCGTGCCGATCAGCGAGGCCTTCAAGCCACCGTTCCGCTTTAACGCGACCTTGCATCGCATGGTCGTCGAGGTGGGCGATGGCCCACCCGATGATGGCGTCGGCAAGCTGTGGACGGTGTTCAAGCAGCAGTGAAACCAACGAAAACCCAGAAGGAGACAAGCATCATGATCAAACGAAACTTCCTGATCGCCGCACTGGCAACACTCGGATGTGCGCTGCCGCTGTCAGTGGCCCAGGCGGCGGACTACCCCACCAAACCGGTGAAGCTCGTTGTCGGCTATCCCCCCGGTGGCACGACGGACCTGCTGGCGCGGCTCGTGGGCCAGCAACTGCAGGATGGACTCAAGCAGGCCGTCATCATCGAGAACAAGCCCGGCGCTGGCGGAGGCATTGGCGCCGATGCGGTCGCCAAGGCATCGCCGGACGGCTACACGCTGGGGCTGGGGAGTGCTGGCAACCTGGCGCTCAACTACGCCTCGTATACCAAGATTCCCTATGACTCGCGCAAGGATTTCACGGCCTTGAGCCTGCTGGCGACGATGCCTAATGTGCTGGTTGTCAACAGCAAGATGCCCGTGAAGAACTATGCCGAACTGATCAACTATCTCAAGGGGAAGGAGAAAGAAGGCAGTTTCTTTGCTTCCACGGGGACGGGCAATGGGCCGCATCTGACGGGTGAGCTGTTCAAGGTCCGCACCGGCCTGAACCTGTCCCATGTGCCCTACCAGGGCGCCGGACCGGCCATCACCGCCGTGCTGGGGGGCGAGGTGGACATGTTGTTTGACAACCTGCCGTCCGTGCTGCCCTTCATTCAGAGCGGCAAGGTGCGGGCCATCGCCGTGACCAGTGCAGCCCGGGTGCCGGTGCTGACCGACGTGCCCACACTTCAGGAACTGGGGCTGAAGGACTTCGTGGTCGATGCCTGGTTCGCACTGGTGGCGCCTGCTGGCTTGGAGCGGGGCGCGCGTGAGAAGCTTGACAAGGCCATCGTCGGCCTGTCCGCCAATGAGGCATTCCGGGAGTCGATCCGCAAACTGGGGGCCATACCGAAGCTGAGCGGTGAAGCAGAGCTCAAGGCCCTGATCGAGCTGGAGCGCGAGCGCTGGCCCGCCCTGGTCAAGCAGGCCAACATCAAGTTCTGACCATGATGGAAGCAAGCCACAACACACCGCACCACGCCGGGCGGACTGTGCTGGTCACGGGGGCGTGCGGCGGCATAGGCGCGGCGATCGCCAGCCGCTATGTGCAAGCGGGCGCTGCCGTCTGTCTGGTGGACCGCGATGCAGCCGCCGGTGAAGCGCTGGCGGCGCGCCTGCGCCAGGAGGGCGGCCGAGTGCACTTTGCGCAGGCCGATGTCGGCAACTTTGCGCAGTGCCAGGCCGCGTGCGATGCGGCGCAGGCCGTACTGGGGCCGGTGGACACCGTCGTCAACAACGCCGGGATATCGCCCAAGCACCAGGGATTGCCGGCGCCGATCTGGCAGATGGACCCCGCCGAATGGCGCCAGGTGGTCGACGTCAACCTGAACAGCGTCTTCCACTTCACGCGTTTGCTGGCTCCGGGCATGGTGCAGCGCCGGTTCGGGCGCATCGTGTCCATGTCGTCGGTCGCCGGCAAGGCATACCTCGACATCGTCGCCGCGCACTACAGCACCACCAAGGCCGCACTCATCGGCATGACCCGGCACATGGCCGGTGAGCTCGGGCCGCATGGCATCACAGTGAATGCGCTGGCACCCGGGCGCATCGATACCCCCATGGTCGCCGGCGCGCCCAAGGCGGCCAACGACGCGGTCGTGGCCGTCACGCCGCTGCGGCGTCTGGGTACCCCCGACGAGGTGGCCGACGCCTGCCTGTTCCTCACTTCGGATCAGGCCAGTTTCATCACCGGCCAGGTCATCGACGTGGCCGGCGGCTGGCTCATGACCTGACACCGACAACCAACCCGCCTTATGCAAACCACACCGCATCTCAATTACATCGCTGGCGCCTGGACCGAGGGAGCCTCGATCGCGCCCAACATCAACCCGTCGGACACCCGCGATGTCGTGGGTGAATACGTCCGAGCCGACGCACGGCAGACCCAGATCGCCATTGACGCGGCATTCGACGCGCAGCGGGTCTGGGCCGGGTGCACGGCCGAGCAACGCGCGGATGCCCTGGACCGCATAGGTTCGGAGATCCTGGCGCGCCGGGACGAACTGGGCCGGCTGCTCTCGCGCGAGCAGGGCAAGACGCTGGTCGAGGGCGTTGGCGAGGTGGTGCGCGCCGGGCGCGTTTTCAAGTTCTTTGCGGCCGAAGCGCTGCGGCTGGGCGGCGAGAAGCTGCCCTCCATCCGGCCCGGCGTCGAGGTCGAGGTGACGCGCGAGCCCGAGGGCGTCGTGGGCATCATCTCCCCCTGGAATTTCCCGATCGCCATTCCGGCCTGGAAGATCGCCCCGGCGCTGGCCTACGGCAACGCCGTTGTGTTCAAGCCGGCCGACCTGGTGCCGGGCAGCGCCTGGGCGCTGTCGGAAATCATCGTGCGGGCCGGTCAGCTGCCTCCTGGCATCTTCAATTTGGTGATGGGGCCTGGCTCCAAGGTGGGGCAGACCCTGGCGAGCTCGCACAAGGTGCGTGCGCTCAGCTTCACAGGATCAACCGGCACGGGCCGCAGTGTCGGACTGGCCTGTATGGAGCGCGGGGCCAAGGTGCAGCTTGAAATGGGCGGCAAGAACCCGCTGATCGTCCTCGATGACTCGGATCTGGACATCGCCGTCACGGTGGCCTTGCAAGGCAGCTTCTATTCCACAGGCCAGCGCTGCACGGCATCCAGCCGCCTGATCGTGCAGGAGGGGATTCACGACCGTTTCGTCGCAGCGCTGGCCGAACGCATGGCGGCGCTCCAGGTCGGAAACGCACTGGAGGCAGGCACGGACATTGGCCCCGTGGTGTCGCAGGACCAGCTGGACCAGGATCGTTTCTATATCGATCTGGCTCAGCAGGAGGGGGGGCGCCTGGTGGCGGGCGGGGAACTGCTGCAACGCGCCACGCCGGGCTACTACCTCTCACCGGCCCTGATCACCGAAACGCACAACGCCATGCGCGTGAACCGCGAGGAGATCTTCGGCCCGGTGGCCACGGTCATCCGCGTCAGGGACTACGAGGAAGCCCTGGCTACCGCCAACGACACACCGTTCGGCTTGTCCTCAGGCATCTGCACCACCTCGTTGAAGCATGCCACCGACTTCAAGCGTCGCTCGACGGCCGGCATGGTGATGGTGAACGTGCCTACGGCGGGCGTGGACTACCACGCCCCGTTTGGCGGTCGCAAGGCCTCCAGCTACGGCTCGCGCGAGCAGGGAACGTATGCGCGCGAGTTCTACACCGCTACCAAGACCTCTTACACCCAGGCCTGACATCATGCGAGACATCACCGGCAGCACGCGGATCTTTGGCATCCTGGCCGACCCCATCCACCACGTCAAAACGCCGCAGCGCATCAACCAGCTGTTCACCGAGCGCCAGACCGACGGCGTCATGGTGCCCCTGCATGTGAAGCCCGAGGGGTTGGCGCAGGCGGTGCAAGGCCTGCGGGCGATGCAGAACCTGGGTGGCTTCGTTGTCACCGTTCCGCACAAGACGGCCATCGTCGCCCTGTGCGACGAGGTGACGCCCGAGGCACGCCTGATCGGGGCGGTGAACGTGGTGCATCGCACGGCCGATGGCCGCCTGAGTGGCGGCATGCTGGACGGCGAGGGCTTCGTCGCCGGACTGCGCAGCCAGGGCCTGGACCCGGCCGGGCGCAGCGCCTATCTGGCCGGTGCTGGAGGCGCCGCATCGGCGATCGCGTTCGCGCTTGCCAGCGCTGGCGTGAGCCGCCTGACCATTGCCAACCGCACGGCTTACAAGGCGCAGCAACTGATTGATCGCATTGCGAGCCGTCATCCATCGCTGACCATGGCCGTTGGCAGCGAGGATCCGGCTGGTCACGACCTGGTTGTCAATGCCACTTCCCTGGGCCTTGGCACCAGCGATGCGCTGCCGCTGGATGCGGACCGCTTGGAGCCGCACCAAGTCGTCGCGGAGATCATCATGCAACCAGCCGAGACGCCGCTGCTGATGGCCGCCCAGGCCAAGGGCTGCCGCATCCACTTCGGCGCCCCCATGCTGGCCAGCCAGATCGAGCTGATGGCGGCATTCATGAGCGGCGCAATGCCGACGGGCGGAGCCTGAATATGGTTGAAGCCGAATTCCTGGCGCGGTTGCGCGATGTAGTGGGCGAGCGCGGCGTTGTCACCGATGCCGCCGATCTCGCCCCCTACAGCCATGACTGGCGCCACATGTTCCACGGCGTTCCCCTGTGCGCGGTGCTGCCCCGCAGCACCGCGGAAGTGGCCCAGGTGGTGCGTCTGTGCGCCCAGGCCAGCGTGCCCGTGGTGCCGTACGGCGGCAATACCGGCCTGTCCGGCGGTGCCACGCCGGACGCCAGCGGGCGGCAGGTCGTTCTGTCCCTGGCGCGCATGAACGCCATACGCCACCTCGACGTGGTGGGCGAAACCCTGGAGGTGGAGGCTGGCTGCATTCTGCAGGTGGCCCAGGAGGCCGCCGCGGAGCAAGGCCTGCTGCTGCCGATCAGCCTGGCGGCCGAGGGATCGGCACGCATCGGTGGCGTGATCTCCACCAACGCCGGCGGTACCGACGTCGTGCGCTACGGCATGGCGCGCAGCCGCGTGCTGGGCCTGGAGGTTGTGACCGCCGACGGCCAGATCGTCAGCGGCCTGCGCCGGCTGCGCAAGGACAACGCCGGCTATGACTGGAAGCAATGGTTCATCGGCACCGAGGGAACGCTAGGCATCGTCACCGCCGCCGTGCTCCAGCTCACGCCCATGCCCGCGCACCGCGTCACGGCCCTGCTGGCGGTGCCGACCGCCGCTCAGGCGCTGGAGGTGCTGCGTGCCACCCGGCAAGCCATCGGCGATACCCTGACCGGGTTCGAGCTGATGTCCGGTGCGGCGTTGGAGCTGGTGCAGCGTCACCAGCAGCTGAAGGCACCGCTGGGCGCATCGGACTGGTACCTGTTGCTGGAGGCGAGTTCTTCTCTGCCAGGCCTGCGTGACGCGACCGAGGAACTACTGGGCGCCCTGCTGGAGAGTGGCGACGCCACCGATGGCGTGGTCGCGGAGTCCGAGCGACAGGCTGCCGAATTGTGGGCGCTGCGCGAATCGATTTCCGAGGCGGAAAGCCGGGAAGGGCGTTCGCTCAAGCACGATGTGTCGGTGCCGATTTCGGCGATCGCGGATTTCCTGCAGCAAGCCGATGCCATGGTGCAGCAGCATTACCCCGGCGCCCGGGTCAATGCCTTCGGCCATGCCGGCGACGGCAACATCCACTACAACGTGATCATCCCGCCGGGCTTGGATGCGACGGACTTGAATGCCCGGGTGCACGACCTGGTGGTCGCGCACGCGGGCAGCATTTCGGCCGAGCACGGCATAGGCCAGTACCGCGTGAGCGAACTCGCGCGCTGCCGCGCCGCCGCCGAACTGCAACTAGCCCAGCGCATCAAGCGCGCCCTCGATCCGGCCGGCCTGCTGAACCCCGGCAAGGTCCTCACACCCCATCTGAATTCCTGAGAAGCACCATGGACACCTATGACTACGTCATCGTGGGCGGAGGCACGGCGGGCTGCGTGCTCGCGAATCGGCTGACGGCCTCGGGCAAGCACCGCGTTTTGCTCGTCGAGGCGGGCGGGGAACCGCGCAGCCCGTGGATCCAGATCCCTGCGGGGTTCAGCAAGCTGCTGACCAACCGCAAGTACAACTGGCTCTTCAAGACCGAAGCCGAAGAGAACACCAAGGGCCGGGTCATTTCGGTGCCGCGCGGCCGGGGCCTGGGAGGCTCGACGCTGATCAACGGCATGATCTACGTGCGCGGGCAGGCGCAGGACTATGACGCCTGGCGCGATGCCGGCGCCAAGGGCTGGGGTGCTCAGGACGTCGAGCCTTACTTCCGCAAGCTCGAGTGCTATCCACAAGGTGGCAGCACCCGGGGCAAGAGCGGCCCGGTGCATCTGGAGCAGGTCCAGGAGCGGTTCCCGATCGCCGATGCCTTCATGCAGGCGGCCGTTCAGGGCGGCCAGCGGTTGAACGACGATTACAACGCACCCGAACAGGAGGGGTTTGGCTACTACCAGGTGAACCAGCATGGCGGGCGTCGTTGGAGTGCGTACGACGCCTACCTCAAGCCTGCGCGGCAGCGCTCCAACCTGACGATTGTGACCGATGCGCATGTGCTGCGCGTGGACCTGGCGGGCCG
Organism: Diaphorobacter oryzae DSM 22780; assembly: GCF_059568935.1. NCBI lineage: Bacteria > Pseudomonadati > Pseudomonadota > Betaproteobacteria > Burkholderiales > Comamonadaceae > Diaphorobacter > Diaphorobacter oryzae. Next base: position 2,954 of record NZ_JCANUL010000017.1, on the reverse strand, counting down.
GCGGTGTGTGGGCATCACTTACCGACGCTATGGCCAGGAGGTCAGCGTGCGGGCGCACGCCGAGGTCATCATGGCGGCGGGTGCGGTGCAGACGCCCCAGATCCTGGAGCTGTCGGGCATCGGTCAGCCGACGCTGCTGCAGTCGTTGGGCATTGCTGTGCAGCATGCCTTGCCGGGTGTGGGGGAGAACTACATCGACCACTTCGCCACGCGCATGAACTGGCGCGTGAAGAACACGGTCACGCTCAACGAAATGTCGAGAGGCTGGCGGCTGGCGGCGGTGGTGTCGCAGTACCTGGCGTTTCGCACCGGCATCCTGACGCTGGGAACGGGCCTGGTGCACGGCTTCGTGAAGTCACGCCCGGAGCTGCCCGCGCCCGACGCCCAGTACTTTTTTGTGCATGCCAGCTATGCCAATGCCGCAGAGCGGATTCTCGACCGTGCGCCCGGCATGACGATCGGCGTGGCCCAACTGCGCCCGGAATCCGTCGGCAGCATCCACGCCAAGTCGGCCGACCCCTTGCAAGGGCCCTCCATCCGGCCGAACTTCCTCAGCAGCGAGGTGGACCAGCAGTGCATCGTGCGCAGCATGCAGCTGGCCCGCCACATCGTTGGCCAGCCTGCCATGGCGCAGTTCATTTCGCACGAGATGAGTCCGGGGCCGCAGGTCCTGAGCGATGCCGACTGGCTGACGTTTGCGCGGGAGAACGGGCAGACCATTTACCACCCACTGGGTACCTGCCGCATGGGCGAGGACGATGCAGCCGTTGTCGATTCGCGGCTGAGGCTGCGCGGCTTATCGGGGCTGCGTGTGGTGGATGCCTCGGTTATGCCGAAGATGGTGTCCGGCAATATCCAGGCGGCAGTGATGATGGTGGCGGAGAAGGGGGCGGACCTCATCATGGAGGACCACCAGCGCTGACCTGGCGGCATGGGGCAGACCTCCAACGCCCTGTGCACGCCGGTCATCCAAGCGAAATGGTCCGGCAGCCGTGCCGTGCGTTTGGCGATGGCAAGCAGCGCAGATTTGGGACGCATTTTTCCGCGTGTACGACCAATGCTGGCAGCCCCTTCCGTAGCCACTCGCATCGTGCGCGCACTTGCCTGTGCATGAGTGCGGCCAGTTTGACGATGTGCTGATTTCTCGGTCGACGATCTGATCGAAGGGCGCCCGTGCAGCATAGTGTCGCCCTTGCTGATAGTTGCTAGGCAGGCGCACATCCAGTTCGACAAATAACTTCCACTGAAAGCGACACACCATGAAAATTCTTGTCCCCGTCAAACGCGTGGTGGACTACAACGTGAAGGTCCGAGTGAAATCGGACAACACGGGCGTAGACATCGCGAACGTGAAGATGAGCATGAACCCCTTTGACGAGATTGCCGTCGAAGAGGCCGTACGCCTGAAGGAAAAGGGCATTGCCACCGAAGTCATCGCCGTCAGCTGCGGCGTGGCGCAGTGCCAGGAGACGCTGCGCACGGCGATGGCCATTGGCGCGGACCGCGGCATCCTGGTGGAGACCGATGCCGAACTGCAGCCCCTGGCCGTGGCCAAGCTGCTCAAGGCGCTGGTGGACAAGGAACAGCCCAGCCTCATCATCCTGGGCAAGCAAGCCATCGACGACGACGCCAACCAGACCGGCCAGATGCTGGCCGCGCTGGCAGACCTGCCCCAGGCCACCTTCGCCTCCAAGGTCGAAGTGGCGGACGGCAAGGCCAGCGTCACCCGCGAAGTCGACGGCGGCCTGGAAACCGTGCAGCTCGCCCTGCCGGCCGTGGTGACGACCGACCTGCGCCTGAACGAGCCGCGCTACGTCACGCTGCCCAACATCATGAAGGCCAAGAAAAAGCAGCTGGACACCGTCAAGCCCGAAGAGCTGGGCGTTGACGTGGCCCCGCGGCTGAAGACGCTGAGCGTGGTTGAGCCGGCCAAGCGCGGCGCCGGCGTGAAGGTGCCCGACGTGGCCACCCTGGTGGACAAGCTCAAGAACGAAGCCAAGGTCATCTAAGGCACGGCACGAAGGAGAACAGAACATGACCGCACTCGTCATTGCAGAACACGACAACGCCAGCCTCAAGGCCGCCACCCTCAACACCGTCACCGCGGCCGCCGCATGCGGCGCAGACGTGCACGTGCTGGTGGCCGGCGAAGGCGCCGGCGCCGCCGCCCAGGCCGCCGCGCAGATCGCCGGCGTCGCCAAAGTCATCCACGCCGACGGCGCCGCCCTGAAGGACGGCCTGGCGGAAAACCTCGCCGCCCAGGTGCTGGCCATCGCCGGCAACTACAGCCACATCCTGTTCCCGGCCACCGCCAGCGGCAAGAACGTCGCGCCGCGCGTGGCGGCCAAACTGGACGTGGCGCAGATCAGCGACATCACCAAGGTGGTGAGCCCCGACACCTTCGAGCGCCCCATCTACGCCGGCAACGCCATCGCCACCGTGCAAAGCGCAGATACCGTCAAGGTCATCACCGTGCGCGGCACCGGCTTTGACGCCGCGCCCGCCATGGGCGGCAGCGCCGCGGTGGAGACCGTGGCTGCGGCGGCCGACAGCGGCAAGAGCAGCTTCGTGGGCCGCGAAGTGACCAAGAGCGACCGCCCCGAACTCACGGCGGCCAAGATCATCGTCTCGGGCGGGCGTGCGCTGGGCAGTGCGGAGAAGTTCCAGGAAGTGATCACGCCGCTGGCCGACAAGCTGGGCGCGGCCATTGGCGCGAGCCGGGCGGCGGTGGACGCGGGCTACGCGCCGAACGACCTGCAGGTGGGGCAGACGGGCAAGATCGTGGCGCCGCAGCTGTACATCGCGTGCGGCATCTCGGGGGCGATCCAGCACCTGGCGGGGATGAAGGACAGCAAGGTGATCGTGGCGATCAACAAGGACCCGGAGGCGCCGATCTTCTCGGTGGCGGACTACGGGCTGGAGGCAGACCTGTTCGCGGCCGTGCCGGAACTGGT
>NZ_JCANUL010000016.1:0-56929 GCF_059568935.1 Diaphorobacter oryzae DSM 22780 | reverse complement strand
TGGTGGTCTGCTGGGTCACCAGGCGCTGCTTGCGAGACCGGCCCGCTTCTGTCTTGAGCCAGTCGGCGAGCTTCAAGGCAAAGGGATCAAGTCTGGAAGGGCTGACCCGCTTGGGGTAGTGCGGCTCGTCCTCGCCTGCGCGCAGGTACTTGCGGATGGTGTTGCGCGAGAGGCCCGTGCGGCGGGCGATCTCTCGGATGGACAGCTGCTCTCGCAGGGCCCAGCGCCTGATGACACTCAGTGTTGCCACGTCTATCACTCCTGGTCTCCTGCTGCTCAGCAAAGCAGCAGGCTAGGGTTAGTACGTGGGTCAGATTTAGATGGAAATCCTGGGGGTCAGTGGGTCATTTCTGCGTGGAAATCAACAGCCTTCTATCTCGCCTCAGCCGCGCACGGCAAAGGCGTATGAGCTACTGGCGATGGCGCAAGACCGGTGCTTGGATCACGTCTACTCCATGCGCATCATGCGGGCCTTCTTCCAGGAAGACCAAGACATTGGCAAGCCGGAAATCCTGATCGGGCTTGCCGCCGAGGTTGGCCTTGACCTCGACGAAGCCCGCCAGGCATTGGAGAGAGGAACCTATGCCCAGCGTCACCAGGAGGCGCTGCGCTATGCCCGTGAGGACATGCAGATCACGTCCGTTCCCACCATCGTCGTTGGCGATCAGGTGTTCCGTGGCACGCCACCTCTGGAAGCACTCAAGCACGCCATCGACCAGCTCCAAAGCGAGCAGACGAGCGATTTGCTGCCGGCATCACCGCACGCTTGAACGCGCATCTCTCAACTAATCACCCAACCGCCCTCTGGGGCACATCAAGGAAAGGAAACTTCATCATGAGTTGGCTATATCTGGGCATCGCCGTGGTCTTTGAAATCGCGGTGGCCATTTCCGCAGGCAACGCAAAAGGCTTCACCCGTTTCGGCTGGACAACTGCCACGCTGGTCAGCTGGGGGATCGCCACCTATTTCCTCAGCCTCGCCTTGTTGACCTTCGATGTTGGCGTTGGCTACGCCATCTGGACGTCCGTTGCCGGCGTCGGAATTGTCATCTTCGGCGCCTTGTTCTTCGGGCAGGGTCTGAGCTTGAGCAAGCTCTTTGGAATCACGCTCGTCATCGGCGGCGTCGTGGGCCTGCGGCTCAGCGGCGCGGCATGAAGGCAACAGACCATCACCTCATTCATTTCACAAAGGAATCCGACATGACGACTATCAATGAAACGAACAAGAGCAACGGCCGCGCATGGATCATGCTGCTGCTCGCCAGCGCCTTCGAGATTGGCTATGCCCTCAGCGTGGGCGGTAGTCAGGCCTTCACGGTGCTTGGTTGGTCAATTTCCGCAGGGGTGTTCTTCCTGCTGACGCTGTACTTCCTCAGTGCAGCCTTGAAAACCATCGACGTGGGGATTGGCTACGCCGTATGGGCGGGCATTGGCTCAGTGGGCGCGGCAGCGTTCGGCAGCGTGTTGCTCGATCAGCCGCTGACGCTCGCCCAAGCATTCTGGCTGGCGGTCATCATTGGCGGCGTCGTCTGGTTGAAGCTCGCGGACAGCGCCAAGCTCTACGCCCACAAAAGCGGAGTACCCGCATGATGGCCGACGACCCCACGGCGTGCCTCACGCAGCGCATGAAGGACGCCGTGGCCTACTCGGCAGAGCATGTTCACCGCGGCGGAATTCCCTTCACCGCCTTCGTCGTCGATACGTACGGCACGGTTCTCGGGCGCGGCGTCAACCGCGTCCGGGAACACCACGACCCTACCGCTCACGCGGAAGTCGAGGCCATCCGGGATGCGTGCCGTACCACAGGCATGCCACATCTTCCCGGCATGACGCTGCTGGCGTCGGGAGAGCCATGCGCCATGTGCTACCTGAGCGCGCTCTATGCGGGTATCGAGCAGGTGTACTTCGCCGTTGATCGGAACGAAGCGGCAGCACACGGGTTCGACTATCGCGGAACCTACTCGCTGTTTTGCCACGATCCGCAGGTCTGGGAGTCTCCCGCCGCACGCAAGTTATCGGTGCAAGAGGGCATGCAGCCGTTCCTGGCGTTCCGATCCCGAGTGCGCGTGCTGCAGGGCAGAATCTCTTGAGTTACTTGCATGGGCATGCATATGAGAAAATGGACAGCCCATCGTTCAAGAGGAGTGCGTGTCAGCAATGTCAAAGAGAAGCGATGCATGGCTCAAGCTCATTCAAATCGTCTCCAACGTAGAGGCCGATCTGGGCAGAGTCTTACAAGCCCAACATGGGATTGGCCTGTCCGAATACCGGGCTCTGGACATACTGGCCCGGTCTCAGGATTCCGAACTGCGAATGCAGGAGTTAGCCACCCATCTGCGTTTGAACCAAAGCTCGGTCTCTCGGATGGTCGAACGGTTGGAGCGCGCCGATCTGACCATTCGAGACCTGTGCCCGGACGACAAACGCGGGGTGTATACGGTGCTGACCAAGAAGGGGCGTGCGCGCCTGGAAAGTGCACAGCCCGACTACGAGAAGGCACTGGAGGCAGCGCTCGCCGAGCATGGTGGCGAGAAGTTGCTGGCGATGCAAGGCTTGAAGGCGCGATAGGCCGTTCCTTGGGTTCTGCCAATGTGGCAAGGCTGATTGGCGCGTGTTGCATGTGCGTTCCATGCGCAGCCAGCCCGGTGCGGCTTGTCATCGGCCATGAGGTCAGATGATGGAACTCCGGCATCTACGGTGTTTTCTCGCTGTGGCCAAAGAACTCCATTTCGCCCGTGCAGCGGAGAACCTGCATATTGAGCAGTCGCCGCTGTCGCGGGCCATCAAGGAAATCTGCGTGGTGCTGTTCGCACGCGCCACGCGCAGCACCCGGCTGACCTGTGCAGGTTCATTGCTTCTGGCGCATGTGCGCCGCGTGTTCACGGTCTTGCAGCAAGCGCGCGATAGCGCTCAGGTATCAGTTCAGGGCGTCAACGAGTCATGCCATCGCGTTTGCCGGCGCTCCTGGCGTTGTGTCGCCAGGAAGAACCGGAGGTCGAGCTTCGATTTTTTGAGATTGCCCTATCGCAGCAGATCAAGGGCTGCATGATGACCTGTACGACGTGGGTTTCGCGCAGTCCGACGAGGTGGGCAATGGAGTCGTTGCTACGGCCGTCTGGAGTGATGCATTTATGGTGGCGGTGCCAGCGCGGCATCCTCTGCTGGCGCACAAGCGCATTTCCCTGAACGAGCTGCTGCGCTATCCGTAGGTCCTGTGTGAAGGGGCATGCGAGGCCTGTTGAGCGTGTTCTACGTTGAGTCGATATGGAGTCGCTGGTCGCGGAACGGGTATGTAAATCAGTTTCTGCGACTCAGCTCCTGGCTGCTGTTGCCACGACCTGCTGCGCGCGCTTGAGCAGCGGACCGTCCACCATGCGGCCCTCGAAGTCGATGGTGCCCAGACCCCGGGCCATGGCCTCTTCGTAGGTGCGGATCAGGCGTTGGTAAAAGTCCACTTCCTCGGCACTGGGTGAGAACGCGGCATGGGCCAGCTCCACCTGGCGTGGCAGCAGGCAGATCTTGCCCTCGTAGCCTAGGTCGCGGCCGCGCTCGGCGTCTTCCTGGAAGCGCGCGTCATCGCGGATCTCGATCACGGCCTGGTCGATGGCCGTGACGCCCGCGCGCCGCGCGGCCAGCACGACTTGCGAGCGCGCGTAGAGCACTTCGGTGCCGCTGGGCGTGCGGCGTCCGCCAATGTCAGAGATGAAGTCCTCGGCGCCAAAGTACATGGCCGCCACCATGGGGTGTGCGCTGCACACGGCATGGGCGTTGGCCACGCCTTCCATGGTTTCAAGGCCCGCCAGCAGGAAGCCCGTGGGCTGTGTGCCCTCCAGGCGGCCCGCCTGCCGGGCAGCGTCGATGGCGGGCTGCAGTTCGGCCGCGCTGCCGGGCTTGGGCACCACGACGCCATCGGCGCCGCTGGCCCAGGCGGCCTGCAGGTCGGTCGCATGGTGGGGGCTGGCGGGCTCGTTCACGCGCACGGTCACCAGGCCTTGCACTGCGGCAGCGCGCAGGGCCACCACGTGGGCAGTCAGCTGCTGGCGTGCGTTGGCCTTGTCGGCTTCGGGTGTGCCGTCTTCGAGGTCGAGGACGTAGCAGTCGGCCGCGGTGCGCGGCAGCTTGGCCACCAGGTCGGCACGGTTGGCGGGCGCAAAGAACAGGCTGCGAATCAGGGGGGCGGGGTAGCGTTGCATTACCAGGCTTGGCTCAAGAGGGTTTCGAGTTCGACCGCGTTGTGCACGCGGCGGGGGTTGTCGCGCACGAACCAGTCGTCCATGCAGACTTCGGCCAGGGCGCCCAGCGCATCGCGGGTCACGCCCAATTGGCGTAACTGGGTGGGCAACTGCAGCTGGCGCGAAAGTGTCTGCAGCGCATCCAGCAGTGCGTCGAGCGTGGGCGCCTGGTTCAGGGCCCTGCCCATCTTCTGCAGCCCTGGCTGGGCCGCCGGGGCGTTGAAGCGCAGCACATGCGGCATGACGATGGCATTGGCCAGGCCGTTGTCTACATGAAAGCGCGCGCTAATGGCATGGCCCAGTGGAATGGCGATGCCGGCGCCCGTGTAGTCTGTGTCATGGCCGCAGAGGATGGAGGCCATCATGAGCTGGGCGCGCGTATCGGCGCTGTCGCCATCGGCCAGGGCGGGCAGGTGCTCCACGATGAGGCGCAGCGCATGCATGAGGTAAGCGTCGGCCATGGGGTCACCGCGCGTGGAACACAGGCCCTCGATGGCCATGGCCAGGGTGTTGAGGCCGGCACTTAGCACCAATTCGTGTGGCGGCGTGGCCAGCAGGGCGGGGTCGATGAACACCGCGCGGGCGCGGGTCTTGGGGTCGAACAGCGCCATGCGGGCGCCGTAGGCCGGGTTCAGCATGGCACTGCCCGCCTTGACGATGGCCGTGGTCGGCGTGGTGGGGATGACGAACTGCGGCAGCTTGGGCGCCTGCAGGCGCGGGCTGTGCAGGCGGCCGTGGGTATCACGGGCCGTGCACAACTGCGCGGCGGGCGCGGCTTCGGCCCGCAGTTGCTGCAGCGTGCGTGCGGCCTCCTGCACATCGGGCAAGGGGCTGTGGGCGCGTACCAGAGGGGCCATGCCGGCGCAGCGCGATCCCAGGGCTGCGCGCACGCGTTCCATGGAAGGCATGTCGCGCGCGAGGGAGGCCCCGCAGAGCACGACGGCGCGGGTGCAGCCCAGGGCGGTCGAGTTCCGTGCCGAGTTGCTGCAGGGCCTGTGCCCCCTGGTGCAAGCGCAGCGCCGGGGTGGTGTGGCTGAAGTCATGCATGGTGGCTGGGCCCTGGCGTGGCGGGCGTTATTGGGCTTCGATGCCGGCGCTCTTGGCGATGTCCTTGAAGCGCTTGTTCTCTTCGGCCACAAACTTCGTCATGGCCGCGCCGTCATGACCCAGCGGCTCCCATCCCAGCTTGACCAGGTAGTCCTTGGTGGTGGGCTGGTTCATGACCTGCACCATGGCCTGCGAGAGGCGGTCGAAGATGGGCTGGGGCGTATCGGCGCGCACCACGAGACCGATCCAGATGAAGTTGATGTAGCCCGGGAAGGTCTCATGGACGGTGGGCACGTCGGGCATGTCGGCCAGGCGCTTTTCCGAGGCGATGGCCAGGGCGCGCACCTTGCCGTCGCGTACCAGCGGCAGGGTGGAGAGGTAGTCGGCCGACATGGTCTCGAGGCTGCCGCCGATGAGGTCCGTCACGGCCTGCGAGGCACCGCGGTAGGCCACGTTGGTGATGGGTACGTTGGTCAGCGTGGACAGCCAGGCCGCGCCGATTTGGTAGGAGCCCGCGTAAGTGCCCATGGCCAGGGGGCGCTTCTCGCGCTTGGCGGCGTTCACGGCATCGCCCAGCGTCTTGAAGGGCGAGTCGGCGCGCACGAAGAAGCCGATCGGGCCCTTGGACATGCCGGCGATGGAGCGGAAGTCTTCCACCGTGTAGTTGGCGTTCTTGCTCATGATGGGCGTGACCACGAGCGAGGGCGAGACCACGGCCACGGTGAGACCATCGGCCGGGGCGTGCTTGACGGCCTGCAGGCCCAGGGCACCATTCACACCGGGCTTGTTTTCCACATACACGCTGGTGTTGAGGACCTTGGCGAGCTGGTCGGCGAAGTAGCGGCCCTGGCTGTCCACGGCGCTGCCGGGGCCGAAGGGCACGATGAAGCGGATGGGCTTGGAATGGGCCGCCGGGCCCTGGGCCTGGGCGGCCAGGGTGCTGGCGAGCAGGGCCGTAGCGAGGAACAGGCGCCGGGCGTGGCGGTGTTTCTGGATGGTGTTCATGGTTTGTCTCCTGATGATTGTGGGTGGCTTGGCGTCAGGCGCCTTGCCATTGGGGGGCGCGTTTTTCCTTGAAGGCCGTGGGGCCCTCGATGGCATCCTTGCTGCGGTAGACGCGGTCGAAGGCGTGGTCCGCGGCGCGCAGGGCGGCCGTGCGGCCCATCTCGGTCGAGAGGTAGACCACTTCGCGCGCTGCGCGCACCGTGAGCGGGGCGTTGGCGGCAATCTTTTCGGCCAGGGCCAGGGCCGTGGGCAACAGCTCGTCCTGGGGCACCACGCGGTTCACGAAGCCGATCTCCATGGCGCGGCGCGCGTCGATCATTTCGCCCGTGAGCATGAGCTCCATGAAGAAGCGCTGCGGCAGCATGTGGATCAGTGGCGGTGCCCAGGGCATGCCGCGCCCGACCTTGGCCTCGGTGATGCCAAAGCGCGCATGCTCGGACGCCACGCAGAGGTCGCACATCTGCGCGAACAGCCAGCCACCGGCCGTGGCCACGCCGTTCACGGCGCAGATCGTGGGCTTGGTCACGCGCAGGCTCTGGCCAATGATGGGCAGGTAGCCGGGCGGCAGCGGCTGGTTGGCCATGCCCGACATCATCTTGAGGTCCATGCCCGCGCAGAAGGCCTTGTCGCCCGCACCCGTGAGCACGGCGCAGAGCAGGGTGTCGTCGTTCTCGAAACGCTCGAAGGCCGCGAACAGGCCTGTGCGCACGTCTTCGTTGATGGCGTTGCGCTGCTCGGGGCGGTGGATGGTGATGATGGCCGTGCGGCCCTTCACTTCAAAGAGAACGGCGTTGTTCATCGGGTGCTTTCTGCGAGGGTGGGTTCGACCACGATGCCGCGGTCACACAGTTGATCGATGTGGGTGTCGCTGAGGCCCAGGCCCTGGAGCAGGGCGCGCGTGTCCTGGCCCAGCGGCGGGCCTGCAGGGCGCAGTGGCGCGGGCTGCTGGCCAAAGATCACGGGCGGGCGCGGCATGCGCAGCGCGCCGTCCTGGGCATCGTCGAGGGACTGGAAGAAACCCACGTCCTGCAGGTGCGGGTCGAGGAACAGGTCTTCGGTGGTGTTCACGCGCGCCGCAGGAATGCCGGCGGCTTCGAGTGCGGGCAGCCACTGGGCCGTGGTGCGCTGCGACAGGGCTTGGCTGATGGTGTTGCACCACTCGGCCACGTTGCGCGAGCGGTCCTGCAACGTGCGAAAGCGCGGGTCATCCTTGAGTTCCGGGCGGCCCGTGAGGTCGGCAAAGGCGGCCCATTGCTTGTCGTTGTAGGCCAGCACGGAGATGAAACCGTCGGCCGTCGGAAAGGGGCGGCGTTCGCGCGAGATGGCGCGCGGGTAGACAGGGCGGCCCTGCGGCGGGTCGTAGAGCGCGCCCGTGAGGTGCTCGACGAGCAGAAACGAGGCCATGGTCTCGAACATGGGCACATCGACCTCGGTGCCCGCGCCGCCATTGCGCTCGCGCTGCAGCAGCGCCGAGGTCACGGCATAGACGGCCGTGAGGCCGCAGACCTTGTCGGCCATCACCGTGGCCACGTACTGGGGCTGGCCTGCCAGCTCGGACTGGAGCATGGCCATGCCGCTGGCGGCCTGGATGGTGTCGTCGTAGGCGGCCTGGCCAAAGTAGCGGCCGCCCCGGCCAAAGCCCAGCAGGTTGCAGTACACCAGCTTGGGGTTGTGCGCCTGCACCTGGGCGTAGTCGAGCCCCAGTGCGGCCATGGCCTGGGGGCGCATGGAGTGGATTAGCACATCGGCATCGGCCACGAGCTGCAGCAGCAGTGTCTTGGCCTCGGCGTCCTTGAGGTTCAGCGCCAGGCTGCGCTTGCCGCGGTTGAGCCAGCGGTAGAGCGCGCTGCTGCCGCGTGTGCGCGCAGGGGGAATGGCGCGCAGCGTGTCGCCGCCCGGGCTTTCGACCTTGATGACTTCGGCACCCATGTCGGCCAGGATCTGCGTGCAGTAGGGGCCCATGATGACCGAGGTCAGGTCGACGACCTTGATGCCCGCGAGGGGGAGCGAAGAGGATGCGGTGGCGGTCATGCGCCGGACTCCTTGGTGAGGGGATGGGCAGCGCGCTCGAGGGCTTCGCGCTGCGAGGGGTCGGCGATGGCGATCATGGCGCGCATGCGCTGGCGCAGGCTGCGTCCGCGCAGTTCGGCCACGCCATGTTCGGTGACGACCAGATCAACATCGCTGCGCGCCGTGGTCACGGGGCCGCTGAGCTGCGTGACGATGCGGCTGGCCCCCTTGGGCGTGATGCTGCCCAGGGCCATGATGGAGCGCCCGCCGGGCGAGAGGGCCGCGCCGCGCACGAAGTCCACCTGGCCACCCACCCCACCCAGCGTGTGGGGACCCAGGGCCTCGGCATTCACCTGGCCCGTCAGGTCGATTTCCAGCGCGGAGTTGATGGACACGAGATTGGGCAACTGCGCCAGCCGCACGGGGTCATGGGTGTACGAGAGGGGCGCCAGGCGTACAGCAGGGTTCTGGTGGCACAGCTGGTACAGGCGCTGCGTGCCCATGAGGGCGCCCGTGACGCTCACGCCGCGGTCGAAGGGCTTGTGCTCGTTGGTGATGGCGCCGCATTCGACAAGGTCCACGAAGCCATCGCTGAGCATGCCCGAGTGCACGCCCAGGCGCTTGCGGTCACGCAGTTGCAGCATCAGTGCGTCGGGCACGCCGCCAATGCCGAACTGGATGGTGGCGCCATCGCCGATGTAGGGGGCCGCCCAGTTGGCGATCTGCGCATCGAGGGGGCTGACCGTGGCCGCGGGGACCTGTGGCAGCGGGCAATCCACATGCACGGCGAAGTCGATGTCGGCCTCGGTGAGCGGGATGTCGCAGGGCACCCAGGGCACCTGGGCGTTGACTTCGGCAATCACCACGCGCGCGCGCTCCACGGCGGCGCGCAGGTAGTCGCCCGTGAGCCCCAGGCTGTAGCGGCCCTGGGCGTCTGGCGGGCTGACCTGGATCAGCAGCACGTCGCAGGGCAGCAGGCCGCTGCGGATGGCCGATTCGACCTGTGAGACATGCATGGGCACCATGTCGAGCACGCCTGCCTTGGCCAGTACGCGGTTGGCACCGCCCGCGTTCAACGCCAGCATGTGCACGGCGTCGGCATGTTCAGGCTGCAGGGTGTTGGCGGTGCGAAAGCCCATGAACACCTGGAATTGCCCAATACGGTGGCGTTGCGCCATCAACTGCTGCGTTAGCAGCGTGGGTTCGGCGCAGACCTGGCCCCACAGCACCGTATCGCCTGCTTGCAATAGGGCTCCGAAGTCCAGCGACTCGATGTCATCCACCTGCTTCATTGCATTGTCTCCACCAGCACTCTTGTCAGAATTCTGGGCATCCTAGTCATTCACTGGATGGAATGCTAATTATTAAATTAATATCAATTTCGGTATGACTTGGAGCTGCCATGAACCCATCCGAAATGCCTGCCGATGCGGTGCCACCCGCGCTGCTGAGTGCCCATCTGGACAAGCTGCGTCGCCGTGACTTGAATGCGCTCGTGACCTTGTATGCCGTGCTGCGCACGCGCAGTGTGTCGGGGGCGGCGCGTTTGCTGGGACTGACGCAACCGGCCGTGAGCCGGACCCTAGAGCGACTGCGCAGCGAGTTCGATGACCCGTTGGTCCTGCGGCAGGGCAATGGCGTAGTGCCAACGCAGCGCGCGCGGTCAATTGAAGCGGCGCTGGTATCGATGATGGATCTGACGCAGCAAATCTTCGCGTCAGGTACGTTTCATCCGGCGACCGCGCAGCGCGATGTTCACCTGGCCATGAACGAGCATCTGCAGCAACTGCTCGTGCCACGGTTGCTTGATTGCACGGCGCATCAGGCGCCGGGCATGCGGCTGTTTGTGCGCTCCATTTTGCGTAGCGATATGGCGGTGCTCAAGGATGGGCATCTCGACATGATTTTGGGCATGTTGTCGCCCGACGAGCCGCTGCGCGAGATGCCTCTGCTGCGCCAAAGGCTGCTGTGCGTGGCGAGGCCGGACGTCGCACGCAACCTGGTAGGTGACGGGGCGTTGACGTTGAGTGCCTTTGGAAGGCATCCCCAGGTGGATGCCCAGCCCGCGGGCATTGGGCAAATCTCGGCAATGCTTAACGAGCTTTTTAAAGGAACCCACACTCGCCGCAACATAGTGTGCGTGGTCTCAAGTTTCGAAGCACTCATGCGAACGCTGGAGACAGGTCCGTATCTGGGAGTGGTGCCCGAGCTTGCGCTATTGCCGCGTTGGCATGAAACGCTCGCCGTCGTGCCCCTGGCATTCAAGTTGCCCACGTACGCCGTCTCGGCTTGGTGGCATAACGTCGCCAATCATGATCCGGCCCTGCAGTGGTTGCGTGAACAGCTGCGCCAGATCTGTAGCGAGCTGCACTGCGATGTGTCCGAGCGTGCCAGCGGCATTTCTTGATGCGTCTATGACGCGGTGAGGTGTTTACGACTTTAGGTGAGCTTCGCGTTGGGAAGGGTGTTGTGGAGGGCGCATGAATGCTACGCCCCTGCTTACGACTTTCATTGCCAAGAATAATCGTTGTTCTGGGTAATTAAATTTGTAAACACGCCTCTAGTTAGCGCTTGTGGTCCACCCGACGCGCCAGCCATTCGCCTGCGAACTGGATCAGCGTGACCAGGGCCACCAGCGCCACGATCACCTCGAACATCACGCGTGTCTCGTAGCGCTCGTAGCCGTATCGGATGGCCAGGTCGCCCAGGCCGCCGGCACCGACCGCACCGGCCATGGCCGATGCGTTGACCATGGCGATGATGCTCACCGTCATGCCGCCGATGATGCCGGGCAGAGCCTCGGGCAGCAGCACATGGCGCACGATGTGCCAGCGCCGGCAGCCCATGGCGCGCGCGGCCTCGATGAGGTCAGGGTCCACGTCGTTCAGGCTGACCTGGGCGATGCGCGCGTAGAACGGGATCAGGTTGATGGACAGCGGCACCACGGCCGCCCAGGTGCCCAGTGTGGTGCCCACCAGAAAGCGCGTGACCGGCAGCAGCGCCACCAGCAGGATGATGAAGGGAATGGCGCGGAACACGTTGACCGTGATCGACAGGCCCTTGTGGAAGCGCGGCCGTGGGTACAGGCTCTTCGCTGCGGTGACGGTGAGAACCACGGCCAGCAGCAGCCCGACAGCGATGGCGATCACGGCCGAGACGCTCACCATGAGCAGGGTTTCCAGGAAGGCCTGGACGTACTTGTCAATCAGGGGAGCGGACATAGCCGAGGATCTCTATGCGGTCGGCGCCCAGCGCAGCGCGCGTGGTGTCGTCGATGTGGAAGCTGATGCCGGCGGGCACGGACACCAGCAGCCGGCCATGGGCGTGGCCGCGGATGCGGTCCAGTCCGCCATGCATCAGCGTGGCGCCAGGGCCCAGGGCGGCCAGGGCTTGCAGCGGCAGGCCCTGGGGCCGTGCTGCGCCTGCAAAGCCCAGGCTGAGCACCGCGCAGCCGGGGCGGCCGTCAAGGTCTGGCACCAGGGCGCTGGACAGGTCGGCCGGCAGATCGTGCTGCAGCGGGCGCAGCAGGGCACGTGTGGCATCGGTTTGTGGCTCGCCAAAAACGCGCCATACCTCGCCCAATTCCACCAACTGGCCCTGGTCCACCACCAGCACGCGGTCGCAGACCTCGCGGATGACGGCCATGTCGTGCGTGATGAGCGCGATGGTCAGGCCCAGTGTGCGGTTGATGTCGGCCAGCAGCGCCAGGATGGACTGCGTTGTCTCGGGGTCCAGCGCCGAGGTGGCTTCGTCGCACAGCAGCACCTCTGGCTGGTGCACCAGCGCCCGCGCAATGCCCACGCGCTGCTTTTGCCCGCCCGAGAGCTTGGCGGGGTACACGTCGGCCTTGTCGCGCAGGCCGACCAGGTCGAGCAGGGCGTCCACGCGCGGCGCGATGTCGGCGGGCTTCACGCCGGCGACCTTGAGCGGCAGGGCCACGTTCTCGCGCACCGTCTTGGCCGACAGCAGGTTGAAGTGCTGGAAGATCATGCCGATGCGCCGGCGCAGCGCCACCAGGGCGTCTTCGTCCAGCTCGCTCACGTCGACACCGTCCACGCTCACGCGGCCGCCGCTGGCGTCTTCGAGCCGGTTGATGGTGCGCAGCAGGGTGGATTTGCCCGCGCCGCTACGGCCGATGATGCCGAAGACCTCGCCACGGCGCACGTCAAAGGAGATCGCATCCAGCGCCTTTACCGGGCCGCTGGGGCCAGCGTACTCCTTGTGGACTTGGTCAAAGACGATGTGCGGGTTGGCCTGGGCGGGCGCTGCGCTGTGAGAGGGGAGCATGGGGCAGGCCGGAGGGGGCGGGGCGTGCGTGTCAAAACGCGGGGATGACCGAACCCTCGAACTTCTTCAAGATGAACTGGCGCACTTCCTCCGATTGGTAGGACTTGACCAGCGGGGCCACCCAGGGCTTGGCCTTGTCCTGCTCGCGTACCACCAGGATGTTGACGTAGGGGTTGTTTTCGCGCTTCTCCACCGCGATGCCGTCGCGCGTGGCGATCAGGCCAGCCTGGTAGGCGAAGGTGTTCACGATGGCCGAGGCCTCCAGGTCGTCGAGCGAGCGCGACAGCACGACCGAAGCCGCCTCGATCAGTTGCACCTTCTTCTTGTAGCCCGTGATGTCGGCCAGCGTGGCCGTGCCCGTGGCGGGGTTGAAACCGTCGCGCAGCGTGAGCACGCCCTGGTCGCGTAGCACGACGAGCGCACGTGTCTGGTTGCTCGGGTCGTTGGGGATGCCCAGGCGTGCGCCCTCGGGCAGGTCCTTGAAGGCCTTGACCTTCTTGGAATAGAAGGCGATGGGCGAAATGTAGGTGTCGCCCACGGCCGCCAACTTGTAGCCGCGCTGCTGGATCTGGTCGCGCAGGTAGGGGTTGTGCTGAAAGGAGTTGGCTTCGAGGTCGCCGTTGTTGAGTGCCTCGTTCGGGCTCGCCGTGCCGGTGATCACGACGGGCTTGATGGCCAGGCCATTCCTTTTGGCCACCTGGGTGACGACCTCCCAGATCTCCTCGTCCACACCGCCGCGCACACCCACGCGCAGGGTCTGGTTGGACTGTGCCCACCCGGCAGCGGTGGTGACGAAAAGGGCGGTAGCGGCCAGGGTGCGTAGTACAGAGCGTTTTTGCATATGGATGGTCAGGAAGTCGATGGACAGGTTGGAGGCAGACGAAGTCTAGGAAGCAATCGGCTCCAGGCTGCGAAGCTTTCTGAGCAAGCAAATGCCATTTCCGAAAAAGCCTTTGGCGCAACGTACCGGTGGTGCCTTTTCGCATGTGCTTGGGCAAAAAACTTCGTTGGCGTGGTTGCAGGCGCTTCCGACAATGCCCTCCCGATCCGATACCACTGCGGGCGAAGGCCCTGCGGTTTTCCATTCCATGACCACGACACCCTCAGTTACGGCACTGCCCATCCTTGATCTCCATGAATTCACCGCAGGCAACGCGCCAGTGCGCGAACGTTTTGTGCAGACGCTGCGAGAGGTCGCCCATGGCGTGGGCTTCTTCTACCTGCGCGGCTATGGCGCCGCGCCTGGGCAGGAAGATGCGCTGTTTGAGGCGGCACGTGCCTTCTTCGCGCTGCCGGCCGAGCGCAAGCAGGCGCTGCGGATGGTGAACTCGCCGCACTTTCGCGGCTACACCGGCCCGGGCCTGGAGATCACGCGCGGCGCGCAGGACTGGCGCGAGCAGATCGACATTGGATCGGAATATGCAGCCATCGCCCAGGGCCCGGGCGTACCGGCATGGACGCGCCTGCAGGGCCCCAACCAATGGCCGGCAGAGCTGCCCCAGTTCCGCTCGGCCGTGGTGGCCTGGCAGCAGACGCTGACGGTGGCGGGGCGCCAGTTGCTGCAGGCGCTGGCCCTGGCGCTGGGTCAGCCAGAAGGCCGCTTCGATGCAGCCTTTGCCACAGCCCCCATCCAGCACGTCAAGGTGATCCGCTATCCGGGACGCGGGGCCGACATGTCGCAGCAGGGCGTGGGGGCGCACAAGGATGCCGGCTGCCTCACCTTGCTGCTGCAGCACCGCGAGGCGGGCTTGCAGGTGCTGGACCGCAATGCACCCGGCGAAACCTGGATCGATGTGCCGCCCATCGAAGGCACGGTGGTCATCAACTTGGGCGAGGTGCTGGAAGTCCAGTCGGGCGGCTACCTGCGTGCCAATATTCACCGCGTGGTGAGCCCACAGCAAAGCCGCGAGCGCTTTTCCATCGCCTTTTTCCTGAGCCCGCAGCTCGATGCGGAACTGCCGCCCCTGCAGCTACCGCCCGAACTGGCCGCCCGGGCGCGCGGGGTGGACCGCGACCCCCGCAACCCTCTCATCGCCCACACTGGGCGCAACCTGCTCAAGGGGCGCCTGCGCTCGCACCCCGATGTGGCCGAGCGTCACTATGCCGATGTGCTGGAGGCCGAGGGGATCCGCAGGGGCGCAGCGGCAACCGCCTACGTCTGAGGGAGGTCAGCACCTGCGACCTGCAGGTGCTGCACGGTCGCGCCTCAGGCGTATTCCGTCGAAGGCTTTTCCCAGAGGTTGATGCCGCCTTCGACCGCGTACTGGTCGATCTCTGCGAGCTCCTCGGCGGTGAACGACAGGTTCTGCAGCGCCGCGACGTTGTGGGCGATCTGTTCGGGCCGGCTCGCGCCGATCAGAGCCGAGGTGACGCGCGCATCGCGCAGCGTCCAGGCCAGCGCGAGCTGGGCCAGGCTTTGGCCGCGGCGCTGCGCAATCGAGTTGAGTGCGCGGGCACGCTCGATGTTGGCTTCAGACAGGTGTTCCGCGCGCAGCGAGCCGCCACCGGGGCGGTTCACGCGCGCATCCGCGGGCGTGCCGGCCAGGTACTTGTCGGTCAACAAGCCCTGGGCCAACGGGGTGAAGGCGATGACGCCGGCACCGATGTCTTCGGTGGCGGCGAGCAGGTCCTTCTCGATCCAGCGGTTGAACAGGTTGTAGGCCGGCTGGTGGATCAGCAGGGGCACTTTCCATTCCTTGAGCAGCTCGGCGATCTCGCGGCTTTTGCGCGCGGAGTAAGACGAGATGCCCACGTACAGAGCCTTGCCCTGCTGCACGGCCTGGGCCAGTGCGGCTGCGGTCTCCTCCAGCGGCGTGTCGGGGTCGTAGCGGTGCGAGTAGAAGATGTCCACATAGTCCAGGCCCAGACGCTGCAGGCTTTGGTCCAGGCTGGCCAGCACGTACTTGCGCGAGCCGCCACCCTTGCCGTAGGGGCCGGGCCACATGTCCCAGCCGGCCTTGGACGAGATGATCAGCTCGTCCCGGTAGGGCCGGAAATCCTCCTTGAGCAGGCGGCCGAAGTTGATCTCCGCACTGCCATAGGGCGGACCGTAGTTGTTGGCCAGGTCGAAGTGGTTGATGCCCAGGTCGAAGTGGTTGATGCCCAGGTCGAACGCGGTGCGCAGCAGCTGGCGCTGCGTATCGATGGACGTGCTGTCGCCGAAGTTGTGCCACAAGCCTAGCGACAGGGCGGGCAGTACCAGGCCACTGCGGCCCACGCGGCGGTAGGCCGCGCCTTCGTATCGGGAGGGGGAGGCGGTGTAGGTCATGGAGTTTCCAAAAAAACGAGCGGAACGGTGGGGCAGAGTGCCCCGTCAGTTGCGGCTGGCCAGCCTGCGTACCAGGGCTTCGCCCACGAACTGCACCAGGCTCACGAGCAGGATCAGCAGAGCGATCACCATCAGCATCACCTGCGTGTCAAAGCGTTGGTAGCCATAACGTATTGCCAGATCGCCCAGGCCGCCGGCGCCCAGCGCACCCGCCATGGCAGACGAGCCGATCATGGCCACCACGGTGAGTGTGAAGCCGGCGATCAGGCCCGGCAGCGCCTCGGGCAGCAGCACACGCAGCACGATGTCCCGTCGGTAGCAGCCCATGGCCTGGGCGGCTTCGATGAGGCCGCGGTCCACGGCGCGCAGGCTCACTTCCGAGACGCGGGCGAAGAATGGGGTGGAAGCTACGGTCAGTGGTACGGCGGCCGCCCACACCCCGATGGTGCTGCCAATGAGCAGACGTGTGAGCGGGATCAACGCCACCATGAGGATGATGAATGGTGTGGAGCGCAGCATGTTCACGCCCGTGCCCACCACGCGGTTCAGGCGCGGAGCCTCGTAGATACCGCCGGGGGCGGTGGTCACCAGCAGCAACGCCAGGGGAATGCCCATCACCAGGGCTGCGAGGGCCGAAACGGAGACCATGGCAAGGGTATCGCGGATGGCCGCGAGGAAGAGTTCAGGCAAGGACATGGCGAACTCCGACGATGCCGACGCGGTCGGCGCAGGGTTGGGCCATGGCGCGCACCTGCGCGACATTGGGCAACTGCGTGGTGGCCGAGACCACCAGGCGCCCCTGCGGGCGCTCTTGGATGCGGTCCACCCCGCCATGTAGCAGGTGGATGCGTCCGCCCAGGGCCAGGGCGAGCGATCCCAGGTCGGGCTCGCGTCGGCTTTCGCCGGTGTAGATCAGCTCCAGCAGCAGCTGGTGGCCTGCTGCGAGGCTGAAGGCATCGTCCACAGGCTGCAGGTCGCGCAGCAGCTCTGGCGGAAGGGCATGCACCAGCGGCTGGAGAAGGGCGCGCGTTGCATCGCTCTGTGGGTCGCCAAAGACCTTCCATACCTCGCCCAACTCCACCAGCCGGCCTTGTTCGAGTACCGCCACGCGGTCGCAGATCTCGCGGATCACGGCCATCTCATGGGTGATGAGCACCACGGAGAGGTTCAGCCGTTTGTTGATCTCGCGCAGCAGCGCCAGGATGGATTGCGTGGTCTCGGGATCCAGGGCTGATGTGGCTTCATCGCACAGCAGGAGGTCGGGGTCGTGCACCAGGGCGCGGGCGATCCCTACGCGTTGCTTCTGGCCGCCCGAGAGCTTGCCTAGGTAGGTGTCGCGCTTGGCAGCCAGGCCCACCAGTTCGAGCAACTGGTCGACTTTCTGCTTCGCGAGGGCCGGGTGTACTTTGGCCACCTGCAGGGGGAGGGCCACGTTCTCCCAGACTGTCTTGGATGACAGTAGGTTGAAGTGCTGGAAGATCATGCCGGTGCGGCGGCGCAACTGCACCAAGGCATGCTCGTCCAGGCTATTCACGTCGGTGCCCTGCACGAGCACACGGCCGGCCGAAGGCCTTTCCAGCCGATTGATGGTGCGCAGCAAAGTGGATTTGCCCGCGCCACTGCGGCCGATGATGCCGAAGATCTCTCCGCGCTGGACGCAGAGGTCGATTCCGTCCAGGGCGGTGACGGTGCCCGCAGCGCTGTCATAGGTCTTGCCCAGTCGCTCGAACACCAGCGGCGGTGCCTGCTCCTGGCGGCCTGCGGCCGCCTGCACAGGTCGGATATCGGACATGTCGGTCATGGAAGAGGATGCACTGCGAATCGGGAATGGAGGGAAAATTCTAGGAAGGCTGCTGGGGTATATTCGGCAATGGAGTATTTGATTTTCGATTTTTCATATGAGAAAAATGAAAATATCGTTATGAGATATTCGGTGCGTCAATTTTTTGAGGGGCGGCTATATTTTTCTGGTTGCAATCAACCCATTTCCCTGTCGTGAAAAATATTGGAAACATTCTGTTGATCGGCTTGAGCGCCTTCTTCGTATCCACTGCAATGCATGCGCAGGACAAGGCGAGCATCAAACTGGGCATCAGTGGTGGTGTGATGGAGGACATCGCCCAGGCGGTACAGAAGGCCGCCGCCCGTGAAGGGCTCAAGGTGCAGCCCGTGGTGTTCAGCGGGCACATCAATGCCAATGGCCCGCTCAACGACGGAGACGTCGACGCCAATGCGTTCCAGCACCAGCCTTTTCTGAATGGCCAGATAAGGGCCTTCAATTACAGGATCGTGCCGGTCGCCAAAACCCTGAGCGCCCCCCTGGGGATTTACTCGACCAGGGTCAAATCACTGGGCGAGCTCAAGGAGAAAGCCGTCATCGGTATTCCGGGCGACGATACCAACCGCAACCGGGCCTTGCTAATCCTGCAGCACTATGGCGTGATCAAGCTGCGCCCTACGCTCGACGTGGCCAAGGGTGACAACGCCACGTTGCTGGACGTGGTGGAGAACCCCAGGAAGGTGCAGATCAAGGAGATCGACTCCCTGATCCTCGCGCGCTCATTGGCGGACGTGGATGCCGGCGCCGTGATCACGGCCCAGGCCTCGCAGGCGGGTCTGCTGCTGGCGCGAGATGCCATTGCTGCAGAGCCACCGGGCGGCCCCTATGCCAACGTGATCGCAGTGCACGAGAAGAACCAGAACCAACCCTGGGTGCCCAAGCTCATCAAGGCCTTCCATTCGGCCGAGGTGCGCGAACTGCTCAGCACCAAATACAAGGACACGCTGCTGCCGGCGTTCTGAGCGCTGCCCCGGGTGCTGAGTGCCTGCCGTATCCCCGCCCCGCCCTGCGGTGATCGCCGCACTGGATGCAGATCACAGAGCCTACCTGCCTTGGTCCTGAATGACGAACACCCCGTGACTGGTGATGCCAAGGCGCTTGGGCCCAACCCGCTTCGTGAGCGACGCGAACCGCATTCTGGAACTGGTGGCTGAGCGCCACGGCATTCAGGGACTGGTACGAGCAAGTCGACATGGCTAGGATGTACGCTATCGCTTGATTTCGCGGAAAAAAATTAGGCGAGTCAACGCTGATTTATCTGCGTTGATTCCTGGTGGTCCCCATGCATGCAGGTGAACGGGAGGCACATCCATGTCGATTCAGCCGGTGGTTCTGTCGGGTGGCTCGGGTACGCGTCTATGGCCGCTCTCACGTGAAAAGTATCCCAAGCAATTGCTTGCTTTTGCGAATGGGGAATCGTTGCTGCAAGCAACGCTGCGCAGGCTTGAAGGAAAGGCGTGTGCTGACGTCGCTTCACCTCTGGTGGTCTGCAATGAAGAGTATCGCTTCGTGGTCGCGGAGCAGCTGCGCTTGATTGGCAAGAAAGGGCGCATCGTGTTGGAGCCTGCGGGGCGCAATACCGCACCAGCTCTGACATTGGCGGCACTGGCAGCTCAGTCAGAGGGGGACGACCCCGTGCTGTTGGTCATGCCTGCAGATCACATCGTGGCCCAACCAGACGCGTTTCAGAATGGGGTATGTCATGCCGCTCGACTGGCACAGGATGGTGCCATTGTCACTTTCGGGGTTGCACCGAATCGTCCTGAAACGGGCTACGGCTACATCCAGGCGGGCGCTGCGGTGGATGAGGCCGGCGCCTGTGCCATCGCCCGTTTTGTAGAAAAGCCCGATCTGGCAACGGCCGAGTGCTATCTGCAGAAGGGCTGCTATCTCTGGAACAGCGGGTTGTTCGTGCTGCGTGCCTCGGTTTGGCTGCGGGCATTGGAAGCGTGCCGCCCCGATATCTTGGCTGCGTGTGAAGCGGCATGGAGGGGAGGCGAATCCGATCTGTCTTTCATGCGTGTGGAGCCGGAAGCATTCACTGCCTGCCCAAGTGATTCCATTGACTATGCCGTGATGGAGCGTTTGGCGGGTGCTGTGCCCGTGACCGGCTTGCCTCCGGGAGTTGTCGTGCCGCTGTCCGCTGGGTGGTCTGATGTGGGAGCCTGGGATGCGTTGTGGCAGATACTGTCCAAGGATGGCGATGGCAATGTGGTGCAGGGCGAGGCCTTCATGCAGGGCTGCAGCAATACCTTGGCGCTGTCTTCTGGGCGTGTACTGGCTTGCGTGGGCGTGCAGGGGTTGGTCGTGGTGGAAACACCTGATGCAGTGCTTGTCGCTGATCAGCGCCACACACAGGACGTCAAGAAAATCGTTGATCGTTTAAAGAGTGAGGGGCGCACCGAGGCTATGGCGCACCGCAAGGTCTATCGTCCATGGGGGTGGTATGACGGCGTCGATGCGGGCGAGAGATTTCAAGTCAAGCGCATCATGGTCAAGCCTGGTGGGAAGCTATCGCTGCAAATGCATCATCATCGTGCGGAGCATTGGATCGTTGTGCGCGGGACGGCTTGCGTGACAAGGGGCGATGAGGTGTTCTTGCTCTCCGAGAATCAGTCTACGTACATCCCACTGGGAGTGACGCACCGGCTAGAGAACCCAGGGCATGTTGATCTAGAGATGATCGAGGTGCAGTCAGGTGTCTATTTGGGCGAGGACGACATCGTTCGGTTTGACGATGCCTATGGGCGCTGAGTGACAGCTGTAATAGCGGCCATTTCGCTCGAATCTACGAATTACATCGTTTGTCAATACCTACTTTCTTTGCCCGCAGCTGAGGCCCCGTCGGCGCACGGAATCACTGCTAATTTGTACATGTGGCGTCGGTGGATGGTCATCGGAGATACGCAAATTTGTGTTTACGCGTAGCATTCATTCACTGTATGCTGCACTCACATTTGGTTAGATTTGCTCTAAACGATGTATAGGAGTTGCGCCATGCAGAAAAACGTTTCGAGGCTCCTGGGTTCAATGATCCACATCGTAGCGACAGCCATCATGGCAGCGTTTGTGGTTGGCTGTGCCGGTATGGGTGGGGGGGACTACCCCGCAGCGCCAGTCAAAGCGGCCGCACCGGATTACAACTACATCGTGGGGCCCGGCGATACGCTCAACATCATCGTTTGGCGCAACCCCGATCTTTCTCAGGTAGTGCCCGTGCGCCCAGATGGGCAAGTGTCAACGCCATTGATTGATGGGCTTGTTGCACAGGGCAAGACTTCCGCACAGATTGCGCGGGATGTCGAGAAAGAGCTAGGCCGATATGTGCGGGACCCGGTTGTCACCGTCATCGTGACCAACTTTGTCGGCCCTTATAGCGAACAGATTCGCGTCGTGGGTGAGGCGGCCAAGCCGCAGTTCCTGCCATACAAGCAAAAAATGACGGTACTGGACGTCATGATTGCCGCAGGTGGACTGACCGATTTCGCGGATGGCAATCGCGCTACGCTGGTGCGATCGGTTGAAGGAAACAAGCGCTACAACGTGAGGCTGGATGATCTGATCAAGCGTGGCGATATCGGCGCCAACGTAGAAGTTCTTCCTGGCGATATCCTCATCATTCCACAAGGGTGGTTCTGAATCGATTGCTAGCAGTCGGTGGCTTCTAAGCGTCCTGCCAACCTGTCAAGAGGTGTGAAATGGATGAGCTGTTAGGCCAAATATCCACGACCCTGCGCGGCATGTGGATCAACCGCAAGTTGGCCATGCTTGTCACTTGGTTGGTTGGAATTCTGGGTGTCGGCGTGGTGCTCATGATGCCGGGCTACTACCAGGCATCGGCGCGTGTGTTTGTGGATACCCAATCTATTCTGCGTCCGCTTATGACGGGTATTGCCGTCCAGCCAAACATCGAGCAGCAGGTGGCCATGTTGAGCCGTACGCTGATCAGCCGGCCTACGGTGGAGCGGCTGGTGCGGATGGTCAATCTTGATCGTAGTGCGCGATCAAAGGCGGAGAAGGATGCGGTGGTTGACGCAGTAACCAAAGCTATCAGCATCCAGACAACGGGGCGTGACAACCTCTACACGTTGTCCTACCGAGACCAAAGCCCAGAGATGGCGCAACGTGTGGTGGAGGCCTTGCTCGCCATCTTTGTGGAGTCCAGTCTTGGTGCAACGCGCGAGGACTCGGATAGTGCGCGACATTTCCTTGAAGAACAGATCAAAAACTACGAAGCCAAGTTAAGAGGTGCAGAAAGTCGTCTTAAAGAATTCAAGCTGCGCAACATTGAGTTGCAGTCAGTGACCGGCTTGGATTCGGCGGGGCGGGTGGCAGAGATTGCCAATCTTCTGAGCGAGGCTCGGCTTGAGTTGCGCGAGGCTGAGAGTGCGAGATCTGCGGCAGCTCACCAGCTCGAACTAATACGTTCGCAAACTCGCAGACCCGTCGCAGGTTCCGTGATTACCGTGCAGACTCCGGAAATAGACGCACGCCTCAATGCGCAGAAAAGAAATCTTGACACATTGCTGCAGCGTTATACAGATGAGCATCCGGACGTGACCAATGCGCGCCGCTTGATCGGCGAACTTGAGGTGCAAAAAAGCCATGAAATGGATGAGTTGCGACGGAAAATTGAAGCGAATCCATCTGCGCCGGTGGTGGCCGGTGCAAGTCCTGCAGTGGTGGAACTCAGTCGCATCTATTCCGCCGCCGAGGTGAAGGTGGCCTCATTGAGGGCAAGGGTGGCTGAGTACGAGTCCCGTGCCAGCCGTGCCTATGAGCAGCTCAAGGTAGCACCTCGGCTGGAAGCCGAATTGGCACAGCTGAACCGGGACTATGAGATTCACCAGAAGAACTATGCTGACTTGGTGACCCGTCGTGAATCTGCGCTGATGTCAGGGGAGTTGGAGAACAAGTCAAAAATGGCTGATTTCCGGGTGATTGATCCCCCAAGAGTGGCATCCCAATCTATCGCTCCCAACAGGGTGCTTTTGCTCTTACTTTCTCTTTTGGCTGCTCTGGGGTCTGGGTTGGGAGTGGCATTTTTGCTGCATCAGATACGCCCGGTGCTTTTTGATGGCTTTGCGCTCCGTCAGCTGACGAATCTACCGCTGCTGGGCGTAGTTAGCTTGATCTCCAGTGATGATCTTCGACAGCGCGAGTCACAGAACATGAAAAAATTCGCGATGAGCTTGCTTGCATTCATATTTCTCTACGCGGGCGGCGTAATCGCGCTGTCCTACCAATCCGGTGTCATAGGGTGACGTGCCATCATGACCAGTTCCATTGAAAAAGCTGCCCAGCGATTGGAACAATTGCGAAAGGCAGGAGCCGCGCTGCCGATGGATACGGTGCAGCCAGAAGTGAAGCCTTCGTCAAGCTCCATGCCTGAACCAATGCAAGAGGCATCGCCTGTAGAGAAAGGCAATATGGATGTGCACTCCTCGCACTTCCATTCCGTGCCAGGATCAAGAAACGTACAAATCGATCTGGCAGCGATGGTGGCTGGAGGCTATGTAACTCCTAATTCTCCGCCGACTGCAACCATGGATCAGTTCCGTGTCATCAAGCGTCCCCTTCTGGATAACGCTACGGGAAAAGGTGCGTCGTTGGTGAAAAACGGGAACCTCATCATGATCACCAGCGCTTTGTCGGGCGAGGGGAAGAGCTTCACTGCCATCAATTTGGTCATGAGCTTGGCGATGGAACTCAACCATACCGTTCTGTTGGTAGATGCTGATGTGACGAACCCAGCGGTCATGAAAAAGTTGGGTTTGCCGCCTGCGCCAGGTCTTCTGGATCTACTGCAGGATAAGAGCCTCAAAATGTCCGATGTGCTTTTGCGCACCAATGTAGAAAAGCTCACTATTTTGCCTGCAGGTCTTCCGCATCCCCGTGCCGCAGAGCTATTAGCCAGCGATGGCATGACCGCGCTGCTTGAAGATATGGGTAAGCGCTACAGTGACCGAATCATCATTTTTGATTCACCACCGCTGCTGCTGACGACTGAGGCGCGAGCACTTGCCACCCACATGGGACAAATCGTGATCGTCGTCCAAGCTGAAAAGACGCTTCAGTCTCAAGTCATGAGTGCCTTGTCCACCATCGAGGATTGTCCGGTTAAATTCATGGTGCTCAATCAGGCGCGCGTACAAGCCCTGGATAACTATGGGTACGGTTACGGGTACGAACAGGCGCTGAGTGAAAAAAGAAGATTCACCGCTGCAATATGAACTAAGAAGGGAGATTCCGTATGCGCCTATCGCATCGTCGCACAGCAAAAAGAACGGTTGCCCGCTGTGCTGCGTTGGTGCTGGCAAGTACACCGGCGCTGCTAGCCGGTGTTGCCGCTGCACAGGAGGACCACGATCAGGATGCAGCCCGTCAGACAGGCTTGTGGTTGGAGCCGCGTGTTTCTCTGCTGCACACCGTGACCAGCAATGTGCGGCTTGATGCGACAGATATCAGCGATCATGTGACGCAGGTGGTCCCAGGATTTCGATTGGTCAGCAACACGGCGCGGATTAAAGGATTTGTCGATTACTCACTGTACGGGACGCATTACGTACGAGACTCGACATCCGAGCATGTATGGCACAACCTGAATGCCAGCGCCGTCGTTGAAGCAGTAGAGCAGAGGTTCTTTGTGGATCTGGCAGGCGTCGTTGCGTTGCAGCCGATCTCCGCCTTTGGCACGCCAGTAGCGAGTTCCTCCGCCAATCCGAATACATCGCAGACATCAAGCTTCCGTGTGTCGCCTTATTTTCGCGGCAACTTGGGTGGGGATGTGGATTACGAGGCACGTTACAGTGTTCAGGATACCCGCACTGCAGCGGCAGAGCGATCCGATGTCACGAAGCAAGACTGGATACTGCATTTGGGCGAGAGAGTCGCTGGGAAAACCCTGGGCTGGTCAGTAGAAGCCAATCACCAGACGATTGATTTTTCGCTAGGGCGGAACATCGATACCACGGCTCTGCGTACCCGATTGAGTTACGCCACTTCGCCGCGGTTACTATTCTCTGGGGTGGCTGGAGCCGAGAATACAAACCATATCTCACCGACACGCAAATCCCATGCGATCTGGGGCGCGGGCGTCATTTGGCGGCCATATGAGCGTAGCCAAGTCGCTTTGGAGCGAGAGAGTCGGTACTTTGGCGAGGCCCACAATGTGACGCTTGAACATCGTACTAGACGCACGGTGTGGCGCTACACGGATTGGAGAGGTATTTCCAACGGGTTTGGTGCGCATTCAGCGTCACTTGGCAATATTTTTGAATTGCTGGATGGTTATTATACGCGGTTTGAAAAAGATCCCGTGCGACGCACTCAACTTGTCTTCACAGAGCTTGAGCGCCTGGGTATTCCTTCCAATACCCAAGTCTTTCAAGACTTTCTTAGTTCATCGAGCACCGTGAGGCGGCTGCAGCAAATGTCTCTGGCATTGCTGGGGCAACGCAGTACGGTGACGCTTGCTTTTTCACGTTCTGAGGATCGATTGCTCGACAGCACACTGCGTCTCGGCGACGATTTTGATACCAACACGCAGATTAGCCAGAGAGGGTGGAGCCTGCTGTTGGCTCACCGTCTTACACAAAATGCCTCTGTACATGCGAGCTTGGGTGAGCAACGCAGTATGGGAACTGTACCCGGGTTGGAAACTCGGGTGCGTGCGCTTGTTTTGGGGTGGAACACCCTTCTGACGCGGCGCACAAGTGGCGGTATTCAAATACGCCGTGTAATTTCTGATGGGGCGTCCAATCGATTCAATGAGTCTGCCATTGTGGGAATCATCACGCATCGGTTCTAAGCCATGTATGAAGCATTTTACGGGTTGAATAGTAAACCCTTCCAGTTGAATCCAGATCCAGGCTTCTATTTCAGTAGCAAGCAGCATCAGCGCGCACGTGCATATCTTGAATATGGTGTCATGTGTTGCGAGGGGTTTATCGTGATCACAGGGGAGGTGGGGGCGGGGAAAACCACCATCGTGCGCAGCCTGCTCGACAGCCTAGATCAGGATGCGGTAGTTGCCGCCCATTTGGTGAGCACCCAATTATGTGCCGAGGATACGTTGCGCCTGGTTGGTGCTGCTTTCGGAGTGCATGTTCAGGGTATTTCAAAGGGAGATCTGCTTCTGGCGCTGGAGGCCTTCTTCGTCACTCAGACTCTGCAAGGAAAACGTTGCCTGCTTATTGTCGATGAGGCGCAGAACCTTCAGCCCCTGGCAGTAGAGGAGTTGCGCATGCTGTCCAACTTCCAGAATGGCCAGGATGCTCTGCTGCAGACATTTCTTGTGGGACAGCCTGAGTTTCGCGAAATTATTGAAAGTCCTGGCATGGTGCAACTGCGACAACGGGTGATCGCTACCTGCCATTTGGGGCCATTGGATGCGGCTGAAACCCGAGATTACATTTTGCATCGCTTGAAGTGTGCCGGCGCTAGCAGCAAGCCTACCTTTGATCCCGAGATTTTTGATGAAATCTATCGCTTTACAGGTGGAATTCCCCGGCGAATCAATACCTTGTTTGATCGCGTTCTTCTGCAAGGATTTCTGACGGACAGAACGCACATTGATCTGGAGCTGGTGAGCGGAATCATTCACGAGGTTCAGTCCGAGATGGAGGTCCCGCAGAAGACGGTGCATCCTTGGGAGATGTCGCTGAGAACCGCAACGCGAGGGGCAGCGCGTGTAGGGGCAGAACAGGCGAAATCGGAGCCGGGAGTATTGGAAATAGATAGCGCCTTGGTTGACAGCATGGCCGGCCATCTTGCTCATGTGACGGCTGAGCAATTGAGTGCCCGTCTACTGCGTATAGAGCGCAGTGTGCTGCGCCAGGAGCGCGTGAGTTTGGAAATTTTGATGAATCTGCAAAAGCTGCTGTCATCTGGTCGGCGGCAGCGTTCGGATAGCGTCTCAAGCTAGTGGCCGGAGTCCATTGTCATGCGCAGATCGACCTCCATCACCAACGCGCTGACCATTGACGTTGAGGATTATTTCCAGGTATCTGCTTTTGCTCCCTACATTGAACGTAGCAACTGGGAGTCGCGGGAGTGTCGGGTAGAGCGCAATGTTGACCGCATTCTTCATTTGTTGAGTGATGGCGACATTCAGGCGACTTTCTTCACTTTGGGATGGATCGCTGAGCGGTATCCGACTCTGGTACGCCGCATTGTGGACGGCGGCCATGAGATTGCCAGTCATGGCTATGCCCATGAGCGTGTGAGCGATTTATCGGAGGAGGATTTCTTCAGCGACATCTATCGCGCGAAAGCCCTGCTTGAAGACATCGCAGGCTTGCAGGTGCAGGGTTACCGTGCACCGAGCTTCTCCATCGGATTGGGCAATCTATGGGCGCTGGACACATTGCGACGGGCCGGTTACCGCTACAGTTCCAGCATTTACCCCATCCAGCATGACCACTATGGCATGCCAGATGCACCACGCTTTGCCTACCAAGTATGCGAAGGGTTGATCGAAGTGCCGCCGAGCACCCTGCGCCTGTTCAACCGCAACCTGCCGTCGAGCGGAGGTGGGTATTTCCGACTTTTCCCTTACGCATTGTCACGATGGATGTTGCGTCAGGTGAACAGCCAGGATCGCTCCCCAGCAGTTTTCTACTTCCACCCCTGGGAAATTGATGCGGGGCAGCCGCGCATGCAAGGCATTGGCTGGAAAACGTACTTTAGACACTACGTGAACATTGGTCGTATGGAGAAGCGGCTTGCCCATCTCCTTCAGGACTTTCGCTGGGGGCGCATGGACCGAATTTTTCTCCATCAGCATACGAAGGAGGTGAATCTTGTCTAGCACTACTTCTATGCTGAGCGTTCGCATGCTTGACCTACACAGCCCAGCTGATGCAGCTCGATGGGATGATTTTGTTCAGAATTGCCCGCAGGCCACTTTCTTCCACCGTTCTGGATGGCAGGTTCTGATTCGTGAGGTGTTTCGCCATGACACCTACTTCCTGTATGCCGAGAGTTGCGGGAGTATCAGAGGAGTCTTACCGCTTGGGCATGTCAAGAGTTATTTGTTCGGCAATGCACTCACCAGCTTGCCATTCTCCGTGTACGGAGGGGTCGTCGCACTGGACGAAGTAGCTGCGGAGGCTTTGGAGCGCGAGGCCAGATATCTGGCTCGGCATCTGAGTGTGGATCACTTGGAGCTGCGCAATGTGGAGCGTCGCCATGCGGATTGGCCGCTGCAGGACATTTACGTGACGTTTCGCAAATCCATTGCATCGAGAGAGGAGGACAACCTGCGTGGTATCCCGCGGAAGCAGCGTGCAATGGTGCGCAAGGGGATCAAGAACGGGCTGACTTCCCATATAGATGCAACGGTAGGCCGTTTTTTTCCCCTGTATGCCGGTAACGTGCACCGCCACGGTACACCGGCACTGCCCAAGTCTTACTTTGAAGGACTGCGCCTCGTTTTTGGATCTGATTGCGAGGTGCTCACTGTTTGTGCACCTGATGGGCGTCCCGTCAGCAGTGTGCTGAGTTTTTATTTTCGTGATGAGGTGCTCCCCTATTACGCAGGGGATGATGAGTCCGCGCGAGAGTTGGCGGCCAACGATTTTAAGTACTGGGAGCTCATGCG
Organism: Diaphorobacter oryzae DSM 22780; assembly: GCF_059568935.1. Taxonomy (NCBI): domain Bacteria; kingdom Pseudomonadati; phylum Pseudomonadota; class Betaproteobacteria; order Burkholderiales; family Comamonadaceae; genus Diaphorobacter; species Diaphorobacter oryzae. The sequence continues at coordinate 28,637 of NZ_JCANUL010000016.1, read as the reverse complement.
TTTGGCGTGTACGCGAGGCTTGAAAGTTTTTGACTTTGGACGCAGCAAGAGGAACACAGGATCATACGCATTCAAGAAGAACTGGGGTTTCGAGCCAACCCCTTTGCACTATGAGTATCAGTTATACAGAAGAGAAGACATCCCACAGAACAATCCTGCGAACGCCAAGTATCGTTTATTGATAGGTGCCTGGCGGCGCATGCCTATTCATCTTGCCAATTGGCTAGGGCCAAAGATCGTTCGAGATCTTGGGTAGATGGCATTACGGCAGACATCAATCGTGAGCAATATTCTCTACTTGGTGCATAGGCTGCCATACCCTCCCAACAAGGGAGACAAGGTGCGTTCGTACCACTTGCTACGCCATCTGCAAGAAGGTCACCGTGTGTTCCTTGGCACTTTCATTGATGATCCTGACGATGGAAGGCATCTGCCAACGCTCCAAGCCATGTGTTCTGATGTGCACGTGGAGTGCATTGATCCGCGCCGGGCGAAAGTAAAAAGTCTGATCGGTCTCTTAACCGGAGAGGCACTTACGCTGGCCTACTATCGCAACGCGGGTATGCATCGCTGGGTAGAACAGACGAAACGGGCACATGAACTGGATGCCTGCGTGGTTTTCTCATCGGCTATGGCACAGTACGCAAGGCCACTTCTTCCCGAAATTCCGATGCTGGTGGATTTCGTCGATGTGGATTCTGCGAAGTGGACGCAATACGCAGCAGCGCACCGCTGGCCTTTGTCCATGCTGTACCGCCTTGAGGGGAGGCGCTTGCTTGCGTATGAGCGGGCGATGGCTGCATCGTCGCTTTGCTCTTACTTCGCCACCCCTAATGAGCGTGCATTGTTCCTCTCGCAGGCTCCCGAGTGCAACGGGCGAGTGCATGCCATGGGAAATGGCGTGGATACTGAATTCTTCTCGCCGCTTCCCCAGCGAAGCAGCCCATTCAAAGTAGGCGAGCAGGCCGTGGTTTTCACGGGGGCCATGGACTATTGGCCCAACATCGATGGTGTGAGCTGGTTCGTGAAAGACATGCTTCCACGGCTGCAGTATGGCTGGCCGAAGACGCGTTTTTATGTTGTTGGGCGCAATCCATCGTCTCATGTGCAGGCACTGGCCAATGCGCATGTGGTTGTGACCGGAACCGTGGATGACGTCAGGCCGTATCTGCAGCATGCCAGTGCAGTAGTGGCTCCCTTGCGGGTGGCGCGTGGTATTCAGAACAAAATTCTTGAAGCCATGGCCATGCACAAACCCGTGATCACCGTGAGAAGTTGTGCTGAAGCCGTAGGTGCTACAGCAGAGCAGGGATTGCTGAGTGCAGATACTCCTGATGAATTCGTTGGTGCATTGGGTGCGCTGTTGGATTCCCCTGGGTTGGTCGATTCGCTTGGGCGTAAGGCCCGTAGCTATGTGGAGAAGACATGCAGTTGGAAGACTCATCTGAGTCGCATAGACAGCTGTTTTGTTGGCAGGCAGTCAGTGGAGTGATGGCGTATGTGTGGCATCTCCGGATTATTCGACACGAATGGACGGCGGTGGTTTGACCGTGTTCTGGCTTCGCATATCAATAACGTTCAGTCTCACCGTGGTCCCGACGAAGAAGGACTGCATTTCGAGCCGGGCTTGGCGCTGGGCCATCGGCGGCTGTCCGTGATCGACCTTGCGGCGGGCCAGCAGCCACTTTTCAACGAAGATGAATCTGTCGTTGTTGTTTTCAATGGAGAGATCTACAACTATCAGGAACTCATTCCTGAGCTGAAAGAACTTGGGCACTGCTTCAAGACGCGCAGTGACACGGAAGTGATAGTGCACGCTTGGGAGTCTTGGGGAGAGGGTTGTGTTCTGCGTCTGCGGGGAATGTTCGCTTTTGCACTGTGGGACCGCAAGCAGCAAACCCTTTTCCTGGCGCGGGATCGCATGGGTGTCAAACCCATGCATTACGCCTGGCTTCAGGATGGTAGCTTCGTATTCGGATCCGAACTCAAGGTTCTGACTGCCCATCCAGCGTTTGTGCGAGATATTGACCCACTCGCGGTGGAAGAATACTTCTCATTGGGCTACGTGCCGGATCCTCGCTGCATTTATCGGAACGCCTACAAACTGCCCAGTGGACACACCCTTACCTTGCGCCGAGGTCAGACTGGCCAACTTCGTCCCGTAGCGTACTGGGATGTGAGTTTTTGCGCCAACAATCCCATCAGTCTGGCCGACGCGCAGGTTGAGTTGCGCGATCGATTGCGTGAGTCGGTTCGCCTGCGAATGGTTGCGGATGTTCCGCTGGGAGCCTTCCTTTCAGGAGGACTTGATTCCAGCGCTGTAGTCGCCGCCATGGCCGAACTGTCTGATTCGCCTGTGCACACATGCACGATTGGATTTGACGATCCTCGATTCAATGAGTCTGACTATGCGCAGCAGGTCGCCGACCGGTACCAAACAGATCACAGGCTTGAGATTGTCAAAAGTGATGACGTTGGTCTTGTGGATACCTTGGCGTGGCTGTATGACGAGCCGTTTGCTGACAGCTCGGCTATCCCTACCTATCGTGTCTGTCAGGCTGCGCGAAAGCATGTCACGGTGGCGCTGTCCGGAGACGGTGCCGATGAAAGTTTTGGTGGGTATCGGCGGTACCGCATGCATCTGCTTGAGGAGGCGGTTCGTCGGCGATTGCCTCAAGGGGTGAGTCGGCACTTGTTCGGAACGCTTGGGAAAATCTATCCAAAGGCCGATTGGGCGCCGCGCATCTTTCGTGCGAAAACTACCTTTCAAGCCTTGGCGATGGATACGGTTGAAGCCTATCACCACAGTGTGTCTTGCCTGCGGGAAGACCAGCGCTGTCAGCTATTTTCTCCGACGCTGCATCGCAGTCTGGGAGGCTACAACGCGCTTGAAGTTTTCCGTGAGCATGCAAAGCGCGCGCAGACGGACGATCCGCTCGCTCTCATTCAGTATCTCGACTACAAGACGTGGCTGGTCGGCGATATCAATACCAAGGTGGACCGTGCCAGCATGGCCCATTCACTAGAGGTACGGGAACCATTGATGGACCATCAGCTGATTGAATGGCTGGCTACGCTGCCAAGCCGCATGAAAATCCAACGAGGCGAGGGGAAACTCATTTTTAAGATGGCCTTCCGTTCGCTGTTGCCGAGAGAGGTCCTGGGTCGGAGAAAAATGGGGTTCTCTGTGCCAATGGCGAGTTGGTTACGTGGGCATTGGCGGACACGAATTCGTGATTCAGTACTGAGTCAGAGGATGCTATCGACTGGCTACTTCAACGCAGGGAATTTGGAGTTGCTAGTGAGCCAGCATTTATCAGGAGAGAGAGATAACGCGATTCAGTTGTGGATGCTGATCATGTTTGATGCATTTCTACGGCGCTCTCAGGACTCCATGCCATGACTGCCATGCAACCTCGCCGGCGCATCGTTCATGTTGTTTACCGCTTCGGCGTTGGCGGGTTGGAAAACGTGCTTGTGCAGCTGATCAATCGCTTGCCGATTGAGCAGTTTGAACACATCGTTTTGTCTCTTACATCAATTGGCGATATCAAAAATCGCATCACTCAACCGGGTGTCCGATTCATCGAGCTGCACAAGCCGCCTGGCCATGCCATTGCCTTGTACCCGAGTATCTATCGCCTATTGAGGGAGATCCGTCCCGATGTGCTGCATACCTGCAACCTGGCTGCGTTGGAGATCACGCCCCTCGCCAGGCTGGCTGGGGTGCGCTGGCGCGTCCATGCAGAGCACGGATGGGATGCGCACGATCCCAAGGGGGAGAGCTCACGCTATCAATGCATCCGCAAGCTTTACAGACCCTTTGTGAGCCATTACGTGGCTGTCTCAAGAGACATCAACAACTACCTTGGACGGTCGATCGGTGTCCCGGCGCATTGCCGATCTTTGATTGCCAATGGAGTCGACACCAACAGATTCACTCCAGTCTTTGGGGCGCAGGCTACGGTTACGGGGTGCCCCTTTGATCCGGCGCAGCATTGGCTTGTCGGCACGGTTGGTCGGCTGCAGACGATCAAGAATCAATCGCTTTTGGCACGGGCCTTCGTAGAACTATTAGGCCGCCATCCAGAGGCGGCAGACCAAATGCGACTGGTCGTGGTTGGTGAGGGGCCGCTACGCGCAGAGGTCGAAGGCATCCTTGCGAGCGCAGGGGTGAGACAACTCGCCTGGCTGGCGGGCTCACGAGATGACGTGGCGGACATCCTGCGATGCCTTCAGTGTTTTGTTTTGCCATCGCAGGCGGAGGGCACATCATGCACGTTGCAGGAGGCAATGGCTTGCGGCCTGCCGGTTGTTGCTACGGCGGTGGGTGGGAACCCAGAGCTGGTAGAGCCAGGCGTTACGGGAGATTTGGTACCTCCTGGCGATGCAGTGTCGATGGCCGACGCGATTTGGAAGATTTACTCCAGTCCCGAGCGCGCAAACGGCTATGGACGGATGGCTCGAGACAGAGCGGTAGAAGGACTTGGGGTGGACGGAATGGTCGCTTGCTATGCGCGCCTTTTCGCAGGGGGGAAAGCAGATTGGGAAGGCCTCGTGGCCTAGCTCCCCAAGTTCAAAAGTATCCTTTTGGGTGACTTGTTGATCTGCATGGTTTTAGAAGAATATTTGAATAACGTATCGAGATTCCTCAGTAGGTCGTGAGGCGTGGCATTGTTGGTAGAGAACTGCTTATACCCGTGAGGAGGAGGCTGTTCAATGAAGGTAATGCTTGTTTTTGGTACGCGGCCCGAGGCGATTAAACTCGCTCCGCTGATTAAGGCGTTGAAGGCGCAGGCGCCACATCTGCAGACGGTGGTGTGCGTGAGTGCTCAGCATCGTGAGATGTTGGATCAAGTGCTGCAGTTGTTCGATATCGTGCCAGACTACGATTTGAACATCATGAGGCCGGGCCAAGATCTGTTCCACCTTACCGCAAGCATCCTGTCAGCGCTCAAGCTGGTCCTTCAGAAAGAGATGCCGGATTTGGTCTTGGTCCATGGCGATACGACGACAACACTCGCAGCTAGCTTGTCGGCCTACTATGCGGGTGTTCCTGTGGGGCATGTGGAGGCGGGTCTTAGAACTGGTAATAAGCATGCACCTTTCCCAGAAGAGATTAATAGGCGGATTGCTGGAGCAATATCTGATTTGCACTTTGCGCCTACTGAGAACGCGCAAGCCAACCTGCTGCGAGAAGGGGTTAATAGGAGCTGTATTCATGTGACGGGAAACACCGTCATTGACGCCCTGCTGATGGCGGTGGATTATTTGCGGAGTCATGATGCTCTGCGAGCGGCACTTGATCGCAAGTTCGAATTCCTAGACTCTGGCAAGCGGCTTATATTGATTACTGGCCACCGAAGAGAGAATTTCGGAGAGGGATTCGAGCAGATCTGCTTAGCGCTGGCCGACATCGCAGAAAGTGAGTCAGATGTTGAGCTACTTTATCCTGTGCACTTGAATCCCAATGTGCGCAAACCTGTCAACGATATTCTGGCGAATCGACATCTGGGCAATGTGCATTTGATTGATCCAGTGGATTATCTGCCATTCGTTTACCTTATGAGTCGCTCCTATCTCATCATTACGGATAGTGGTGGAGTGCAGGAGGAGGCGCCATCCTTGGGTAAACCAGTGCTGGTCATGCGAGAAACAACCGAGCGCCCAGAGGCTGTCGCGGTCGGCGCAGTGGCCTTGGTGGGTACCTCGCGCGATTGCATTGTCAAGGAAACCTTGAGCCTACTGCACAACCCGTCGGCATACGCAGCTATGTCGAGGGCTTGCAATCCTTATGGCGACGGTAAAGCAGCAGTGCGCATTGTTCAAACCATATTGTCATTCAAGCAAAAGTGAGGACAGGTATGGCACGCATCACTCAAAAAATCGTTGTCATGGGGTTGGGCTACATCGGGTTGCCAACGGCGTCAATGCTGGCCACAAAAGGGCATCATGTGGTGGGTGTGGATGTTAATGAAGAGGCCGTGAGGGTGATCAATTCAGGGCGTGTTCCTATTAGTGAGCCTGATCTGGATATTCTTGTGCGCTCGGCAGTCAATAGCGGTAACTTGAAAGCATCTATGGAGCCGGAAGAGGGTGATACCTTCATCATCGCCGTGCCCACGCCGTTCATGGAGGTAGATGGTGATCCCAAAGCACCTGATTTGTCATATGTAAAGGCAGCAACAAGGGCCATTACGCCATATTTGCGGCCTGGCAACTTGGTGATTCTTGAATCTACATCGCCGGTTGGGACGACAGAACTCATCTATCAAATAGTTTCCGATATTCGGCCAGATCTCAAGGGTCAAATACATATGGCACATTGCCCCGAGCGTGTTTTGCCGGGGAATATTCTGAGGGAGCTTGTAGACAACGACAGAATTATTGGGGGCCTTTCTAAGGCCGCTAACGAGCAGGCTAAGGCGCTTTATAAAAGCTTTTGCAATGGGGCAGTTCTACTGACAGATAGTAGAACTGCTGAGCTATCAAAATTAATTGAGAATGCGTTTCGTGATGTCAATATTGCCTTTGCCAATGAGCTTTCCATGATTTGTGATCAGCTGGGAATTAACGTCTGGGAAACCATAGCGTTGGCTAATCGCCATCCACGTGTGAATATCCTCCAGCCGGGACCCGGGGTGGGGGGGCATTGCATCGCGGTGGATCCCTGGTTCATTGTGGCTTCAGCTCCTGGGTTGGCGAGACTGATCCGTACGGCACGTCAGGTTAACGACGATAAGCCGCATTGGGTCATCGACAAGATCAAGGCGAGAGCCGCGCGATTCAAGTCGCCTGTCATCGGCTGTCTCGGCTTGACATTCAAAGCCAATATTGATGATCTGAGGGAGTCTCCAGCGCTCGAAGTTGTGCGCGAACTCTTGCGTCAGGATGTTGGGCGTATTCTCGCGTGTGATCCTAATGTGCATCCTGGGAAGCTGGAGCTGGAGCTTGAGCTGTATCCCCTTAAACAAGTGATTAAGGAGGCGGATATCCTGGTGCTGCTAGTGGATCACTACGAGTTCAAGGAAATCGACTTGGACTCCATTCGTGACAAGGTGGTGATAGACACTAGGGGCGCATTGCGCTGACCTTGCCATGAGAATTCTCTACCATCATCGTGTGGCCTCTTGCGACGGGCAGGCTGTTCACATCGAAGAGATGATTGGTGCGCTGCGGTCACTCGGGCATGAGGTGCGGGTGGTAGCCCCCTCTTTTGGAAAGACGCCAGGGTTGCGGGGCCAGATGGGGTCTGAAAACAAATGGATTAAATACATCAAGGTTGCCACGCCCAGGGCGGTTTACGAACTGCTGGAACTGGCTTATTCGTTAGTCGCCTACAGGCAGTTGCGCCAGGCAGTGGAGGTTTTTCAACCAGACTTTATTTATGAGCGCTACAACCTGTTTCTCATGGCAGGCCTGATGCTCAAGAAACGCATGGGTATTCCCATGGTGCTGGAGGTTAATTCACCACTGGTATACGAACGCTCCTTTCACAGTGGTGGCCTATCCTTGAAGAGGCTTGCGGAATGGTCTGAAGGTACGGTTTGGCGGGGAGCTGACGTGGTGTTGCCGGTGACGCGTGTACTGGCGGAGCATGTGATGGGCCGTGGGGTAGCGAGCCGACGGATCAGTGCCATACCCAACGGCATCAATGCAACCTCCTTCAGTTCTGCTCCCTCTCCGGACGTTGCCAAAGCGACACTGGGTTTGCAGGGAAAGTTGGTTCTCGGTTTCACAGGGTTTGTTCGGGAGTGGCACGGCATGGACCGTGTGCTGGACTGGATGGCGGTCCCACGGACGCCGTCCAAGACCCACTTGTTGGTGGTCGGTGATGGGCCGGTGCGTGAGCAGCTTGAGCGGCAGGCCCGGAGACTAGGGCTGAATGAGAGGATCACCTTCACGGGCGTGGTCCATCGCGATCAGGTGTCGTCATATGTGGCCGCCTTCGATATAGCTTTGCAGCCTGCGGTCACGCCCTACGCATCCCCTCTAAAGCTAATGGAGTACCTCGTCATGGGGAAGGCCATCGTTGCTCCGGATGCGCCCAACCTGAAGGAAATTTTGTCCAATGGGATCAATGCACTGTTGTTTGATCACACCCGAGGGGGAAGCTTCGAAGAGGTACTGACGGCCCTGTGCGTCGATCAGGATCTCAGGTTCAGGCTGGCGCGGGAGGCAAAGGAAACGATTAATAAGCTTGATCTTACGTGGCTTGGTAATGCGCGGCGCGTTGTAAGTCTGGTGGAATCGCTGCGATGAATGTTCTCCTTTTCAGCTCACTCTATCCCAGCGAGCAGCGACCTATTCACGGAGTCTTTGTTGAGACACGTCTGAGGGAACTGGTGAACACGGGGCGCCTCAATGTCCAAGTTGTTGCCCCGGTTCCTTGGTTTCCTTTCAAAAGTGCCCGTTTCGGTGAATATGCAAAGTTTGCAGCGACTGCGCGGTATGAACTCCGTCATGACCTGCAGGTGCACCATCCGCGTTACTTTTTACCCCCCAGGGTGGGTATGACGCTGGCACCATTCAGCATGGCACTGGGAGCGTTCGAGACGGTCCGTCGCTTGCAGCGCGATGGCTTTGATTTCGAATTGATTGACGCGCATTACTACTACCCTGATGGCGTGGCCGCTGCCTTGTTGGCTAGGTGGTTCAAGAAGCCGCTGGTGGTGACTGCGCGAGGAACAGACCTGAACCTCATGCCGCAATACGCCATCGCGCGTCGCTTGATTTTGAGCACGGCAAAGCAAGCGGGAGCTTCAGTTGGTGTTTGCCGTGCTCTCATGGACCGGCTTCATGAACTGGGCGCCGATCCGGGCAAGTTACATACGCTGCGCAATGGCGTGGATCTGAAGAGGTTCACGCCGGAGCCTAGGTGGGCGGCACGGCATCATCTGGGGCTGGAGGCAAATCGTCGCTATCTTCTGTCGGTTGGGCATCTTATCGAGCGCAAGGGACACTTGATTGCCATTGATGCACTGGCGTTGATGGCATCTGATGTGTCTTTGCTGATTGTGGGAGATGGGCCGGAAAGGTCAGCGCTAGCAGAAAGGGCTGAGCGCCTCGGACTTGGGACAAGGGTGCGCTTTGCGGGAGTCGTAGCGCAGCAAGATTTGAAGTGGTGGTACAGCGCTGCCGACGCTCTGACCCTGTGTTCGAGCCGTGAAGGATGGGCCAACGTTTTGCTGGAGTCCATGGCCTGTGGTACTCCAGTGATCGCAACCAACATCTGGGGGACCCCGGAGGTCGTAAGCCATTCGGCGGCTGGTGTATTGATGGATTCGCGCACGCCGCAAGCGCTGGCCAAAGCTTGGCATGGGCTCCTGCGTGAATATCCTGCACGTGAAGCCACGCGGCTCCATGCCGAGGCTTTTTCCTGGGACTCCACTACGGAGGGGCAATGGAGAATTTTTCAGGAATTGGTGAAAAACCAGCGGGCAGGCGAGGTCCAGTTGCCTTCGATCTCATGAACTGAACCGACCATTCATGCGCAGCCTGTTACTCACTGCCGCTTACTTTCTCATCATAGGGCTGGGCTTTCAGGCTTCCTATGTATGGGTGCTGGGATACGTATGGGTTGATATCTTTACGCCGCAACTGCTTGCTTATTCCATGCTGCCATCGCTTCCAGTGTCGATGATCCTCGCAGTGCTGGTGCTCCTCGGGCTGCTTGGCCTACCAAAAGATCCCGATGTTGGGATTCGCGGTGTAACAGTACTCACAGTGCTCTTCGGTGGGTGGATGTCGCTGACATTGCTGTGGTCCGAGGTGCCGGGTGCTGCCTTTGATAAGTGGAGCTGGGCCATCAAGAGCGTCTTGTTTTCGTGCTGCGTTCCCTACTTTTTGCGCAATCGCATTCATGTAGAGGCTTTTCTTTGGACATTGGTGCTTTCGGGCATGGCGCACTGCTTGACGTTTGGGGCAAAGGTGCTGATTTCAGGTGGGGGCTATGGCATGCCATTGGGATTATTAAGCGTGAACTATGGGTATGGTGAAAGTAGCACCCTTGCGATGTTTTCGGTTAGTTTGATTCCAATATGCCTCTATCTGTATAAATGGCAGACATTGCTACCCCAGACCAAAATTGTACGCCTGATGTTGATTGGCTTTATGGCGGCAGCCTTGCTCACCTCGATAGGAACTTATGCTCGTACTGGGCTCATCAGTATTGCCGTGCTGAGCATGTTGCTGATGTTTCGGTCCAAGCGACGTCTGCGTTACCTCATCATCACGCCAGTGGTGCTGGCTTTGCTCTTTAGCAGTACCAGCGAAAACTGGATGAATCGGATGTCCACGATTGGCGATAGTTCTGAAGAGTCGGCGATGGGGCGGGTGGCTGTCTGGCTATGGACGATCAAGTATGTCATGGCCCACCCTTGGGGAGGGGGATTTGAAGTCTTCCGGATCAACGAAATGACTATATCGTTGCCTGACGGGTCCACACTCACAGTGTTTGCCAAGGCGTTTCACAGTATCTATTTTGAAATTCTTGGCGAGACAGGGATTCCAGGATTCATGCTGTTTCTGGCCATTGTTCTGGTGACGAGGAGAACCTTTGTAAGGCTGAAGCGAGAACGTTTTGGTCCAGAGGCGGAGTGGCTCAGCGATGCAGGGCAGTATTTGCTTTTTGCACTGTATGTATTCCTCGCTGGAGGAGCATTCATTGGAGTTGGGTTCCAGTCTTATTTTTATTACTTGGCTGCGATGTCTGTGGCGCTTCTTAATATTAGGCAGAAGATTTTCCGAGAGAATTCAAAGGGCGCAAAATAGGTGGGTGCATACAACTCGGAGTTAATACTGCAGTTGGTGATGGGGTCGCTTGGATTTGTGGTTGTATAGGTTTTGCCGGCGGTGTGGGTGGCTTGTGAGGAAGAGTTTTTCGCGATGAATGTTTTCGTCAAGGACGGGGGTTATTCATGCTGGATAATATATCAATATCAATATCGGTAGGATTGCTGATATATGTGATCATCCAGTCGATACGGAAGGGGCGGTGATGTTGCTTCCGGGATTAAGCCTGCTATCACGCGGTAAACTGACCGTGTTGCTGTTCCAGCAGGTGCCAGATCGGGCAGATCCATTGACGGTGGGTGCGCTTGATGTTCCAGGTTTTGAGCAGATGCTGGACGTAATTCTCACGATATTCCGCATCATGCCGTTGGTTGATGCCTCGCGTGCCCTTCGGGCGGGCAACTTGCCTGATAGAGCGGCGTGCATCACCTTTGACGGTGGCTATGCCGATTGGATGCGTGGCGTCATACCGGTGTTGGAGAGACGTATGGCTCACGCCACATTTTTCGTCTCTACCGGGCAGTTTGCTGGCCGGCCTTTATGGAGTGAGCGGGTCGTGCATTCTGTCCGGAATGCTCCGGCGGGGTTGCAGGGCGTCCAGTTGTCAGGCGTTGATTCGCCACGGGTAGCCTTCAGCGACTTGCACGCGCGAGTGGATGCGCTAGATCACTTATGCCGTTTTCTGCGGACTCAGAGCCCAGAGCATAGGGGGCTGCTCATACAAGAGCTTGAAGAAAAAACCGGTACTGCTGTGGACGAAGTACCTCGCATGCCGGTCGCTGACTTGCAGGCCATTCATGCCAAAGGTTTCGATATTGGTGCCAACTCCGTGGACTCGCCGGCCTTGTCGCGGTGCTCGATTGAGCAGGCACGATGCGAGATAGGTGCGAGTAAAGAATATATTGAATCAGTGATTCGCGGGCGCGTCACTGCATTCTCGTACCCACATGGGATTCCGCTAGAGGATTTTAATCAAGAGCATGTGCAGGCAGTCCGTCAGTGTGGTTATGAACTCGCGGTGGGGGCCCACAGGGGGGTCGCCTCTGCTCAAAGCTCCATGTTCCAGATCCCAAGGTACCGCCCAGCGGAAGGCACAAAACCTTGGCAAAAGCTCCGGCTTCTGGGCAACCTGCTCGAGCCAAGAAGACAGGTGGCTGAGCCACAACGTGAAGGGGGGCGCCGTGTGCTCATGGTGGCGTTCCATTTTCCACCGCAGGCGGGCAGCAGTGGCATCCTGCGCACACTTAATTTCGTGAGGCATTTGCCATCACATCACTGGTCTCCGATTGTCCTGACAGCCTCGCCGTCGGCATATGAGGAGCAGCGAAATGACCTGATCGCGGCTGTTCCGCCAAATACTCCGATCCTGAGATCTTTTGCTCTGGATGCTGCACGGCATATGTCCATAGCCAAGAAGTATCCGGGCATCCTCGCGCTTCCCGACCGTTGGTCTACATGGTGGTTCTCTGCTGTGCTCAAGGGCATGAAGGTTGTGAAGCAGCAAAAGCCAGCGGCAATATGGAGTACATACCCGATCTCAAGCGCCCATCTGATAGCGGCGACGATCAATCGTCTGACAGGGCTGCCTTGGATCGCTGATTTTCGGGATCCGATGCTATCGGAGGATTTTCCGCCGTCTGGTATGCAGCGCAATATATGGCGCCTGCTGGAGGCGCATGTCCTTCGCAGTGCAACGGCCTGCGTGTTCACTACGGACCGTGCTGCAAAGGAGTATGCGATCCGCTATCCCCTGGAAGCATACAAATGCGAGGTGGTCCCCAATGGATATGACGAGACGGCTTTCACGGGTATCAGTCCTGTGCGTCAGGGGGTGCATGGCCAGACGTTGCTAATGCTACACAGTGGCTTGATTTACCCACGGGATCGTGACCCTTCCACGTTCTTCGGTGCAGTGCGGGACCTTATCGACGAAGGTGTGCTGGAACGGAAGCACCTGCGCATTCGCTTCAGGGCTCCCAAGCACGGGGACGAGGTTTGCGCGGCAGCGGCAAGGCATGGCCTAGACGACGTGATCGAGATATCGCCGCCAGTACCTTATGGCGAGGCCATCGCTGAAATGTTGGGAGCGGACCTTCTGCTTGTTTTTCAGGGGCCTCGTTTCAATGCGCAGATTCCTGCAAAGATCTATGAGTACTTGCGGGCGCAAGGTCCATTGTTGGCCTTGCTAGATCCTGCGGGCGACACGGCAGTTGAACTGAGCCGGTTTGACGGTGTGTTTATGGGGGACATCGCTAGCAGTGCCGCCATACGGCAGGCGCTGTTGGCGTGGCTGGATGCGCTGAAACTGCACGGAGGAAAGATGCCGCCAAGGCCTTTGGATACGATCAAATCGTTGTCCAGGGCCGCTCAGGCGGAGCGGTTGAGTCGGCTGCTCAACATGCATACGGGGCGCGTTCGAACTGAAATTTAGAAGCGCTCGGCTCAGGGCTTGTCATGGCGCTCTGCTGGGTCAATACTTGTACCGAATGGCTTCAATTTGGCTAAGGAGCTTGCATGAACAGCGCGGATATCTTTCGTGTCCCATCATTTGCATGCCGCCATTGCGGTGCAACGGTTTCATTGCCGTTCGCAGACTTGGGGATGACGCCTCTGTGCCAGACACAGATTGCCCCTGAGGCCTTTGACAAGCCAGAGCGCTATTTCCCATTGCAGGCCTATGTATGTACGCAATGTTGGCTGGTGCAGTTGCGGGACTGCATCAGTTCCGGCGATGTGTTCACTGATTCCTACCCTTATTTCTCCTCTTACTCATCGAGTTGGGTTCAGCATGCCAAGTGCTATGTGGACCGCATGGTCGAACATTTGGGGCTGTCAGTTGACAGCCTAGTTGTGGAGTTGGCTAGCAACGACGGCTATCTGCTGCAACATTTTTTGCCGCACGCTGTCCCGGTACTAGGTGTGGAGCCATCTCGCAGTGTGGCTGAGTCCGCTCGGGAAAAGGGCATACGGACGGAGATCTGTTTTTTTGGAGGAGAAGCTGCACACAGCTTACTCAATGAGTATGGTGCGGCGGACTTGATCGTCGGGAACAACGTGCTGGCGCATGTGCCGGATGTCAACGATTTTCTGGCGGGCGTGAAGAGGATGCTGAAGACTGGTGGCACGGCTACGTTCGAGTTTCCACATTTGCTTAATCTCATTCGATTCAGTCAATTCGACACGATTTACCACGAGCATTTTTCCTATCTTTCTCTGCACGCTGTTATTGCTCTGTTTAGTACAGCAGGCCTTGAGGTGTACAACGTCGAGGAGTTGAGCACGCATGGTGGGTCGCTGCGGGTATTCGGTCAACATGCGGGAGGAGTGCATGCAACAGGGCCTGCTGTGAGGGGTGTGCTGGAAAAGGAGCGAATCGCGGGAATGCTTGATGGGGAAACCTACGAAAAATTTGCGGAGCAGGCAAGGAAAAGCAAGCGCGAGATCCTGAGATTCTTGATTGATGCCAAGCGAGGCGGGAAGCGCGTTGCGGGCTATGGTGCACCCGGCAAAGGCAACACGCTTTTGAACTTCTGTGGCATCGGTACGGATTTGATGGATTTCACGGTGGATGCCAATCCCGCCAAACAGCACACGTTTGCACCTGGTAGCCGCATTCCTATTTATCCACCTGACCACATCCGATCCGAAAAACCAGACTATTTATTCATTTTGCCATGGAATCTAAAAGAAGAAATCATGGTGCAGACGGCATACATTCGAGAATGGGGTGGACAGTGGGTGACTCCTATACCAGAACCACGGGTCTGGCCCGATGTGGTCATACCGGCTCAGTCGAGGTGAAGCATGAAAGTTGTACTCTTCTGCGGAGGCATGGGAACGAGGATGCGGGAGTTTTCGGAAACGATTCCCAAACCCTTGGTTCATGTCGGGCATAGGCCCATTATCTGGCACCTCATGCGGCATTTTGCATATTTTGGGCACAGAGATTTCATATTGTGCCTGGGCTACAAGGGGGAAATGATTCGAGATTTTTTTGTCAACTACAAGCCGCACATGAGTGAAGACTTCAGGCTGGAGAGGGGGGTGGCCAAGCTGCGTTCTGATGTGACGGATGTTCACGATTGGAGCATTGACTTTGTAGACACGGGACTTCGACGCAACATCGGTGAGCGCTTAGTCGCAGTTCGGCATCTGCTCCAAGAGGATGAATTATTCTTGGCAAATTACTCGGACCAACTGTGTGACATCGATTTGGATGAGTACATTGGATCGGCCAAAAATCATGGAAAAGTCGCCAGCTTCATTTCCGTGCATCCTGCCGGTAGCTACCATACTGTTGCCACAGAGCCAAACGGAACGGTGAGCTACATCGGCCCCTGGTCGGACGCAGATCTGTGGATTAATGGGGGTTATATGGTGCTCCGCCAGCAAATATTCGATCACATTGAGCCAGGAGATGAGCTGGTTGAGGCGCCATTTCAGCGCTTGATTGCCAAGAAGCAGCTGTTCTCATACCAGTACCAGGGGTTTTGGAAAGCCATGGATACCTACAAAGACAAGCTGTCATTTGATGAAGATTATGAGCGTGGGCATCGGCCGTGGGAGCTCTGGAATCGCATCTGAAATGCGAGGGTGAGGGAGTGGCCTTCCGTCATCCGAGCAGGAGGATGATCGACACGCCCATAGTGCCAAGGGCTAGCGCACCAGGTAACAGTACTTTGCCGTGGAGCCTGGTAGTCCTCCAAACGAAGTCGGTGCCGATCACCAATAGGGTCAGAAAGATTAGCGACAAAACAGGCGGCCAAGCCAGTTGGCTTCCATCAATAAGATATTCCATCATGGTTTTTTTACCGGCCTTCTGAGGATGATGGTTTCACCCGCCACCATACGTTGACCTTCTTTGACGTCGAATGAATACTGCTCATCGACCTCGATGACGCAGGTACTTCCGAACAGCATTCGGCCTATGCGCGCTCCCTTGCTGAGAGTGCTGCCGACCGGGTGAAAGAACTCGATGCGCCGGGACAAGTAGCTGGTAATGAAGCGAATACGAGCCAAGCCATAAGATGTTTGAAGCTCCATGTAGCGTTGCTTCGGGGCGCGTTTCCCGCGCAAAAAATAGTAGGGTTCGTCACGCAGGGGATCAGCCCTGTCACTGTCAATGATGTTTCCATGGTCTACATAGCCTGTGATAGTTCCTGGGAATGGAGCGCGGCCTACATGGACATCCCAGACGTTTAGGGAAATGACAAGAAAGTTCCGTCGACCCCGGGACAGTTTGGCTAGTACGGTTCCGTCGACAGCGGATACCCAGTCATCTCCTGGCGGTATGCGGCGCTCGGGATCTCTCATGAAGAAACGCAGGAACCCAGGATCTGGAGATCCATCTTCTACCCACTTCCAGAGTTGCTCGACAGGCCACCGTTTCTTGGGATGCAGGAAGGGCGCAACAACCCGGGATGGAAACGGAAAACGCAAGGCGTAATCTCCCAACAAGGCTAGGCAGGCCGAGATGATGGTTAACTGAATCAGAAGTACCCAGCTGAACGTCATGCCACTACCCTTGTGTTGTTGGAGAGAAAGGACAGACGAGGAGCCGCTGCATTGATGCCGAGGGTGCCTTCGACATTTTCATACGGCCTGCCTTTGGCGGTTGATCCTAGACCATAGAAAACGGCTGTAATGGAGCAGGCCAGGAAGTGGGTCGGATAGCCGGAAATACGCATCTGTTGTGGCGCATTTCAGCGTATGGTCGACCAGGGGTGGAGCCGCCTGGCGCGAGTAGCGGGCGGCTGGATAGTCAATCCAGCTTCTGGCGCAGGAGTAGTTTTTTTGCTCTGGGACCGGGCGTTGCATCATGTCCAAGTAGGCCGCATACAGCCAATCTGAACCGTTGAGTGTTGCAACTTCGTGCTGGTAGTCAGTGCGGTAAACCGTGGGTTCGACGAGGTAGAAGGCTCCATCGCGCGTGTCTTGCTTGTACTCCATGCCGATGAGGCCGCGAAAGCCCATTCTGGATAGGAAGCACTGGCTGATTCTAGTGAGTTCGGCGTGGTGCTCCGGGGCAGCAATGCAGGCGGCGGTTCCGCCTACTGAGGGGGGCCAGCACAGCGTTTTCCGACCCACGAAACTGCGAAGCAGATTTCCAGAGCGGTCTACATAGAGTAGGTTGAAATAAATATCCGCATCCTCTCCTTCAATCCATTCCTGCACGATTAGAGGAACGGTTATCTGCTGCATTTGCGAGAGCAGTTGATGGAGTTCCGCGGCACTTTCGACACGGTAGGCCTTTCTGAAGCGATGTGAGTAATCGTTGTCACGCCAGGCGGGCTTGAGAACACAAGGCATCCTGAGGGATTCCAGCTTCTTGCGGTCTGCAGGACCCGTGAGCGTGACAGTCTTCGGTGCGGTTGCGCCATGCCTTCCAGCCAGCAGATCGCAGTCGATCTTGCTCAGCAACTGGAGTGCCAGATCGGGTTGATACAGATAGGTTCGAAAACAGGTATCCCACGGAGCCGGTTGGCCAGCAATGAGCGCTACATCGTCTTCTTCCGTCAGGAAGAGTGCGCATTGCCCGCTCTTTAGGCCCAAGGCAGACACCAGTTGTGATGGTTCGAAAGGGCTGCTGGATACGACCTTCCGCACCACATGCCTGGAGTACATGGCTGGGCCGCTGCCATCATGCGCAGCCACTGCGCAACGCACTCCATGCACCGCAAGAGAGCGAACAACGCCCAGTGCGTTGAGTCCGCTGCCCAGGATGACTGCTTCGACATCAAGCACTCAGGACCACCTTGCGCGCATGAAAGGCTTCTGCGAAGCCCGATGCGGAGCGGCATTCGATGCCCCGCATCTGCATCAGCCCCGAGAACACGGGTTCGCGGAACCAGTCCTTGGACCTCTGGGAGCTGAAATGGGTCATGAGATGGCGTAACTTGTGCCCCGCCTGCTTTGGAGTCAGTGGGACATACAAATTCGGTTGGCCCAAATCGCCTTCATATTTTGGAATCTCATATTCAAGTATCAATTGGTCGCGCCAAGTCTGCCAAGTCATTTCGGCAATCACGCGATGGTCCTGATGCCTGTCGTTCAGTTGATGTGTGAGAACAATGTCCGGAACAAACCAGTCCCGGATCGATGCGAGGAAAGACTTGGCCTCACAGAACTGCGCGGGTATGAGTCCATCCTTGAAATTTCCAAGAATGACCCGTGCCAGGGCTTTCCCGAGCAAGGCCTTCGCACTTTTGCGAGCCTCAACCGCGCGTGCGTTATCCGTACTCATGACCACCCAGCAGACCTGTAATTGGGGATTGCTTTGGCGCCACGCCATCAGTGTTCCCGCACAGCCTATCTCTATGTCATCGCTGTGAGCGCCTATGCAGAGCAGGCGGCCGGTGGATGGCGGAAAGGTCAGGTTCATCATGGTATGGGCGTCCGTTTGGTCGCCGAAGTCCGGTCTGCCGATTGGCGAAATTGCAGCAAGGACGTTATGCCGAGAGATATGTCTCGAAGAAGACGGCTGCGGTCCCAAAAGCACATCTTGGCGATGTAGCCATACGCTTGGCGCTTCTCGGCCGCTGGAACCGGTGTTTGATGAACGGCTTGCACCCACCCTGTGAAAAGATGCCAGGTGGGAAGCTGTGAGCGGAAGTCGGGGGATGGGTAGTGGTGCCGGATGTCATCTTCGCTGTCCATTAGAATCGTGGCTGTGCGAGGATCCATCCTGCGCAGGAAAATGGCTCCCTGTGCCAGTGCCAGCTTGCCTTGCAGGGCCAGGCAACTCATCATCACAATGTCTGCCCGCATGTAATGGTCCATCACGGGATGGCGCGCCTTTAATGCTTTTGTTCGGATCAGGCCGTTCATCGCGTTGTTTAATTTGATGCTTTCGATCAAGTCCTGGAAACGCTTCGCGGGAGAATCGTCTAGGACTTCGATATCTCCAGCGTAGGGCGCCGATTCATTCGGATGATTTTCGAAAAGGCCTGTTACAGGTGCGGCAACAACCACATCCGGGCGTGCGTCGAGGAGTGCGACGCAGTGCGAGAGAAAATCCGGGTGACACAAATCGCTGCATGTGGCCCATTTGAAGTAATCCCCACGCGCAGCATTGGCCACGGCACTGAAGTTGCCGTTCGCTCCCACATTGCGCGGTTGTTGTATCAGCCTAACCCGGCTGTCCCGCTGGCAGTAGGATTTGACGATATGGACGCTGTCATCCGTGGATGCATTGTCGGAAATGATCAGCTCAAAGTCTTCAAAGCTCTGGCTCAGAAGACTGTCGAGCGACTGGGCGATTGTCAAAGCACCGTTGTATACGGGCATCCCGATGGTTGCGCGTGGAGGGGCATTTTCCCTGGTCATGGCACCTCCCGGAGCGTTAGGTCCAGAACAAATCTTCATCGACTTGGCATGTTCTTTGGAGATACTGCAGTTGCCTCAGTCGAGTAAAAGACCGCCAAGCGTAAATTTCCTTGGAGAAATCGATGCGCTTGAAAAGGCGTGCCAGTTCATCTGCGCCCTCGCAAGCAGTCCATCGTGCCTTGAAGCCGGGGAGGTGCGAGGCAATCTTGTCGAACGACACGCGGTAGCTACGGTTGTCTGCACTGGGTGGTCCAGAGGAGACCTCACATCCAGGAAACGCGCTGGCGACAGTGGTCGCTATTTCTCGAACGCGGTAGTTTTCGCTGTTGGCCCCGACATTGAAAATTTCACCGTTGACGGCATCACTAGGAGCCTCTACAGCGCATGTCATGGCTTGGCAGATGTCTTCGATGTGCACGATGGGGCGCCACGGGCTTCCATCACTGGTCATGGCGATCCGCCCTTGGGTGCTGGCGAGGGCGCAAAGATCATTGAGCACAATGTCGAAGCGCATGCGGGGTGATGGCCCGTAGGCCGTGGCGTTGCGGAGAAACACTACGGAGAATTCATTGCTGGCCAATGGAAGAACGTCCCGTTCCACGTTGACCTTGCAGTGTGCGTATGCCGTCTGCGGGTTGACTGCAGCAGTCTCGCTCAGGAAGTCTCCAGTGCCTGCACCATAGACGCTGCAGGAAGATGCATATACAAAGCGTCGAACCCCGGCCGCCTTGGCCGTTCGGGCAAGGTTCACCGAACCTTCGTGATTGATCTTGTAGGTGATTTCTGGACGGTTCTGTCCTAGTGGGTCGTTAGACAGCTCTGCCAGGTGGATCACTGCGTCAAAGCCCCGTAAATCGCCCTCCGATGCATTGCGCAGATCCTTGCATACCGTTCGCGGGGCCATTGGCATTCCCCGCGTGTCTATGTAGAGCGTGCCATCTTTGTAGAACCCCGTATCAAGGCCCACCACATCGTGCCCGCGCGCCATCAGGATCGGCGCCAATCGCGCACCAATGTACCCCTCAGTCCCCGTTACCAAGATTTTCATTTTGGCTTCCTTCTGTGGTGGAAAGGTGGTCGCTTCGCAGCCCCAGAGGCGCTGAGTCGCTCTCGGTAGACGGCTGACCCAGGGTTAAAGGTTCAGCCGACAAAAGCCCTACCTGTTGGGCCAGCTCTGCCGCATGCAGTAGCGTCTGGAAATCCAGTTGTGATGCTTCTGCGATGTCCTGCAGGCTGTGCAGACCATCGGAGTAGTTCAAAACCCAGAGAAGGGCATGCTGCGAATCGGAAATACCTGTCTGTCCGCCCATGGCTCGATACAGGCCGCGCCTGCCGAGCTGGGGCTCTCCGAAGGGTGAGCGGTTGAGATATCGGCGATCAGATTCGAGGACGCATAGGATTCTCATGATCTTCTGAAGCGAATCTTGCAGATGCTCTGCCTTGACAAGATCAAGGTTGTCCGCCGAAGTGTGATATTGGGGGAACTCGCCATTCGGAGTACGTGTGAATCGCCCGACGGGGAGATTGATTCCCGGGGAGCAGAACTGCCGCTCGTCATAGCCCCAGGGCGAGAACGGAAGTACTGTCCCTTGCGTTGCACTTTCTCGCACGATGTGCGCTGCAGCACGATCTATCAAGGAAGTCCCTTGGCGAGAGCATTTGTATGTAATGGCGCCGGAGTCTCCGGCCACGGAGACAATCAATCCCGCTTTAATTTTGTTGAGATGTTCTCTATTTCGGCTGAGCCAAGTGATGGATCCTATGGTGGCTGGTGCGAAGATGATTCGGTAGGTCCAGTTCAGTTGGCACCGCAAAAGGTACTGCCCGAGAACCGTCAGGAGAATCACGCCCGATAGATTGTCATTGCACAAAGAAGGGTGACAGACATGGGCAAAAAGCAGCACCTCATTCGTACTGTTCCCCGGCACAACGCACTCTGCATAGCTCAGACTTCCGGGCTGCAGGTCTGCGTCTATGAGCACCTCATATTCACCATCCTGCAATGAAATCAGTTGCTTGTGTGTGAGGCAGAAACCCCAGTCTTCTCGGTAGTAACTTGTGCGGTACGGAATCCAGTCGGGGTGCTCTGCATCGCTGTGCAAGTGTTTCTTGAGATCGCTGAGGCTGAGCCTCTGGTGTATAGGGGTGCTGTAGCCAACCACATGAAGGTTGGAATGCATGAAGTCCACGATACGGGTGCCAGAGGGGTCTTTGATCCACGCATGGCGGATAGTCCATTCGTTGGGGATCACCCAGTCAAAGACGCATGTACCGGTCGGCACTTCGCTGCGAGTAATGGGAAGATGCTCTTGCAGTATGTCCAGTGTCTTGCGCACACCAGGCCCAGTGATGCTGCGGCAGATGGGGTAAAGGCGCTCCATCAAGGCAAACATGCGGGCGCCTGCCCGGTCCGTTGCCAGTTGCTGCAGAAGGTCCTGAAGTCGTTCCATGGAATGCTTCTTAGAAAGGGGATTGGGTCCAGAGCGCCGGCCGTTCGGTGCCGACCCATTCAGGGTGGTTGTGGCGGCCTGAGTGGTCCGAGATGTCGTCCGGCGTTGGAGCCGTGTTCAGGTACCAGAGGCTCTGGCGGCCTGTTCTAGTGCTTCCGGGGGCGCGTGCCTCCTGCGCCATCTCGTCCACAGAGAGGCAGGTTTGATAGATCTGGATGCCGCTGAGAGCACCGTGCCATACCTCGTTGCCCGGGGCCCATGGCGCATCGCCCCAGGTCAGGGTGGGGCGGGGTGGTGCGGCGTTTCCCCAATGCGGCGGTGCCGTGAACGTGACGCGGTGTGGGGCATTAGTGAGGGGGAGATCCCAGTAGAACTCGTGGTGTTTTCCAAGCGGGCTCGACCAGGCGCGAAATCCTTGCACATGCCAGCGGCCATAGTCGACAGCTGCTCCCAGCAGGTCCCTCTGCAGAATGGAAATTTCCCAGCGGTGATTGGCGCCGGATGGAGCTGGTTGGGGATAGGGGTGAGCTCCATAGTAGGTATCTGCCGTGCCTTGGCGGGTCCATAAGAATGTCCGAAGATCGTCCTGACCATCGTCATTACCCCAGAAGAATGCGGTGTAGTAGCCGCGCTGGCGCAAGGGATAGGCATGCCATATGTATGTCGCGGGATAGATAGCCAGCGGCCGTGTGAAGCGAAATCGCATGGTGCGACGAACCCCCTCCGAGCCAGGAAATCCCAAGCCGATCCTGGGCGCCGCCAGGTAAGAGGCGGAGCCACTGTCGCAGCCAGAGGCGGCCAGAGACGCCGTTGCGGCTGAGGCGGTCAGAAAGTCACGGCGGCGCCATTCCATGTCTTCACCTCTCGGGCCCTTCCACGCGCCGCAGCCAGATCTCTCTCCAGTAGGTGTTGGAGGCTCGGGGGCAGCCTATGCGTTTGGGCGTGCATTCGGCACGGCAGAAAACCCCTTCGAGCTGGATGCAGGGAGTCTTCATCTGCATCATCTTTCCCGTCTGCTCGTTGATGAGCTTTTCTACGCGCATTTGTACCTGGTGGCGCTCCCCGCAGTACTTGGACATTTCCATGTCGTAGCGCATGCCACGGTTGAAGCCGTCACGTGTGATCGTCTGGAGGATTTCAGCCACGGGCTTGATCTCGATCCACTCGCCAGGCTGGAGGTTGAGCGTCTCCGTTGGCGTGGGGGCTCCCTCGGAGATCACTCCATTGCCAAGAGGGTAGGGCTTGCCGCCGCGCCAGCGCTGGAAGCGATTGAAAGAGGACACCAGAACCCGGTATCCGTATCCGGTCTCCACCAGTTGGCGGTAGCCTGCGAACAGCAGCAGCTTGACAAGATGCCATGCGCTATGGTTTCCGCTAGCTACGTCACGGACGTACTGGCGTACATCCCACCAGTGGAGCAATGTCGTCGCCTCGTGAAGCGCAGTGGTCTGGCAGGCGTAAACGGGGCATCCGTTCTCGTCGGCTGATTTTGCGTACCGCTCTACATCAGTTCGTGTGACTTTGGGGCGGGGGAGGGGGGCGTGCGTCACTTCGTCTGAGCGCTTGAGCCAGGCCTCCTTCCAGAAGAAGACGCAATCTGCCATGCAGCCATCATGTCCTGAACCGTTACAGCGTGCACCCTCCAGATGCACCGCGTCACGCATGCGGCGGCCTCCGGTCTTCTTGATGTTGTCACAGGTCTTGTGGGCTACTTTGGAAACCCTCATTCGTTGACCACAGAAGGAGAACATCTCTGGCTGAAAGGGCAAATGGTCGAGACATGCGCTTTCGTCGAGTGAACTCAGTATCTCCTCGGCCGATCGGACAACGACCCAGTCTCCAGCGTGCAGGTTCAGTCTCTGGGGCTTGGTGAGGACAGGTTCTTTCACGCTTCCTTCTCCTTGTGGTGATCTTCAGGAACGATTGAGATCCGCACGTTTCTTGAAGAGAAGGGACCACTCTTTGGAAAGGCGCTGCAGCAGTACTTGCTCTGCGCCGGCAGGACTTCCCGCAAGACGCCACGCCAGCAGTGTCATGCAAAGGTAGGTTAGCAGGGCCACGAGACTTCCCGCCACCAGCCAAGTGAGGCTCGATGTGAAGGTTGCGTGAAGGCTGTACGCAGGTGTCGCCCATTGCAAAGCCAATATCAAAGCCGCTGATGCGAATGCAGGGCGCAAGGCTGCTTTGAGAAAGATGAACGGGTGCAAGCCCAAGCAGTGATGAATCTGGTGCAAGTAGATTGGTGTGGACACCACTGAGGTGAAAAGCGCCGCGTAGGCGGCTCCCATCACGCCGACACTTTGTCCGCGCAAAAAAAACCAGGCCAGCAGCGAAAGCAGAATCACTGTGTAGGCCAGGTTTGAATACATCACCCGTGCGGGGAATCCCCGCCCTATCAAAACGGCGCAGATGGAGGCATGGAGCAGCAGAAGAACCCCATTGAAAACCAGCAACTGCATCAGAGGGACGACGCCGAGCCATTTGCTGCCCAGCATGCAGTGCACCAGATAGGGGGCGAGGGCGTACATGCTGGCGGCGACGGGAAAACTCACGAGCATGAGAAGCCCCACGGCATTGGCGTAGGCGCTGCAGACTTCGCTGGGCTCGTTCATGCAGGCAAAGCCTGGAAGGAGTGCGCGATTGATGGGCGCACCTAGCTCCGTGGTGGGGAGATGGGCGATCTCATAGGCGATGTTGTACGTCCCCAATGACGTGGCGCCGATCATCCGGCCAATGAAGAAATCAGCCGACCGCTCCTTGAGGAACCCCGCGACGTTGTTGATCAAAAGCCAGCGCGAGAAATTCAGCAACTCACGCGTCTTCGAGAAGTCGAGCCGGGGGCGGTACGGGTGCATCAGATAGCTGATGAGTGTGCCCACGAATTTCGATACCAAGATACCTGCGACCAAGGCCCAGTAGCTTCGAAACAGATAGGCCAATGGAATCACCACGCCAAAGCTGATGAGCTTGCGGCTGACCTGGAATTTGAACTCCCGGCGGAAGTCGAGCTCCTTGAGAAAGGCGACCACGCCGATGTTCTGCGCACCGGTGAACAATGGTCCGAAGGCCAATGCGCTGACGACCCACGCCAGTTCAGGCGTGCCGTAGAAGGCGGCAATGGGCACCGCCAAAGCGGTCATCAAAAGCGTGATGCACAGCCCCAGCAGCAGGCTGCAGGTCCAAGCGCTGTTGTAGTGCTCGTGGGTGGCGGACTGATTCTGAATGATGGCGGTATCAAAGCTGAAGGCGCTTAGAAGTTCGGCCATGGCGATGAAGGACATCGCCATGGCGACGACGCCGAAGTCCTGAGGTAGAAGCAGTCGCGCCAGAATCAGCGTGCTCACCA
Source organism: Diaphorobacter oryzae DSM 22780 (assembly GCF_059568935.1). Taxonomy (NCBI): domain Bacteria; kingdom Pseudomonadati; phylum Pseudomonadota; class Betaproteobacteria; order Burkholderiales; family Comamonadaceae; genus Diaphorobacter; species Diaphorobacter oryzae. The sequence continues at coordinate 3,722 of NZ_JCANUL010000016.1, read as the reverse complement.
GACCAAGGCTCCGTTCAATCAGCTTGAAGGAAACCATCCATACCGCACCTTTGGCGATCCGGGTCTGAGTGCTGTGGGGCATGGCGCATTCGCCTGCGATAAGAGTGCTGTGTACGGGGGCTTATCGCGCTACCAACGCATAAGCAAGATCCCATGCACCACAAGCCACCCGCCTTCTCTTAAAGGCACGAGCATCCCACCGGACGGACTGTGCAGACTCTGTATGGACGACACTTTTCCTCCTTCATGCGACCCACAGGTGCGCGAATGAGTTCAGGGCGTCTTCATGATCAACCTATCCGAAACTATTTGCAATAGTTTCTTTGCGTTGATTTTTCCCGTGAGGGGCGGTGCAGCGAGACGGTTGAAACTGCTTTCGCATGAGCGCCAACGATGGGACACTCTATCGTCGCCAGGCAGTGCTCCTATGGCGGAGGCACCGGCCTCGCTGCAGGCGCTTGGGTGCTTTCGATGCCGAATGAGCGGAGAGGGAATCGACATGAAGCCGACCACCATTGCACGCATTTTCCGGGAGGCGCTTTTCAGGCAAAGCTCCCGTGCATCGTACTGGCGCACCGCAGCATTCGTGCGCGAAGTCGGTGCGCTGCGTCGGTCTCGCAACAGGGGACTCCGCGGGCAGGTCGCTGGGGAGCTGGGGCGATTCTTGGTGTCGGGCAGCCGGCCCGTCACGGGTGAGGTCGACAGCCGCATACGCGCCGCGGTGGACTGGATATTGCGTGCCCAGGCCGCAGCGGGGGATGGTGGAGTCGCCTTGGGGTACTTCCCCTGCGGAGAAGGTGCCACTGGATGGCGCCCCTCCTACCCTGAGACAACGGGGTACATCATCACGTCCCTGTTGGATTATTCGGCGAGGTACGCAGACCGTGCAGCCGCGCAAGCCGCGATGCGCATGGCTTACTGGGAGGTATCTGTCCAGATGGCTTCGGGGGCCGTGCAGGGTGGGGAAGTGTGCTCTGCGGACCGCCAGACGGCGGCAGCCTTCAATACCGGCATGGTGCTGGATGGCTGGTGTTCCGCCTACCTTCACTCGGGGGATGCAAGCCTCCTGGAGGCGGCGCGGCGCGCGGCGGATTTTCTGGTTCAGGATCTGGATGAGCGCGGCTTCTTCAAGACCAATGGTGCATTCGTCAGCAAGGGGGAAGTCAAGACCTACACCTGTTTATGCGCGTGGGCGATATACAGGTTGGGGGACATCGTCAACGACGACCTGTATCGGCGCGCGGCCGTTCGGAGCATTGAGGCGGCGCTGCGTCAGCAGCAGCCCAATGGCTGGTTTGCGCACAATTGCTTGAACCGCTCCAGTGCGCCCTTGACGCACACGATCGGGTACACGCTGCAGGGGATCCTGGAGGTCGGCATCCTTGCGAACAGGGGGGATTTCATTGCGGCCGTTGAGCGTACGCTGGCGCAGATACTGCCCAGGCGATCTGCCTCCGGCTATCTGCCGGGGCGTTTCTTTGCCGACTGGGAGCCGGCAGGGTTTTCCTCCTGCCTTACCGGTGCGGCACAGATCGCCATCGTCAGCTACCGGCTGGCCGGGCATTCTGGCAACCATGCCTACCGTGAGCATGCCGATGCGTTGGTGAACTTCCTGAAAGCGCACCAGCGGATGCAAGCGGCAGACCCCGCCGTGGTCGGTGCGCTCGCAGGCTCCTACCCCTTGTTCGGCGGCTATATGCGTGCAGGCTATCCCAATTGGGCCACGAAGTACCTGCTGGATGCGCTGATGCAGCAGGTCGCCGTCATTCCGTCGCCCTCGTAAAAAAGGCTCCCAGAGGGAGCCTTTTTTTGTGGGGTGCGACTCGCTGGGTTTCAGCTCATCGCGGGACGATGGCCCAGGTGGGGTCGGAAGCGAAGGCGGCGTCCATCTTGGGCGTCATGGACTTCCACTTGGCATAGGCCGAGGCGGCATTGGCGACGCCGGCGTTAGCGGAGGCGCCCAGCATGGCGCGGATGTAGGCGGCGTAGCCGGCGGCCTCGTCGGGATAGCCGCCCTGGGCCAGGGTCGGGCAGGAGCCGGTGCTGGAGTAGTTCAGCTCGTACAGCGCCTTCCAGCTGTTGGCGAAGTTGCCGCTGCCATCGCGGATCATCCAGTAGTAGCCGGGAGCCTGCGCCGCGCAAAACCCGTTGGCCTCATTGGTCAGGCGGCCCACGTTGAACTTGCTGAACCAGTCCAGCACCTCCTTGGCCTTGGGCTCGCCGGCCTCGGCCAGACGGCTGAAGACAATACCCACGAAGTCGTTTTGCCACGGCCCCGTCTTGCCGAACTCATCGGGCTTCTCGATGGCCCCCAGGGGCGACTGATTGGCATTGTTGATGTAGTTCGCGGCATACCAATCCATGTTCTTGGCCAGCACATTGCGGAACAGACCCTTCATGGCATGGTTGTCGGGCAAGGCATAGGCAGCCTCGCTGATGGAGCGCAGCATCCAGGCCTGGCCACGGATCTGATCCCACTTGACCAGACCATCACCGCGGCCGCGGTAGTCGGGATTGCCGTAGGCCAGATTCCAGCTGCCCCAGAACATGAGCTCATCCTGGTAGAAGGCATCGCCCGTGATCAGATACGGGATATAGGCCAGGGACGGCTGGTGGGACTGATCGGGCTCCCAGACGGTCGAGCCGGAAGCGCTCGGCAGGGCCGGTGTCGAGCTGCCGTAGCCGACGGAGACGCCGGGATACTTCTCGATGCTCAGAGGCTGATCGGTACTCTCATCGCGGTAATGCACGGGAATGCCGCCAGCGGCATCGGCATTGGCCAGCAGGCTGGCGCGGGCCCGGTCGTCCTGCGACACCAGATACAGGGCGGCCCAGCGCGGCAGCGGGCCGATGTCGGCGCGCCCTCCCGTGCCCGGGAAATAGGTCGCGATATAGGCGGGCCCCATCGGCTTGGTATCGGCCTGGGCCAGGGCGGAGGCATCGGCCGCCAGCACACTCTCGGGCACCTTCAGGTTCAGGTCATAGTTCCACGTAATGCGGCTGGCCATGAAATACGGCATGTGATGGCGCAGACGGCTGGAAGGCTGCGCCCCGCCGGTCCACAGCACCTTGTGCCAGCGCGCATGGTGGTTGTGGGTGAACTTGGGCTGGGAATGCAAGACCGCGCCATCGCGCTTGATGGTCAGGTCATAGGTGATATTGCCCGGACCGGCCGTGAACGTGCGCGTGTTCTCCATCACCACATCGGTGCGGATACGGTTGCCGCCATCGTAGAGCGCGGTGTGCAGACGCGCCGACAGATGCGGATGCACGGCGCCGGTGGCCTTGTTCTTGAACGGCGTGACCACCGTGTACTCGGTCGCCACGGCGCCGCTCAGGCGGCGGCCCGAGCCCTGCGCGATCTGGTTTTGCAGCTGGGCCTGGGGCTGGGCCACCAAGGTGGCGCTCACATTGCCGCTGGCGTCATACACCTTGGCCTCCAGCTCCAGGTTCCAGGCCGGAGCGGCGGGAACGCTGGGGGTGCTGGAAGACTTGGAGCCGGGGTAGAGATTGATGATGCGCGTCTCGCCGGGCTGGACATTGCTCAGCTGGGCGCTGAGCACGGCAAAGCGGGCGGAGCCGTCGCGGTGGGAGGAGACCTCATCGGTCTGCAGCGGGATGGAAGAGCCGGCGACCTTGGCCACGAGGCCCTGGGTGGAGGGCTGCCAGTCGCCGGACTTGAAGGGCTGGCCGAAGGTGACGGGCAGGCTGGCCTGGGTCTG
>NZ_JCANUL010000015.1:0-97855 GCF_059568935.1 Diaphorobacter oryzae DSM 22780 | reverse complement strand
TCCATGCGCTCTTGCAGCTTGGCGTGCTGCAGCGCCTGCGCATGCTCCCGTTCCAGCGCCTGGGCCAGCTCCGCGCGCGCGCTGGCCACATGCTCGGCCAGCTCGTGGTTGAACTGCTCGATGCGCCGCATGCTCCCCGCCAGCCGGCCACCCAGCAGCAGTGCCATGCACACCGTGGTCACCGGCCCGGCGATGGAGCTCCAGCTTTCGTAGGCATGCCACTGCTGCATCACCATCAGCAGGTCGTGCACGCCCACCCCCACGAACACCAGCCAGCACAGCGCCAGCAGCATGTGCTGCGGCTCGCGCCCGCCGGGCCGCGGACGCCAGGCATGCCACTGGAACTGCAGGCAGTTGGCGAAGAACACCAGCACGAAGCCCAGCCACACCACGAGGAACACCTCGCCCACCACCGCGCGCGGCGCCAGGCATGCCGCCGCGATTCCCACGGCGGCCAACCATTTCAGCGCCCGCTCCAGACGCGGCAGCGCCTGCGCGCCGAAGCGCCAGGTGAAAAGGCAGAAACACAGCACGTACAGCACGAAGACAGCGATGTTCACGCGCGACAGGGCCAGGGTGTCCGAGAACGGCCAGGGGCTGGTGGCCATCAGGGTGAACAGATAGCCCATCCAGGCCAGCGACATCAGGGCATACCAGCCGAACGCCCGCTCCGCGCGGCGCAGGCACCACACCACGCCAAACAGGCAGCCCACCGCTGCCGACAGCCCGGCCGAGAACACATACGCCGTGCGCTGCCGCCACTGGTTGCGCGCCTGCACCGCCTCCACCTCGTTGGCCGGCCCCAGGCGCAGCGCACCCAGCCCCGGCGACAGGGCCGACAGGCCCACCACGCGCACCCACACCGTGTTCACGCCCTCCTGCAGGTTGGACGCGGGCAGCAGCCACGCGCGCGGCATGTTCCAGCTGCGCGACAGCGGCTCTACCAGCGAGGTGTCGCGCCACAGCAGGTCGCCGTTGCTGAACACCTCGCCCGCCATGCTCATGCCGTCGATGCCCAGGGCCATCGGCTCGGCATCCTCGGCGCAGCCACGCTCCCAGTCGATGCGGTACCACACCGAACCCTCGTAGTCCGGCCAACGCTGCACCCACACGTCGGGCAGGCTCACGTCCTCCCAGTTGCGGACGGGCCGGGCGCCGTCGGGCGAAAGGGCCGCCTGCACCGCCACGATGCGCGGCGCGCACGTGCCCCCCAGCGCCTGCTCCTGCGCACCCGCCCAGACCGGCAAGGTGGCCAGCAGGGTTAAAAGGGCCACCAGCCGCACCAGCCAACGCAGCGTCATCGCACGCACCGTGCAACCCGGCCAGCGGCTTTCCCGGGAGTGTTTCGCACCGCCCTCATCACAGCAGCCCCCGGGCCTGCGCAGTGCGCACCGCGCCCAGGCGCGTGGACACCGCCAGCTTGCGGTAGATGCCACGGATGCAGCTCTCGACCATGTAGCGCGACAGCAGCACCTGCTCGGCGATCTCGCGGTTGGACAGGCCGTCGCCCACCAGGCGCAGGATATGGCGCTCACGGTCGTCGAGGCCCGGCGCATCGTCGCTCGCCGCCTCTCCGGGCGCCACCTGGGGCAGCTCCTGCAGGAGCTGGCGCGCGATGAACGGGTCGATGGGCGCGCCGCCGCGCAGCACGCTGCGGATGGACAGCGACACCTCGATATCGTCGCGCTCCTTCAGCACATAGCCCGTGGCCCCCGCGCGCAACGCGCCCACGATCGCCTCGTGCGTGCTCCAGGCCGAGACAACCAGAATGCCCACACCGCCGTCCCGGGCGCGCATCTCGCGGATCAGGTCCAGCCCGCTGCCATCGGGCAGTTGCACATCCACCAGCGCCAGCCGGGGCGGCTGCGCGGCCAGGCAGGCGCGCGCCTGCGCCAGCGAGCCGGCGAACACCAGCGAGTCGGTGTAGCCCAGATTGCCCAGGATGGACTTGAGCCGGCGCTGCAGCAGCGGCTCATCCTCCACCACCAGCACCGGCACGGGCAGCGCCCCTTCCGCGGGGGACCGCATGAGATACGTCATCCAGCGCTCACTCCAGCCACCCGCGCGAGCGCGCCGCGCGTATCGCCCCCGTGCGCGAGGACACCGCCAGCTTGCGATAGACACGTTTCACATGGGTATCCACGGTGTAGCGCGACAGAAACAGCTGCTCCGCGATCTCGCGGTTGGTCAGGCCATCGGCCACCAGGCGCAGGATCTCGCCCTCGCGCTCGCTCAGCGCCTCCTCCCGCGTCGGAGCCACCGAGGGCGGCGGCAGCAGCTCCAGGATGCGCCGGGCGATGAACGGGTCGATGGGCGCGCCGCCGCGCAGCACGCTGCGGATCGACAGCATCACCTCCATGTCGTCGCGCTCCTTGAGCACATAACCCGTGGCCCCGGCGCTCAGCGCGCCCAAGATCGCGTCCTCCGAACTCCAGGCCGACACCACCAGGATGCCCAAGCCAGGGTCGTCGGCCCGCAACTGCACGATCAGCTCACGCCCGTCGCCGTCGGGCAGGTGCAAGTCCACCAGCGCCAGCGCCACCGGCTGCTGTGCCAGGCAGTTGCGCGCCTCGGCCAGCGTGGCGGCGAACAGCAGTGCGTCCTCCACATAACCCAGCCCCAACAGCACGCCGCGCAGGCGCTGCTGCAGCAGCGGCTCGTCCTCCACCACCAGCACGGGAGCAGGCAACGTGGGTTCACAAACGACACAGGAGATGGTCATGGCAAGGCAGGGTTACGGCTGGAAACAGAAAGGCGCCCATCGTAGGACAGCCCGGCCTACCCACCTATCCCTTAAATGGGTGAATTTGCGCCAGGACCTGCAAATTACCTAATTTGGGTGATGTTGCAAAAAACAACTTTTCCATACGATTCCTCACCGCGAAAGATATTTGGAGTGTTTTGGGCCTCCAAACACCAACCAGCAATCGCAAGCAGCTATTAAAAATGGAGCAAAACATGACCCAATCCTCTACCCTGCTCGCCGCCTGCACGGCCCTGGCCCTGGTCGCCTGCGGCGGCAGTGGCGACGCCCAGCCCCCGGCGCCCACGCCCGCCATCGACCGCATCGAGCCCTTCGACCCCGGCGCCGCGCCCCCGGTGGCCCAGGCACCCAAAGCGGCCGCCGCACCGCGCATGGCCGCTGCGCACACCGTGGCACTGGGACCCCTGGGTACTGCCATGGCCAAGGCTGCCGCACCCCGCAGCGGCGCGCCGCTGCAGATCGGCCAGGCGCGCAGCGTGGCCGACACCGCCACGGCGCAGGCCACGGCCGCGTTGCTGCAATGGCAGGCATTGGGCGGCGGCGCGCAGGCGGCGGCGCTGCGCTTCGTGGCCGAGGGTGCGCGCGGCCTGCGCCTGGGCGTGTTGGTGCAGGCGCTGCCGCCGGGCGCGGTGCTGCGCGTGCAGGGCCTTGACGGGGATGCAGCGCAGATCACCGCCGAAGCCCTGCAGACACTGGCCAAGCGCAATGCCGAAGGGGGCGCAGGCGCCGACGCGGCCCGCACCTGGTGGAGCCCCGACGTCGGCGGCCCCGAGGCCACGCTGGAGATCCACCTGCCCGCCGGCGCCCGCCCGACGGACGTGCGGCTGGCCGTGCCGAGCCTGTCGCACTTCACACGCACGCCCACCGAGTCCATGGCCCTCGGCGCCAAGGCAGCCAAATCCCTTTCGGGCGCGTGCAACATCGACGCCTCGTGCCGCCCCGAGTACCTGGAGCAGGCCCGCTCGGTGGCCCGCTATACGTTCGTGAACGCGAACGGCGGCACCTTCGTCTGCACCGGCACGCTGATCAACGACGCGCGCTCCTCGGGCACGCCCTACTTCCTGAGCGCTTACCACTGCATCTCCAGCCAAGCCGAGGCGTCCACCGTGCAGTCCTACTGGTTCTATCGCAGCGCTGCCTGCAACTCGGAAACGCTGAATCCCGCTGCCACGGCGCTGCGGGGCGGCGCCACGCTGCTGCGCGCCGACGCAAACACCGACGTGGCCCTGATGCGCCTGAACGAGCCGCCGCCCGCCGGCGTGCTGTACGCGGGCTCGTACTTCGGCGCCCCCCTGGCCGAGGACACGCCGCTGGCGGCCCTGCACCACCCCCAAGGCGACCGGCTGAAGTTCAGCCAGGCCCTGCTGGAAGGCTACGCAACCTGCAAGGGCAACGACCTGGAGACCTGCGACGAGACCGAGGACACCAGCCAGGCCAACTACCTGGGCCTGGGCTGGCAGCAAGGCGTGGTCGAAGGCGGCAGCAGCGGGTCGGCCGCCTTGGCCACGCTGGGCGGCAAGCGCTACGTGGTGGGGCAGCTGCTGGGCGGCACGTCGAGCTGCGAAGACCCCGACGGGGCGGATTTCTATGGGCGCTTCGACCTTTCGATGCGCAATGGCCTGTCCCGCTGGCTGCTGAACGACTGACAGCATGGGCACACATGACTATCCCCCGCCTCACCTACGCCCTGTGCGCCCTTGCGGCCGCCACCCTCGTCGCCTGCGGCGGCAGCAGCGGCAGCACCCCGCCCGACCCGCTGCAGAAATACCGCGAACAAACCGTGCAGTGGACTGAGTGCGACGCCACCCTGATCGACCGGGACAAGGTCGGCCCGCTGTGGGATCAGGCCGGCGACCGCCTGCGCTGCGCCCTGGTGCAGGCCCCCATGGATTGGGCCAAGCCCGAGCGTGGCGACGTCACCCTCAGCCTGATGCGGCTGGCCGCCGCCCAGCCCGGCCAGCGGCGCGGCGCCCTGCTGTTCAACCCCGGCGGGCCGGGCGAGGACGGGCTGATCTACGCCTTCTGGCTCATGAGGGCCTTTGCCGACAGCGACCCTGCCGACCCGCAGGGCGCGCGGCAGCTGCGCCTGCTGGACGAATACGACATGGTGGGCTTCTCGCCGCGCGGCACCGGCGCCAGCACGCAGCTGCACTGCGGCACCAACGAGCAGTACCGCCCCACCGCCAACACCCTGGTCGACTGGGACACGCCGGAGAACATGGCAAACCTGCACTACAACGCCCGCAAAACCGCCGAGGCCTGCGGCAAGAACCCCCTCACGCCCTACATCAACACCGACGCCACGGCCCGCGACATGGACCTGATGCGCGGCCTGCTGGGCGACGACAAGCTCAACTACGTGGGCATCTCCTACGGCACCTGGCTGGGCGCCTGGTACGCCAGCCTGTTCCCTGAGAAGGTGGGCCGCATGGTGCTGGACAGCGCGGTGGACTTCACCGCCGGGTTCGAGGAGATGACCCTGTCCCAGCCGCCCGCGCGCCAGCGCCTGTTCGACGAGGTGCTGGCACCCTACGCGGTGCGGCACGCCGACATCTTTCGGCTGGGCGCGACCGAGGCCGAGCTGCGCGCCGTCATGCCCGGCCTGAGCCCGCGCGTGCAGCACGCCCTGGCCATTCCCCTGAGCAGCAACGGCTACCAGCGCAAGCAAGCCGACGAGTACCTGAACAACATCGCCGCCGCGCGCGGGCTTGACGCCGTCCTGCGGGCCGCGCCCGACCCGGCCCAGCCGAACGCGGTCCTGGCGGCGCTGCGACAGCACACCTTCGACCCCGCCGACCCCGCGCGCAATGCCGTGCTGCTCGGCCTGGCCACCACCTTGCTGCAGATCTACGTGACCAAGGAGCAGCACGAGCCCACGCCCGTCCGGCTGGACGGCCTGGGCACGGCCGTGCGCTGCAACGACACGGCCGCCACCACCGACGAAGGCGCCTGGACCACCCAGGTGCGCGGCGTGGCGCAGCGCGCGCCCATGTACTTCCCCACCCTGCTCATGCCCGAAGTGCACGCCTGCACCTACTGGGGCGGCCCCAAGGTGGCCAAGCCCGGTCTGGCGGCCCTGCGCTCGCTGGACGTGCTTTTCGTGCAGTCGCAATACGACTCGGCCACCTACACCGACGGCGCCAACGCCCTCTTCGCCCAGCTCCCGGGCGCCCGCCGCGTCTACGTGCCCGGCGACTTCCAGCACGGCGTGTTTCCCTACCAGGACGGCTGCGTGGACCCGGCGGTGACGCGCTACCTGCTGGGCGAATCGCCCGCGCAGCGCGAAACCGCCTGCCCCGCCCACCCGCTGGCGCAGGACGCTGCGGCGCTGCCCAAAGCGGCCACCACCTCGGCCTTCAAGCACCCGCGACAGGCCAGCGAATGGATCGACGCATTCAAGCGCGGCCTGGTGCCGCCCCCGCCGCGGCAGTAAGAAAAATATGCATAAAACAAGGCTGAAGGCCTTGTCATACAAGCGCAATCAGCTTCTTTTTTTATAGTGAAAAACCTCCCCATGCCAGCCATACGCAGCCTCCTGTGCACCCTCGCGGCGGCCGCCGCCCTTGCCGCCTGCGGCGGGGGCGGGGGCGGCGGCAGCCCGGCTCCCGAGCCGTCCCGCCTGGCCTACCCCCAGACCCGCAGCGGCACGGACGCCGAGACGCACTTCGGCCGCACCGTCGCCGATCCCTACCGCTGGCTGGAGGACATCACCAGCATGGAGACCGACGACTGGGTGCGCGCGCAAAACCAGCTGACGAACGGGCACATCACCGCCCTGCCGGACTACGCCACACTGTCCGCCCGCGTGGCGGCCCTGGACGCCCCCATGGCCGAAAAGCGGGGCGGCGCAAGCGCAGCAGAGCAGCGCATCCAGGGCGTGCAGGCCAAGGGCGGCAAGTACTACTACCAGGTCCAAAAGCTGCAGTTGCGGCAGGACTCGATGCGGCCCGGCCCGGCGCCCGCCTTCGTCTCGGCCGACAACGCCATCTACGTGGCGGACAGTGCCCAGGCCACGGGGCAGGGCCGGGTACTGCTAAAGGCCGACGCGCTGCGCATCGAGCCGGACGACCACATCCAGCTGCTGAACCACCAGGTCTCCGAGGACGGCCGTTACCTGGCTTATGCCATGGTGCGCAACTACGCCGACCTCGCCGAGCTGCACGTCGTCGACCTGCAGCGGCCCGCCGGCGGCCCGATTCTGAGCATCCCCCACATCGACAGCGGGGCATTCGCGCTGACGGACCAGGGGGTGGCCTATTCCTCGCCCCGCTCCACCACCCACCCCCACGTCTCGCCGCACACCCACCAGACGCTGTACCACCGGCGCTTCTCCGGCCAGCCTGCCGAAGCCTGGCTGCGCGGCGCGCAGTTCGAGCGGCTACTGCCGGCCTTCGTCCACAAGGGCCGCCTGTACTACGTCGTTTCCACCGGTGGCTCCTTGGCCCTGGGGCGCATTGACCTGGCGCACCCCCAGAACAGCGCAGAGCTGATCCTCGACGCCCGCGCACAGGGCCGCTCCTTCGAGCCGCGCGCAATCAGCGGGCAGGACCCGGACAAGCTGCTGGTCCTCACCTCGCAAGGCGCGGCGCTCCATCGCCTGATCGAGGTCGATCTCAACCACCCGGCACCCGAAAACTGGCGCGAGATCCTGCCCAACAGCGCCCCCGGAACGGTCGAATACGTCAACACCGTCATCGGCTGCGGCGACGACTACTACGCCGAGCACCTGGTCCAGGGCAGCAGCCGGCTGTTCCACTACGGCAGCGGCGGCAGGCATGAGATCGCCCTGCCCGGCGAAGGCAGCATCCAGATGCGATGCGACGAGCACGACGGCGTGCTGCGCTATGCGTACTCATCGCTGACGCAGCCCCATACGTCCTACAAGTACGACCCGGCGGCGCACCAAAGTGTGCAGGGACCGACCATGAGCTGGGCAGGCTACGACCCCAGCCAATACGAGATCCGACGCCTGACGGCCATCAGCAAGGACGGCACCTCCTTCCCCGTCTACATCGCGCACAAGAAGGGCCTTCAACCACGGGGCGACGCGCCCACCATGCTGTACGTCTATGGCGGATTCAATGCCCCCATGCTTCCCGCCTTCGACACCAAATACCTTCCCCTGCTGGAGCGCGGCGGCATCTACGCCGTGGCGCAGGTGCGTGGGGGCGCCGAGTTCGGCTCCGCCTGGTGGGATGCCGGGCGCCTGCTCAACAAGCAAAACACCTATGACGACGTCGCGGCGGCGGCCGAACACCTGATTACCGCCGGCCTGACGCAGCCGGGCAAGCTGGCCCTGCAGGGCGAGTCCAACGGCGGTCTGAGCACCGCCGTGCTCGGCCTGCAGCGCCCGGACCTGTTCGCCGTCGTCTTCCCCACCGTGGGTGTGCTGGACCTGCTGCGCTACGACCAGTTCACGTCGGGCTTCAGCTGGCACGGCGACTACGGTCAGGCCACCGACCAGGCCCAGTTCGAAAACCTGATGCGCCTCTCGCCCCTGCACAACATCCAGGCCAGGGACTACCCGCCCACCTACGTCTTTACCGGCAAGGCGGACGGCCGGGTCATGCCGGGACACAGCTACAAGTACGCCGCCACGCTGCAAAACACCGCCACGGGCACCCAGCCCTACCTGCTCTACGCCTTCGCCAAGGACGGCCACTCCCTGCAAAGCAACCGCCTGCAGTACCTGAGCTTCCTGTGGACTGCGTTCTTCCATCACACCACGGCACGCCATGCCGCCCCCTGAGCGCCTGATCCGGCGCTGAAATCCCCAAAACCACCAGGAGATCCCCATGCACCCCACCCCTACACGACGCGCGCCCCTCACCGCCCTGGCGCTAGCCGCCATGGCCACGCTGGCCGGCTGCGGCGGCGGCAGCAGCAGTGCCGACAACGACGACACGATGAAGATCGGCGATCAGTACGCCGTGCAGGTCTACGACGCGAACGATGCACTCCTCTCCGAAGCCACCCGCAAGATCTTCGGCGTCACCGCGACCGGCCAGCTCATCGACAACCCCGCCGACTCCACCCTGATGCCGGGCGCCACCGCCACCCTGCCCGTCACCGGGGGCCAGACCGAACTGGACCGGCTGGAGCTGGACGCCGAGGCCTTCCTCGCATCGTTTCTCACGCATGCGATGCAGCGGGGCGGGTACAAGTCCACCCGCTCCGCCTGGGAGGACGTGCTTGACCAGGACATGCCGCTGGATGAGGTGATGGCGGATTTCCGCCAGTCGGGCCTGGACATGGCGGGCTTCATCAACTTCTATGCCGCCATCGACGAAGCCAAGGTCGTCTCTTTCGACGACCGCGCCGAGCAGGACGTGAGGGACTGGCTGCAGGCCGCGCAGGCCAACCAGAGCGAGCTGCTGGCCGTGCTGGGCAGCTTTGACATGCAGTGGCCGGACTTTCTGGCGCTGGTCGCGGCGCGCCGCGACAGCCTGCAGGGCTTGCGCATCCGCCAGCAGAACCTGCAGGGTGATGACGCCCTACCGAAGGCCGCCTCGGCCTGCAAGGCGTCGCACCCCCAGGTGCCGGGTCTGTGCGATCTCATCAGCCGCTACCTGAACGAGCCTGCGCCAAAAAGCGCGCAGGCCAAGGCCGCGGACCCCGCCACCGCCGCCATGACGGCCGCCGTCGAGGCCGCCAAGCTCAAGCTCGAGATCGCCAAATTCACCTGGCAGGTCATCAAGGAAAACCGCCCCAGCATCGACGTCGACACCGGCGCGGCGCGCACCTCCATCCTCTCGGCCAGCGACAAAGACCCCCTGAGCTACGAATACGCCAAGCTGGCATCCAGCGGAACCCGCAAGATCGTGATCTGCACCAAGGTGCTGTCGAAATGCATCAAGGACTGGGCGAAGGTGGAAATGCACGTTTCCGGCACCCACCAGGCCCAGCACGCCAGCCACAAGGGCCAGTGGATTCCCAGCGTGCAGCTGGAGACGCCCAGCATCTGGGCCTTCGCCGGCCAGAAGGTGAACCTCTCGGCCTACGTTACCAACCCCAGCAACCTGGGCGCCCGCGACGACGCGCTGCCGTACGCGGAGATCGTGGCGGACATGACCGTCTCGGGGAACATCACCTCCGACCGCATCCAGACCAAGTTCACCGTGCACGGCAAGGACGGGTTCAAGCTCGCCCGCTAAGTAAGTGATTGCGCCGCCCGGGCGGCGCAATCCGGCGCCAAAGCCCTTGTTCATCGAACCTACCAAGAAGCCCCACATGCCCCCCTCCCTTTCCCGCCGCCACCTGCTCGCCACCGCCCTGCTCGCCGGGGGCCTCAGCGCCTGCGGCGGCGGCAGCGACACCAACCCGCACCGCACCACGCTGATGGTCTACCTGCTCGGCTCCGACCTGGAGAGCCAGGGCAGCGCAGGCACCCGGAACCTGCTGGAGATGCTGGCCGCGCAAGGCTCGGCCACCACCCGGATCGTCATCACCACAGGCGGCGCCGACAAGGTGGACCCGAAGGGCCTGGTCACCAGTTGGAAGACCGTCAAGCGCTTCGAGCTGGCGGACGGCAAGCTCAAGGAGCTGGCCGACCTGGGCGCGCGCAATATGAACGAAGGCCGCACGCTGCAAGACTTCGTGACCTGGGCCGTGCGCGCCTACCCCGCCGAGCGCACCATGCTGATGATGTGGGACCACGGCTCGGGCTACGGCGGCTTTGGCCACGACGAAAACTTTCCGGACGGCCCGCGCCTCATGTCCATGCCCGTCATGGCCGCCGCGCTGCAAGGCGCGCAGGCCGCCACGGGCGTCACGCTCGACTACCTTGGCTTCGACGCCTGCCTGATGGCCACGGTGGAAGTGGCCAAGATCCTGCAGCCCTGCGCCCACTACCTGGGCGCATCGCAAGAGCTGGAGCCCGGCTCGGGCTGGGACTGGAAGGCCGTGGTTGAAACCGCCTCGCGCCAGCCCGCCCTCAGCCTGCCCGAGTTCGGTCAGGTGGTGGCCACCGCCTTCCGCGACAAGCAACTGCGCGCCCTGCCACCCGGCAGCATCGCGCCGCTGCTGCTGGACGCCACCACCTTCAGCATCATCGACATGGCGCGCATCCCCACTTTGCTGGAGCGGCTGGACCAATGGGCCCGCGCCGTGCACGCTTACTACGACAGCGGCACCCAGTCGGCGAAAGCAGGCGGCACCCTCTTTTGGCCGCCCCAGCTCCGCCCGCCCCGGCCCATGGCGAAGGCCGCTGGCGATACGGCGCCCGCCCCCACCGATACCGCCACCGATGCCACTGTCGAGCGCTGGAAGCAAGTCGCCATGGCGCGCCTGCGCACCTTCACCTTCGGCGATAGTCCGGCCGGCAAGGAGGATCTCGACCTGATCGACCTGCGCCAGTTCGCCGCCCTGCTCGCCGCCGACGGCATTGCCACCACGGCCCAGGCCGCGCTGGACCAGGCCTTGCAAGACGCCATCGTCGTCAACGTCACCGGCCCCCAGGCGCAAAGCGCCCACGGCCTGAGCATCTTCTTCCCCCTGCGCCCGCGCAGCGCGCTGCACCGCAGCGTGTACCAGCCCTTCGCCATGCCCGCCGGGTACCTGGGCCTGATCGAACGCCACACCCAGCAGGCGCAGCAAGCGCCCTCGGCCGTCCACGTCGCGCCGCTGCAAATGCGCAGCAGCAGTGTCCTCATGGCCGACATCAGCTCGCAATACGGCGTGCGGCTGGCCGACCTGTTGCAGGTGCAGCCCGTGAGCGGGCACGGCGCCAATGTGGTCAAGGTCACCGGCACCACGCCCCTCATCTCCGCCATCCACCGCGACATCGGCCAGGGCAATGGCCGGGTGTTCTACGACCTGGAGGAATGGTTTCAGCTCGGCGGCCAGCCCTTGCTGCTCTACACCCTGAGCCATCAGGTGGACGCGGACGGCGAGCTCGACGCCCTGCTGCTGGGCGCGCCCGTGCGCCTGCAAAGCCGCCACAACCAGAACGCCGCGCGCATCGTCCTGCTCATGCTGCGCTGCGAGTCCAACCCATCCACCGGGGACCTGGAGGGCGAAATCATCGGCGCGCGGGACATCGACTTCGCCGACGCCGACGCCCCGCCCGACCGCGTGGACCGCGACATCTACGAGGGCGACATCGTCGAGCCCATCCACATCCTGTACGACGTGCAAAAGCAGACCCCCGTGCAGGAACCCGGCGGCGGCCTGGCCATCGCCTTCGGTGCACCCGTCACCATGCGGCTGGACAGCGCCCTGCGCCCCGCGCCGCTGGCGGCGGGCGAGCACACGCTGATCCTGTCCGTCACCGACCTTGCGGGCGGGATGGGGTTCTCGCAGCCGCTGAGCTTCACCATGGACTGACTGAAACTATCAAGATGAGAGCTGCCAGCGCTTTACAGACAATGGCTAGCAGCCAAAAAAGCAGGAACAACGGGCAGACCGCCGTTCAGGAGCAAGC
The DNA here is from genome assembly GCF_059568935.1 of Diaphorobacter oryzae DSM 22780. Lineage (NCBI taxonomy): Bacteria > Pseudomonadati > Pseudomonadota > Betaproteobacteria > Burkholderiales > Comamonadaceae > Diaphorobacter > Diaphorobacter oryzae. The sequence goes on along the minus strand of NZ_JCANUL010000015.1, from coordinate 85,670 downwards.
ATGATGAAGCAAGCAATCGCAGCGTGTGCACTGGCCGCGCTGGCACCCGCGTGGGCCATCCACAAATGTAAAGAGGCGGATGGCAAGACCGTGTTCCAGGATGCGCCTTGCGCGGGCCAGGGCGAAAAGATCGAGGTGCGTCCGGCAAGCGGCAGCGCCCCGCGGACAGGCGCCACGCCGGCCGCGGCCAAGGAGGGCGTGTTCGGCGAGAAGTGGCAGCGCAGGTCCTATCTGGAAAACCGCGGCGTGCCCGACGCACGCGCGGCGATCGGCAACCACCAGCGCCAATGCGAATCGCAGCAGGCGGCGCTGGCGGGCCGCAAGCGCCTCGCCGCCAACAACCTGGCCGGCGCCACGCTGGAGCAGTCGATCTCGACCGAGATGCAAGCGACTGCGACCCTCTGCGACAGCAAGTCCCGGGAGCTGCGGGCACAGTTGGAGGCGTTGGAGCGAGAGTTGCACGCACTCCGGGCTGCGCCGTAATTTCTTCCCGAACGCCCGCAACGCCATGGCGGGCCGGGCACTTTCCTCGGCGCGGCCGACGCCAAGCGGCAGCGCCACAGCTGCGCCATAAAAAATCGCGGGTTATTCAGCAAGAAAACACAGGGCACCATCAGGGACGCAGAACACATCAACCTCATCCTGGGCGAATGGGGCGTGCTGCTGTCGGCGCTAGGGTCCTGGTTGCACTGCGGCAGGAGCGGCGCGGGATATGGCGTACAGCGAGCGGCGGCATGGTAGGGCACGCCATCCGGCCAGGGTATCCCTGGTGTCCGTGCATTTGCGCCCACTCCTTCACGCCCCGGCCTGGCCGGCGCGCGGTTACGCGGCGCCCTGCTCCACCAGCGCGGCCCGCAGCTGGCGGGTGGATACCGGCTTGTGCAGCAGCCGCGCCGCCGTGGACTGCGCATCGCGCAGGCGCTGCGGCGAGGTGTCGCCCGTCATGATGATGGCGGGCACATGCCGCTGCAGGCGCGCGCGCAGGGCCTGCAGCGCCTGCTTGCCGGTTTCCCCGTGGCGCAGCCGGAAGTCGGTCACGATCACATCGGGCGCGGGCATGTTGTGCAGCCGCGCCAGGGCATCGGCGGACGATTCCGCGCACAGGCAGCGGCAGCCCCAGCTGGTGAGCAGGGACTGCATGCCCAGCAGCACGGCCGCGTCATCGTCGATGACCAGCACCTTCAGCCCCCGCAGGCTAGCGGCGTCCTGCTCGGGCACGGGGGCCTCGTCGATCAGCGCGCCATGCCAGGGCGTGAGCCACAGCCGGAACACCGAACCACGCCCGCGCCGCGAGCGCACCTCCACCTGCGTGTGCATGGCCTGGGCCAGGCGCTGCACGATGGCCAGGCCCAGCCCCAGGCCCTTGCGCCGGTCGCGCTCGGGGTTGTCCAGCTGGTGGAACTCCTTGAAGATGTCCTCCAGGTGCTCCGGCGCGATGCCGCGGCCCGTGTCCCACACCTCCAGCGCCAGCCGCCCGCCCCGCTCGCGGCAGGCGATGAGCAGGCCGCCCGCGCGCGTGTAGCGCAAGGCGTTGGAGATGAAGTTGCGCATCACCAGATCGACCAGCGCCTTGTCGGCCAGCGCCGCGGCGGTGGTCTCGCGCGTGCGGTAGACCAGGGAAGCGGCATCGGCCTGCGCGCCGAACTCCTGCTCCAGCGCGCCCAGCAAGGCCTGCACCGCGAACGGCGCCTCCTGCGCCTTCACCACGCCCGCCTCCAGGCGCGAGTAATCGAGCAGCGTGGTCAGCATCTCCGACGCCGCGCCGGAGGCCGTGCGCGCATGGCCCAGCACGGCGGCCTGCTGCGCCGTCATGGGGCTGCGCGCCAGGGTGTCCAGGAACAGGCCCATGGCGTGCAGCGGCTGGCGCAGGTCATGGCTGGCCGCCGCGAGAAAGCGCGACTTCTCCTGGTTGGCCTGCTCGGCCGCGCCCAGGGCCTGCACCGCGCGCTGCGTCTGGGCGCGCAGCTGCACCACCAGGCGCTCGTTGTCGAGCTTGAGCTCGATGCTGTGGCGCGCGGCCTGTGCCAGGTTGCGCGCATGCAGGCTGGTCAGCAGGTAGTACACCGCCAGCAACACGCAGCCCGGCAAGGCGATGGGGCCGCCCACCACGCCCAGGGCGATCAGCACGCCGGCGATGGTGCAGGTCAGGTAGGCCATGTAGCCGCGCAGCAGCGGCGCCCCCAGCCCCAGCGCGCCCGAGGACACGGTGCTCAGGATGCCGATGGCGTACACCACGGCGGCCGTGCCGCTGCCGTGCCACAGCGCCACGCCGCCCAGCGAGCCCCACGTCATTCCCATGGCCGTCATGCAGACCATGAGCCGCCGCGCGTCGCTGCGCCGCTCCAGGTGCGCGCGCGGCAGCCCGCGCAGCGCAAGATAGACCCCGGCCACCACCGCCCCGTGCGAGGCCAGCCACCACAGCATGGGCGCCAGCGGCACCGCCAGCGACATGATCCACACCGTGCCCACCGAGGTGATCAGCGACGCCCACAGCGTCATCGGGAAGTTGCGCCGCAGCAGCGCCACCTGCTCGGCCAGCACCTCGTCGCGCTCCCAGCGCAGGGCCTCGCGCCAGGCGCCATGCCAGTCGGCGGCCAGCCCGCGCAGCAGGTCAGTAAGGCGCATCGGAGGCAGACCAGTCCACCAGCCCCAGGCGCTGGGCCGCCAGCAGGGCGGCGCTGCGGCTGTTCACGCCCAGTTGGGCAAAGATCGCCGCCACATGCACGCGCACGGTGTTCTCGCTCAGGCCCAGGTCGCGCGCAATCACCTTGTTGGGCTTGCCCTCGCACAGCAGGCCCAGCACATCCAGCTGGCGCGCCGTGAGGCTGGGGGCCGGCTGCCCCGCCATCGGGGGCGCGGGCGTGCCGGCGGCGGGAAAGCAGGGCAGGCCCGCCAGCGCCAGGCTGATGGCCTCCAGGATGTCCTCGCCGCTCGCGGACTTGGGCAGAAAGCCGTCCGCCCCGCGCGCGCGCGCCTCCCGCACCGCGTCGGGCGCCACGCTGGCCGACACCAGCACGATGCGCGCCTGGGCAAAGGTCTCGCGCAGCGGGCGCAGGCCGTCGAGCCCGTTCATGCCCGGCATCTGGATGTCCAGCAGCACCAGCGCCACGTCGCGCCGCGGCAAAGCGCAGGCCTGGGCGACGGAGCCGGCCTCGGTGATCAGGCCCACGCCGGGATGGTCCTGCACGATCAGGCGCAGGCCGGTGCGAAACAGCGTGTGGTCATCCACGAGAAGCAGGTGGGCAGGCATGGGCCGAGTATTGCGCACGGCGCACTGCCCGCGCCTAGTCCATTTGTGCGATGGACGCGCGCCCGCCCTGTTTCTAGACTTTTCCCACCCACACAAGAGAGGGAAGCCCTCCATGCGCGCCGTTGCCGGCGCCATGACCGGCCCGCGCAAAAAACAAGCAAAAATGCCGCTTAGCGCTTGACAGCAAAGCGTCATTAGCTATCAATAAAATAGCAAAATCATGTCCCCAACTCCACCGCCGCACGCCGCAGCGCCAGCCCGCCTGGTCGCGGCCATGGCCGCCGCCAGTCTGGCGTGCGCCGTGGCCCAGGCCCAGGAAACCTGCGGCAGCGACCCGGCCACGGCCGCCAACCACAGCGACAACTACCTCCTCGACGGCGATACGGCCATGCACTGGGCCACGGGCCTGGTGTGGAAACGCTGCCTGGAAGGCGCAGCATGGAACGGCGGACAGTGCAGCGGCACGGGCACGGCCAAGAGCTGGAACGGCTGGGCCGACGCCGACCGGCTCGTGCCCAAGACCTTTGTCGGCCAGTCCAGCTGGGGCATCAACGCCGGCCTGAGCCAGAACCTGCTCGTCAGCGGCGGCTGGCGCATGGCCTACAAGAACGAGCTTCTGGGCATCACGACCGACTGCAGCGACGACCCCAAGGTCAACCGCGTGGTGTTTCCCGACACCCCCTCGGTCCGCACCTGGTCCGGCTCGCCCCACGCCTATTACGCCGCCCAGTACGCGTGGCTGGTGGTTTTCAGGGGCGGCCACGACTTCAGCGGCTACCAGCGCAGCGACTCCTACCCGACCCGCCTCGTGCGCGGGGGCCAGGCGTTCGCGCCCCTGGCGCCCACCCACGCCCAGAACGCCGAGCCCGGTGCCTCCGTCTCCTTCGCGCCCCTCGCCATCGCCCCCAGCGACACCGCCGGCCAGGCCTGGGGCGGCGCGCGCATCGCAGGCGCGGGCGGCCCCCAGTTCCAGATCAACGGCGCGGGCGGCTGGCTCACCCAGGCCATCGTGCGCAGCGGCGACACGCTCACCGTGCGCCTCACCGCCCCGGCCGCCCTGGGCACCAGCCATGCCGCCACGCTCACCCTGCGCAGCGGCCAGACCACGGGCACGCAGAGCAACGCCACCAGCGACGGCGGCGAATCCACCGCCCTGCAGGAGACCACGGCCACGTTCATCGTCGCCGCGCACGACCGGGTGGATGGCGCCTGCGGCACCGACGCCGGTACACCCACCCTCACGCCCCCCGGCGCACAGCTGTGCAGCGCGGGTGCGGCCGGCAGCGTGGGCAGCAGCGCCGCCGACTTCGCCTGGACCTGCGCGGGCCTGTACGGCGGCGGTGCGCAGCTGTGCAGCGCCCCGCGCCAGTACCGGGTCACACCCGTGGTGACGGGCAGCGGCACGGTCACGCCCGCCACCGCCCAGGCCGTGGCCTACGGCCAGACCACGCAGTTCACGCTGGCGCCGGCGGCGGGCCAGGTGCTGGCATCGGCCAGCGGCTGCGGCGGCACCCTGGCGGGGGCGGTGTTCACCACCGCGCCCATCCAGGCGGACTGCACGGTGAGCGTGCGCTTTGTCCCGCCCCCCGTGGATGGCGACTGCGGCCCGGCGCAGGGCCAGGCCCGCCTCACGCCCCCCACGGCGGACCTGTGCCGCACGGGCCAACCCGGCGGCATGCTGTCGAGCGGCGGCCAGTACACCTGGGACTGCGCGGGCGAACACGGCGGCACGGCCCGGGCCTGCGCCGCGCCGTGGGCGCCCACGGGCGACACCGGCCTGCGCGCGTCGCTCGACCTGCCCGATGCGGCCGGCAACAACGGCTGGAGCCTGGCAACGGCCGGCGTCGACGCCAATCTGCCGGCCCCGCTGCCTGCGGGCGCACGCAGCGCCTTGCGGCCCCTGCGGCTGGCGCTGACCGGCGGCACGGCGCCGCAGGCCCGCGTCACGGTGCGCTACAGCGCCCCCGTGCCCGCGGGCGCCGTCTATCTGAAGTACGGCCCCAGCCCCGACGGCCTGAACTGCAGCGGCGCGGCCTGCCAGCAGCCGCACTGGTACGCCCTGCCGGGCGCGCAGTTCGCGCCCGACGGCCTGAGCGTGTCGTTCACGCTGACGGACGGCGGCGCGGGCGACGACGACGGCGCGGCCGACCGCCAGATCTCCGACCCCGGCATGCCCGTGCTGCTGGCTGCGCCGCCGGCCGGCGCCCAGGCCATCCCCGCCCTGGGCGCCTGGGGCCTGGCCTGGCTGACGCTGATCGCCGCCTGCACGGGCATGGTGGCGCGCCGCAAAACGCTACCAAAGTAATAGCTATCCGCGCTTTATGAATAACGCCCGCAGCCGTTTTTTACCTAAAAAGACCCCGATTGCGGCACGGCCGCGGCAGCGCACCGCCCCCAGGGGATGTGAGTGTGCGCAAACCAACGAAAATTACCCAATTTCAGGGATGTTGCAAAAAGCCGCAACTGCTTACGATCCACGTCCAGCGCGTCGATGCCCACCGCGCTGCTGCGCAAAACCTGCCCAGCAGCCGGCGAACGCTATCGAACCAAGAGCAGCCGCCCACCCTCACCCCACCAACCGCCCTACCTCAATGCGATCCTCGATGCCTGTTTTCCTGAGCAAGCCCCTGTGCCTGGCGGCCCTGGCGCTGGCCTGCACGGCGGCGCGCGCCGACTGGGTGCTGCCAGCGGGCGCCAGCGCCCATCTGGGCGGCGGCACGGCCAGCATGGGCTGTGTGAATGTACAGTCCAGCGGCACCCTGACCCTGGGCGGCGGCACCCTGGTGGCCGCGCGCGACGTGGCCACCGCTGCCGGCGCTCAGCTGCAGATCGACAGCGGGCAAGTGCAGTTGGCCCAGCAGTGGATCAACGCAGGCACCGTCACGGCCACCAGCGGCGGCGTGACGCGCCAGCCCAGCCCCGGCTGTCCGGTGGTGGGCAAGGCCGGTCCGATACCGCTGACCGCCCCTCCCGGCCCGGGCGGCGCCGGGGGCCCGCATGCCATCCCCACGCTGGGCGAATGGGGGCTACTGCTGCTGTCTGCACTGGCCGCTCTGGCGGGCCTGCGGCGCCTGAGGGCCCCGGCCGCCACGCGCCGCCCCCGCCCCTCCGTTTGATTTCTTTGATAGGACGCTTTCCCATGACCCGCACCCATTGCATTCCGGCGGCCGCCCTGTTGACGGCGCTTGTGGCGGCCCTGCCCGCCGGGGCCACCGACATGAGCTTCACGCCCGCCACGGGCAGCGCCGTGGTGATCAACACCGACGCGGGCGCCCCCGCGCTGCGCGTGGAGCCCTCCGGCGCGGTGCAGGTCCCGGGCCTGCCGGGCACGGCCGCCACGCTGACCACCGCCGTGTGCCATGACGCCGGCGGCGTCCTGGGCCGCTGCGACCCCGCCGCGCTGGCCGGGCCGCAGGGGCCCCAAGGCCCCCAGGGGCCGGCCGGCCCCGCCGGCACCACGGGCTCGGCCGGAGCCCCGGGCGCTCCAGGGGCTCCAGGCACTCCGGGCGCCGACGGCAAGCCCGCCCTGGTCGCCACCACGACGGAGCCGGCCGGCGCCAACTGCGCCACGGGCGGCGTGCGCATGCAGTGGGGCCTGGACGCCAACGGCAACGGCACGCTGGACACGGGCGAGGTGAACGCCGCGCTGACCCGGTACGTGTGCAACGGCCCGCAGGGGCCGCGGGGCCTTGACGGGCCGCAGGGCCCTCAGGGCCCCGCGGGCGCGGGCGGCGTGACCGGGCTGGCCGAGGTGCGCCACGGCTGCTTCCAGGCCAACGCCTCTGTCACCAGCGGCAGCGGCTATACCGCCGCGCTGAACGCTGGCGTCTACACCGTCACCTTCGCCCCCGCCCTGGGCGCGGGCAGCTACACACTGATGCTGGACGCGCGCACCAGCACCGGGCGCGCGCTGGCCATCACCACGGGCGGCGATGTGGACACCGGCCTCACCTTCATCCCGGGGTGGCTGGACGCGGGCGGCGAGACCATCGGCCGCATCTGCTTCATGCTGGCGCGCTGACCATGGCCCGGCTGCACACCCCCTCTTTCGCCCGCACGGCGGCCCTCGGCGCCGGCCTGGCCCTGCTGGCGGCCTGCGCACCGGCCCAGGCCGAAGGGTTCGACCCCTTCATCGGCGCGCTCATGCCCATGGCCGGCAAGGGCGGGAGCGTATGCCCCAGGGACTGGGAGGAGGCCGCGGGGCAAATTCTGCCCATCGCTCCCTATTCGGCACTGTATTCCCTCCTCGGCACCGCCTATGGCGGCGATGGCAAGACCACCTTCGGCCTGCCCGACCTGCGCGGGCGCGCGGCGGTGGGCATGGGCCAGGGCCCCGGGCTCACGGAACTGAGCCAGGGCGAGGCAGGCGGCAGCGCCTGGACCACGCTGACACAGTCGCACCTGCCCGCCCACAGCCACGGGGGCGCCGCCCCTGCTGCCGCCACCCACGCCGCGCCAGGCAATGGGCGCACGCTGGCCCAGGCGCAGAACGCCGGAATCTACGCCGGCAGCACCACCCCGGTCACGCTGGCCCAAAGCAGCCCGGCGGGCCAGAACACGCCCACGCCCGTGCCGACCATGAGCCCCTACGTGACCATCACCTGGTGCATTGCCCTCTACGGCATCTTTCCTCTACGCCCATGAACCCGTCCATGCCCCTGCCCCCCCCTGCCCCCCTGCGCCGCCCGGCCGCGCGGCTGGCGGCACTGTCCACGGCGCTCTGCGCCGCCCTGTGCGCCTCACCCGCCGCCCGGGCCAGCGGCGCTGAGCCCTACATCGGCGAGCTGATGCTGTTCGGCGGCAACTATTGCCCCCTGAACTGGCTGCCGGCCGACGGGCGGACGATGAACATCGCCGACCACGACCTGCTGTTCGCGCTGCTTGGTACCACCTACGGCGGCGACGGCCAGACCACCTTCCGCCTGCCCGACCTGCGCGGGCGCACGGCGGTGGGAACAGGCACCGGCCCTGGCGTGCCGACGAAGAGCCTGGGCCAGAGCGGCGGCGTCGAACACACGACACTGACCGCCAACCACCTGCCCGCCCACATCCACAGCCTGCCCGCCAGCACCCAGCCCGCCGCCCACGCCACGCCGGCGCCGGGCCGCGTGCCGGCCGCGGCGCAAAACGGCGGAGCCTACGCCAGCGCGGGCCCGGCCGCGCACCTGCAGGCCACCGGCGCCAGCGGCGGGCAGCAGGCGTTCAGCGTGCGCAGCCCCTACCTCGCCATGCAGTGGTGCATTGCCATCAACGGCCTCTATCCTTCGCAGAACTGAACAGCATGAAAAACCTGCAAAGCGCCCGTACATACTGCGCAAACAGATACTTTTTCAATAGCGTTTCACGCAGAGCGCGCGCTGCCGCGCTGGCCGCCATGGCGCTGGCCGCCTGCGGCGGCGCGCAGGCGCAACAGCCCTTCATCAGCGAAATGCGCGCCTTCGCCTTTGGCTACTGCCCCAGGGGCTGGGCGCCGGCCGATGGGCGCCTTCTGGCAGTCAACACCAACCAAGCGCTGTTCACGCTGACGGGCACCACCTACGGCGGCGACGGCCGAACCAACTTCGCCCTGCCCGACCTGCGCGGGCGCACGCCGCTGGGCCAGGGCGTCAGCCCGCAGGGTGAATCCTATTGGCGCGGGCAGCAGGGCGGGCAGGAGTCCACCACGCTCACCACCACACAGATGCCCGCGCACACGCACGAGCTCATCGCCACGACTGCCCCGGCCACCCACGCCACGCCCACGGCGGGCGCCCGGCTGGCCCAGGCACAGAACGCCGGCCTGTATGGGGACGCCGCCGCCGCCGACACCACGCTGCCCACCGCCCCCGCCGGCGGCTACCAGCCCTTCGCCACGCGCGACCCCTACCTGGCCATCACCTGGTGCGTGTCCACGGCGGGGGTGTTCCCCTCGAGCAATTAATGGCAAAAACAGCCTTCAGCGCTTTCCCACAAAGCGCAAGAAGCTATTAAATCAATAGCACACGAGCACCTAAACTCCATCCCCGCACCTAGTCCGGCGCCGTGGGGCGAGGGGCCGTGCCGGCCGTCCTGCCGACCCCCGCCCGGCCCCACGGCAGGGGCGCCGCGGGGCCGGCGGCCGCGCCGCCCGGGTGCACCGGCCTGCCGCCAGGGCCTCTGCCCCGCGGCGCAACGGGCTCCATGAGAAAATCGCCTGCTATTTCATTCAGAACACACAGGACGTATCGACCATGGACGCAGAACACATCAACCTCATCGGCACCACCCTCGAAGACCTGACCGAGCGGACGCAAGAGCTACGGAGGTATCTTTGACTACGATGCCAAGTACGAACGCCTGCGCACGGTAAACGCCTCGCTGGAAGACCCGGCCGTCTGGAACGACCCCAAGAAGGCCCAGGAGCTGGGCAAGGAAAAGAAGTCGCTCGATGCCGTGGTGCTGACGCTGCAAAAGCTCACCACCGAGCTGGCCGACAACGCCGAGCTGTACGAGATGAGCAAGGACGAGGGCGATGAAACCGGCCTGGCCACCATCGAGGCCGAGACCGACAAGCTGCGCCTGCTGGTGGAGGAGCTGGAGTTCCGCCGCATGTTCAGCAAGGAGGCCGACCCGCTCAACTGCTACATCGACATCCAGGCCGGCGCCGGCGGCACCGAGGCCTGCGACTGGGCCGGCATGCTGCTGCGCCAGTACCTGAAGTACGCCGAGCGCAAGGGCTTCAAGGCCACGGTGGACGAAGAGACCCCCGGCGACGTGGCCGGCCTCAAGAGCGCCACCATCCACATCGAGGGCGAGTACGCCTACGGCCTGCTGCGCACCGAGACCGGCGTGCACCGCCTGGTGCGCAAGAGCCCGTTCGACAGCTCGGGCGGGCGCCACACCTCGTTCGCGTCGCTGTTCGTCTATCCCGAGATCGACGATTCGATCCAGATCGACATCAACCCGTCCGACGTGCGCACCGACACCTACCGCGCCTCCGGCGCCGGCGGCCAGCACATCAACAAGACGGACTCGGCCGTGCGCCTGACGCACATGCCCACCGGCATCGTGGTGCAGTGCCAGGACGGCCGCAGCCAGCACAGCAACCGCGACGTGGCCTGGCAGCGCCTGCGCTCCAAGCTCTACGAGCACGAGATGCAAAAGCGCATGGAAGAGCAGCAAAAGCTCGAGGACACCAAGACCGACGTGGGCTGGGGCCACCAGATCCGCAGCTACGTGCTGGACAACAGCCGCATCAAGGATCTGCGCACCAACGTCGAGGTCTCCGCCACCCAGAAGGTGCTGGACGGCGACCTGGACGTGTTCATCGAAGCCTCGCTCAAACAGGGCGTGTAAGCACCCGCGCCCGTACAGACTGGAAAGCCCATCGCCATGATGAGAGAAGGACAAGCCCCCGCCATTTACCGTGCCGACTACGCGCCCCCCGCGTTCTGGATCGACACGGTGGATCTCACCTTTGACCTGGACCCGGCCAAGACGCGCGTGCTGAGCCGCCTGCGCGTGCGCCGCAACCCGGACGTGCCGGCCCAGCCGCTGCGCCTGGATGGCGAGGAGCTGAACCTGGCCCGGGTGATGGTCAACGGCGCGGGCACCTCGTTCAAGCTGGACGGCGGGCAGCTGGTGCTGGAGAACCTGCCCGAGGGCGCCGAGCCCTTCGCGCTGGAGATCTTCACCACCTGCGCACCGGCCAAGAACACCCAGCTGTCGGGCCTGTACGTGAGCGGCGACAGGTTCTTCACGCAGTGCGAGGCCGAGGGCTTTAGGCGCATCACCTACTTCCTGGACCGCCCGGACGTGATGGCCAGCTACACCGTCACCCTGCGCGCCAGCAAGGCGCAGTACCCGGTGCTGCTGAGCAACGGCAACATGGTGGACAGCGGCGAGCTGGAGGACGGCCGCCACTTCGCCAAGTGGGTGGACCCGCACAAGAAGCCCAGCTACCTGTTCGCCCTGGTGGCCGGCAAGCTGGTGGCGCGCGAGCAGAAGATCAAGAGCCGCGCGGGGCGCGACCACCTGCTGCAGGTCTACGTGCGCCCGGGCGACCTGGGCAAGACCGAGCACGCCATGAATTCGCTGATGGCCAGCGTGGCCTGGGACGAGGCGCGCTTCGGCCTCAGCCTGGACCTGGACCGCTTCATGATCGTCGCCACCAGCGACTTCAACATGGGCGCCATGGAGAACAAGGGCCTGAACATCTTCAACACCAAGTACGTGCTGGCCAGCCAGTCCACCGCGACCGACGTGGACTTTGCCAACATCGAAAGCGTGGTGGGCCACGAGTACTTCCACAACTGGACGGGCAACCGCGTCACCTGCCGCGACTGGTTCCAGCTGTCGCTGAAGGAAGGCCTGACGGTGTTCCGCGACCAGGAATTCAGCATGGACATGGCGGGCAGCCCCTCGGCGCGCGCCGTCAAGCGCATCGAGGACGTGCGCGTGCTGCGCACCGTGCAGTTCCCCGAGGACGCCGGCCCCATGGCCCACCCGGTGCGGCCCGACAGCTATGTCGAGATCAACAACTTCTACACCGTCACCATCTACGAAAAGGGTGCGGAAGTGGTGCGCATGCAGCACAACCTGGTGGGCCGCGAGGGCTTCGCCAAGGGCATGCAGCTGTACTTCGAGCGCCACGACGGCCAGGCCGTGACCTGCGACGACTTCACCCAGGCCATGGCCGATGCCAACCCCGGCAGCGAGCTGGCCCAGCGCCTCGACCAGTTCAAGCGCTGGTACAGCCAGGCCGGCACGCCGCAGGTGCGGGCCGTGGGCCAGTACGACGCGCAGGCACGCCGCTACACGCTCACGCTGTCGCAAAGCTGCCCGGCCACGCCGGGCCAGCCGGACAAGCAGCCCTTCGTGATCCCCGTGGCGCTGGGCCTGCTGGGCGCCGACGGCAGCGCCCTGCCCTTGCAGCTGGAAGGCGAGGCCGCGCCCGGCGCACCGGAACGCACCGTGGTGCTGACCGAGCCGAGCATGACGCTGACCTTCGTCGATGTCGCCAGCGCGCCCGTGCCCTCGCTGCTGCGCTCCTTCAGCGCGCCGGTGGTCCTGGAGTGCGACTACACCGATGCCGAGCTGCTCACCCTGCTGGCGCACGACGGCGACGCCTTCAACCGCTGGGAGGCCGGCCAGCGCCTGATGCTGCGCATTGCTATCAATGCAATAGCTGACAGCGCAGTATCCACGGGCGCCAACGGCCAAATCGACCAAAACATCCTGCCGGATGCCCTGGTACAGGCCATGCGCAACGTGCTGCGCCACCCCACGCTGGACGCGGCCTTCAAGGAGCTGGTGCTCACCCTGCCGTCCGAGGCCTACATCGCCGAACAGCTCGACGTGGTGGACCCGCAGCGCGTGCACGCCGTGCGCGAGGCCCTGCGCCAGCAACTGGCGGTGGCGCTGCAGGCCGACTGGGTCTGGGCCTGGGAGGAGCACCAGGCCACCGGCGGCTACCGCCCGGACGCGGCATCTGCCGGCCGCCGCGCGCTGGCCGGGCTGGCGCTGTCCATGCTGTGCCAGGCGGCGCACGCCAGCGGCGATGCCGTGTGGCCGGGCAAGACCTACCAGCGCTTCAAGGATGCGGGCAACATGACCGACCGCATCAACGCGCTGGCCGCGCTGGTCACCAGCGGCCATGAGCTGGCCACGCCCGCGCTGGCGCGCTTTCACGCCATGTACAAGGACGATGCGCTGGTGCTCGACAAGTGGTTCGCGCTGCAGGCCGGCGCGCCCGACCGCGGCGGCAACACGCTGCCGGCCGTGCGCCAGCTCATGAAGCATGCGGACTTCCACATCAAGAACCCCAACCGCGCGCGCAGCGTGATCTTCAGCTACTGCAACGCCAACCCCGGCGGCTTTCACCGCGCCGACGCGGCCGGCTATGTCTTCTGGGCCGACCGCGTGCTGGAGCTCGACAGCCTCAACCCGCAGATGGCCGCACGCCTGGCGCGGGCGCTGGACCGCTGGAAGAAGCTGGCCGAGCCCTACCGCACCGCGGCGCGCGAGGCCATTGCCCGCGTTGCCGCCAAGCCCGACCTGTCCAACGACGTGCGTGAAGTCGTCACGCGCGCACTCGCCGATTAAAGAAAGACCCCACCCATGACCGAACGCATCAGCCTCACCCGCTACCTTGTTGAGCAACAGCGCGTGGATGGCCGCATCCCGCCCCAGCTGCGCCTGCTGCTCGAAGTGGTGGCGCGCGCCTGCAAGCGCATCAGCTTCGCCGTGAACAAGGGCGAACTGGGCGACGTGATGGGCACCGCCGGCAGCGAGAACGTGCAGGGCGAAGTGCAGAAGAAGCTGGACATCATCGCCAACGAAACGCTGATCGAAGCCAACGAATGGGGCGGCCACCTGGCGGCCATGGCCAGCGAGGAAATGGAAGGCATCTACGTGGTGCCCAACCGCTATCCGCAGGGCGAGTACCTGCTGATGTTCGACCCGCTGGACGGCTCCTCCAACATCGACGTGAATGTCTCCATCGGCACCATCTTCAGCGTGCTGAAGAAGCCCGAGGGCCACCCCGGCGTGCTGGACAGCGACTTCCTGCAGCCCGGCTCGCAGCAGGTGGCGGCCGGCTACTGCATCTATGGCCCGCAGACCACGCTGGTGCTCACGGTCGGCGACGGCGTGGCCATGTTCACCCTGGACCGCGAGCAAGGCTCGTTCGTCCTGACGCGCGAGAACATCCGCATCCCCGAGGACACCAAGGAATTCGCCATCAACATGAGCAACATGCGCCACTGGGACGCCCCCGTGAAGCGCTACATCGACGAATGCCTGGCCGGCAAGGAAGGTCCGCGCGAGAAGGACTTCAACATGCGCTGGATCGCCAGCATGGTGGCCGACGTGCACCGCATCCTCATGCGCGGCGGCATCTTCATGTACCCCTGGGACAAGCGGGAGCCGCACAAGCCCGGCAAGCTGCGCCTGATGTACGAGGCCAACCCCATGGGCTGGCTGGTCGAACAGGCCGGCGGCGCCGCCACCAACGGCAAGCAGCGCATCCTGGACCTTCAGCCCACCCAGCTGCATGAGCGCGTGAGCGTGATCCTCGGATCAAAAAATGAAGTGGATCGTGTGACAAGCTATCACTCCGGTATATAATTCAATTCTTCGCCGGTGTAGCTCAGTCGGTAGAGCAGCTCATTCGTAATGAGAAGGTCGGGTGTTCGATTCATCTCTCCGGCACCAAGAAAGCAAAAAAACCCCGCTATCAACACAATAGCGGGGTTTTTCTTTTTCTAAGCCATACCGCCGCCACGCGAATTTTCTGTAACGAAGCAGGCGCCCTGCAAAGAAAGAGGCCTCGTCGGCGACTCATGGCAGACACGCCCCGTTGTCGACGCCGGCGCACGGCGATGGGCGTGCGCGCAACTGTGACCGAAAAGCATCGCAAATAAAGCTGATCGGCACATGAATCATGGTTGCAGGATGACTTTCGCGCGTGGTAAAAAAATGCCCTGCGCTCCCCTTCATGAGCCGGCACATCCGTGCCATGGAGGCCAACATGAAGAAAAGCATCCTGGCAATGTCCATCGTGGCCGGACTTGCGGCTGCATCATCGGTCGCAGCCGCCGACAAGCAGCCCAACATCCTGGTCATCTGGGGCGACGACATCGGCTGGCAGAACGTCAGCGCCTACGGCATGGGCACGATGGGCTACACCACCCCAGCCATCGACAGCATCGGCCTGCAGGGCATCCGTTTCACCGACCACTACGCCCAGCCGAGCTCGACCGCCGGCCGCGCCGCGTTCATCACCGGCCAGTACCCGATCCGTTCGGGGATGACCACCGTCGGCCAGCCGGGCGACTCGCTCGGTCTGCAAGCTGCCTCGCCGAGCCTGGCCGAGGTGCTCAAGGGCGCCGGCTACTCGACCGGCCACTTCGGCAAAAACCACCTCGGCGACCGCAACGAGCACCTGCCGACGGTACACGGCTTCGACGAGTTCTTCGGCAACCTCTATCACCTCAACACGCAGGAAGAGGCGGAGCAGCGCGACTACCAGGCCTTCGGCAAGAAGTTCTCCGGCAGCCTCGAAGCCTACGAGAAGCGCTTCGGCACGCGCGGCGTGCTGCACTGCGTGGCCTCGGGTTCCAACGACGGCACCGTTGACCCGCGCTTCGGCCAGGTCGGCAAGCAGAAGTGCACCGACACCGGGCAACTGACCCAGGAACGAATGAAGGATTTCGACGGCAGCGAAGTGATCCCGCGCGCCGAGACCTTCATGAAGCAGGCCCAGAAGAGCGGCAAGCCTTTCTTTGTCTGGCTCAACACCAGCCGCATGCACCTCTACACCCGCCTCAACGACAAGTGGCGCTACGCGGCCGAGAAATACACCTCGGAAGCCGACTACCACGGTAGCGGCATGCTGCAACACGACAGCGACATCAAGGGCGTGCTGCAATTCCTCAAGGACAACGGCCTCGATGAAAACACCATCATCTGGTACTCGACCGACAATGGCCCCGAGCATTCCTCCTGGCCGCATGGCGCGACGACGCCCTTCCGCGGCGAGAAGATGACCACCTACGAGGGCGGCGTGCGCGTGATCTCGATGCTCAAGTGGCCGGGCGTCGTCCAGCCGGGCCAGATCAAGACCGGCATCCAGTCGCACATGGACATGTTCACATCGCTGGCCACGGCGGCGGGCGTGGATAACGTCACCGAGAAGATGAAGAAGGAGAAGAAGCAGTACATCGACGGGGTGAACAACGTCCCCTACTGGACGGGCAAGAGCGAGGAGTCGGCGCGCGACCACCTTTTCTACTACTACGAAAGCAAGCTCACCGCAGTGCGCATGGGCCCGTGGAAGTGGCACTTCTCGACCAAGGAAGACTACTACGCCAACGTCGTTCCGCGCACGGTGCCCCTGGTGTTCAACCTGCGCATGGACCCTTTCGAAACCTACGACAACAAGGACTCCTACGGTCACCTGCTGCAGAAGGTCAGCTGGCTGATGCAGCCGATGGGTCAACTGGTCGGCCAGCACCTGACGACGCTCAAGGACTACCCGCCGGTTCAGGGCGGCAAGACTTTCGATATGTCCAACCTGGTCGGCGACTTCCTGCAGAAGGGCATGGACTGAGCTTCGACGCCGAACCGGCGACGGCAATGGTCGCCGCAGGTTGGCGTTTTTCCGCGCCCGAACACTATGATTCCGATCCATCCCCTGCCGCCGGAACCGCCGCTGCGGCTCCCGGCGCCCGCCCCGGGCCAGACCTACCGCTTCCACACCATGGTCAAGCCGGCCGGCGCGCAGTGCAACCTCGACTGCAGCTACTGCTTCTACCTGCACAAGGAAGACCTGCTGCAGCAGCCCAAAATGCCGCGCATGAGCGAGTCTTTGCTCGAAGCGCACATCCGCCAGTACATCGAAGCGCAGAACGGCCCCGAAGTCGTCTTCAGCTGGCAGGGCGGCGAACCGACGCTGATGGGCCTGCCCTTCTTCCGGCGCATCGTCGAACTGCAGCGCCAGTACCGCAAGCCGAACCAGCGCATCGAGAACGACCTGCAGACCAACGGCATCCTGCTCGACGACGAGTGGTGCGCCTTCCTCAAGGCCGAGAGCTTCCTCGTCGGACTGTCAATCGACGGCCCGGCCGAACTGCACGACCGTCACCGTTACAACAAGGGCGGCCAGCCAACGCACGCCCGGGTGATGGCCGCCGTCGAGCGCCTGCACCGGCACGGCGTCCCCTTCTCCGCCTTGTGCGTGGTCAACCGCGACAACGCCAAGCGTCCGATAGACGTCTACCGCTTCCTGCGCGACCAGGTGCGGCCGCGCCTGATCCAATTCACCCCCTGCATCGAGCGCCGCGATTTCCGCCACTGCGCGCCCGGGCACTGGCCGGCCGAGCGGCTGCCGGTGCAGGGCAGCGATCGCGCTCGCCCGGGACACCCCGAGTCGGTCGTCACCGAGTGGTCGATCGATCCCGACGACTGGGGCTATTTCCTCGGCCGCGTCTGGGACGAGTGGTTCGCCAAGGACTTCGGCACGGTCTTCGTCGACCAATTCGAGAACATCGTCTCGATGCTGTTCGGCGCCGGCGCGCAGAAATGCATTTCGGCCGAAATCTGCGGCAAGGCGCTGGCCCTCGAACACGACGGCACGCTCTACGCCTGCGACCACTTCGTTTACCCCGAGTACCGCCTGGGCAACATCGGAGACACCCACGAGGGCGACCTCGCCTTCTCCGAAGCGCAGAAGAAATTTGCCTACGCCAAGTCGGACACCCTGCCCGGCTGCTGCAAGGCCTGCCCCTACCTGCGCCTGTGCTGGGGCGACTGCCCGAAGGACCGCTTCACCACCTAGGCAGACGGCGAACCTGGGTTGCATTACCTGTGCTCGGGCCTCAAGCGCTTCTTCCACAAGACCACCGCCGCACGCGGGGAGTTGGCGCGGCGGCTGGGGCGGCCACCACGCTAACCGGCTACTGGAGTTGGACTCCAGGAAGCAAGCCGTTGGCAAGCAACTTACCGCGAGGTGCCGGTTCGCCAAGGGCGCGCCAGAGGCCGCCAGGCAACGGCAGCCACATGGTTTAAGCAGGCCCAGTCGGGCAACACCACACCCGAAACACGCAAGCCAGCGAACTTCGATTCCACGGAAGACGACCATTCCACCAAGGGCTGGCGCACACACTTCAGGCGCGCTTCCTGCCGTGTCCAGGCGTCAACAAACGCTTTCGAGAACGCGGCTGACGAGGTGTGGCTTCCCAGGGCGGAGACATCGCCAGGCGGCAGGTAGAGGACGGCGGTTCGCCACAGCTCGTCTGTGCAGCCCGCAGGATCGATGGCTGCCAGATCCGCCCCCACCTCGCCGCCCGCGAACAGCGCCAGCACGATAGTGTCCGCCGCATAGCTGATGGACAGACCGACATGTGGCCAGGCCAAGGCCTGCACCGGCTGGCCGCGCACATTGCTGAGGACGATGGCGTCGGGCGTACAGCGAAACTCCTCGGCCAGCAGGTGTTGCAGCGCTGCGCGAGCGGCGTGCCGCGCCCGCGCGCGCGTGGACTCCGGCGCCTCGCCCGGCAGCCCTTTGGGCGCAGGCATGGCAAACACCTGTGGCAAGGCACCAGGGTGGTCGCCAGCAAAGCGGCAAGCCGTCAGCGCGGATGGGAGCATGGTCACGACGAAGTCGGTGGGATGCGCCATGGCGACGCTGGCAGCCCGTGCCAGCAGGTGCGCGCCGGAATGCTCTCGCCCTTCATCACCAGCGTCAGCGGGCCGAGCTGGGCGCCGTCGCCCACCCGCGCGCCGTACAGCACGGTGCAGCGTGGCCCCAGGGTGACGCGGCTGCCAATCTTCACATGGTCGATCTTCATCACGCGGTCTTCAAACAGGTGCGTCTGCGGGCAGCACTGGGCATTCAGCTCGCTGTGGTCGCCGATGCTCACGCAGTCGAATTCGGTCATGTCGGTGGTGTCCAAGTACACACCGCGGCCGATCTTCGCGCCCAGCAGGTTCAGGGCGTCGGAGAGCCAGGGCGTTCCGCGCAGGTAGCGCAGCAGCCAGGGAACTGCAATGCCCTCATAAAGGTTGGTCGCCGCCTCCGACAACCACACGAAGGGCGTCCACATCGGCACCGCGCGCTGCCGATAGCGCCCCACAGAGAGCCACTTGAACAGCGCCACGAACATAAAGGTGGCAAAGCCAAACAACACGCCACCCACCGCCAGGTCGACGACCACCGCGCCCCAGCGGTCGGCCTCGGCCAGCGGCATGGCATCCAGCACGATGGCGTAGCCGACCGCGATGACCAACGCGTGCGGTGCGGCAATGCGGAAAGCCTCGACCAGTCCACGGCCCAGCTTGCGCCACTTTGACGGAGCGAAGGTCAGGTGCTCGGGAAACCCGCTCACGACCTCGCGCGCGGGCAGGTGCAGCGGTGGCGAACCCAGCCAGGTGTCACCCTCCTGCATGCTGGCGTTGCGTGGCACGGCGCTCATCACGCCGATCAGCACGTTCTTGGGCACGGTGGTGCCGTCGGGCACGTAGGCGCCATTGCCGATGAAGCTGCGGCGCGACACCACGGTGGGCTGCACCGTCATCCAGCCGCCGTCGATGTGCTCATCCCCCAGCATCACGGCGTCGGCGATGAAGCATTCGTCGCCCAGCGTCAGCATGTCGGGGACCACACCCAGCGCGGTAGAGAGTTCGGTCTCCTTGCCGACCTTGGCGCCCAGCAGGCGGTACCAGCCGGCGCTGTAGATGGTGGCGTAGATGCCGTGCAGCACCGCCAGGCTGGACTCCTGGATCTGGCTGACCAGCCACTTGGCCAGATAGCGGTTGCTGTGGATCGGCCAGGAGCCGGCCTGCATCCTGGGCAGAAAGGCCCAGCGGAGCAGCGCCGACAGCAGTACGGTGGCGAGGATGAACACCAGACTGGCCGGTAGCGCCAGCACGAAGAACTTCACCAGCCGCAGGCCGAACGCCTGCAGCGCGGTGAGGCTGCCGTCGTCGACCAGCGGGCGCACGGACAGCTCGGGAACGTCGAGCCAGTCGATCAGCAAAAAGGTAGGAAACACCGGCATGAAGAACAGCACCCCCACCGTCAGCGCGCCGACGATGAAGAACAGGTTCTCCCAGGCCAGGCGACCACGGCCCGCCGGCGGACGTGGCGGCAGACTGGCGGGGTTGAAGTCGCCGCGCTCGCGCGCGGGCGAACCGTGCCAGACCTTGTACGCCGGCACCTGCTGCCCTGCACCCAGGGCCGACTGGCCTTCGAGGTGCCCGTGATCGCCGATGGTGGTGTTGCCTTCTATGACGGCGTAGGAGCCGACGCAGGCGTCGCGGCCGATGTCGATACGCCCCAGGTGCAGCAGGCCGCCTTCGACGCGTGCGTTCTCCAGGTTCACCGCATTGCCGATGCTGGTGCCCTCGCCGATGCTGATCAGCTCGGGCACGCGCAGGCTCACCGAGCCGAGGCTGACCTCCGGCCCCACCCGCGCACCCATCAGGCGCAGCCAGCCCGCATACAACGGTGAGCCGGTGATCATGTAGGTCGGAACGGCCTCGGTCAGCCGGTCGGCCAGCCACCAGCGGTAATAGACCCAGCCCCAGAGCGGGTAGCTGCCGGCCTTCAGCCGCCCGGCGATCAGCCATTTGCCCGCCCAGGCGATGGCGAACTGCATCAGCGTCGCTGCGAGAAAGGTGAGCACCGAGGCGAACACCGCGAACAGCACCGTGTCGTCCGGCTCGCCGGTATTGAAGTGGTAGGCGAAAAAGGGCGCCAGCCACTGCGCCATGCTCAACAGCACCAGGAACAGAATCACCAGCCCCTGCGCAATGCCGCAGCGCCAGCGGCGCCAGGCGCTGTGGATGCGAAACGGTCGCTCGGTTGCCACGGTGCCGGCATCGGCCATGCCCGCCTGCAGCGCCTCGGCGATCAGGCCGATCCTGCGGTTGCTGTAGATGTCACTGACGGTGGCCTGGGCGAAGCGTGCGTCCTGCCGCAGCGCGCTGGTGATGCGTGCTGCGAACAGCGAATGGCCGCCCAGGTCGCTGAAAAAGTCCAGCTCGCGGCGGATCGGCTGGCCGGGGAACAGCTTCTCGAGCGCGGCGAACAGCACCTCCTCCGCCGGGGTCACGGGCGTGTCTGAACCATCTACGGGTGCGGCGGCGGCCAGCGGCTGCACTTTGAGTGCCTTGCGGTCAATCTTGCCGCTGGGCAGCCGCGGCATGGCGGGAAGCGCCTCAAAGCGTGCCGGCACCATGTAGGGTGGAAGCTTGTCGGCCAGCCCCGCGCGCAGCGCCGGAGTGTGCGGCGGGCCATCGCCGGTGGGCACATAGAAGGCGACGAGTTGGTCAATGCCCTCTTCCTTGCGCAGCAGCACAGCGGTGGTGCCCACGCCAGGTTGCGCGGCAAGCACGGCCTCGATCTCCCCCAACTCGACACGAAAACCGCGAATCTTCACCTGATCGTCCGCGCGGCCCAGGCACTGCATTTGCGGCGTGCCGTCGGCCCTGAACTCGACCCTGGCCAGATCGCCCGTGCGGTACAGGCGCGCATCCTGCTCGCTGCGCGCCCAGGGATTGGGCAGGAACTTCTCGGCCGTCAGTTCCGGCCGGCCCAGATAGCCGGCGGCCACGCCGGGGCCGGTAATGCACAGCTCGCCGGTTTCGCCGAAGGGCAGAATTTTCAAAGGCGCCACCACGCCGTTCGCGATGCTGTCCGGGTCGATCACCTCTATGACCAGCAGGCCGTAGTTGGGCAGCGCCTCACCGATGGTCACCAACTCGCCCGCCTTCAATTCCGCCAGCGAGGCCGATACCGTGGCCTCGGTCGGGCCATAGGTGTTGAACATCTGCCGCCCAGGCGCCCAGCGCTCGACCAGTGCCTGCGGGCACATTTCGCCGCCCAGATTGATGATGCGCAGATTGGGCACGTCCTGCGCGAACAGCGCCAGCAGCGTGGGCACGGCGTGCAGCACCGTCACGTCGTGCTCGATCAGCGCACGCGGCAACGCCTCGGGGTCGCCGGCGATTTCTTTCGGCGCAATCCAGAGCGTCGCGCCAACGAGGTAGCTGATCCAGATTTCCTCGAAGCTCATGTCGAAGGCGACGGAAAATCCCTGGTAGACCTTGTCGTCCTCGCGCACGCCCAGGCGCGCGTTCTCACTGCGCAGAAAGTGGGCGATGCTGCCCTGCGTAATGGCGATGCCCTTGGGCTTGCCGGTGGAGCCGCTGGTATAGATGACGTAGGCGGTGTGCCCAGGGCCTGCGCCCTCGCGGTGGCGCCGCGCCGTGCCATCCGGCAGCGGTGCCAGCAGTTCGTGCGCGGTCAGGATGCGGGCCGTGATGCCGTCCTGCCGCCGCGCAGGCTTGCCGTGCTGCTCATCGATCAACAAAGCCTTGGCGGACGCATCCTCCAGGCAGGTGGCGATACGGTCGGTGGGCACGTCGGCATCGAAAGGCAGCCAGGCTGCGCCGGTCTTGGCGATGGCCAACTGGCACGCCAGCAGTTCGATGCCGCGCGGGTGCCACAGGCCCACCATGTCGCCCGGCTTCACGCCCGCCTCGATGAGACGGTGCGCCGCACGGTCGGCGGCGGCGTCCAGCTCGGCATAGGTCAGGTGGCGGAGGCCAAAGACCAGCGCCGTTTTGTCCGGCACGCGGGCGGCGGTGGCTTCGAAGATGTCGGCCAGGATCTCATGGCGCAGCAGATCAGGCCGGTCGGGACCGTGCAGGATGAAACTCGGGGGCATGTTCTTATTTGCGTGTGAGGAGCTGCACGTCTGCGGACGGTTGCGTGTGTTCAAACCAGAACGCTGCATCAGCGGTGGCCGATGACACAGCGCAAGGGTAAAGGATGTCCTGGGGTGCCTGCCAACATCCGCGCTCGTGGCGTCATTCCGTGCAGCCTGCCGTGTACTCAATGCGTGCCGTTGCCGACACCGGATGGCCCCTGGCGCCTGCAATGGCGCCACACCGCATAGCCCAAGGCGAGGGCCAGCAACACCGCCGCCAGCGCCCCCTCGTAGCGCCGCAACTCACCGAGGAGCAGTTCCGCGGCCTGGCCGAAGAGCCAGCCCATACTGGCCAGCAGCACGGCCCAGAGCAGCGCGCCCAGCGCGTTGAAGAGCGCAAAGCGCTCCCACCGCATGCCACTGGCACCGATCAGCACGGGGCCGGCGATCCGGAATCCGTACAAAAACCGCACCGCCAGCACCACCCAGACACCGCGGCGCGCCAGCCACACGTCCATCTTGCGCCGCTGCTCAGCGATGTGCGGCCAGCGCGCAAGGACCTGCGAAGCGAAGCGCCTCCCCAGCAGGAAAAAGCCCATGTCACCGGCAAACCCCGCAAGCGTTGCGACCACGACCACCCAGGGCCACTGCAGGTAGCCACGGTGCGCCGCAAAACCGGCCAGCAGCAGAACGGTTTCACCTTCCAACAGGCAACCGGCCGCGACAGCCCAGTAGCCGTAGCTCGCAATCCAGGCGGCGATGTCCATATCAATGTCCCGCAAAGGTGCGCACGCCCGTCACACGCCACCGGCGTCGATGAACGCCCACGAAGCCGCCCAGAAGCGACGCGCCGCGATGCCTGCCCGAACATGGGCGGTGTGCTTGTGCGCCTATGGCTGGCAACGCTTCGGATGCACTCATGCCACCACCATCCCCACCACCGCCAGCGCCATGCAGCCCGTGGCCAGCCAGCCAAGCCAGCGCACACGCCGCCCGATCGTGTGCTCGCCCATCACGTCGGCGCGCGTGGCCAGTCGCATCAGGATGGCCATGATCGGGACCGCCACCACGCCATTGATGACCGCCGACCAGAACAGCTCCTTCATCGGGTCTATGGACGTGAAGCACAGGATGACACCGACCATGGTGGCGACCGCGATCACGCTGTAGAACCCCTTGCCCTCGCCCTTGTCCAGCCGCAGGCTCAGGCTCCCGTGCCAGCCGGTGGCACCGGCCACCGCGTAGGCGGCCGATCCCGCCAGCACTGGCACGGCCAGCATGCCGGTGCCGATGATGCCCAGACCGAACAACAGAAACGCGAACTCGCCCGCCACCGGCCGCAGGGCTTCCGCGGCCTGGGCAGAGGTCTGGATGTCATGCACGCCCGACACGTACAGCGTGGCAGCCGTGCTGAGCATGATGCAGAAGGCGATCAGGTTGGAGAAACCCATGCCCACGAGCGTGTCCGTGCGTATGCGTGCCAGGTGAAAGCGCACCTCGTCGCTGTCATGCGGGCGAAAGCCCTTGTCTTCGACCTCCTGGCTGGCCTGCCAGAAGAACAGGTAGGGACTGATGGTGGTGCCCAGCACGGCGACGATGGTCAGGAACATGTCGTGCCCGCCCGGCAGCTGCGGCCACACCACGGCCCGGGCCACCGCCGGCCAGTCGATGCGCACGCTGAACACCACCGCCACGTAGGCGAACAGCGCCAATGTCAGCCACTTGAGCCAGCGCACATAGCTCTGGTAGGGCAGAAACACCTGCAGCACCAGACACAGCAGACCGAACGTGACGGCATAGATGTGCGCCGAGCCACCCACCAGCAGGCGCAGCACTTCGGCCATTGCGGCAATGTCGGCGCCGATGTTGAGCGTGTTGGCGCCCACCAGCAGCCCAACGCAGCCATGCAGCACCCAGCGCGGATAGCGTGCGCGGATGTTTTCCGAAAGCCCCTTGCCGGTGACGTAGCCGATGCGCGCGCTGACCAACTGGATCGCCGCCATCAGCGGCAGCGTGATCACCACCGTCCACAGCATCGACAGGCCGAACTGCGCCCCGGCCTGCGAATAGGTGGCGATGCCGCTGGGGTCGTCGTCGGCGGCGCCGGTGATCAAGCCGGGGCCAAGCTGGCGCAGGCCCTGCGGCATGCTGGCGGTGTGGACTGGTGCCTTTGCTCTAGTCATCCATGCTCCCCGTTTCGCGCAACCATGCGCTGATAGAACCAGCGCTTGACGATCTCCACCAGCGTCAGGTAGACCACCATCAACCCCGCCAGCAGGCCAAAGAACTCCGGCGGCAACGGCGTGAAGCCCAGCATGGCCGCCAGCGGCGTGAAGGGCAGGACCATGGCCGCCCCCACAATGCCGAGCGAGGTGAGCAGCAGGATCGGGTGCGGGCGGCTCTTGAATGGGCTGCCGCGTGTGCGGATGATGAAGATCACCAGCACCTGCGTAGCCAGTGACTCCACGAACCAGCCGGTATGGAACAGCCGCTCGTCGGCGTCCAGAACCTTCAGCAGCAGCCAGAAGGTGAGGAAGTCGAAGATGGAGCTGATGGGCCCGATGCTCATCATGAAGTTGCGGATGAAGCCCATGTCCCAGCGGCGCGGGTGGGCCAAGTCTTCTTCGTCCACGTGGTCCAGCGGCAGCGGCAGCTCCGACAAGTCGTACAGGAAGTTGTTGAGCAGGATCTGCAACGGCAGCATCGGCAGGAACGGCAGGAGCAGCGTCGCCGCCGCCATGCTGAACATGTTGCCGAAGTTGGAGCTGGTGGCCATCATGAGGTACTTCATCACGTTGCCGAAGGTGCGCCGGCCCTCGCGGATGCCGGCATGCAGCACGTTCAGGTCGTTCTCCAGCAGGATCATGGCCGCGGCCTGCTTGGCGACGTCGACTGCGCTGTCGACCGAGATGCCGACGTCAGCGGTGTGCAGCGAGGGCGCATCGTTGATGCCGTCGCCCAGGTAGCCGACCACGTGGCCGCGAGCCTTCAGGGCCAGCAGCACGCGGTTCTTCTGCTGCGGGTTGGCGCGTGCGAACAGGTTCACGTCTGCCACGCGCACGCGCAGCGCATCGTCGTTCATGGCTGCCATCTCGGTGCCGGTCAGCACGCCGGTGACGGCCATGCCCAGTTCGGCAAACACATGGCGCGCCACCTGCTCGGTGTCGCCGGTGATGATCTTCACCGCCACGCCGCTGGCGGCCAATGCCTGCAGGGCGGGTCTGGCGCTGGCCTTGGGCGGATCCAGAAAGGCTGCGAAGCCGGCGAACACCAGCTCGCTCTCATCCCCTACCACGGCGTCGGTCAGGGTTTCGGGCTCACGCTTGTAGGCGACGGCCAGCACGCGGAAGCCGTCTGCCCCCAGGCGGTCGAACAAGGCCTTGACTTGCGACTGAGCTTCGGCATTGAACGTTTTTGGCTGCTGACGCCCATCTGACAAGCGCGAATAGCTATTAAATTCATAGCTTACACAGAGACGCAGCACATCCTCCGGCGCCCCCTTGACGATCAGCAGGCGGTCGCTGTCCGGCCCGCCCTTGCGCTGCACCAGCACCGACACCCGCCGCCGCTCGAAGTCGAA
Organism: Diaphorobacter oryzae DSM 22780; assembly: GCF_059568935.1. Taxonomy (NCBI): domain Bacteria; kingdom Pseudomonadati; phylum Pseudomonadota; class Betaproteobacteria; order Burkholderiales; family Comamonadaceae; genus Diaphorobacter; species Diaphorobacter oryzae. The sequence goes on along the minus strand of NZ_JCANUL010000015.1, from coordinate 59,668 downwards.
CGGCACCTCGTCGATCTTGGTCCAGCCGCCCACATCGATGTGCTGGTGCGCCAGGATGGCATCGTCCATCGGGCTCTTCAGCCCGCTTTCGAAGAAGCTGTTCAGGTAGGCCAGCTCCAGCACGCGCTCGCTCTCATTGCCCTGCGGGTCGACGTGCTTTTCCAGCCGGATGCGCGCCTCGGTCAGCGTGCCGGTCTTGTCGGTGCACAGCACGTCCATCGCGCCCATGTCCTGGATCGCGGTGAGCCGCTTGACGATCACCTTGGCCTGGGCCATGCGCATCGCCCCGCGCGCCAGCGTGACCGACACCACCATCGGCAGCAGTTCGGGCGTCAGGCCCACCGCCAGCGCAACGGCGAACAGGAAGGATTCGAGCAGCGGCCGGTGGAAGGCCGCATTGACCAGCAACGTGAACAGCACCAGCAGCAGCGTCAGCCGCATGATGAGCAGGCCGAAGCGGCGCGTGCCGACCTCGAAGGCGGTCGGAGGCGGCGGCTTTTCCAGGCTGGTGGCGATCTGGCCTATGGCGGTGCGCTTGGCAGTGCGCATCACCAGCGCGCGGGCCGAGCCACTGACCACCGAACTGCCCATGAAGAGGGCACTGTCCGCCTCGGCGTTCCAGGCCGCCTCGTCGATGGGCGAGCCGGCGTGGCGCTCCACCGGGTACGGCTCGCCGGTCAACAGCGCCTGGTTGACGAAGAAGTCCTTGGCTTCGAGTACCTGCGCATCGGCCGGAATGAGGTCGCCCGCCGACAGCAGCACCACGTCGCCCGGCACCAGTTCGGTCGCGGCCCGCTCCTGCAGTGCGCCGTCGCGCAGCACCCGCACCTTGAGCGCGACCTGCGACGCCAGCTTCTCGGCGGCCTGGCCCGCACGGTGTTCCTGCACGAAGTCGAGGACCACCGACAGCAGCACCATCACCGCCACCACGGTGGCGCTGGCGGCGTCGCCCGTGGCGGCCGATATCACGCTGGCGGCCAGCAGGATCAGCACGAGCGGGTTGCGAAAACGCGAAAGAATCTGCAGCAGCGCGCTCTGGCGCCGGGGTTTGAGCTGGTTGGGGCCGAAACGGACCAGCCGCGAGGCCGCTTCGGCGCTGGTCAGGCCGAGGGCTGGGGTGATTGGCACTTCCTCAGAGGTCACAGAATCCTCCTACGAGCCAACAAGGCCCTGGGCGTCGTGAAGCCCTGGTGGCCTGGAAAGACAAAATCATGCACCATCAAGGGCCGATGGCTCAACGATGCAGCACAACCCTTCATCGAGAATGAAGGCCGCTGGTCTCACCACATGCGCATACTCCTGGCCGAAGACGACACCATGATTGGCGAAGTCGTGCTCGACACCCTGCGGGCCGAAGGCTACGCGGTCGATTGGGTCAAGGACGGCGCCATGGCCGACACGGCCCTGGCGACGACGGATTACGACATGATGGTGCTGGACCTGGGCCTGCCCAGGAAAGAAGGCCTGGAGGTGCTGCGCAGCCTGCGCGCGCACCAGAGCCGCCTGCCCGTCTTGATCACCACGGCGCGTGATGCGGTGGCCCAGCGTGTTGCGGGCCTGGATGCCGGTGCAGACGACTACCTGGTCAAACCGTACGATCTGGAGGAGCTGCTGGCCCGTGTGCGCGCACTGGTGCGACGTGCGGCAGGACGGGCAGAACCTGTCTACGCCTGGGGCGACGTCCGCATCACGCCGGCGACCCGCGAAGTCACCCTGGCCGGGCGCCCCGTGGCGCTGTCGGCTCGCGAATGGGCGGTTCTGGAACCCCTGCTGGCCCGTCCTGGCCGCATTTTGTCGCGCGCGCAGCTGGAGGAAAAGCTCTACGCCTGGCGTGACGACGTGAGCAGCAACGCGGTCGAGGTGTACATCCACGGCGTGCGCAAAAAGCTTGGTGCCGACTTGATCCAGAACGTGCGCGGCCTCGGCTACCTCGTTCCCGTGCAGGAGCCCGGCAGTGGCTCCTGACGGCAGCCATTCCCGGCCGATGCCAGGCCCACCCCCTGCAGGTTCGGCAGGGCCTGACACCTTGGAATCCTCACCGGAACCTTCGCTGCGCAGGCAGCTCACGGTGTTCATCCTGCTCGCGGTAGTGGCGGTCGCCCTTGTCCAGGCCTCGATCATTTACCGCACATCGCGCAGCGAAGCCGAAGCCGTCTTCGATGCACAGATGGAACGCGTTGCCTTATCCCTCACCGGCAGCCTGGCCGCGGCGGTGATGGGGGGCATTCCCCTGGATAGCGACAAGCGCATGCAGGAGTTCATCGTTCAGGTCTGGCGCGCCGATGGCACCATGCTCTATCGATCGCCGTCCACACGGCTGTTGCCACCACAAGCAGTGCTGGGCTTCAGCACCACCCGTGTGGACAGCACAGACTACCGCGTGTACGCCCTGCAAACGCCGTTGCAGGTGGTGCAGGTGGCCCAGGCCACAGCCTCACGCCGCGAGATGGCGGGTCAGCTTGCCGTGCGCGCCATCCTGCCGGTGGTGGCACTGGCACCATTACTGATGCTGATCGTCTGGTGGGTCATCGCGCGGGCCATGGCGCCCGTCGAACGCGTGCGCGCGCAAATGTCCATGCGCCGCCCCGACGATCTGGCACCTCTGCCCCGCGAAGGTCTACCGTCTGAGCTGCAGCCGCTGATCGCGGAGATGAACGACCTGCTGTCACGCCTGGGCGCGGCGTGGGAAGCCTTGCAGCATTTCACCGCCGACGCGGCGCATGAGTTGCGTTCGCCCCTGGCCGCACTGCGCCTGCAGGCGCAATCGTTGCAGCGTGCGGAAGACCCTCAAACGCGGCGCATCGCAACCGAGAGGCTGCTGTCCGGTATCGATCGCGCGACGCGGCTCATTGAGCAGCTTCTCGACTTGGCACGCGTGGAAGGCAGCAATGTGCAGGCAGCGCCCGACACACCTTTGAATCTGACAGCGCTTGCCGCCGGGGTGGTTCAGGAGCAATGGCCAGACGCCCGGTCGCGCGGCATCGAGCTGGCGTTGATACCGGCTGCCGGCCAGGCTGCGGATGATCTCTGGATCATGGGGCACGCTGACGCGCTGGCAATCCTGCTGCGGAACCTGCTGGAGAATGCCTTGCGGCACACACCCGCCAGCGGACATATTCATGTACGGGTGACGCGCGAAGCCGATGCCGTGATCCAGACGCGCTCGCCGGTGCTGCTGACCGTCGAAGACTCCGGTCCCGGCATCCCGGTGCCAGATAGGCAGCGCGCGCTGGATCGCTTCTACCGGGTTCCCGGCACGGCAGGTCACGGCAGTGGCATCGGCCTGGCCATCGTGCATGCCATCGCGCTGCGCCATGGTGCCGCGTTGCGGCTGGACGAATCGCCAGAGCTTGGCGGCCTGCGCGTCACCACGGCCTTTCCGCCCAAGGCCTGACTGGGGGCCTGCATTCAAATCTTAAGCGCCGTCTAAGTGTCCAGTGCCACAGTCCTTCGCATCGGCCCATGCAGGGCAACTGATCATGAGGAATGCACATGAACACCTTTGAACTGCGATCGAAGAAGCTGGCGGCCGCCTTGTTGGCGGCGGGGATTCTGGGGGGTGTGGGAGCCACAGTGCTCAGCCACACGGTCGGGCATGCTCAGGCGCCCGCTGCCAGCCCCTCGGTTGCCTCGCCGCACCTTGAAGCACCGCTCAACCAAACGCTGCCCAGCTTTTCTGAAATTACGGCACGCAATGGCCCTGCCGTCGTCAACATCAGCACCAGTGGTATTCAGAAGGTGTCGGACGGTGGCGATGAGGCGCTCGCCCAGGGACTCGACAACCCTCTCAATGACTTCTTCCGTCAGTTCGGCCTGCCGCCCGGCATGTTCCAGAGAGCGCCCGGCGGTGAGCTTCGCCAGGCACCTGTGCGCGGGCAGGGCTCGGGCTTCATCGTCAGCCCCGACGGTTTGATTTTGACCAACGCCCATGTCGTGCGCGACGCACAGACGGTGGCAGTCAAGCTGACGGACCGGCGCGAGTTCGCCGCCCGCGTTCTCGGTGCCGACCCGAAAACCGACATAGCGGTGCTCAAGATCCAAGCACACAGCCTTCCCACGGTGACGCTGGGCAGCAGTAAGAGCCTGCAGGTCGGCGAGTGGGTGCTCGCCATCGGGTCACCATTCGGCTTTGAGAACAGCGTGACCGCCGGTGTGGTCAGCGCCAAAGGCCGCTCGCTTCCGGACGACAGCGCGGTGCCGTTCATCCAGACCGACGTGGCGGTCAACCCCGGCAATTCGGGCGGGCCCCTGTTCAACGCTCGTGGCGAGGTGGTGGGCATCAACTCGCAGATATACAGCCGCTCGGGCGGATACCAGGGTGTGTCGTTTGCGATTCCCATCGAGCTGGCCAGCCGCATCAAGGATCAGATCGTCGCCACGGGCAAAGTGGAGCACGCGCGTCTGGGCGTCACGGTACAGGAGGTCAATCAGGCCTTCGCCGACTCCTTCAAACTACCGCGACCCGAGGGTGCGCTGGTCGCCAACGTTGAGCAAGGCAGCACCGCCGAGCGCGCCGGGCTGAAATCGGGTGATGTGATCCTGCGCGCCAACGGCCAGGCCATCGTTGCCGCAGGTGACCTGCCGGCACAGGTCAGCATGGCCAAGCCAGGCGACAAACTGTCGCTGGATATCTGGCGTCAGGGACATGCCGAGCAGATCGTCGCCACCTTGGGTGGGGCCAAGGACAAGGCCGAGCGGGTGGCTGACGCGGGCAATGTTGACAAAGGCAAGCTCGGCCTTTCCCTGCGGCCACTGGCGCCGCAGGAGAAGCAGGCAGCCCATGTGGACGCAGGCCTGCTGGTCGAGCGGGCCAGCGGCGCCGCTGCGCTGGCCGGCGTGCAGCCTGGCGATGTGCTGCTCGCCATCAACGGTACGCCCGCGAACAGCGTCGAGCAGATACGGAACGTGGTGTCTAAAGCTGAGAAATCGGTCGCCCTACTCATCGAGCGCGATGGCGAACGCATCTTCGTGCCGGTGCCGATGGGATGAGGCCAGAGCACTCTCGTGAGTGCGACGCCATGCCTTCGGCACACAGGCGGCGCCCCTCTCTCCCAGCGACTCGGCCATTCTATGGACACGGATCGACCAAATCGGCCCCTAAGAACGTGTTCACGATCTTCTGAGCAATAGAGCCAAGAATGCCAGGTGGACGAACTGCAAGCTGGTGTTAAGCCAGCGCTCGCAGTTCTTCCACAGCCGCCGGTTCTTGTCCAACCACGCAAAGTTGCGCTCGACGATCCAGCGCTTGGGCATGACTTTGAAGGCGTGCATCTCGCTCCTCTTGGCGATCTGCACCGTTACGTGATCACCCAGAATCTCTTGTACGCCCTGCGCAAAGGGCTGGCCCACGTAGCCGTTGTCGCACAGCACACTTTGCACTCGTCCCAGGCAGGGCTTGCAGCGCTTGAGTGCTTGCAATGCCCCTTTGCGGTCCGTCACCTCGGCCGTCGTCACCGCCACCGCGTGCGGCAAGCCATGGGTGTCCACCGCAATATGGCGCTTGATGCCCGAGACCTTCTTGCCCGCGTCATAGTCCTTCAGGCCCGCCGTGTCTGTGTTCTTCACACTCTGCGCGTCGATGATCAAGAACGCGCTGCATGCGTTGCGCCCCTGTCTCTCTCGGGCCGCGCCAACCTGATTTTTTTAAGGCCCGCTCCAGCAGGCTGACGCCCTGCTCATCGGGCTGGCTCCATTGGGCAAAGTACGAGTGCACTGTGCGCCACTTGGGAAAGTCGCTGGGCAGTGCCCGCCACTGGCAGCCCGTGCGCAGCAGGTACAACACCGCGCACCACACTTCGTACAAGTCAACGGTGCGCGGCTTGGTCTTCTTGCGCGCACCCTCCAGCAAGGGCTTGATGATCTCGAATTGCTCGCGGCTCGTGTCGCTGGGGTATTTCTTGCTTCGCACCAACCAATTGTCAGGGCAAGAGCAAAGATCATGAACACGTTCTAACAGCTCCTGAAAGAGCAAGTCATGGGCTGGAGCCAGAAAGAAAAAACCGCAACGAACACTCGCTGCGGTTTTTTTATTTTTTACAAGTGCCGACTGCCAGAATTCGAAAAATCTTTAGCAACTAAGCACTTGCAAGTTTTGTATGGCGGAGAGGGCGGGATTCGAACCCGCGGTGGGGATTAGCCCACACACGCTTTCCAGGCGTGCGACTTAAACCGCTCATCCACCTCTCCGAAGCCTTTTATTATAGCAGTGCTTTAACACTCCTGAACAATTCGGCAGATAAATGAGCTCAGTCGTCATCTCTCTGCTTTTGAAGGTGTTGCGCCACATCAGGCACAAAAAAACCCACTTCTTAGAGTGGGTTTTTTTAGTGTTGGCGGAAACGGAGGGAGATTGAGACCTAGCAACGACGCGGCTTGCAAGCGTTTCTAAGCATGCCGTAGGCCATACCGTAGGCCATCAAATTTGACCGCCTTGGCGGGCCGATTTGACGCCTTGCCGGGCCTGTTAACGGGGGCATCTTCTCGCAAATTCAGGAGAGACAAACCCGTCAAATCCCGACACTCCATGAACGCCGAGAACCGGGCGCAAGCCCGCGCCAGGCCTTGCGCGGGATGGCGGCGGCACAGCCGACGAAATCAACACATGAAGCGGGCAGGCGCGGCGGGGTCTCGACGGCGCGCCGCGGGTCATGGTGGGGTCGGGCGGGCGCCGGCCGGGGCGCGGGGCCAGCAGGAGGGGGGCGCCGGGCGGGCCGCAGGGGCAGGCAGGGGCGCAGGCAAGGGGCGGGGGTGGGCACGAAAAAGCCCGCGCTTGGGCGGGCTTGTGGGGCGGCGGCGGGCGGGGGCTACGCGGGCAGGTCTTCCAGCACGTAGGGCTTGAACGCGCAGGCCGGCACGCCGGCCCAGGTGTTGATGGCGTGGGCCATGGTGGCCTGCAGGGGCGCGATCTCATTGCGGGCGAAGACCTTGGCCGCCTTCTCAACGTCGCCGAAGCCGCCCACGTTGTTGGGCAGCATGCCCATGAGCTGCGGCGGCACCCGGTGCACGGCCAGCACATCGTCGCGGCTGGCGTTCTTGATGTTCAGGAAGTCATCCTTGGCGGCCACCTCGCTGATGGGGATGAGCTGGATGCCCTCCTTCTTGCCGCCGGGCGCGTAATAGAACAGGTTGCGGAAGTTGCCCGTGCCCTTGGTCTTGGTCAGCTGTTCGCGCATCTTGTCGATGTCGCCCTGCGCCTGGGCCGCATCGGTCACATACAGGATGAAGCCCGCGTGGCTGCCGTTGTTGTAGTAGCGGCGGCGGAACAGCGTGGCCGATTCGTTGAGCAGCGCGGACTGCAGCGCGCCCAGGTACGGCGGCAGGCCGTACACCTCCTGGTGAATGTCCTGCTCGCGCAGGTGGAACACATCGTTGCGGGGGAATTCGTGGGGGCTCTGCATGTCCGTCACGAAGAAGTAGCGGCCGGGCTCCACGCCGCGGCGCACGTACTTGCCCAGCGCGTGGCGCAGCTCCAGCAGGTTGCCAAGCCGGTTGCGGCGGCGCTCCAAATAGCCATTGCCCAGCACCATGAAGTCCAGCGCCAGGGCGCGGAACGACTCTGCACTGAGCCACTGCGACGGCACGAAGGTGCTGGCCAGCACGTTGATCTTGAAGCGCAGCGCGGATTCGTGGTGCGCGCCCACGCGCAGCAGCCGGGCCAGCGCGGCCAGGCTCACTGGCGGCTCGTACCAGTCGCCAGACTGCAGGCACTCCGCGTACTCCAGCAGCGCAGACCGGCCACCGATGACGGGCTCGGGCTCGCCCAGGTCGAAGGTGAACGACTGGGCGGCGGGAGATTCCGTGATGGGATCCGCGGGCGGGACGTGGGGCGCGGTCACTGCTGCCTGCGCGGAATAGTGCCGGGCCTGTGCGGGTGTGCGGCGTGTGCGTTTGGTCATGGCTATTCAGAGATTTCAAGAAAAGACTGCCCCTGCACCGTGGCCAGGCCGGTGCCGACTTCCAGGGGCTCATTGCTGATCGCGTTCATGCAGGCCCAGGCCAGGTCAGAGTGGCCGGTTTCCTCGCTGCGGCCGGCGGCGTAGGTCACGCTGCGCCCACTGGCCGTCAGCTCGCGCTTGATGGCCATGAAGCTGCTGGCCAGTTCCTTGTTGACGGCGTCGAACTCCAGCCGGCCCGCGTTGATGACCTGCTGCGCCTTGAGCACCAGCATGGTCTTGGTCTCCACGCTGTAGTTGATGCCGCGCGCGGCCGGGTAGAACTTCTGCACCAACTGGAACACGCCCTGCCCTATGCCCGTGGTGTCCAACGTCATGGCCACCACGTTGTAGCGCTGTGTGATTTCCTTGATCGCCTTCGCCTGCGCCTCAAAGTCCATGCCCTTGAACTGCTGGGTATGCAGCACGCGCAGTTGCCCGCCGGGCTTGGTCGGCGGGGCCAGCACCACCAGGCCGGCGCTGTCGCCCGTGTGGCTGGGGTCATAGCCGACCCACACCGGCATCCACGGGCACCGAAGGCGCCTTGAAGGCCGACTGCTGACACCGCCGCCGCACCCTACAACGCAACTACCGCAACCCATATCCGCGAGAGATCCATCCATGAAAAACGCAACCCGCCTGCTGTTCAACCAGTAGGCTTCCCGGCCGCCACGCTCGACATGCGCGGCGCGCGCCTCCACATCGACCTGGGCCGCGCGGCCACTGCCGAGGAAATCGGCCGCATCGCCCACGTGGTGCGCGCCACCGTGCCCGCCCACGTGCAGTTCTGGCGCGTGTTCCATGGCTACGACCGGCGCCCCGTGCGCATGGACGGCCCCCAGCGGCTCGACCAAGGCCTGCTCGATGACGACTCGGGCGTGTGGCACAGCGTGGAGACGGGCGAGCCCGTCAAGGCCAGCTTCGGGGCGATACACCGCGGCGGCACCACCGCCGCCGCAGGCCAGCCGCTGGGCCTGTGCACTGCCGCGCACGTGGCGCGCGTCACGCGCCGCGACAAGCCAGTGCTCGACTCCTGGCGCCTCGACTCGCGCGTGCGGGCCGTCGAATTCGGCGGCATGGGAGTGCTGCGAACCAGCGAAGCGCCCGCCTACGAGCGCGTCGCCTGCGAGAACGGGGCGCTCGGCGTCATCGACGTGGCCGAAACCGCATGGATCGCACCGCGGTCCGAAGTGGCCACCACCACCCGCGCCGCGCAAGAACTTCCGCCCGCACTGCCCCAGCCGCAGAGCTGGGCCGGCACCTGGGGCGCCAACCGCTGGCGTCCCGTATTCATCGAATCGAAATCTACGGAGAGCACCTGAATGGCAACCCTTCAAGACGATGGACGCATTGCCCTGGCCGTCGCCATGGCCGCGCAGCCCGTGCACCTGGCCTGGGGCCGGGGCCTGCCGGCGTGGGATGCGCAGCCCGAGCCAGAGCCCATCGACGCCACCGGCCTGATAGACGAAGTGGGCCGCCGCCTGGCCACCTTCGTCGGCTTCGTGCAACCCGACCCGGCCGGCGAGGTGGAGCTGCCCAGCGGCAGCAAGTACACCGTCGTGGCCGGCCCCACGCGCTGGCTCTACGTACGCGTTGTCTTCAACTTCGCCGACGCGGACGGCGAGACGCTGCGCGAGCTGGGCATCTTCTTCGGCTCCCAGCCCGTGGCGGGCCTGCCCGTGGGGCAGCGCTACTTCACGCCAGACCAGGTGGCCGCGCCCGGCCGGCTCTACACGCTGGAGCGCGTGCCGGCATTCCAGCGCAACGGCGCCGTGCGCCAGACCTACGAATACGTGCTGCCCTTCTAAGGGCCGGTAAGCCATGACGACAGCCAACCCAAACGCCATTTACGACCGCTTCGACCCGGCGAAAAACTACGACCGCATCCGGTGGCGCGCAGACAAGGTACTGCAGAGCGCCGAGGTGAACGAGCTGGAAAGCGCGCTGCACGCCCGCCTGCGCGGCGTGGCCGACATGCTGATGAAGGAAGGCTCCATCGTCAGCGGCGCCGGCATCGTGGTCAACCACAGCACGGGCGCGACCACATGCGAGGCCGGCGCGCTCTACGTGGCCGGCTGCGTGCGCGGCGTGCCGCCTGCGCAACTCGCCATCGCAACCGTGGGCGTGGTGTACGTGGGCGTCTACATGACGCGCGACCTCATCACCGAACTGGAAGACCCCGAACTGCTGAATCCCGCCAAAGGGACCGATGGTTTCCGGGAGCCCGGCGCCGCCCGCGAGCGCGTGCAGCTCGCATGGGGCATCGGCGCCAGCGGCCAGGCCGGCGACTTCTTTCCCGTCTGGACCGTGGAAGACGGATGGGTGCGGCCAAAGGAGCCGCCACCCAACATCGACGCCGTCACCCAGGCCCTGGAGCGCTACGACCGCGACAGCGCAGGCGGCACCTACATCGTGCGCGGCATGGAGCTGCGCCAGGCGGCGGACCTGCCCACGGGCGAGCAGGTCTACAACCTGGCCGAAGGCGCGGCACGCATCGGCGGCCGCGCGCTGGAGCTGCCCAGCGGCCGGCGCCTCGTGTTCAACGCCCAGCCCGACCTGCAGTGGGTGGACTCCGAGCCGCACCTGTCCACCACAGACGGCGCGCAGCGCATCGCCTTTGACCGCTGGCCCATGGTGGGCGCGCCCCAGGTGCGCGCCATCCGCCGGCGCACCGTCGATGTGGTGCACGGCGGCTTCGTGGGCGCCGCCGATCCGCTGCCCGACAACAGCGTGCAGCAGATCGAGCTGATCCAGCAAGGCGCGGTCCAGTTCGCGCCCACTGACGATTTCAAGCTCACGGCCGGGCAAGTGGACTGGAGCCCGGACGGCGCAGAGCCCGCGCCCGGCAGCACCTACAAGGTGACCTATCTCTACATGGCCGTGGTGGAGCCCACTGATGTGGACGCGCGCGGCCTGACCGTGGAGGGCGCCGTCGCAGGCACCACCGTGATGCTGTCCTACCACAACGCGCTGCGCCGTATCGACCGGCTCACCCTCGACCGCGAAGGCACATTCGCCTGGGTGCGCGGCGTGCCCGCACCCTGGATTCCACTGGCGCCCCAGGTGCCCACAAGCGTGCTGGCCATCGCAAGCGTCTACCAGAGCTGGGACGATCAGCGCCGCGTCACCATGGACGGCGTGCGCATGATGCCCATGGACGAAGCCGCCGACCTGCGCGAGGACAACCGCCGCATGCGCATGGACTTGGCAGAAATCCGCCTCGCTGTGGACATTGCGGGCCGCTACTCGGGCATCAAGCGCGGGCAGTTCGCAGACCCCATGCTGTCCAACGACATGCGCGACGCGGGCCAGCCGCAGACCGGGCTGATCGTGGGCGGCGCGCTGCGCCTGCCCATCGCCATCGCCGTGCACCAGATCGGCCTGAGCCTGACCGCCCGCCAAAGCCCGGCCTACACGCACCGCACTGCCCTGTCACAGCCGGCGCGCACGGGTTCGATGCTGGTCAACCCCTACAGCGCGTTCGACCCGCTGCCCAGGGCCGCCACGCTCACGCCTGCGGTGGACCGCTGGACCGACGTGAACGACACGCTGGGCGCGCCCACCCGCATGGCGGCCTGGTACAGCGGCAAAGGCGACAAGAAGGTGGTCAAGCAAACCACCGAGCAGCTTGAATTCCTGCGCGAGATCGACGTGCGCTTCGACCTCGACTTCGGCCCCGGCGAGAGCCTGCAGTCGCTCACCTTCGACGGCATGGCGATGGAGGCGCAGCCGCTGCCGGGCGGAACGCTGGTGGCCGACGCCACGGGCCGCCTGAGCGGCACGTTCGCCGTGCCGGCCGGCGTGCCCGCAGGCACCAAGGCGGTGGAGTTTCGCGGCACGGGCGGCAGCAGGGCCTCTACCCTGTTCACGGGCCAAGGCGAGCGCATCGACCGCGAGCTGTCGCAAATCATCTACTTCGTGGCCGCGCCGGTAGATCCGCTGGCGCAGACCTTCATGCTCGATGCGCCCGAGCACTGCACGGGTGTCGAGCTGCATTTCACGGCCGTGGGCGCCACGGGTGCGCTGGTGCAGCTGCGCGAGGCCGACAACGGTGCCCCCACGCCGCGCGTGCTGGCCCAAGTGCGGCTGCAGCCGGCCGCCATCAAGACGGACGGCACGCCCACGCTCGCGCAATGGAGCCCTGTCGTTTTGCAGCCCGGCCGCGAATACGCCGTCGTCGTGCTCTCCGACGACGACACCACCGCGCTCGCCGTGGCCCAGCTCGGCGGCTGGGACGAAACCGCCAAGCGCTGGGTGACCAGCCAGCCCTACCAGGTGGGCGTGCTGCTCTCCAGCTCCAACGCCAGCACATGGACGGCCCACCAGGACATGGACATGGCATTCCGCCTGGTTGCCGCCGACTACACCGAGCACGAGCGCGTCATCGACCTGGGCACAGTCAACGTGGCGGACGCCACCGACCTGTGCGTGCAGGCCTTCGCACACCAGCCCAGCGCGGCGGCCGTGGCCGTGTTCGAGATGGCCGCCACCGGCATCGCACACACCGTGCAGGCCGCCGCCGGCCAGGTGGTGGAGCTGCCCTCGCGCTACACCGGCCCGGTCAGCGTCAAGGCCCGGCTGCGCGGCGATGCCCGTTTCGCCGCCGTGCTGGAGCCCGGCCTGCAGCTGGTGGTGGGTTCGCTGCAAGACGATGGCGACTACATCACGCCCATGCTCGGCGCGGGCGGCATGGTCACCGTGCGCGCCACGCTGGAGGCCTACCTGCCCGCCGGCACGTCGCTGACCGTTCAGGCCCTGGCCGACGCGCCCGGCGCCGCGTGGACGGACGTGCCGTATCTGTCGTCAAGCGCCATGACGGCCGGCGTCATGGAGCTGACCTACGAGCTGCAACAGTTCGCGGCCGAACGCCTGCGCCTGCGCGTGGCAATGCATGGCGGGTTCAGCGCCAGGCCCTGGGCCGCAAACCTGCGCGCGGTGGTGCTGTGATGGTGGATGACCGCACACCGGGCATGGGCCTTTCCATGCCGCACCCCGACAACAAGCTGGAACAGGACGTGCTGCGCCTGCGCGACGCCTTGTCCGCGCTCGACAGCGCGTGCACGGCGCTGACGAACAGCATGCTCAGCAAGGTGGAAGCCAGTGAGCTGGCAGCGGCGATTGCGGGCCTGCAAGGGAGCATCGGCAGAGGTGGCAATGCAGGCGGGCCCGCTAGCGGCGACCAGACCGGCAGAGCGACACCACCGGATACGACACCAACGCTGGGCAAAACAAATTCCAAGGCTGGGAGTATCAGCGGGGGCGGCGATTCGACCATGGGCGTAGGAGGCAAGAGTTCCGCGGGAACAGCTGCTGCAGAGCCTGGGGGCGGGTACGGCGCCGGAGGCGGCGCAGGTCGCGGCAACGGCGCCTTCTACCGCGGCGCGAACGGTTCCGGCGGTTTCATCCGCATCGAGGAATACTGACCATGCAGCGTTTCGCACGAGTCGAAAGGGGCATGGCCGACAACGTGGTGGAGGCCGAGCAGCAACCCGATGGATGGCTGCCCTGCGGCGATGCCTCGCCGGGGTGGCTGTACGACGATCTGACCGGGGTTTTCAGTCCGCCGCAGCCGCCGCAGCCAGAGGTGCCCGAGTCCATTACCCGCGCCCAAGGCAAGGCCGCGCTGATCCGCGCCGGCATGTGGCCGGCGGTACAGGGCTTTGTTGCGGGCATCGCAGACCCCATCGAGCAGGCCCTTGCAGAAGTGGCGCTGAACGACACGCTGACATGGCGGCGTGACTCGCCGTTCCTGAACCAGGCAGCGGTGGCGCTGGGACTCACCACCGAGCAGATGGACGCGCTGTTCATCGACGCCAAGGGCATCGAGCTATGACGTGGCTGCTGAACATCGCCATCGCCATCGACCAGCTCGCCAACGCGCTGCTGGCCGGCGCGCCCGACGAAACCCTCTCCAGCCGCGCCCACCGCATGCGCGTAAAGGGGCACCGCTACTGGGAGTGGACGGCCGGCGCCATCGACCGCCTGTTCTTCTGGCAGGCAAGCCACTGCGAGGCCGCCTACCTGTCCGAGCTGCGGCGGCTGCAGCAGCCGCCATCCCTTCGCACCTGATCCACCACAACACCGGAGAAACCACTTCATGGCTACCGCACCTTTTCACCACGGCATCCGCGTCACGGAAGTGAGCGACGGGATCAATGCCATCCGCATCGTGTCCACCGCCGTGATCGGCCTTGTGGCGACGGCCAGCGACGCCGACGCGGCCACGTTCCCGCTGAACCGCCCCGTGCTGGTCACGAAGATCGACGCGGCCATCGGCAAGGCCGGCACCAAGGGCACGCTGGCGCCGGCACTCGATGCCATCAAGAATCAATGCCGACCCGTGCTCGTCGTCGTGCGCGTGCCCGATGGCGAGGGCATCACCGAAGAAGACCGCCTGGCAGACCAGGACGCCAAGGTGATCGGCACCACCGTGGGCAACCAGTACACCGGCATGCAAGCGCTGCTGGCGGCGCAGGGCACGCTGGGCGTCAAGCCGCGCATCCTGGGCACGCCGGGTCTCGACAGCCAGGCCGTCACCGATGCGATGGCCGCAGTCGCCTACAAGCTCAAGGGCTTCACCTACGCGCAGGCCATCGGCGACAACGTGGGCGAGGCGCAGGCCTACCGCGACCACTTCGGCCAGCGCGAGCTGATGATGCTGTGGCCCGGCTGGAAGGCGTTCGACGTGAACGCCGCAGCCGTGCGCGACGTGTCAGCCGTGGCCTATGCCCTGGGCCTGCGCGCCAAGATCGACCAGGAACAGGGCTGGCACAAGACGCTCTCCAACGTGCCGCTCTCGGGCGTGCTGGGCATCAGCCGCGACGTGCACTGGGATCTGCAGAGCCCGGACACCGAGGCCGGCATCCTCAACCAAGCCGGCATCACCACGCTGATCCAGAGCCAGGGGCACCGCTACTGGGGTTCGCGCACGTGCACCAGCGAGCCGAACTTCGTTTTTGAAAGCGCAGTGCGCACCGCCCAGGTGCTGGGCGACACCATGGCCGAGTCCCACTTCTGGGCCGTGGACAAGCCCATGCACCCCAGCCTGGTGAAAGACATTCTGGAGGGCATCAACGCCAAGTTCCGCGAACTCAAGGCCCTGGGCTACATCCTCGACGGCAAGGCCTGGTACGACGAAAGCGTGAACGAAACCGCCACGCTCAAGGCCGGCAAGCTGCTGCTGGACTACGACTTCACGCCTGTGCCGCCCCTGGAAGACCTGGGTTTTCGCCAGCGCATCACCGACCGCTACTTCGCCGACTTCGCACTGCGCGTAGGCACCGGCCAGTAAGCACCCCACACACCGAACCAACAGGAGAAACACACCATGGGTCTGCCCCGCTCCCTGAAACACTTCGCCACATTCGTTGATGGCATCTCGTATGTCGGCGAGATGCCCGAGGTGGGCCTGCCGAAGCTCACACGCAAGATGGAAAAGTACCGCGCGGGCGGTATGAACGGCGAGGCTGCACTCGACTTCGGCATGGAAGCGCTGGAAGCCGAACTGACCGCCGCCGGCTACATGAAAGACCTCTTCGACACCTGGGGTGCGCAGCGGCATGACGCCGTGTTGCTGCGCTTCGCGGGCGCGCTGCAGGGCGACGACAGCGAAGGCGTGGACTCGCTTGAAGTCGTGATGCGCGGTCGCTTCTCCGAAATCGACCCCGGCAAGGCCAAGGCCGGCGACAAGACAGAGCTGAAGTTCAAGATGGCCGTGAGCTACTACAAGCTGTCCATCAACGGTCAGGTGCAGCTCGAAATCGACTGCGTGAACTTCATCGAAGTGGTCAACGGTGTTGACCGCCTGGCCCAGGTGCGCGCCGCGCTGGGCATCTAACGCATCCCCTCATCAACTTCCATCCGTAAACCACCATGAAAGAAATCAAGGAACCCATCACGGCCGAACAGGCCGGCGCCGCTTCAGCCGCAGTGCAAAACCACGACGTGCGCGAAGTCACCCTCGACGTGCCGATCAAGCGCCCCAATGGCGATCTGTGCAAGGTGCTGGTGCGCAAGCCCAACTCGGGCGCGCTGCGCGGCCTCTCGCTTGTGGAGCTGCTGCAGATGAACACCACGGCACTGCAAACCATCCTGCCGCGCATCACCGAGCCCATGATCCACAAGCAGGAGATGCACATGGTTGACCCGGCCGACCTTGTGGCGCTGGGAACGGAGGTGGCCGGTTTTTTGGTGCCGAAGGCACAGAGGGAGGTGTTCCCGAGCGAGTAGAGGACGCCATGGCCGACCTGGCCCTGGTGTTCCATTGGCGGCCCGCGGACATGGAAGACATGACGCTGGCCGAGCTGATGCAGTGGCGCGAGCGAGCCCGCGAGCGCTACGGCAAGCAGGAGTGAGCCACCCCTGCGACGCCCCGATTCGGACTGTGCAACAATGAACCATGCTTACCGCCATCGCCCTTGCCCTGCTCGCCATCGTGGTGCTGTGGGGCGCCTGCGTCCTGCTGCTGCCCGCAGGCCTGCTGGCCTGGGCACGCTCGGGCACCAAGGCCGATCTGGAGCGCGCCGAGCAGCAGCTCGCGCAGTCCGATGCGCTGCTCTCACAGGCCCAGGCACTGCAGGCCCGCGCCAACGCCGGCCGCTCGCGCCCGCTGCGCGGCATCTAACCCCAAGCCACGCCACCACCGCAGGCCATGGAGGCATCCATGGCCGCTGACAGCATGCGCCTGCGTGTGGTGCTTGACGTGGTGGACCGCGTGCTGGGGCCGCTCAAGCGCATCAGCGCGGGCAGCAACGATGCTGCCAAGGCACTCAAGGCCACCCGCGACCGCCTCAAGGAACTGAACCAACAACAGGCCATGGTGGGCGACTGGCGCACCATGCGCGCCGGCCTTGCCGACACCGCCGACAAGCTGGCCCAGGCGCAGGGCCGCGTGGCGCAGCTCGCGCGCAACCTGCAGGCAGCAGGGCCGCCCACACGGGCCATGGCGCGGGAGTTCGCCTCCGCCAAACGCGAGGCGGCCGGCCTGGGCCAGCAGCACGAACGCCAAGCGCGACAGGTGCAGGAGCTGCGCGACAAGCTGCAGGCCGCGGGCATCAGCACGCGCGGCCTCTCCAACCATGAGCGCGAGCTGCGCTCCAACATCAACGCCACCACTGCGGAAATCACCCGGCAGAACGCCGCCCTGCGCACCCAGGCCGACCAGCAGCGGCAACTGGCCGCGCTGCGCGAAAAGCACGCACGCACCATGCTGCACACCGGCATGGCGGCTGGCGTGGGCGCGGCCATGCAGGCCACGGGCCGGCGCGGCGTGCAGGTGGGCATGGGGCCGGTAACCGACTTCGCAAAGCACCAGGACCACATGCTGGGCATCGCCCGCCAGGTAGAAGGCGCCCGCGACGATGCCGGCAACCTCACGCCCGTCTACCGCGCCATCGAGGAACAGATACGCGGCCTGAGCCACCGCATTCCGTTGGCCACCACCGCCATCACAGACATGGTGACGGCCGCGGCGCGCATGGAAGTGCCGACCGACCGCTTGGGCGAATTCACGCTCATGGCCTCGGAGATTGCGACCGCCTTCGACGCCGTGCCCGACCAAATCACAGAGTCCATGGGCAAGGTGGCGAAGAACTTCAAGATCCCGCTGACCGACATTCGCAGCCTTGCGGACTCCATCAACTACCTCGATGACAACGCCATCAGCAAGGGCGGCGACATCATCGACTTTCTGAACCGAACCAGCGGCGTGGTGTCCACGGTGGCCATGAAGGCGCAGGACGCTGCCGCGCTCGGCTCCACGCTGCTGACGCTGGGCGAGCGTGCCGAAACTGCGGGCACCGCGGCAAACGCCATCGTGCAGAAGTTCGCCGCCGCGACCAAGGGAACCAAGAAGTTCCAGGCCGCCATGGCGGAAATCGGGCTGTCGCCTGATGCTGTGCAAAAGGGCATGTCTACCGACGCCATGGGAACCATCCTCAAGGTGGTGGAGGCCATCCGCAAGCTGCCGGAGCACAAGCGCACGGGTGTAATGGTGGAGCTGGCCGGCATGGAGCACAGCGACACCCTCGCCAAGCTGGTGGACAAGCCCGAGGAACTGCAGCGGCAGCTCAACCTGGCCAACAGCCAAAGGGCCCAGGGATCCATGGCGCGCGAGGCCGCGGCGCGCAACGCCAACCTGTCGGCTCAGTGGCAGTTGACCAGCAACCGGGCGTTCAACCTGAGTTCTGCATTGGGCGAAGCGCTGGAGCCCGCGTTGCTGCGCCTGCTGCATGCCATCAATCCGCTGATCGAGGGCGTGAGCGCATTTGTGCAGGAGAACAAGACGCTGGTGGGCTGGCTGCTGGGCGCATTCCTGGCGGTGTCCGCGCTGCTGGTGGGCCTGGGTGCCCTGCTGGTGCCGTTGGCGTTGCTGGCAGGCAAGGCCATGCTGGTACGGTTCCTGTTCCAGTGGCTGGTGGTGTCCATGTTCGGCGCACGCGCCGCTGCCGGCGCAGCGGCCGGGGGCATGGGCCTGCTCTACCGCGCGGGCTTCATTGCAGGCCGGGCCTTCGCATTGCTACGCGGTGCCGCCGCGTGGCTGCTGGCCGGTCTGCGAGTGCTCGCCGTGTTCCTGATCGCCAACCCCATCGTCGCCGCGTTCGCGCTGCTGGCGGTCGCTGCCTACATGGTGTGGCGCAACTGGGACGGCATCAAGGGCGGGTTGCTGGCCATCTGGCGCCAGCTCTCGGACACCGCCGGCGCGCTGTGGGATCGCGCAGCGGCGGGCGCCGCATCGCTGTGGCAAACCCTGGTGAGCGCCAAGCAACAGTTCTTCCAGGCTGGCTCCGACTTGCTGCAGGGCCTGGTGGACGGCATCACCAGCCGCGCCCTGGCAGTACGCGACGCGGTGGTGGGCGTGGCCGATGCCGTGGGCGGCTGGTTCCGCGAGAAGCTGGGCATCAACTCACCATCGCGCGTGTTCATGCAGTACGGCGGCTGGATCGCCGAGGGCGCGGCCATCGGCATGCAGGGCGGCCAGGGCGCCGTGCGCACCGCGGCGCTCACGCTGGCCACCGCTGCCACGGCGGCGGCGCCAGGCATGGCCGGTGCGGGCCCCGTGCGCGTCGACAGCCGGCCGCCGCTGTCGGCCGCGGCGCTGGCGGGTGCGCCCGCGCCTGCGGCGGCCGGCAATACCTACCAAATCACCATCCACGCCGCGCCGGGCATGGACGCCCAGGCCCTGGCACGCGCCGTCACGGCCGAGCTGGACCGCCGCGAGCGCGCCAAGCGCTCGCGCGTGCTGTCGCAGCTTGCGGACATTGACTGAGAGGGAGCGCAACCATGCTCATGAGCCTGGGCCAATTCGTGTTTGGCCTCGACACCCTGGCGTTCGACACGCTGCGCCGGCAAAGCGCGTGGCGCCACCCCAGCAATTCGCGCGTGGGCGCGCGGCCGGCGCGGCAGTCGGTGGGGCCTGGCGACGACACCATCACCCTGTCGGGCGTGCTGGCGCCAGAGTTCAAGGGCACGGCGCTTTCGCTGCGCACGCTGCGCGACATGGCCGACAGTGGCAAGGCCTGGGCGCTGGTGTCCGGCGCGGGCGACGTGTTCGGCGCATGGGTCATCGAGAACCTGTCGGAAACGGGAACCCATTTCATAGCGCATGGCAGGCCCCGACGCATCGAGTTTGAGCTGCAGCTTGCCCATGTGGATGACCACCAGGCCGAGGGTGCGGGTGGCGTAGACCCGTGGCCCGATGACGACTACTGGGAGTGGTGGCTGTGACGGAATACGCCTATGCCACGCCCGCGTTTGAGCTGACGGTGGCCGGGCGCAACATCACGCGAACGGTGAACGCGCGGCTGATCCAGCTCACCCTGGCAGAGTCGCGCGGCGATGAGGCCGACCAACTCGACATTGAGCTGGACGACAGCGACGGCCGCATGGCCATTCCGAGCAAGGGCGAAGAAATCACCCTGCGTCTGGGCTGGGCCGGCGGCCGGCTGGTGGACAAGGGCACCTTCGAGGTGGACGAAATCGAGTACAGCGGAGCGCCCGACCGCATCAGCATCCGCGCCAGATCAGCCGAAATGAAGCGCCAGCTACGCACGCGCACCGAGCACAGCTACCACGACACCACCCTGGGCGAGATCGTGCGGGCCATCGCCGCGCGAAACGGGCTGCAGGCCAAAGTGGACACCACGCTGGCCGGCGTGCGTGTGGCACACATCGACCAGACGCACGAGAGCGACCTGCACTTCGCCACGCGCCTGGCCAAGCAGTACGACGCCGTGTGCACCGTGAAGAAGGGGCGCCTGGCCTTCATCCCCATCAACGGCAGCAGGAATGCGGCCGGCGTGGAGCTGGAGGGTTGGACACTGACCCGCGCAGACGGCGACCAGCACCGCTACCACACAGCCGAGCGCAACGCCTACAGCGGCGTGCGCGCCTCCTGGCACGATGCCGCACGCGCCGAGAAGCGCAGCGTGCTGGTGGGCACTGAGGACAACGAAAAGCGCCTGAAGGACACCTACGGCAGCGAAGCCGACGCCCTGGCCGCCGCGCGCGCGGAAATGGGCCGCATCAAGCGCGGCAAAGCCACCATGGAGCTGACGTTGGCCCTGGGCCAGCCCGAGCTGATGCCGCAGACGCCCCTGCGGCTCAAGGGATTCAAGCCGCAGATAGACGCCACGCCGTGGCTGGTGGTCAAGATTGCGCACACGCTTGCGGAGGGTGGGTTCACATCACGACTGGAGCTGGAGACAGGTAAGGAAACTTAGGTTCTGGACACTTTCGCCCCCATGGATCGAGGTAGAAAGCTCTGGCTGGCTAGGCCAGCCAGGGGGCTCGGCCTGGACGATAGGTGGCTGGCTCAGGTACTCGGCTAGAGTTGGAATTGCTGCTGTAGTGGCGAGAGGCGCTCTCAGTTCGAACCAATGGGGTGATCTGCCAGTCCGAACCAGGCGAACAACTTGTCACGAAGTGCCGAAGCATCCTGCAGTTCACATTCCCAAATGGTGAGCACACGCCAGCCTGCCGCCTCCAGAAGTTCGCGTTGTCGCGCGTCGCGAGATATGTTGGCGTTGAACTTGCCCAGCCAGAAGTCGACACGAGTCTTTGGGGTCGTTGCCTTGCTGCAGTCGTGCCGATGCCAAAAACAGCCATGAACCAATATCACCGTGCGGTGCTTGGAAAGAACCAAGTCAGGGCGGCCTGGCAGCTTTCGATCATGAAGCCTGAAGCGCAATCCGAGCGAATGAACCAGGGAGCGCACGGCCACTTCCGGCTTGGTGTTCTTGCTACGCACGCTCGACATGATTCTGTGGCGTACTTCCGGGCTGACGGTGTCCATGGCATCTCAGCATAGCGAGGGCCGCATCTCTGAGTGACACAGGGGCTGAGAAAGATGGGTTTCGGCATCGACGAGCGCTTCGTAATTCTTTAAACTTCGACGCCATGAAAATCGAAGCAATCGACCTTTTTTGCGGGGCGGGGGGACTCACCCGGGGACTTCTGGATGCGGGAATCGAAGTCAAGGCTGGGTTTGACGTCGAAGAGTCGTGCCGGCACGCATACGAGGCTAACAACGAAGGGGCGAAGTTCTTCGCGCAGGACGTCGGAACCGTAACCAGCGCCAATCTGAACAAGCTTTGGAGCAAGGGGAAGGGGAGCATCAAGTTGCTTGCAGGGTGCGCGCCTTGCCAACCGTTCTCCCCAGCGGCGAATACGTTCCGCGTTAAAGGAAAAGCCGAGGCCGAAGCAGCCGGAAAGGGGCCTTCGGTGCCGGGCCTAGCAGATCCTCGTTACTACCTGCTGAATGAGTTCACGCGGCTGATCAAGGAGTGCGATCCCCACCTCGTCACGATGGAGAACGTGCCGAAGGTTCAATCGCATGCGCCCTTCAAGAACTTTGTTGAATCGCTCAAAGAGCTGGGCTATGACGTTTGGTACAAGAGCGTTTCCTGCGAAAAGCTAGGGGTACCGCAAACTCGCCGTCGCCTGGTGTTGTTGGCCTCGCGGATAGGAGCAATTCCCAAACAGCTGGAGCCATTGGAGTTGGGTGACGAACCCAACGACGTTCACCACGCGTTGGCCGGGCTTACTCCGCTTAAAGCGGGTGAGGCTGACCCCCACGACAAGATCCATTTCGCGCGTAATTTGTCGGAGATCAATCTGCGCCGTATACGCGCATCGACACCGGGGGGGACTTGGCGCGATTGGCCGGAAGAACTTCGCTCGCCGTGCCACAACAAGGCATCGGGGGCGACCTTCTCCGCCGTCTACGCGCGCATGCGTGCGGATCAAGCTTCGCCGACCATGACTACGCAGTTCTATAACTTTGGTGCCGGGCGCTTCGGCCACCCTACGCAAGATCGCGCCCTGACCCCAAGGGAGGCTGCATTGCTGCAATCGTTTCCGAAGTCATACGATTTTGTAGGCAATCAGTCCGAGATCTACATGGACAAGCTCGGAAAGATGATTGGGAATGCCGTCCCTCCGAAATTGGGAGAAGCAATTGGAAAGACGTTTCTACAACATGTGAAATCACTAGGACGTCAATGAATCGGATTTGTCAGGTGAAATCAAGTCAATTAATTTCTCCACATCGCTAACTTTGGCAGACTCGTCCAGGAATGTCGCATAGGCGTTTCTGGCCGAATTTATGAGCTGCTCGTAATACACCACCCGACCGTTAATAACTTGCAGCGCTTGATTAACTTGTTGTGGATGAGAATTGTCATCGACAGGTTTTCCAAGCACAAAAACGACAGCGATATTTGGAGAATAATTATCTCCCCTCTCCTTCCTCAAGCACATTTCTAGTGCGTTTTTGTATTTCATCCCTTGATCCAAAAGCTCACCGACAGTCAGTCGCCTTCCGGCACGCTTGAGCTCAACCAATATATGCTGCTCAGCATTGGTCCGATACCTGATATCAACACGGCCTTTCGTCTGATCATCCGTTAGGCCAGCAGCAAATTCCTTATACTGCGTTTTGAGCGCCTGCTCCATACGCTCGCTACCGGTCGCTCTCTCCCAGCCTGGATCAAGCATCCACATGTTTTCAAAAAGAAAGTCTCTAAGTAAGTTTTCCCTCTGATCATCATCAACCAATTTGATGAAGTTTTTAATTATCTCCAAACGCCCAGCAACAATATCCCTGTAAAGGGATCCCTCCAAACTGCCAAAATCAATCAATAGCGGCATCAGATTAGCCGCGGTAAGATTGGTCAAAGTACCCAGTTGATGGCTCGCCTCCTTGAGCCTCAATCGTTCAAACGCTAGAACTCCTGCCTTATACAGGCTTCGTCGATCATCTTCCGTTTCGAGTTCAACGCCTTTAATTAGCCCAAGCATTGATCGAGCGGCTTTTTGCTGTCCCTCGGGCAGCCTCTCCACCCAATCCTTTAAGGGAGGAATCTCTTGCTGAACCTCCTTTCCGCGAGATTCATTTCGCAGCGTCGCCCATTCTTCCGAAATGGCCACCAAGGTTCTTCGAAGAAAAGCGACAAGCGCCACATAACGGGGATCGTCTTCAATCAGACGTTGCCTGTCACTCGTGGCTATATCCGGCTGATCATCAAGGTCTAAAAAATCTGCCTCAACCTGCCCGGTGACATAGTTACCCATCAGCTTATGGAAATTCAACTTATCAAGGATGTTTTCTTGAATAAGACGCCCATTTGCCACAACGACGATTCCGTTCATTGATCCGGAGTCATCCGTTCTCAAATCGTTTGGCTTGGCGGATGCGCCAAGCCATCCATTTACTACCCAATCCGAATGTTCAGGACTTACCCCTCCATTCAAGGAGAATTTTTTCTTAATTTTTAGTAGAGTCGTGGTGTCGAGAGATGTTGTTCCAAACTGCCACAGAAATTCGATGTTTTGAAGATCCTCCCGCTCTACCACAGTGATCGGAGTTCCGTTGACTTTGACATCGAAGGTATCACCTGCGACACCTTTGTATCCGATTATTGAAAATCTTCTAGCCACCCGCTTCCGCAGTGCGTTAATCGTCTGAGTTGCACCTCTTTTTTTCAGCTCGGTTAACTCTATGCGAGTTCCTTTCGGCGGGCCACTGAAGGTTATGGGCTCTGGCTGATAAACCACATTTTTCTTTATGGCCGCCTGTATACCATGGACCGTCATTACGAACGCATGGGTTTCTCCATCTTTGCTGGTGTGAATTTCTATTCTTTCAGCGATGGAGAACAAAGATAGCTTCCCGATCCCCTTTCGCCCCATGAAGCGTCGATTACCGGGAGAGGTGCCTCCTTCGTTTTGCCTCTTGTCATACCCCACATACAAGAAGCGGTCATTGATTGCATTTAGATTCATTCCGCAACCATCATCTTCAATTGAAATGCGATCTTTAGATATGTGAATGCTGACATTCTTTGAATCCGCATCCCAAGCATTTGCAACCGCCTCCGAAAGCACGGCAGAAACATTGCTATAAAGCTTTATTCCTAAATGGTCCAGAACACGAAGATCAATCTTCATCTTGTATGGACTTACGGTGAAAGAGCTTGCGTGCATTACTATCCCCTCCATATAGTTAGAACCCCAGCCGCACCAGCAGCAGCGCAGTTACCTAAAAGCGTCGCCCGTTCCACCCATACACCACCCGCCCGCAGATGCTCACCTGCTGCGTGCCGTTGAGCACCTCCACCGTGCGCACCTTGGGGTTGTCGCTGCTCACTTGCCGACAGCCGTATGCCTACGCACCCGCCCCAGCGCAAACAACCCCATCAGCGATGACAGCGCCAGCAGGCCCCATTGCGACAAGGTGGGAATGCTGGCAGGCGCAGCTGGGGCGGCTGCTGGGGATACGGTGAGGGAGACTGTGACGGGCGGGGTGCCGAAGCCGTCAGACGCGGTGTAGGTGAACGAGTCCGCGCCGCTATAGCCGGCAACGGGGGAGTAAGTGAAGCTGCCGTCGGCATTGAAAACCAAGGTGCCATGCAATGGGCCCGTGACCAGCGCCGCAGTAAGGGGTAGCGCCAGGGGTGAACTGTCGTTGCCCAGCACGCCGGGGGCAGCCACGGTGAGGGGCGTATTGAATGCCGTGGTGTAGCTGTCGGCCGTGGCAACAGGCAACGGGCGCGCAGCTACCGCAAAGCTCTGCTGCACCTGAGGGGCAGCGAAACTGGATACGTTGCCAGCCTGATTGGCGTTGATGACGCAGGTGCCAACGCCAGTGAGACTGACTGTTGCGCCCGCAATGGTGCAAACGGCGCTGGCCGAAGGGTCAATGGTGAACACCACGGGGTTACCAGAGGCACCCCCTGTGGCTGCGACAGTGTATGAGTCACCTACCTTGGCGGCAGCAGGGGCAGTGGAGGTGTACGTAATGGTTTGGGGTGTTCCAGCCCAGACCTGAAAAGCCAAGTCATAGGTGGGAAACCCGAAATCGGCGAAGTTATCGAAAAACTCTCCGTCTGCATATTCATCATTGGTGGAGATGGCCAGCCCACCGGGGCCTGAGAGAACAAATGAATAGACGCTACCGGCAGTCACTGGGAAAGGGGTGGTCAGCACAATGTCCCGCATCGGGCCGCCTGATGTGGAGGCTGTTACGGTCACACCCGTTTGTGTGTATGCGGGTGTGCCAACAGAACCCGGGATTCCACTTCCGTTGTTGCCGTTGTAGATATACAGGGTGCCGGAAAAACCGTCGCTGTATGGCCGCACACTGATCCCGGAAATAATGGCCGAAGCTGGGGCCGTGAAGGTTTGGCCTTTATGGGCAGTAATAAAAAAACCGCCGTCATCCACTGTTTGCGAAACCATCTGTGCCAAAGCAGGCGCAGACACCAGTGCAAGCAACAGCGCGCCAAACAATCGCAGTTTCATGGTTCCCTCTCTTGTGAATATTGGTTCGCGAAGGGATGGCTAAAACCGCCGCCCATTCCACCCATACACCACCCGCCCGCAGATGCTCACCTGCTGCGTGCCGTTGAGCACCTCCACCGTGCGCACCTTGGGGTTGTCGCTGCTCACTTCGTGGCTGCCGTCCATCTTGCGGGTCACGCGCTTGATGAACAGCTGGCCATTGGCTTGCAGGACATAGACGCCATCCACATCCGCCACGCGCTGGTCCGTGTCCACCAAGGCGAAATCGCCGGAATTGAGGGTGCCCGCCATGCTGTCGCCGTAGGCGTGCACCAGTTGCAGGGCTTCGGGCCGGCTGCGCGGCAGGTTCGTCTGCAGCCAGGTGCGGGACACGGGCACATCACCCAGGATCACGTCTTCGGTGCTGAGTTCGTTGCCCGGGCCCATGCTGCCGGTGGCGCTAAACAGCGGAATACGGATGGAGTCCGCACCGTCAGCGGGTGCCGGTGCTGGGCCGGATAGATCACCCACGCTGCGCCGGCCGGTGAACAAGAAGGGTACGTCAATGCCTGCGCCTACCAGACGCTGAAGATAGTCGGCAGACGGCGCACGATCCCCACTCTCGTAGTGCACCTGGGCGTTCGGCTTCACGCCGCCAGCCGCAGCCATGTCGGCCTGCGTGAGGCTGAGGCGCTTGCGCTCTTCCCGAAGGCGATCAGAAAAACCACTCATAAAGATAGAAATGCGTTGACATCTATCCAAATGGATAGAACAATGCGGCGCATACCAACTCACCGCGTAGCGCGATGTTACATGCAGCAAATCAGGAAGCCCCTGCAGGGCAGCGCTTGCAGGCCTGCAGCAGCTTTGACGGCTGCGAAAAACGGCTGAGCTTGCAAATTAGCTTGGGCACATCCTTGGATGTGACCGAAGACGGCCTGCCTTCCGTGCTCGTCATTTGTGCCCATGTGTGGCAGCAAGGTGTTGATGGCGCCCCGCCTCGCAAAGTCCTGATGGCCGTGCAGCATGTGTCGCCTGATGAGATCAGGCGCCTGGCGGCTTACGGAACTCGGCGTTGTACGTCATCTGAGCCTCAAGGTAGCTGTTCAGCTGCATGTACAGCGCTTGGGCATCGGGATATGGCAGCACCACCAGCGGCAATTCAAACGCCTGCTCCTGGCCGTATCGATACACGGTGAATTGCAGATGGCAAGAGCTGTCCTTCAGCATTGGATGCAGTGAAGGTGGCTCAGAAGTTTCAACGATGTCGGTTTTCGGTTCTTCCATCTCTCATCCATTTACAGACATGAATTCCAACCATTCGGCGCATACCAACTCACCGCATAACGCCATGCTACACAGCATTAAAGAAGGGGCCGCGCCATGCGCGGCCGACCACGCAGCGGCACTCAAGGCACAGCTGAAAAGCGCCCTCTCCGCTCTGGTGGGCGACGCCACCGTGTCGGGTGCGTTTGGGAAGGTATCCGTGCACATCACACCCGCGCAGGACGACAACGCCCTGCCGGTTGAGCGTTGGGTGCATGACGCGCAGGTGCTCATTGCCTGCCTGCGCGCCATCGAGCCCGCGGCCCAGGTACGCATTGACGTGACGGGGGTCGGCATCCTGCAGTACGGGGCGCTGCACGCAGCAGGGGTGGAGGTGGGCGCGTTTGTGAACACGGTGGACTACGCGCCCGCCCTGGCGCTTATCCCAGAGGCGCTTCGGCCGTGTACACGCTGCGACCTGCGAGTGAGGCACGCGGTGATTGGAGAAGGTCCGAAGACTTCTCAAGGTTGAGAACATATTCAACGCCGGTCACCCGTACGCGCAACTTGGTGGACCCAAGGTAGAGGATGTCGCCAACGTTCAAAACGGGGTCTGTGGGAACAGGGAAGGTGCAGGCAACGTCATCCCGCGAGCCGGGTTTAAAGATGTGCGTTTGATTGGTGAAGAGCATTGGGAATAAGGCGTTACAGCGGATAGCAGCATGTTACGCCAGCGGAAATCAGCAGGAGGTACGCCATGGCCTATGAGGACAAAGAGCAAAAAAAGACCCACCGCCACACGGTGCGTTTCAAGACAGAGGACAACCAGCTGATTGAGTTGCTGGCAAAGCGCCTGGGCCTGCAAAAGGCCACGCTGATCCAGAACATGGCGCTGCTGGCCGCTGAAAAGGAGCTGCAGAAGATCGGCCTGGGTGGCCAGCAGCACGCCACCGCCGCCGGCGGCCCCGCACTCCACTGCTGATGCGGAAAGCCATGATCAATGCAGACCCAAGAAACCACGGTGGAGGTGTCCGCCGAGCTACAGCACAAGCTGGAGCGGCTGCGGCGGGCGTACCGCCTGCCCACCACCACGGCGGTGCTGGAGCTGCTAATTAGCAGCCAGATTGACCAGTCCGTCTTTGCGATGACGGGGATTCGGCCAGGCCCCAAGCTGGCCATTGACAACACCAGGCCCGACACGGGGCGCGAAGGATGAACATGATGACCACCGGCAAGCAACCCAAAACCAGCTTCAAGGCGCTGGTGGCCGCCAACCGCGCCGCGGGGCGGCTCGATGAGCCCGCATCGGCAGCAGAGAAGGACGCGGCGCCGAAGATGCGCAACACCGGCATGCGCCTGATGCCGGACGAGTACACACAGGCCCAGCAATTGGCCGCGCAGGATGACCGCGCCATGGCCTGGTTCTGCCGCCGCATGTATCTGCGCGGGCTGGAGTCGTTCCTGGCGGAACAAGGCGGGAAGCACTGAGCAGCAAATAGCCGCTCAAAAGCCGCAACACGATGCCCAAGGGAGACGCCACGATGATGCACACCGAAGCGGAGCGCCGAGCGTTGCTGGCGGCGCAGCCTGCGCGCCAGCAGCGGCGCCACCAGGGCCGCGAGCTGCGCTACGAAGGCACCCGCATGGAGTGCGCCCACTGCGGCGCCAAGAGCGTCATCCGCCACGGGCGTGCAGTAAGCAAGACCATGCGCGAGGTGATCTACCAGTGCACCAATGTGGAATGCGGCCATTGCTTCGTGGTGATGGCGGAGACGGTGCGCAGCCTCACGCCATCGGCCATCCCTGACCCTACGGTGAATATCCCGCTGTCAAAGCATGTACGCCGCGGGATGCTGCGCGTGCTGCTGGACAACGCGCAAGAGGCCGACCACGAACCCATCACGCCCGTGGAGCCCATCACGGGCGATCTGTTCGCAGGAGGCGCCGACACCTCATAGCCGGCGCACCACCAGCCGCTGATTAGCAGCGGCACCCATCACCACACACCTGATTTTTGCAAGGCGGCAACGCCTGGCAGGGACTTGTTTTGCCCGAAGAAACCGGAGGTTTGCCAATGTCGCGACGTACCGCCACCCGCCGAGATAACGCGCCCGAAGCGCCCAAGCCACTGGGCGCTCAACTGCTGGCATACGAACAGGGGCGCCACGCGGACAGGCTGGCCGCCATCAAGCGCATGGGCGCCCGGCTCGTGCTGCTGGATGCGTTCATGCCGGCCATCGCTGCCGCCGGCATTGTGCTGAATCTGGATCAAGTGAACGACTGGGGCGGCAAAACGATCTACCTGGGCTCGGGGATCCTCGACCACTCGCTCAATGCCAAGCTGGCGAACGTGCTGCTGGCTTGCGGCATGCGTGTGGCAGAGCGCAAGGAATACGACCACAGCCACAAGGATGTGCGGCTTGAACTGATGAAGGGCCGCCTGCGCGTCTCGCTGAGCATTGACGGCCGCAGCAAGCACCTGCTGGAGGTGCCGGCGTGAGCACCTTCGTGATGACCTACCGCACCGCGGACGGCCTGCGCATGCAGCCGCTGCTGGCCCGTACCATGGCTGCGGCCTGGGATTGCGCTTTCGACGTGGCCGAGCGCATGGGCTGCCAGGCGTGCAGCTTTGGCGTGCACCGGGTGGCGAAGGGCTGACCATGGCGTACCGTGAGCCCGAGCTGTGCAGCGATGGCGAGCGCCCGGTAGGCGTGGCGCCAGAGCTGGATCTGCTGGCGCAGTGCGCGCCACGCAAGGCCATGGCCGTGCAACCCGCGTTGGTGCCGCCGTCGCCAGAGCAGCTGGAAAAGCTGATGGCGCTGCGCGATGAGTTCGTGCAGATCAAAAGCGCGGGGCGCTTTGTGGATGCCGCCGCGCGCGAGTGGCGCGAGCTGCCCAGCAACTGGCGCATGGCGTTGTTGCTGGTGGCCGGCGTGGGCCTGGAGGTGGACAACATGGCCACCCTGGCCAGCCGCAACTGGCAGGAGTTCCCCGAGCCGGAGCGCGTGGCCATCAAGCACGCCATTCGTGTGGGAAAGCGCAGCCTGGGCCGCGTGACGGCCCTAGCGGCACGGGTGTAAAGCCATGCCGACGATCCCGCGCAAACTGCCAAACGCCAGCCTGGCCGAGTGGGAGAAGAACAAGCCCACGCTGTACATGGCGCGCGGGCACTTGGAGCGGGTGATTCGCTGTGCGCCGGCCAGTTGGCAGGCGGCCATCAAGGGGCGCTTTGACAACACCGTGCCGCCCGTTCTGGCGGCCGTACAGACAGCGCGGGACTTTCTGAACACGCCGCCCGAGTGGGCGCAGGCGTGGGACTTGCTGCAGGCGGTGGCCGACTTTGAAGACCGATTTGGCGCGGCGAGCCTGTGGAACCTCGATGACTACGAAATCTGCGCCATGGCCAAGAAGCTGGCGGCCGAGGCGGATGAACTGGATGCGCTGGCCCAGGGCCAGAACGCCACGCTGGCGGACCGCGTGGATTCCATACGTCTGCTTGTGCGTTGCGTAGGCATAGACGAGGACAAGCCCATCACGGGCGAGCCGGCCATCAAGCGCGCGCAAGACCCGGCATGGTGGCGTCGCCGCCTGCGCGTGCATGTGACACGCGTGGTGGAGGCCGGCGCGGTGGGCCTGGGCCAGGTGCACAAGGGCCGCGGCGGGTACGTGAGCCAGGACGGGCTGCAGCGCCGCCAGGCGCAGCTGAAACGGAACGCCGAGGCGCTGGGCCGCACGCTGTACCGCAATGAAGCGGGCCAGGTGTTCACGCTGCAGGAGCTGGCCGCGCTGGGGACGGCCAACCCGATCATTCGCGGCGGCGAGCTGATGACGCGCATACGCGGCGCAGAGGAATACGCGGATGCCCGCGCCCATGTGGGCCTGTTCGTCACGCTGACGCTGCCAAGCCGCTTCCACCCCGTGAAGCTGGGCAGCGGCGGCCGGCCGGTGCAAAACAAGAAGTACAGCGGCGCCACGCCGCGCGACGGACAGCTGTGGCTGCGCGATATGTGGGCCAAGACGCGTGCCGCGCTGGCGCGCAAGGGCGTGAAGATGTACGGCCTGCGCGTGGCCGAGCCGCACCACGACGCCACCCCCCACTGGCACGCCCTGATATGGGCCGAGGATGAAGCCGGAGCGCAGGAGATTGAAAAGCAGGTGCGCCGCTACTGGCTGAGCGATGACGGCCAAGAGCGCGGCGCGGTCGAAAACCGCGTGAACGTCAAGCGCATGGTGAAGGGTGGCGCCGCGGGCTACGTGGCGAAGTACATCGCCAAGAGCGTGGGCCACCTGGCCCTGGCCGAGCACATGGACGTGGTGCAGGGCCAGCAGATCGTGATGGACTTTGGCCCCACGGACGCGCGCAACCTGCAGGAGCCCGGCCAGATGGATGGCCAGGGCTACCGCCGGGTGGACGCCTGGGCGGCCACCTGGGGCATTCGGCAGTTTCAGACCATCGGCATGCCCAGCGTGACGGTGTGGCGCGAGCTGCGCCGGGTGACCAAAGACCAGCTGGAGCTATTCGACCGCGAGGGGGACCAGGCCACGGTGCGCGCCTACCAGGCCTGCCACCGCCATGGCGACCTGCGCGCGGACTGGTGCCTGTTCATGGAGGCCATGGGCGGTCATGCGCTGCCGCGCCACCGCTGGCACCTGCGCACGGCGCACCGAACGCCCGAGGACGGGCAGGTGAACAAGTACGGCGAGGAAGTGAAGGTGGGCCGCATCGTGGGCCTGCGCGCACAGCGCGGGCGCATGTGTGGCCGCTGGCTGGTGAGCCGCCGCATTGCGTGGGCGCCGGTAATCGGCGAGGACGCGCACGCCGCGCATGCGCAGGGCGCCCAGGATGAAGCGGGACAAGCTCAGGGCCACAGCAGCGCCACGCAGGGGGCGCAGGCCCGCGCGGCTTTGCCGCGCGCTTGGACTGGTTTCAATAACTGTACGGCCCGCCTCACGGGCGCGGTCTCGCGCATCGTTTTTGGCCGCGGCGACCACGAAATCGAGGACTGGTGCACCCCCCAGGTGGTGGCCCATTTCAGGGCCTTGCGCGATGCGGAGGCCTGCCAGTGATGAAAAAACAGGCACCACAGCACACCACGGCCACCGAGGCGCGCAACGCCATGGCCGAAACGGGCCAGAAAGTGACGCCGCTGCGCGCCCAGGTGCTGCTGGCGGCCCGCCGCCGCTGCGACGACATGCAGGACAGCCAGGCCGCGCGCGACCAGATGAAGCGCGAGGTGATGGCGACGCCGGCCGAGCTGCTGGCGGACCTGCTCACCGCAATTTCCAGCGTGCGCGTGCTGCGCGCCGACTTCCCCACCACCAACCCACCACAGGAGTGAAGGCCATGAATGCCAAACGCACCGACCCACGCGTGCACTGCTACCAGCGACCGCTGCATGGCGGCTACGTGCCAGCCGCCGGAACCACCCAGGACCACCTGGCCGCGGTGTTCGCCGCCGAGCGCCAGCGCCTGGCAGACGCCGCCCGCCCCCGCCGCAAGCGCCGCCAGCCGGTGGCACCCGCCATCAACCCGCAACAGGCCCAGCTGCAGCTGGTGGCCTGAGCCAACTTCAGGAGAGAGAACCCATGAACGCCGTTCACCAAGTGCTGCCGCTGCGCAGCTACCGCGCGCACCTTGTGCCGCAGAACGTCAATCTGTCGGATGTGGAAGACCTGGCCGACGCCAAGCTGCTGCCGACCATGCGGCTGAAAGCCGTCAGCGCCACCCAGGCAGAGGCACTGGCGCACCTGACCAGCGGCAAGCAGGTGCTGCGGGTAGAAAGGGTGGAGGGCTAAGGTATGGGGCAGCTGGTTCTGAACAAAGAGCAACTGCTGGAAGAACTGGGCATCGTGGAGAACACGTTGCGCGCGTTGATTGAGCAACGCGGCTTTCCGCACCCGCGCAAGATGGGGGCCAAGCTGTTCTGGCTGGTGGCCGAGGTGATGCAATGGCTGCAGGGGTGCCCCAGGGCGTGGGGTGGGACGGATAGCCCTGCAGCGGACGGTGCTACCGGGTGAGGCTATCAGGCGTGCGCGGCGGGCTGCACGCTGATCTTCAGGCCCAGGGAATTGATGACCTTCATGATGGTGTCAAAGCGCGGCTGCGATGTGGGGCGCAGCGCTTTGTACAGCGCCTCGCGCGTCAAGCCGCTGGCGCGGGCCACTTCGGTCATGCCACGGGCGCGGGCGATGGTGCCCAGGGCGTGCGCCAGTTCTGCCGGGTCGTTTTCTTCCAGCACGATGGACAGGTATTCGGCAATAGCCTCGTCGCTGTCCAGGTGTTCGGCCATGTCGAATTCAGGCAGGTCGGCTACTTTGATTTTTTGGGTCATGGTCACTCTCCTTCAACAGTTTTGGCCAGTGCGATGGCACGGGCTATGTCGGCCTGCTGGGTGGATTTGTCGCCACCGGCCAGCATCACAACAAGCACGTCGCCCTGCAGCACGTAGTACATGCGCCAGCCAGGGCCAAAGAACTCGCGCATCTCGAAAACGCCCTCCCCCACGGGCTCGACGTCGCCCAGCAGGCCGCGTTGCGCTTTTTCCAGACGGCGGGCCAGGCGGCGGCGTGTCATGCCATCGCGCAGGCCGAACAGCCAGTCGGAAAACTCGGGCAGTTGCTTGACGGTGTACATGGGCAAAGTGTAGTCACTTGTTCACACTTGTGCAACACGAAGGTATGCGGTGATACACTGCAAGCGCTGCGCGAAAAAGGCGCAGTCGGGATTGGTCTCCCGCCGCACCCTACGACGCAAGCCGTAGGCCTCACCGCAGGAGCCCTGCGGCTTGTTCGTTCGCGCCCCCATTTTTTGGTGGCTCGGGCGGGGAGCCGCAAGGCTCGCCGGTTCCGCAAGGGTGCCCGGTAGACCAACCCGTCCGAGCTGCCGCCCTGATTGGTCTCGGGTGCGGCGGTTGTCGCAAACCGCACCCTTGGAGGCCGTTATGGCTGCATCTTCTCTCGCCCTCACGCTGGGCAATATCTCGGTTCGTCAACTTGATGGCCTGTTCTGCCTGAACGATCTGCACCGTGCCGCTGGCGGCGAAGACCGGCACCAGCCCGCGTTCTTCTTGCGCATGGACTGGGCGAGGGAGCTGAGGGCGGAAATTGAAAACTCTGCGAATCTGCAGAGTTTTGAAAAAGGTGCAGATTCGCACCTTTCCATGAAAACCATCAAAGGCCGCAACGGCGGCACCTACGCCTGCCGCGAGCTGGTGATCGCCTACGCCGCCTGGATCAGTGCGGCCTTCCACCTCAAGGTGATCCGCGTGTTTCTGGATGCGGCCACGCCGAAGCCACAGGCCCCCGCCCTGGCCCATGCTCGCGGGCCAGGCATGATGTTCGTGACCGACGCGGAGCGCCGCCACCTAGAGGTGCTGCGCTTCACCATCTACGCCGGCCGCGAGGCGGTGTATGAGCTGGCGCGCGATGTGCAAAAGCACCATCCTTGGGTGGATGGCCGGGCCGCCATGCCCCACAACACGGCCCGCTATGTGCCAGGCCTGAGCGTGCAGCGCTGTCGCTTCTGATTCGATAGCTGCATGCGCTTTATTGGCAAGGGCTAGCGGCGTATTTGGCTATTTTCTTGAGCGATGTATTCCCGGTCAGCCTGCCGGCTTTCGCTCACCCCTTGACCAGTTGGATCACCAGGCCCACCAATGACACGAAGACCGCGATAGCCGACATGACGTACGCGCGGTGGGCCTTCGCGTTAGCTGCTGCGCTGAGTTTGTTGGCTTGCTCTGCCGCATTTGCTTGCCGTAGCGCCGAATATTCTGGACTGAGCTGGTAGCGTGTCACTGCTTCCACGGCCTTTTTGGACAGAAAGGCGCGGGCCTTGGCTTCCTGCTCGCCTACGAAGTCGCCGCGTTCAATGCTTTGCTGCAAGGCTTGAATACCGCGCTTGCTGCAAAGCTTTTCCATGGCCTTGTCGAATTGGTCATCTGGACTCACGTGCGCCCCTCTGTGCTGTAGTTGAACCAGTTCCACATAATGCCTTCAAACCGCCTGGGCATCCTGGCGCATTAAATAGGAACTTGGTTTGCGGGTAGTGCTGTTTTTGCGAGCTCATGAGCGTATGCCAACACTTCCGCGGCACGATCAAGACCGGCTTTGTCAACCTCTGCTCCATCAAGCATGTTCTGAATTTCACTCAGGAGCTGATTTTCGAGTGCTTCCACTAGGTTGTAGAACGCCGGAGCTCCGTGCCTATCGACATAATCGCTGTGCGAGGGCAGTGCTACCTTTACAAGCTTCTTAACAGACTCTTCATCCATAAGGTTTTTAGGATCGAGTCCAGACCTTAATGCAGTCCATTGGCCGATTGCGTGAGCAGATACAGCGCTTAATGCTGAGTAGGCAGCCCATACCATCGGTGAAACGAAAGGCCGTGCTTTAGCAGCGCTGGCATTGTCAAGAGCCTTAATCGTTTCGTCATTTCCAAAGCTATCGATGAATTTCTTTACTCTCATATCACCAGAAGCAAGCTTCTGATGAATGGCGTCAATATTCAGGGTGGATAGAAACATGATGACTGTCTTTGTCGAGGCAAGCGATGTAGCTGATGCCCATACCTGATCCACCGCTTCGAGCCGGCGCTTGTCGATTGCACCTTGTCTTTGCGCTATCGCTGAGAGCGCGCCAGACCTAAGAGCGCTAATCTCTGCCGACTTGGCATTCAGATCCGCTTGGAGATTTGCCAACTTTGCATTGAATTCATGCTCGACACTTTTTATCAGGCGGGTGTGTATCGCATTGCGTGCGAGCCAGAGGGCTCCGGCGAGCAGTGAAGTTGTCGTGAGTGCTGGGAACCAGTCCATGGCGGCAGCCTATGTGGTAGATATTGTTCGGGCGACAGGTGAGTGATGATCCGAGGAGGATGTCGACTCGCTCTCTTGGGTAGCAAAGTCCGCCCATTCCTGCATGATGGCCGCGCGCTTTTCCAGCATGTCGCCGCGCCGGTAGGCGGCCTCGGTCTTGGTGTCGATGGTGTGGGCCAGGCACAGCTCCACCGCATCGCGCGGGTGGTGCGTGATTTCGCCCGCCCAGTCGCGGAAGGTGGAGCGGAAGCCATGGGGCACGGCGGCCAGCTTGTGGCGGCGCATCAGGGCAGTGAATGCCATGTCCGACAGCGGGCCTTTGCGGTTGCTGGGGAATACGTGCTCCACCAGTTCTTCGCGCGCGGCTTCTTGAACGCGCAGCAGCGCGACGGCCTGGGTGGAGAGCGGCACCCGGTGTTCCCTGTTGGCCTTCATGCGTTCGGCGGGAATGATCCACAAGGCCGCGCCTAGATCGACCTCACTCCACACCATGCCGCGCACCTCGCCCGAGCGCACGGCGCTCAAGATCAAGAAGCACAGCGCGCGGGCGCTTTGGCCGTCCACGGCGGCTATCTGCTGGTAGGCGGCGGGCAGATCGGCCACAGGCACGGCGGCGCGGTGTTTGACGGGCGCGACCTTTTCCGGGTTGGCCAGGATGTGCTCCAACTGGCCGCGCCAGCGCGCCGGGTTGGGGCCGGTGCGGTGGCCGTGGGCGGTGGCCCAATCCAGCACCTGCTCGATGCGGCCACGCACGCGGGTGGCGGTTTCGGTCTTGGTCTTCCAGATTGGCGAAAGCGCGCGCAGGACGTGGGACTGCTCAATCTCGGAGACAGCCATGCGCCCGAAGTGCGGAGAAGCGTATGTGGCGAGGGTGTTGCGCCACTGCTGAGCGTGCTTTGCGTTGCGCCAGGTGCTTTCGTGTTCGCTGATGAAGGCGTCGGCCGCCTTGTCGAACTCCAACCGCTGGGCATCAGCAAGTCGGGCGGCTTCGCGTGCGTCCTGGCGGGACTTGATGGGGTCGGTGCCGGCATCACGCTGGCCAATCGCCGCGCGCGCAGCTTCGCGCGCTGCGGCCAGCGTCACGCCGGGATAGCTGCCCAGGCCCATGCGGCGGCGCTGGCGCATGTGGACGTAGCGCAGCACCCAGGTGCGCGACCCGCCTTCAATCCGCAGGTATAGCCCGCTGACCCCGCCCACGGCGTGCGAGCCTTCCACGCGCAGCCTGGAGACTTCCAGCGCCGTCATTTCAAGGATTCGCTTTGGCATGCCTCAGTTTCTGTAGGCCATCGTGTAGGCCAAAAAACTTTGAATTAGGCATGGTTGCCGGTTGAATGCCGGTTGCTGATGTACTGTATAAAACAACATGATATAGAGCGTATCACGCTGTTTTATAAGGGGTCAATGCCTAGAGCGGGCATAAAAAAACCCACTCTTTTGGAGTGGGTTTTTTAAGCTCTGGCGGAAACGGAGGGATTCGAACCCTCGATGAGGCTCTACACCCCATACTCCCTTAGCAGGGGAGCACCTTCGGCCACTCGGTCACGTTTCCAATCCCGCTATTATGCCTCAGTTTGAGGGCGGCTCAGCGAAACTTCAGGCCACCGCCTGGTCCAGCTCGAATGCCTTGTGCAAGGTGCGCACAGCCAACTCGACGTACTTCTCGTCGATCACGACGGACGTCTTGATCTCGGAGGTGGAAATCATCTTGATGTTGATGCCCTCTTCGCTGAGCGCGCGGAACATCTTGCTCGCAACGCCCACGTGGCTGCGCATGCCGATGCCCACGATGCTGACCTTGGCGATCTTGGCATCGCCCACCACTTCCTCGGCACCCAGCTTGGGCAGCACCTTTTCCTTGAGCAGGTCGATGGTGCGCTGGTAGTCGTTGCGGCTCACCGTGAAGCTGAAGTCTGTCTTGCCTTCCTTGCCCACGTTCTGAATGATCACGTCCACGTCGATGTTGGCGTCGGCCACGGCGCCCAGGATCTGGTACGCGATGCCGGGCGTGTCGGGCACGCCGATCACGGAGATTTTGGCCTCGTCGCGGGTGAAAGCGATGCCGGATACGACGGCTTGTTCCATTTGTTCGTCTTCCTCAAAGGTGATCAGGGTGCCGGACTTGGCTTCCTCGTTGATGTCGATGTCCCAGGACGTGAAGCTCGAAAGCACGCGCAGCGGCACCTTGTACTTGCCGGCAAATTCCACCGAGCGGATCTGCAGCACCTTGCTGCCCAGGCTGGCCATCTCCAGCATTTCCTCGAAGCTCAGCGTGGACAAGCGGCGCGCCTCGGGCACCACACGCGGGTCGGTGGTGTAGACGCCATCCACATCGGTGTAGATCAGGCATTCATGGGCCTTCATGGCCGCCGCGATGGCCACGGCCGAGGTGTCGGAGCCGCCACGGCCCAGCGTGGTGATGTTGCCGCCGCCGTCGATGCCCTGGAAGCCCGTGACGATGACGACCTTGCCCGCGTCCAGATCGGCACGCACGCGCTTGTCGTCGATGGATTCGATGCGGGCCTTGGTGTAGCTGCTGTCGGTGCGCACGGGCACCTGCCAGCCGGCGTAGCTCACCGACTCCATGCCTTCGGCCTGCAGGGCAATGGCCAGTAGCGCCGACGATGCCTGCTCGCCCGTGGCGGCCAGCATGTCGAGCTCGCGGTGGTAGGCGCTGGTGATGCGCGAGGGCGTGAGTTCCTTGGCCAGGCCCAGCAGGCGGTTGGTTTCGCCACTCATGGCGCTGGGCACCACCACCATCTGGTGACCGGCCCGCGCCCACTTGGCCACGCGCTTGGCGACGTTGCGGATGCGCTCGGTGGAGCCCATCGAGGTGCCGCCGTATTTATGAACGAACAGTGCCATGAAATATCTGCAATGACGGAACGCTGATGAGCGGCGCTATTGCGAAGATGGTTTTGGTGCGCCGCCGTCCCGTGCGGAAATAAGGTCCAAAACCGGCCGATTGTAGCAACCGAGCACATCCCCTTCACGCATCACATGGCCACGTCCCACCTTGAGGTGGATGCGGTGCCCGCGCGTAGTGCAGGCGGCGATCTGGTCGAGCAGCGCGTCGAGCTGCGCGGCCGTCGGCGTGGTGCCATGCGCACCGCGCAGCCAGTGGCGCAGCACGTTGGCCTGGCGTGAGCGGCTCAAGAGCCGCAGCGCTACGATGCGCGGCGGCTGGCCCACGGCGGCCAGGTCGGCCTCGGCCAGCTCCTGCAGCAGCTCGCTGGCCTGCGCCGCATGGGCGCAACTGCGGGCGAAGGTGTCGCGAAAATGCGGGAAGGCCTGCTGCAGCGCGGGCAGCAGCTGCCGGCGGATGCGGTTGCGCGTGTAGCGCTCGTCGGTATTGCTGGGGTCTTCCACCCAGCGCTCGCCGCGCTGCTGCAGCCAGGTGCGGACATCGGCACCCGCCACGCGCAGCAATGGCCGACTCCAGTGCAAGCCACCGCGCCGCCATTGCGCGGGCATGGCGGCCAGGCCGGCCACACCCGCTCCGCGCGACAGTGCCAGCAGCAGGGTTTCGGCCTGGTCATCCGCATGCTGCGCCAATGCTATTGTTTTAATAGCGCGTTGCGCTTGACTGTCAAACGCCAAAGCCTCCAAAGCCTTGTAGCGCGCCTGGCGTGCCGCGTCCTCGGGACTTTGTCCGGGGGCGTGGCGCGCATCCACGCGCAAGATGGCCAGCGGCACGCCCAGGCGTGCGCACAGCGCCGTGCAATGCTGCTCGAACCCGTCGGCAGCGGCCTGCAGGCCATGGTGCACATGGAATGCATGCACCTGCCCCGGCCAGCGTGCGGCGCAGGCCAGCAGCAGCGCCGTGGAATCCGCGCCACCGCTCAGGGCCACGGCCAGCGGCAGCTGCGGCGCGAAGGCCTGCATGGCGGCGTCGAAGGACTGGGTCAAGCGCTTCTCCGGCGGCGGTCAGAGGGGTGGGCCATGGCGCCGATTGTCGCCCCCACCAAGCACAACGGCCCCGCAGGGCCGTTGTCACCGGGGGCGGCCGCCTGTTCAGCGGCTGTCGGCCTTGGTGTCGGTGAAGCGGCCGTAGCTCTGCAGACGCTCGTAGCGGCGATCCTGCAGCTCCTTGGGCTTGAGGTCGGCCAGCTGGCGGAAGGCATCGCCCAGCGCGCGCTTGAGGAAAGCGGCCATCTGCTTGTGGTCGCGGTGAGCGCCGCCCACGGGTTCATTGACGATCTTGTCCACCAGGCCCAGCGCCTTGAGGCGGTGCGCCGTGATGCCCATGGCATCGGCCGCGTCCTGCGCGCGGTCGCTGGTCTTCCAGAGGATGGAGGCGCAGCCCTCGGGGCTGATCACGGAGTAGATCGAGTACTGCAGCATGATGACCTGGTCGGCCACGCTGATGGCCAGCGCCCCGCCGGAACCGCCCTCCCCGATCACCGTGGTGATGATGGGCACTTCGAGCTGGGCCATCTCGTAGATGTTGCGGCCGATGGCCTCGGACTGGCCGCGCTCCTCGGCGTCGATGCCGGGATAGGCGCCGGGCGTGTCCACGAAGGTGAACACGGGCAGCTTGAACTTCTCGGCCGTCTTCATGAGGCGCAGGGCCTTGCGATAGCCCTCGGGGCGGCTCATGCCGAAGTTGCGCGCGGCGCGCTCCTTGGTGTCGCGGCCCTTCTGGTGGCCCAGCACCATGCAGGCGTGGCCGTTGAAGCGCGCCAAGCCGCCCACGATGGACTGGTCATCCGCGAAGTGGCGGTCGCCGTGCATCTCCACGAAGTCCGTGAAGATTTCCCGCACGTAGTCCATGGTGTAGGGCCGCTCGGGATGGCGTGCGATCTTCGTGATCTGCCAGGGCGTCAGATCGCTGTAGATGTCCTTGGTGAGCTGGTGGCTCTTCTTGCTGAGCTGATCGATCTCTTCCGAGATGTCCACCGCGCTCTCGTTCTGCACATAGCGCAGTTCTTCGATTTTGGACTCGAGCTCGGCAATGGGCTGCTCGAAATCCAGAAAGGTCTTTTTCGCCAACTTGTTTTCTCCTCGGGGCTGAAGGCCCGGAACCGGCCGCCCGGCGGGGACTGCTGTCCGCGCACACGGGAGCCTCACGGCCTGTCGGTGTAGCGCTGTCAGTAGTCCACCGGCAGGGGGGCGAGCGACCGCCAAATATACCAACTTGCCACGCTGCACCACGGCTTCCAGGCTTCGGCGACCTCGCGGGCATCGCTGCGGCTCACAGGATCGCCGGAAAAGTAGTGCTGGCTGATGCCATTGATCAAGGTC
Organism: Diaphorobacter oryzae DSM 22780; assembly: GCF_059568935.1. Lineage (NCBI taxonomy): Bacteria > Pseudomonadati > Pseudomonadota > Betaproteobacteria > Burkholderiales > Comamonadaceae > Diaphorobacter > Diaphorobacter oryzae. Next base: position 18,636 of record NZ_JCANUL010000015.1, on the reverse strand, counting down.
GTGTCATCCAGCGGCATCACGTTGGGCCGCGCCAGGTGGAAGATCAGGAACATGTCGGCCGTCCAGCGGCTGATGCCGCGAATGGCCACCAGCTCGGCAATGATGGCCGCATCGTCCATCTGGTCCCACTGCTTGACGTGCAGGCGCCCGCTGTCGAAGTGCAGCGCCAGATCGACCAGGTACTCCACCTTGCGCGCCGACAGGCCCGTCGCACGCATGTCGTCCACCTTCAGCTTGAGCACGCTGCGCGGCGTCATGCTGCGCGGCAGGCCGGCGAACTGGTCCCACACGCGCTGCGCGGACGCCACCGACACCTGCTGGCCCACGATGGAGCGCGCCAGCGTGGTGAACGCGTCGCCGCGCTGGCGCAGCGCCACGTTGCCCACCTGGGGGATCAGGCGGCGCATCACACGGTCCTTCTTGGTCAGGTGCTTGCACGCCTCGGCCCAGTAGACGGGCGGTGTGAGCTGCGGCGCTGCGTCCGCTATTTTTTTTGTAGCCACCACCGCTTATCCCATCTGCGCAAAATGCCAAAATAACTCTGAATGCATTTACTGCGCCGCCTCCCAGGTCGTGCCCGATGCGGAGTCCTTGAGCACGATGCCCTGGGCCAGCAGTTCATTGCGGATGCGGTCGGCCTCGGCAAAGTTCTTCGCGGCCTTGGCCGCCGCACGGGCGGCGATCTGCGCCTGGATGTCGGCCTCCTGGAGGCCCGCACCGGCCTTCAGGAACGCCTGGGGATCGCCCTGCAGCAGGCCCAGATGGCCGGCCAGGGCCTTGAGCAGCCCCGCCACTTCGGGCGACTTGGAGCGGTTCACCTCGCCCGCCAGGTCGAACAGCACGGCCACGGCCTCGGGCGTGCCGAAATCCTCGTCCATGGCCGCCTTGAAGCGAGCCGCATGCGGCTCGGCCCAGTCCACCGGCACGGCGGCAGGCGCCACCAGGCTCAGCGCCGTGTACAGGCGCTTGAGCGCGGCGCGGGCGTCATCCAGGTGCACATCGCTGTAGTTCAGCGGGCTGCGGTAATGGCTGCGCACCACGAAGAAGCGCACCGTCTCGGCGTCGTATTCCTTGAGCACGTCGCGGATGGTGAAGAAGTTGCCCAGGCTTTTAGACATCTTCTCGTTGTCCACGTTGATGAAGCCGTTGTGCATCCACATCTGCGCAAACGGCTTGCCGGTGGCGCCTTCGCTCTGGGCGATCTCGTTTTCATGGTGGGGGAACTGCAGGTCCGCGCCGCCGCCATGGATGTCGAAGCTCTCGCCCAGCATCTCGCAGCCCATGGCCGAGCATTCGATATGCCAGCCCGGGCGGCCCTCGCCGTAGGGGCTGGCCCACTTCACCTCGGCCGGCTCCTCGGGCTTGGCGCTCTTCCAGAGCACGAAGTCCAGCGGGTCATGCTTGCCGTCCTGCACGGCGACGCGCTCGCCGGCGTGAAGCTCGTCCAGCGACTTGCCCGACAGCTTGCCGTAGCCCGCGAACTTGCGCACGGCGTAGTTCACGTCGCCATTGCCGGCCTGGTAGGCCAGGCCCTTGGACTGCAGCGTGCCGATCATCTTCAGCATCTGCGGCACATATTCGGTGGCGCGGGGCTCGTGCGTGGGGCGCTCGATGCCCAGCGCGTCGGCGTCCTGGTGCAGCGCGGCGATCATGCGGTCCGTCAGGCCGCGGATGGTTTCGCCGTTCTCCACGGCGCGCTTGATGATCTTGTCATCGATGTCCGTGATGTTGCGCACATAGGTGACCTTGTGGCCCGACGCGCGCAGCCAGCGCTGCACCACGTCGAAGGCGATCATGGAGCGCGCATGGCCCAGGTGGCACAGGTCGTACACAGTCATGCCGCACACGTACATGCGCACATGGCCCGCTTCGAGCGGGGAAAAATCTTCCAATGCACGCGACAGCGTGTTGTAGATACGCAAGCTCATGGGTGATGGATTCAGGGAGTCTGTGGGGGTGCGGCTGGCGGCGGCCCGGCAAGTCTGCGCACGGCGGGCGGCGACTTCGGGGATCAGGGCGGCGCCGCTCGGCAGCGGGCTAGCGCGCGATCAGGAGCGGCAACAGCGTACCGGCATGACGACCCCCTCAGCTACAATCCGCCGCAGTATAAGCCCGCGCCGCGGTTCCGCCGCGCTCCTCAGCCTCTCCCCTCCCCCATGAAGCCAGCACTTCGATCCGCCCACCGTTGCCTGCGCGTGCTCGCCACTGCGGCCCTGCTCGGCACCACCTGGGCGCATGCGGACGAGTACGCCGACATCACGCGGCTGATCCAGCTTGGCAAGCCCGCCGATGCGCTCGTGCAACTCGAACCCCGCCTGGCCGCCCACCCGCGCGACCCGCAGCTGCGCTTTCTGCGCGGCGTGGCCCAGGCCGATTCGGGACAGCAGGCCGAGGCGGTCGACACCTTCGTCCAGCTGACCGAGGAATACCCCGAGCTGCCCGAGCCCTACAACAACCTGGCCGTGCTCTACGCCGGCCAGAACCAGTTGGACAAGGCCCGCGCCGCACTGGAGATGGCGATCCGCACCAAGCCCGACTACGCCACCGCGCACGAGAACCTGGGCGACATCTACGCCAAGCTCGCCAGCCAGTCCTACGCCCGCGCCCAGCAGTTCGACCCGGCCGCGGCCGCCTCCGTGGCACCCAAGCTCAAGCTGCTGCGCGAGCTGTCCGCCACCGGCGCCAAGCCCGCCGCGCCAAAGGCCGCGGCTCCCGCCGGCCGCTGATGCCAGACCCGCGCGGGCGCCCCGGCAGCCCCGCCCTGGCGCCCGCCACGCACACCGCCACCCTGGGCGCACAAGCCCTCTTTGACGAAGGAGTGAATCCATGATTTCCAGAAGAAAAACCACGCTGGCGCTCTCTGCCATTGCGCTGACAGCTATCACAACAATAGCAACCGCCCAAACCACGGGCACGGCCCCCAAGGTCAAGCTCGCCACCTCGATGGGCGACATCGTGGTGCAGCTCGATCCGGCCAAGGCGCCCAAGACGGTCGAGAACTTCCTGGCCTATGTCGGCGACAAGCACTACGACGGCACGGTCTTCCACCGCGTGATCGACGGCTTCATGATCCAGGGCGGCGGCTTCACCGCCGACATGGCGCAAAAGCCCACCAAGGCGCCGATCCCGCTCGAGGCCAAGAACGGCCTGAAGAACGACACCTACACCATCGCCATGGCCCGCACCAATGTCCCCGACTCGGCCACGTCGCAGTTCTTCATCAACGTGAAGAACAACGACATGCTCAACGCCGCCCCCGGCAACGACGGCTACGCCGTGTTCGGCAAGGTGGTCGAAGGCACCCAGGTGGTGGACAAGATCAAGGCCGTGGCCACCGGCAACCGCGGCATGCACCAGAACGTGCCCACCACGCCCGTGGTCATCAACTCCGCAACCCTGGTCAAGTAAACCACCGAAAGGACACACACCATGAGCAACCCGCAAGTCGAACTGCACGTCACCATCAACGTCGCCGAGACCGCCACCCAGGGCGTCATCACCCTGGAGCTGGACGCCGTGAACGCACCGAAGTCCACCGAGAACTTCCTGGCCTACGTGAACAAGGGCCACTACGACGGCACGATCTTCCACCGCGTGATCAAGGGCTTCATGATCCAGGGCGGAGGCTTCAGCGCCGACATGAAGCAAAAGGACACCGGCACCCCCATCGAGAACGAGGCCAAGAACGGCCTGAAGAACGACAAGTACACCATCGCCATGGCCCGCACGGGCGAGCCGCACAGCGCCACGGCCCAGTTCTTCATCAACACGGTGGACAACGCCTTCCTGAACCACACCTCCCCCACGCCCCAGGGCTGGGGCTATGCCGTGTTCGGCAAGGTGGTCAAGGGCGAAGACGTGGTGGACGCCATCAAGAAGGTGCGCACCACGCGCAAGGGTTTCCACGACGACGTGCCTTTCGACGCCGTGGTGATCGACAAGGCCGTGGCGCTGTAAGCGCCGCGCGCCCGCACGCCATGACCGCGACCGTGCCGCCCGCCGCGGAGCTGACAGCGCCCGCCGGCTGGCGCACGGTCGATTTTCTGTCCGACCTGCACCTGGATCCGGGCCAGCCCGCCACGGTGCGGGCGCTGCAGGGCTACCTGGACACGACGCCCGCCGATGCGGTGTTCCTGCTCGGCGACCTGTTCGAGGTCTGGGTGGGCGACGACGCCATCGCCGAGCCCGGCAGCTTCGAGGCGCAATGCTGCGCCCTGCTGGCCCATGCCGCCCGCCAGCGCCCGCTGTACTTCATGCACGGCAACCGCGACTTCCTGGTGGGCGACGGCTTCGCGCGCCACTGCGGCATTCCCGTGCTGGCCGACCCCACGGTGCTGCAGTTTTCAGGCCGGCGCTGGCTGCTGTCGCACGGCGACGCGCTGTGCCTAAACGACGTGGAGTACCAGCGCTTTCGCGCCCTGGCGCGCAACCCGCAGTGGCAGGCCCAACTGCTGGCCCGGCCCCTGGCCGAGCGCCGCGCCCAGGGCCGCAGCGCGCGCAGCGAAAGCGAGGCGCGCAAGCAGGCCGGCACGGCCGTCTATGCCGACGTGGACGGCCCCGCCGCCCTGGCCTGGCTGCGCGCCGCGCGCGCCGACGCCCTGATCCACGGCCACACGCATCTGCCGGCCGACCATGTGCTGGCGCCCGACCTGGCGCGCCATGTGCTCACCGACTGGGACCTGGACGCCACGCCGCCGCGCGCCGGCGTGCTGCGCCTGACGGCCGGGGGCTTGGAACGCCTGCCCTTCACCCCCACGTAGCGGCATGCCCTTTGCCGCCTCGCCCCTTCGTCTTCTTCGCCAATGGGCCCGGCGCGTGCGCGCCACCGTGGCCCCGGTGCCGGACATCTCGGCCGACCTCTGGCTGCAGACCGTCCAGCGCTATCCCTTCCTGGCAGCGCTGCCACTCGCGGACCTGTCCAAGCTGCGCGCCCTGAGCGCGCTCTTTCTAGACCGCAAGGAATTCACCGGCGCCCATGGCCTGGAGGTCACCGACGCCATGGCCGTCGCCATTGCCGCGCAGGCCTGCCTGCCCCTGCTGCACTGGGGCGATGCCGACAAGGCCCTGGCCTGGTATGACGACTTCGTCGGCATCGTCGTGCACCCGGCCGAGGCCGTGGCCCGGCGCAAGGCCGTGGACGAGGCCGGCGTGGTGCACCACTACGACGAGGTGCTGCTGGGCGAGGCCATGGAGAACGGCCCCGTCATGCTCAGCTGGCCCGCCGTGGACGGCGCCGGCCAGCCGGGCCATGCCACCAGCGTGGTGATCCACGAGTTCGTGCACAAGATCGACATGCACAACGGCGGCGCCGACGGCTGCCCGCCGCTGCCCCCCGGCTTCCTGGGCACCACCGGCACGCGCGCCGCGCGCGAGGCCTGGCGCGCCGCCTGGGAGCCGGCCTACGAGCAGCTCCGCGAACGGGTCATCATCGCCGAGCGCTTCAGCGGCGAATGGCCCTGGCTGGATGCCTACGGCGCCACCGCGCCGGCGGAATTCTTTGCCGTGGCTTGCGAGGCGTACTTCGTGCACCGTGAACGCTTCGGGCAGGAGTTCCCCACCCTGCTGCCGGTGCTGGATGCGTTCTTTGGCCGGCCCGTGCCTGGCTAGCTATCGTGTCCAAACAGGTTGTTCGCCCAAGGTCAAGCAAAATGGAGGTTCTCAAACCACCTGCTCCAGTACCTTCAGGCCCGTGCCTTCGCCGAAGCTTTTATCAACGGGCAAGCTCTGGGTTGGTGGCTGGTTTAGCGGCATTGGCGGCAGCACTGCGGCCCCTATCTTGCCCTCTTCAATGCCGATGGCGCGCTCGATACCCGCTTCCAGTTCCCATGGCAGGGTGAATATGCTGGTGCGCAGCGGCGACTACATCTCATCAGGACGGATGTCGCATGGCATTTATTGAGTTCGACTCCCGCAACTACTCTGGACACGAGCGCACGGATGCAGTGCGTGAAACTTGTGCCGCCATGGCCAACATGGCCCCTGATATCGTCGTAGACGATGGCAGCCTGAGCCTTTCCATGCGCATCCGCTTGCTGCCTGGTGTGGCCGTGGCGGCCGTCGAGTGTTCGCCCCTGCGTGTCCACCGCAGCACTCGCCAACTTGCCGATGGCAACGACGATGTGCTGTTGTTCCTGAACCCAGGCAACCCTGGGCAAGAAGGAGGGGATGGAAATTGGGTGGTGCACCAGCGCGGGCTGGGACAGCGGGGCGAACTGGCCAGCGCCAGTGGTTCGGGCTGCGTGGCCCTGAACGAACGGGCTGGCGACATTGATTTTCACGCCCCACGATCCGGTTGTCTGCTGATCGCATTTCCGCGCGAACGTCTGCTGCCGCAGGTAGCGGCTGTGGATCGCGTCCTGCGCGAGGGCCTGACCGACAGTCTGCCCCTTCGGCTGCTGACCCGGCAGGCACTGGAGCTGACTCGGCCCGCCAGCCTGGGCAACACTGGCGATGCGGAGCGCCAGCGTCTCAGCGAGCAACTTCTTGATCTCGGCGTTCTGGCACTAGGTGCCACACCCCAGGCGCAGGCACGCGCCAATGCACGCGGCCTGCGACAGGCGCGACTGAAGGCCATCAAGGCCGATTTGCGAGTCCATGCCTGGCGCGGTGATCTGTCGCTGGCATGGGTGGCCGCCCGCCACGGCATATCCGCCCGCTATGTACGCGCGTTGTTCGAGCAGAACGACAGCTCTTTCAGCGACTACCTGCTGGAGCAGCGCTTGCAGCGGGCGTGGGGTCAGTTGCGCGACCCGCGCCATGCGGGCAGCACGGTGAGCGAGATTGCGTATGGCGCGGGCTTCAACAACCTGTCCTGGTTCTACCGCGCCTTCAGGCAGCGCTTCGGTAGCGCGCCCGGCGACGTGCGGCAGCAGCCCGTGCAAGGCGCACCGGCCGCGGGTTCGTAGCCGCCACATACCGCATGTGTGGCGCTCAGTGGAAGCGCCGCGCCCGGCTTCTGCATAGCCTCGGCCGTTGGCTTTGCAGATTTTTTCCGACATGCGGACTTTTTCACTTTTCCCGTTCATCTGGCTCTCCCGCCTTTCCCGATGCGTTTTTCTTGCACCCGGGTGCCCGCAGCCCGCGTCCGGCGAACGCAAGGAAGGCGCGCCCGGTGCCATGCAGTGGCACCTGCCAACGGCCTTTCTGGCCCTGCTGTGCTGCGTGGCCCTGCTGCTGCCCGGCACGGCCCGCGCGCAGGCCACCACCACCCCCACGCTGGACCCCTTCAACTTTCAGGTCAATGGCTCCGTCCGCGCCTTTGTTCAGGACGGCGACAAGCTCTGGATTGGCGGCTGGTTCAGCTATGTCGGCGGCAGCCTTGCTCTTCGCCTGGCCCGCTTCAATGCCGATGGCACGCGCGATACCAGCATCGCCGTGCCCAAGCCCAACGACTGGGTGCATGCGCTGGCGCGCAGCGGCGAGCATATCTACGTGGGTGGCGATTTCAGCCATGTGAATGGCGTGCCGAGGCCTTACATCTTCCGCTTCAAGGCCGCCACGGGCGAGCTTGATACCAGCTTTCAGCCCCTGGTGGGCACCACGGCCGACACGCTCATCGGCATCAAGGAGCTGCTGGTGCAGCCCGACGGCAAGGTGGTGATCGCTGGCAGTTTCAAGGGCAATGGCAGCGCCCATGCGGTGCCCAACTACATCGCACGCCTGAACCCCGATGGCACGCTGGATACCAGCTTCACCCCGCCCAGTCTGAACAACGACATCTGGGCCATCGCCCAGCAGGGCAGCCGGTTGCTGGTGGGCGGTTATTTCACCAACGTCAGCGTTGGCGGCGCGGTGCGCCACCGCCTGATCCGCCTGAATGCCGACGGCACGGTCGATCCCACCTTCTCCGAACCGGGGTTGAGCAGCAGCGGCGTGTTCCACCTGAGCGTCGGCAGCGACGGCAAGATCAACGTGGGCGGCGCATTCAACGGCCCGCGCCAATACCTTGTGCGGCTGACGGCCGATGGCGCGCTTGACACCAGCTTTCAGGATCCCGGCATCGTCGGCAGCAGCGGCTATGTGGCCGACATGCTGCCGCACCCCGATGGCGGCTGGCTGATTGGTGGTTCTTTTTCCAGCGTGGGGGGTCAGCCGCGTGCCGACCTGGCCCGGCTGCAAGCCGACGGCTCGCTCGACGCCAGCTTTGGCCATCTCGCCATCAGCGGATTTCCCGACCGCGATGTTCGGCGACTGTATCCACTGGCCAACCGCCGCCTAGCCATTGGGGGACATTTCGGCAGCGTGCTGGGCCAGCCGCGATCCCACGCCGCGGTGCTGCGCCTGCCTGGCTTCACCGTCACCACCAGCGTCACCGGCGGCAACGGCGCGGCCACGCCCGCCACGCAAGACGCGGGCCCCGGCCAGCCCGCCACCATCGCCCTGGCGCCCGCTGCGGGCTATGTGGTGGATGCCGCTGGGACCACCAGCACCTGCGGAGCAGGCAGCCTCGACGCCGGTGGCTCCACGTACACCGTGGACGCCGTGACCGCCGATTGCGCGGTGACCTTCCGGTTCGCTCCGCTTTCCCACGCCATTGCCACCACTGCCAACCCTACCGCAGGCGGCGGGGTGACCTGTACGCCCAACCCCGTTCCCCACGGCGGCAGCACCACCTGCACCGCCACGGCCCATGCAGGCTACGACTTCGCAGGCTTCAACGGCGATTGCACCGGCATGACGTGCCAATTGACGGGCGTGACCGCACCAAAGAACGTCACGGCCAGCTTCAGTCCCGTGCTGCGGACCTTCAACGGCCCCATCGTGCCCGCCGCAGGCCAGCCGGGTGGCATCGGATCGGCCAGCGTCACGGGCGGCGGCCCGGGCTGTGCGTTCGACACCACGGGCACGTCCTTCGTGCCACCGCCCGCGTCCCCGCCTGCGGGCCTGGCACTGCCGCAGGGCATGCTGCACTTCAGGCTGACGGGCTGCGACAGCAGCGAGGTGACGGTGCGCGTGACCTGGCCGCACCCGGTAGCGGGCGTGATCAAGCATGGTCGCGCATCGTCCACGGCCACGACAGACAGCTACTACAGCCATCCGGGCACCAGCCATGGCGTTAACACCACCAGCATCAAACTCAAGGACAACGAACTGGGTGATGCCGACCCCGCCAAGGGCACCATCGTTGACCCGCTGGGGCCGCTGGCCGCAGGCACAGGCGCAAGCGGCGTCGCTCCGGTGCCCACGCTCGGCGAATGGGGCCTGATGCTGCTGAGCCTGGGCGTGGTCGGCCTGAGTGCCCAGCGTCTGCGTCGCGGGGCTTGAAGTCCTGGCTTGAAGCAGCCGCTCTTTCTTGCAGCAGACGGTTGTTTGTTGGGGCGGAGAAAGAAAAGAAGAAGGAAAAGTGAGCGCGAAGCGGGTCGGAAGAAATTTGTTGGGGTCTCAGAACGTGTTCACGAGCGTCCGATCTCAGGCAATCGGCGGGTAAAAAGACAACCTTACCCTCGCAATGGGATGCCGTGCGCCCCGAGATGGCCCAGGCCATCGAAGACCTGGCCGCAGCCACGCAGGGCGAGGCCGACGAAGGCATTGCCGATTCAGGCCCGGAGCATTTCAGCGCACTCTGGAGCCTGATGCACATGTCCTGCGTGTCCATGCCCATCGCCCGGAGGCCGCGCGGCCTGCCCATAGGAACGCAGGTGATCGGCGCCTACGGAGACGATCTGCGCACTTTGCAGGCGGCCGCCTTCGTGAGCCGCGTGGCGGCATCCGCGCTGTCCTGACGGCAGCCCCCAGCATGCCCGCAAGGGCCGGCTGGGGTCTTCTTCAGGATGGCTGTGCCGCCATCGCCATGCGCGCGCGCCGGGCGATGCTGGCGGCATCCACGCCGAAGAAGCCGCGCAGCGCGGCGCGCGTGTCGCTGCGGCCGAAGCCGTCGGTGCCCAAGGTGGCATAGGCCCGCCCCGCGGGGACGAAGGCGCGCACGGACTCCGGCACCGCGCGCACATAGTCGGTGGCGGCGATCACCGGGCCCCTGGTGCCTTCGAGCACCTGCGCGATCCACGGCATACCGGGTGCGGCGTCACCGTGCAGCAGCCGCTGCTCGCAGGCCATGCCGTCGCGCGCCAGCTCGCTCCAGCTCGTCACGCTGACCACGGTGGCGGCAATGCCCTCGGCCGCCAGCAGCTCGGCGGCCTGGACCACCTCGGTGAGGATGGCGCCGGAACCCAGCAGGGTCACTGCTTGGGATGAAATAGGCCCCTCACACCCGTCCATCAAGCGCGAATAGCTATTAAATTTATAGCATCCACGCAACACCCCCTTGGCCGCGCCGGCGGGCAGGTCGGGCTGGGCGTAGTTCTCGTTCATGAGCGTGACGTAATAGAACACGTCCTGCTGCTCCACCAGCATCTCGCGCATGCCCGCATCGAGGACCACGGCCAGCTCGCCCGCGTAGGCCGGGTCGTAGGCCTTGCAGTTGGGAATGGTGGCGGCCACCAGGTGGCTCGATCCGTCCTGGTGCTGCAGGCCCTCGCCGCCCAGCGTGGTGCGGCCCGAGGTGGCGCCCAGCAGGAAGCCGCGCGCGCGCTGGTCGGCGGCGGCCCAGATGGCGTCGCCCACGCGCTGGAAGCCGAACATGGAGTAGTAGATGTAGAACGGCAGCATGGCCAGGCCGTGCACGCTGTAGCTGGTGGCGGCGGCCGTCCAGCTGGCGATGGCCCCGGCCTCGCTGATGCCCTCCTCGAGGATCTGGCCGTCCAGCGCCTCACGGTAGCTCAGCACCGAGCCGATGTCCTCGGGTGCGTAGCGCTGGCCCACGCTGCTGTAGATGCCTACCTGCTTGAACAAATTGGCCATGCCGAAGGTGCGCGCCTCGTCGGCCACGATGGGCACGATGCGCGGGCCCAGTTGCGCGTCCTTCAGCAGCGCGCCCAGCATGCGCACGAAGGCCATGGTGGTGCTCATCTCCTTGCCCTGCGCCTGCAGCGCGAACTGCGCGTACTGCGCCATGGCGGGCACGGGCACCACGTCGCAGGCCGTTTCGCGGCGCGGCAGCGCGCCGCCCAGGGCCGCCCGGCGCGCGCGCAGGTACTGCATTTCGGCGCTGTCCTCGGCGGGCTTGTAGAACGCCAGGCCGGTGGCCTGGGCGTCGGTGAGCGGCAGGTTGAAGCGGTTGCGGAACTCGATCAGGTCCGCATCGTCCAGCTTCTTCTGGCTGTGCGTGGTCATCTTGCCCTGCCCCGCCTGACCCATGCCGTAGCCCTTCTTGGTGTGGGCCAGGATCACCGTGGGCTGGCCCCGGTGAGCGGCGGCGGCGGCATAGGCGGCGTGGATCTTCACCAGGTCATGCCCGCCGCGCTTGAGGCGGTCGATCTGCTCGTCGGTCATGCCCTGGGCCAGGGCGGCCAGCTCGGGTGTCTGGCCGAAGAAGTTGTCGCGGTTGAAGCGCCCGTCCTTGGCGGCGAAGGTCTGCATCTGCCCGTCCACCGTGTCGCCCAGCGTGCGCACCAGCGCGCCGGTCAGGTCGCGCGCGAACAGGCCGTCCCAGTCGCTGCCCCACAGGAGCTTGATGACGTTCCAGCCCGAGCCGGTGAACAGCCGCTCCAGCTCGTCGACGATGCGCCCATTGCCGCGCACCGGGCCGTCCAGGCGCTGCAGATTGCAGTTGACCACCCACACCAGGTTGTCCAGGCCCTCGCGCGCCGCCAGCGTCAGCGCGCTGGTGCTCTCGGGCTCGTCCATCTCGCCGTCGCCGAACACGCCCCAGACCTTGCGGCCCGCGCAGTCGAGCAGCCCCCGGTCGGTCAGGAAATGCATGAAGCGCGCGTGGTAGATGCTGCTGATCGGCCCGATGCCCATGGAGCCCGTGGGGAACTGCCAGAAGTCGGGCATCAGCCACGGGTGCGGGTAGCTCGACAGCCCCTGCGCGCCCGCGCCGGGCGCCGTGATCTCCTGCCGGTAGTGCCGCAGGTCGTTCTCGCTCAGGCGCCCTTCGAGGAAGGCGCGCGCATACACGCCCGGCGCGCTGTGCGGCTGGAAGAACACCAGGTCGCCCCGGTGCTGGCCGGGCCCCGTGCCCTCGCGGGCGCGGAAGAAGTGGTTGAAGCCGGTCTCGAACAGGTCGGCCGCGCTGGCGTAGCTGGCGATGTGGCCGCCCAGTTCGCCGTAGGCCTGGTTGGCGCGCACCACCATGGCCAGCGCGTTCCAGCGCATCAGCGAGGCCAGGCGCTCCTCGATGGCCAGGTCGCCCGGAAAGGCGGGCTGTTCCTGCACCGCCACCGTGTTCACGTAGGGCGTGTGGGGGTCCGGCTGCCAGCCCAGGCGCTGGGCGTGCGCCTGGCGTACCAGGGCGTCGAGCATGAAGCGGGCGCGCTCGGGGCCCTGGGTGGCGACCAGGGCCAGGAAGGCGTCGCGCCACTCGGCGGTTTCCTGGGGATCGATGTCGTCGGGGGCTGGCATGGTGTGCAGGGCGGAGAGGGGCAATGCGGCATTCATGCGGCCACTGTACGGCGCCCGCCCTGGAATGAGATGCCGTTTAGGGCATGGGCCAGCCACCCCACCCGGCATTTCATGCCGCAGATGCACCACAATGCGGCACATGAAGCTGGACAACATCGATCTGCGCATATTGGCCGAACTGCAGGCCGACGGCTCGCTGTCCAACGTGGAGCTGGCGCGGCGCGTGCACCTGTCGCCCTCGCCCTGCCTGGCGCGGGTCAAGGCGCTGGAGACGGCCGGGGTCATCAGCCGCTATGTGGCGCTGGCCAATGCGGCAGCGCTGGGGCTGGGGCTGAACGTGTTCATCAACATCAGCCTCAAGACCCAGAGCAAGGAGGCGCTGGCCGCGTTCGAGCAGCGCATCGCCGAACACGACCAGGTGATGGAGTGCTACCTGATGACGGGCGACAGCGACTACCTCATCCGCGTGGCGCTGCCCGACATCGGGGCGCTGGAGCGCTTCATCCTGGACCAGCTCACCCCCATCCCGGGCGTGGAGAAGATCCGCACCAGCTTCACGCTCAAGCAGGTGCGCTACAAGACCGCACTGCCCCTGCCAACGCTGTAGCGCGCTCAGCGGCTGGCAGGGGCAGTGGCTTGCGCTGGAGCATGCGCCGCATCTGCCGTCGCCACGCGGCGGCGCAGTTCCGCCAGTACCGCCTTCAGCCGCCGGGCGTTGTCGGGGCCCATGCGCACCAGGATCTTCTGGCCGCTGGAGAGTGCCTGCAGCTGTGGGTCCGCAAACTCGTAGCGCACCCAGGGCCGGGTGGACGGCACCTCGCCCGCCACGGGAACCAGCAGCACCTGCACAGGCCCCGCCGGCTCGGGCGCGGCGCGCAGGTGGTCCAGCACCGTCACCAAGCGGTCGTTGAAATAACGCCCCGGAAAGCCCAGCTCTTCATAGGCGGCCTGGAACAGCGGGTACATCCGCGCATAGAGCGTCACCGCAGCGTCCAGGGGCACGGCCTCCGCCAGCGTGACGAAGGCCTGGTAGCGCGCGGCATTGGCTGGGGCAATGCTCTGCGCGGGTGCGTCTGGCGCCCCATCCACCGTGAAGCGGCCTGGCGTGGGCTGCACGGGCCACAGGCGCGCAGGCGCCTGGGCGCGCGCCAGGTTGTCCACCGTGGCGACCATGCGGCGCACCATTCCCTCGGGCTGCAACAACGCTGCCGCCTGCGGCCCCAGCAACTCAGCCAGCGCACGGGCGACATAGGCGTCGGAGTCGGCCAGCGCAGGCAGAGTCTCGGCGGGCGGCTCCAACGCTTCCACGGGATGGTGCGGGCCCGACGCCGGCACCCGGGGCGGCACAGCAGGGGGCGCTGCCTCGACGGCGGGCGCTGTGGGGGCCGGCTCTGGCACCTGTGCCTGCCGCCCCCAGAGCCACCAGGCTGCGCCTGCGGCAGCAACGGCCACCAGGGCGATGACGGTCCAGACAGAGACCGGGGATTCCTGCCGGGGGTGAAGCTCGGCGGGGTCACGTACGGGCATTGGCAGTCCTTTCTCCACGAAACGCCTGCGTACTGGCCGAAGGCGTTACCGCTTCAATATTGATAGCAATTGACGCTTGACAGGCTTATGCTACACCCCATTTTCATATAAAGCCACGTCCACCACCAGGAATTACGCGGCCTGCCACCGGATCAGTCTCCGGTGGCCGCTGCCAGCCCCTGCAGCCAGGCCATGGTGTCGCGCAGTTCCTCGGGGCGGATCTCGTGCAGGCCCGGGTACTCGCGGTAGTTCAGCGTCAGCGGCAGGGCCTTCGCGTGGTCGCGGATGGCCTGGGCGCTGGCCAGCGGGATCACGTTGTCCTGCACGCCGTGACTCACCCACAGATGGCGGCCCGCCAGGGCCTCGGCCGGCGCGGCATGCGGCAGCGCCTGCGGCAGCAGCCGGCTGTGCCAGACCATGCAGCCGTGCAGCAGTTCGGGCCGCGTGAGCAGCAGCGACAGGGACATGATGCCGCCCTGGCTGAAGCCCCCCACCACCACGCGCCCGGCGGGAATGCCCAGCTGGCGCGCGGCCGCATCCACCGTCTGCGCCACCAGGGCGCGGCTGGCGGCCTCCTGCGGTTCGTTGATGTTGCGCGTGCCATCCGCGGCCACGGTGAACTCGAACCAGGCATTGGCATTGGGGCCCATGCGGTAGGGCGCGCGCAGGCTCAGCACGTGGAACGGCGCGGGCACGTAGGGCGCCAGGCCGAACAGGTCCTGCTCATTGCTGCCCACGCCGTGCATCAGCACCAGCAGCCAGGGCCGGGCCACGTTCGCGGCAACGGGACGGTACAGGAAGGAGAGCGGTAAATCGAGCATGGATCAGGGTCGGAAACAAGAAAGGGGAAATATGGGGGTCGCGCCGGCTCAGGCCGCCGCCGGCAGGGCGAAGGCGTCCATGGCCAGCATGCCGTACATGACCTCGCGGCTCAGGTACTGCGGCCGGGCGCCTTCGTCCGCGGCGCCCAGCGCAAAGAAGATCGGCAGGAAATGCTCTTCCGTGGGGTGGGCGCGCCGGGCATGCGGCGCCCGCGCCCGGTAGTCCAGCAACGCCGCCAGGTCGCCCTGGGCCAGCTGCGCCTCGATCCAGCGGCTGAACTCGACCACGTAGGGGGCGGGCTCGCTCGCGCCGCCGAAGAACTCGGCCAGGTTGTGCGTCATGCTGCCCGAGCCCGCGACCAGCACGCCCTGCGCGCGCAGGCTGCGCAGGGCCCGGCCCATCGCGTACACCTCGTCCGGGCCGGCCCCCACGGGCAGCGCCACCTGCACCACGGGCACGTCGGCCTGGGGGAACAGGTGCATGAGCGGCACCCAGGCGCCGTGGTCGAACGGGCGGGCCTCGTCGCCCTGCGCAGGCATGCCCGCCTGCTGCAGCAGTGCCAGCACCTGCTGCGCCAGGGCCGGATCGCCCGCGGCCGGGTACTGCAGCGCGTAAAGCGCGGGCGGGAAGCCGCCGAAGTCGTGCCAGGTCTCGGGCCGGGCGCCGGTCATGACCACAGGGCCGCGCGCCATCCAGTGCGGCGACATGATGACCACCCCACGCAGGCCGGGGTACTGCGCCTTCAGCTCGCTCCCCCAGCGCGTCAGCGCCGGACCGGTAATGCCGGCATCCAGCGCGAACAGCGGCGCACCGTGCGAGACGAACAGGGCGGGCATGGCGACGGCGCTGCCAGCGGGAATGGCGGGGGAAGTGGTGTGGTGGTTCATGTCAAAGCCTCTGGCGTGCATGCCCCCATATGGGAGCCAGGAGCGCAAAGCCAAGCACCATGAGCCGGATACAGCGTCCCATCCATCGCAGCAATCGCGTCCATGGAGGCACTTCAGGCACTCGCACGGGCGCCGCGCTCATTCCGCCGGGGTGGGCCTGCCCCGCAGCGCCTTGATGCCCGAGCGCCGGCTCTTGGTCTCCAGGCGCCGCTGTTTCGACCCCTGCGTAGGCCGCGTGGGACGGCGCACGCGCGGCGGCCGGGCCACGCTGTCCACCAGGGCCTGCAGGCGCTGCAGCGCATCCTGGCGGTTGGCCTCTTGCGTGCGGTATTGCTGGGCCTTGATGACCAGTACGCCCTGCAGCGTGAGGCGGCTGTCGCGCAGCGCCAGCAGGCGCTGCTTCACGTCCTCGGGCAGCGAGGAGGCGGCGATGTCGAAGCGCAGGTGCACGGCGCTCGACACCTTGTTCACGTTCTGCCCGCCCGCCCCCTGGGCGCGCATGGCGCTGAGTTCCACCTCGGCCGGGTTCACCGGCACGCGGGCGGGATGCTGTGGCGCATGCATGGCCGTGTCCTCGGTGCCCTGCGGGTCAGTCCCCGTCGGCGCCCGCCCGCAATGCGGCCAGCAGCGCCTGCATGAAGGCCTGCGGGCGCTCGAACTGCACCCAGTGGCCGGCCTCTTCGATGAGCGCCAGGCCACGGAAGTCGGGCGCCGCGGCGGCATAGGCGCCCTCCAGCGCAAGAATCCACTCCCTGTAGAGCGTGTCAGCGCGGCCATAGATGGCGTGCACGGGGCAGTCCACCCGCGGCAACGCGCGCGCCAGCGCATCGGTATGCGCCAGGCGGCGGCGCGGCATGCGGTCGCGCACCACGTTGTTCACATGCACGCCCAGGGCCAGCCCCTCCAGGCCGTCGATCAGTGCCGCATCGTGGAGCATGAGCGCGGCCAGGTTGTAGCGGTGTGCCTCGATCTGCCCGGCCTGGGGCAGGTGGCGCCAGGCCTTGAGCGCGAACTGCCGCTGGGGCACCACGCCCATGGCGGGCGCGCCCACCAGTACCAGCTGGCGAGCCAGCTCGGGATGGGCCGCCAGCAGCATGCCGGCCGTCATGCCGCCGAACGAGAACCCCACCAGATCGCACTGGCGCGGTCCGAACAGGGCCCGCAGGCCCTCCGCCAATGGTTCCACCAGCGCATCGGCATCCGCCCCCACAGGGGGCAGGGCCGAATCGCCAAAGCCCGGCAGGTCGGGAATCCACACCTCGCGGCCCGCGTCCACCAGGTCGCCAAGGTTGCGCACCCAATGCGTCCAACTGCCGCTGCCGCCATGCAGCAGCACCAGTGGAGGTACGCCATCACGCGGCGCACCCCAGACATGCCATAGGGTCTCGCCCGCGCCGCAGGGCGTGGTCGCGCGCCGCGCCTGCCGCTGCCAGGCCATTACCTCTGACGGCACGGGCAGCATGGCAACCGCTTGCGCAGTCACCATTGCGCCATGCCGTCGATGGCCAGCCCGTACCCCTGCACGCCAAAGCCGCACATCACGGCCCGCGCAGCGCCCGCGATATAGGAGTGGTGCCGGAAGCTCTCGCGCGCATGCACATTGCTGATGTGCAGCTCCACCAGCGGCACACCCGTGCCCTTGACGGCATCGAGCAGTGCCACGCTGGTGTGCGTGTAGGCCCCGGCATTGAGCACCACGCCGGCCAACTGGCCTGCGGCGTGCAACCGGCCGGCTTCGTGGATCCAGTCCACCAGCGCGCCCTCATGGTTGCTCTGGCGAAACACCAGGTTCAGACCATGGCGCGCACAGGCCGCGGCGCAGAGCTGCTCCACGTCGGCCAATGTCTGGGAGCCATACACCTGCGGCTCGCGCGTGCCAAGCAGGTTGAGATTGGGCCCGTTGAGGACGTAAACGGTTTTGGTCATGGAAGTACGGTCGAGCGGTTCAACGCAGGCCGCCTACCCAGGGACTGGGCGGGCCTGCAGACGCCCCGATTATGCGGGCCGCTCTTCCAAGTAGAAACGGCCCCGAAGGGCCGATGTCTGTCCGTTACGGATCAATGCAAGTGGCGCGGACGACGACCGCCACCATGGCCGCCCCCGCCCTGCCCACCCAGGCCCCTGGGGGGCTTGCCGATCTCCAGCGAGCTCACCAGCGCGTCAAAGCGCTGCGAGAACAGCTTGTCGATCTCGGACACCACGCCACCCAACTCCGAGCCATCGAAGTGGCGCTCCATGAGGTTGACGACGTCCTGCACCAGCAGATCGCGCTGCACCTGCATGATGGCGGCGGGCGTCGGACCCACAAACAGCATCACGAAGTCGTCGCGCGCCTCCTCGTCTTCCGGGGCTTCATCCTCATCGAACTCGGCGTCATAGAAGGTCACCTCGATGGCCGCACCCTGCTCCGCCAGTTCGTTGAGGCTCATGCACATCTCGTCGAGCGATTGCCGGAAATCCTCATCGCCACGCACCGTCCAGCACATCTGCAGCACATGCTCCTTGGCGTTGAACTGGATGCCCGGCTCCTCCTCGTAGGCGCTGGCGGCACCATCGGCGAGGGATCGCGCTCCTGCGTATTGCCACAGCGGCTTGAGCGCATCCTGAAGCTGAGCGAAATCCACGCTGGCCTGCAACTTCACCTGACCGTGGACATGGATTTCAAAGGGAGCGTTGTAATGTGACATATCGAATCCTCATGGTGCCCCGAGCCGGGGTCGAACCGGCACGCCCCTTTGCAGGAAAGCGGCGGATTTTAAGTCCGCAGTGTCTACCAATTTCACCATCGGGGCGCCGAACAACCAAGTACTTGGCGGCCTGACGGGGCAGCGCTTCAACGCAAGCGCCGTTCCGTGGCCACTCGCACCGCTCAACAATCCTTGCGGCCAATAAAAAAGGGAAGCCTTAGCTTCCCTTTTGATTTTTTGGAGCGGGAAATCGGGTTCGAACCGACGACCTCAACCTTGGCAAGGTTGCGCTCTACCAACTGAGCTATTCCCGC
>NZ_JCANUL010000014.1:0-102078 GCF_059568935.1 Diaphorobacter oryzae DSM 22780 | reverse complement strand
GCCTTCTTGGCGGGTGCAGCGGCCTTCTTTGCCGGCGCAGCCTTCTTGGCGGGTGCAGCGGCCTTCTTTGCCGGCGCAGCCTTCTTGGCGGGTGCTGCCTTTTTCGCAGCGGGTTTCTTCGCAGTTGCCATCATTTTCTCCTTGGGTCGATTTGCAAAGAGCACTCCACGCCTGCATTGGGCATGGAGCGATCCATGGCAACGATGCAATGCTCGTCACCACGAATGCGGAAACGCCCCGAGGTCGCAGCGCTGGTAGGCGCTGTGCGCGAGGAGCGTGGTTGAAAAATCATGGCTTGGACAGGAATGATCAGTCCCAGGAAAGTGCCCCACCGGACTGGTACTCAATGACTCGCGTTTCGAAGAAGTTGCGTTCCTTCTTCAGGTCGATCATCTCGCTCATCCAGGGAAAGGGGTTCTCCTCATTCGGGAACAAGGCCTCAAGGCCGATCTGTGTCGCGCGGCGGTTGGCGATGTAGCGCAAATAGCCCTTGAACATGGATGCATTCATGCCAAGCACGCCGCGGGGCATGGTGTCTTCCGCGTAGCGGTACTCAAGTTCCACGGCCTTGAGGAACAGGTCCTTGATCTCTTCCTTGAAGGCGGTGGTCCACAGGTGCGGATTTTCGAGCTTGAGCTGGTTGATCAGGTCGATCCCGAAGTTGCAGTGCATGGACTCGTCGCGCAGGATGTACTGGTATTGCTCGGCGGCGCCGGTCATCTTGTTCTGGCGGCCTAGTGCGAGGATCTGCGTGAAGCCCACGTAGAAGAACAGGCCTTCCATCAGGCAGGCAAAAACGATCAGCGACTTGAGCAGGGTCTGGTCGGTCTCGGGCGTGCCAGTCTTGAAGTCGGGGTCCATGATCGCTTCGATGAAGGGGATCAGGAACTCGTCCTTGTCGCGAATGGATTTGACTTCGTTGTAGGCGTTGAAAATTTCGCCTTCATCGAGGCCCAGCGACTCCACGATGTACTGGTAGGCGTGGGTATGGATGGCTTCCTCGAAGGCCTGGCGCAGCAGGAACTGGCGGCACTCTGGCGCCGTGATGTGGCGATAGGTGCCCAGCACGATGTTGTTGGCAGCCAGCGAGTCGGCGGTCACGAAGAAGCCGAGGTTGCGCTTGACGATGCGACGCTCGTCCTCGGTCAGGCCGTTGGGGTCCTTCCACAACGCAATGTCACGCGTCATGTTTACCTCCTGCGGCATCCAATGGTTGGCGCAGGTGGCCAAATATTTTTCCCAGGCCCACTTGTACTTGAATGGCACCAACTGGTTGACATCAGTCTGGCCGTTGATGATGCGCTTGTCGGCTGCCGCCACGCGGCGGTGCTGCGGGGCAGAGGGCGTGGCGTGCGTCGCAGGGCCTGTGGCAGGCTGCTGTGCAGGTGCTTGGATAGCCGTTGGCGGATGGCTCGCCAGGCGGTCGTTGGAGAGGCCGCCGTCCAAGAGTTTTTGCGATGAGGGCTTGACTTCGTCGTCCCAGGTGAGCATAGGTTTTCCAGTGGTCGGATTATGGAAGCAGTGCTTCAAAATGAAAAGCACTGAAGCGTTGCCAGGCTGTGATCTGTTGCTTCACAACACCTGCGAGTGCGGTGGCGGGCTTGGCGGGCACTCGCAGGTATGCGGGCTTACTGGCAGGCTTCGCAGGTCGGATCGTCGATGGCGCAGAACTTCACGTCGGTGGCGGGCAGGGCTGTGGCCTGGGCTTGTGCCGAGGCTGCTGCGGCGTCCAAGGCGCTGGGGGAGGTGGAGGCGCTGCCGTCGGTGCCCGCCGAGACGGCGTTGAGCTGGCGCGTGTTCACCGTGCTCATTTCCACGTGCGTGGCGCTTTGCGTGCGCAGGTAGTACGTGGTCTTCAGGCCACGCACCCAGGCGAGCTTGTAGGTCTCATCCAGCTTTTTGCCCGATGCGCCGGCCATATAGATGTTCAGGCTCTGTGCCTGGTCGATCCACTTCTGGCGGCGGGCGGCGGCCTCCACCAGCCAGGTGGGCGGAACCTCAAAGGCCGTGGAGTACAGGGCCTTGACGTCCTGCGGCACGCGGTCGATGGGATGCAGAGAGCCCTTGAAGTGCTTGAGATCCATGAGCATCACGTCGTCCCACAGGCCCAGTTCCTTGAGGTCGCGGACCAGGTACTGGTTGATGACGGTGAATTCGCCCGACAGGTTGGATTTGACCGACAGGTTGCCGAACGAGGGCTCGATGGATGCGTCCACTCCCACGATGTTGGAGATGGTGGCGGTAGGCGCAATGGCCACGCAGTTGGAATTGCGCATGCCGTTCTGGGCGATCTTTGTGCGCAGTGCATCCCAGTCCAGGCGTGTGGTGCGGTCCACGTCGACATAGCCGCCGCGCGCCTGCTGCAGAAGGTCCAGCGAGTCCAGCGGCAGGATGCCCTGGGACCACAGCGAGCCCTGGTAGCTGGAGTAGGTGCCGCGTTCCTGGGCCAGTTCGGTCGAGGCCCAGTAGGCGTAGTAGCAAATGGCTTCCATCGACGCATCGGCAAACTCCAGGGCGGCGTCGCTGGCGTAGGGGGTGCGCATTTCATACAGCGCATCCTGGAAGCCCATCAGGCCCAGGCCTACCGGGCGGTGGCGCAGGTTGGAGTCCTGGGCTTTTTGCACGGCGTAGTAGTTGATGTCGATCACGTTGTCCAGCATGCGCATCGCCGTGCTCACGGTTTTACGCAGCTTGTCGTGGTCGATGGCGCCGTCCTTGATGTGGCGCACCAGGTTCACCGAACCCAGGTTGCAGACGGCGGTTTCGGTGTCGCTGGTGTTGAGCGTGATCTCGGTGCACAGATTGGACGAGTGCACCACGCCGGCGTGCTGCTGGGGCGAGCGAATGTTGCACGGGTCCTTGAATGTGATCCAGGGGTGGCCGGTCTCGAAAAGCATCGAGAGCATCTTGCGCCACAGGTCCACGGCCGGCACGCGCTTGAACAGTTGGAGATCGCCGCTATCGGCCATCGCCTCGTAGGCGGTATAGGCCTTCTCGAAGGCCTGGCCGTACAAGTCGTGGAGGTCCGGCACATCGGACGGTGAGAACAGCGTCCAAGGGCCCTTTTCCATTACGCGCTTCATGAACAGATCGGGAATCCAGTTGGCCGTGTTCATGTCGTGCGTGCGGCGGCGGTCGTCGCCGGTGTTCTTGCGCAGCTCGAGAAACTCCTCGATGTCGAGATGCCAGGACTCCAGGTAGGTGCAGACGGCACCCTTACGCTTGCCGCCCTGATTCACGGCCACTGCCGTGTCGTTGACCACTTTCAGGAAGGGCACCACGCCCTGCGACTCGCCGTTGGTCCCCTTGATGCGCGCGCCCAGTGCGCGCACGCGAGTCCAGTCATTGCCCAGGCCGCCCGCGAACTTGGACAGCAGTGCGTTCTCCTTGATGGATTCGTAGATGCCGTCGAGGTTGTCGGGCACCGTGGTCAGGTAGCAGGACGACAGCTGCGAGCGCAGCGTGCCGCTGTTGAACAGTGTGGGTGTGCTGCTCATGAAGTCGAAGGAACTGAGCAGCTCGTAGAACTCGATGGCGCGGGCATTGCGGTCGTCTTCCTGCAGTGCCAGGCCCATGGCCACGCGCATGAAGAACGCTTGGGGCAGCTCGATGCGGGTCTTGCGCACGTGCAGGAAGTAACGGTCGTAGAGCGTCTGCAGGCCCAGGTAGTCGAACTGCTGATCGCGTTCGGCTTTCAGGGCGTGACCCAGACGCTGCAGGTCAAAGTCCAGCAGGCGCGGGTCCAGCAGCTCGTTGTCTACCCCCTTTTGGATGAACAGCGGAAAGTTGGCGGCATAGGCCACAGCCATATCGGCGGGGGGCACATCGCGGCCCAGAACCTCGCGCACGATGGTGTGCAGCAGCAGGCGCGCAGTGGCATAGGTGTAGCCGGGGTCCTTCTCGATCAGGGTGCGCGCCGCCAGGATGGAGGCCTTGTACACCTCGTCCATGGGCACGCCGTCGTACAGGTTGCGCATGGTCTCCGCTGCAATCGGCGCTGCCTGGACGTCGGCGCCCAGGTTGGCACAGGCGGACTCGATCAGCGCCTGCAGGCGCAGGACGTCGAGTTCGACGCGTTGGCCGCCTTCCTGCACATACAGCGCCGGCATCTGGGGCAGCAGTTGTTCTTTCTTCTGCGCACGCTCCTGGGCACGGCGCTCGCGGTACAGCACGTAGGCACGCGCCACCTCATGGTGACTGTCGCGCATCAGGCCCAGTTCCACCTGGTCCTGCACATCCTCGATGTGGAAGGTGCCGCCGTTCGGGCGTGAACGCATCAGGGCGCGCACCACCGTCTGCGTGAGCTGGTCCACCGTCTCGCGCACGCTGGCCGAGGCGGCGCCCTGGGTGCCGTGTACGGCAAGAAAGGCCTTCATCATGGCCACGGCGATCTTCTGTGGCTCGAAGGGCACGACCGCGCCATTGCGGCGGATGATCTGGTAGTGGGTGAGCGTGCCGGCTGCGGCCGCCGGTGGAGGGGTGTCTGCGGCAAGGGCCTGCGAGGACGGGGTGGTGTCAATGGCGGGGGAAAGGGGCGCAGCTTGCATGTATTCCTCTCTGGGTGGTGTCGGAAGGTGGCCAAGCGGGCGGTAAAGTCGCCGTCAGCACTGGGTGGCTGACGGCGATGTTTGGGCCGCAGCACACTATATCTGGGGTGTCTTTGGGGTTCAAGACACTACAGGTAGTGTATCCCCGGAAAGAGGCTGAGCAGAGAAACTGCGGAGCCGATCACTGTCGGTGGGTGGGGCCGGGGCCGTGTGGCCCCGTGCTGCGAGGGGGCGTGCGCGGCTGTTTTCAATGGTGGCGCGGGATTGCGGCGCTTTTCCTTCGATAGCGTCCGCCATGTCTAGCGGTCAGGCTGTGGCACCGTGATCTTCGCTGTTGCGAAATCGCATATTTTGAAAAACCTTGCCGGCGAATGGTTGGGATGGCATCGGTGGAAACAGGATGCCTGAGCCGGCAAAGGCCGACCGCAGCCTTTCCCAGTGAAATCCTGGCCCGGGGTCGCCCTTGCGGTGGGGCGCAATATGTTCGTGCCCGGCGATGTAGCGGACGGGGTAGCGGTGCGACAGTGCGGCGCACAGGGCGGTTAGCGTGGCGTACTGCGCGTCCTCGAAGTCCAGGCCCTCCAGGCCTTCCAGCTCCACGCCGATGGAGTCATCGTTGCAGGCGTCACGTCCGCGGTAACGGGACCTGCCGGCATGCCAGGCACGCAGGTCCGTATCCACGAATTGCCAGAGTGCGCCACTGCGGCTGATGAAGAAATGGGCGGAAACTTCCATTCCCCGAATCGTCTGGAAGTAGGGGTGCGCATCCCAGTCGAGCCGGTTGGTGAACAACCGGTGCACCTCTGTGCCGCCATATTGGCCGGGGGGCAGGCTGATCGAATGCACGACGATCAGGTCGACGACAGCGCCGGCTGGCCGAGTTCCATGGTTGGGCGAAACCATGGGCCGTGCCGGTGTGTACCAGCCGCCTTGCCAGAGTGGCCGCCGGTGTTGCCGCGGCTTACTCTGTGTCGCCATGGTTGTCGCCATCCTGCGGAGCAGCGATGTTCAGCCGTGCGATGCGGTAGCGAATTTGCCGCAGGCTGATCCCCAGGCGGGCGGCGGTGGCCGTGCGGTTAAAGCCCGCTTCATGCAGGGCGCGCACGAGGATTTCGCGCTCCTGCTCGTCCAGCCAGGCTTGCAGGTCGCTGGGCAGTGCCATGTCGGCGGTGGCGGCCGCCAACGGTGGGGAGGGGGCCTCCTCCGCTCGCGCGCTGCTGGTGTGTGGCGTGCGTTGCTGGACGGCGGGGGACTCGGCGTCGTCGCCCGCTGCGGGTGGGGGGCATTCCACATGCAGTTCATGTCCGTCGCTTAGGGCGACCGCGCGGTGCAGCAGATTCTCCAGTTCGCGGACATTGCCGGTGAGCGGGTGCTGAGCGATACGGCGCAGTGCCTCTGCGGTCAGACGGGGCACGGTGACGCCCGATTCCTGTTCGATCCGTGCGAGCAATGCGTCGCACAACGCGGGCAGGTCCTCGCGCCGCTCCCGCAATGGCGGGATCAGTAGTTCGATCACGTTCAGGCGGTAGTACAGGTCCTGACGGAAGCGTCCGGCCTGTACGTCTGCAGCCAGGTCGCGGTGCGTGGCGCTGACGATGCGCACGTCCACGGACTCCTCCTGGGTGGAGCCCAGGGGACGGATGCTGCGCTCCTGAATGGCGCGCAGCAGTTTGGACTGCATGGCCAGCGGCAGGTCGCCAATTTCGTCCAGGAACAGCGTGCCGCCACGGGCGGCCTGGAAGTAGCCTTCGCGGTCGTGGGTGGAGCCGGTGTAGGAGCCCTTGCGCGCGCCGAAGAATTCGGCCTCGAGCAGGTTCTCGGGGATGGCGCCGCAGTTCACGGCGACCAGCGGGCCGTCGGCGCGCTGGCTGCTGCCATGCAGCGCGCGCGCCACCAGTTCCTTGCCGGTGCCGGATTCGCCGCGGATCAGTACGGGCGCCATGCTACGGGCCACCTTGGCGATGCGCTGCTTCACGTTGCGCATGGCTTCGGAGTCGCCGATCAGCCGCTCCAGCACCGGATCCTGCGCGTCGGCCCACCCCGTGACGGTGCGGCTGCTGGGCCGCGGTGCCCTGGCGGCGGGCAGCACGCCGCCCACTCCCTGCACGGCCGAGGCCACGACCGACCGGAACTGCTTCAGGTCCATGGGCTTGGTCAGGTAGTCGAAGGCGCCCGAGCGCAGTGCCTCCACGGCATTCTCAGCGGAGCCGTAGGCCGTCATGACCACGCAGCGCTCCCGTCGCTGCTGGTCGCGCAGGTCGTGCAGCAGGTCCATGCCGAAGCCATCGGGCAGCCGCATATCGGTGATCACCGCATCGAACTTCTGGGTTTTCAACTGCTGCCGTGCTTCGTCGACGCTGGCCGCGGTTTCTACGCGATAACCCTCGCGCAGCAGCGTCAGCTCGTAGAGCGTGCGCAGGTCGGGCTCATCATCGACGACGAGAATGGAGGCTGCGGGGGCGTTCATAGGTCTGTCCGTTCGTGTCACACCACGATTGTGTCAAACAGTGATGCCGTGTCGGCGGGCCGCAGGAGGCTGCGGAATGTGACGGTGAAGGCATTTCCTGCGACATCGCCCCGTGCGAGGCTTCGGTTGGTGCGCTGGTAGCCGATGGCCGCGCCATGGCGCTGGCACAGCTCGCGACAGATGTAGAGCCCCAGGCCGCTGGAGCGGCTTTCCGAGGAAAAGAAGGGCTCGAACAGGTGGCGTTCCACGGACTTGTCCAGCGGAGCGCCATCGCTCCAGACCTGCAGGCCGACCTTGCCGCCGGGCGTGGCGCGCGTGGTGAGATACAGCGAATCGGGCTCAGGCCCCATGTAGCGCAAGGCGTTGTCCAGAAGGTTCACCAGCACCCGCCGCAGGTGCTCGGCGTCGAACTCCACCTGCGCCGCGCCCGCATCCAGCACCAGCTTGCCCCGGCGGCGGGCGGGGTCGTGTGCCTGCCAGTCGTTCCAGATCTGGAGTACCGTGGAGTCCAGCGCCAGAGTGGACGAGGATGCATGGCCAATCTGGTGCTGCACCCGGGCGATGTCCAGCACGTCCTCCGTGATGCGCACCAGCCGGTCGGCGTTTTGCCGGACCATGTGGGTCAGGCGCTTGTGGCCCGGGTCGTCCAGGTCTTCGTCCAGCAGCTCGTTGGCCTGGACGATGGCCGCCAGCGGGTTGCGGATCTCGTGCGCCACCGCGGCCGACATGCGGCCCATGGCCGCCAGCTTCTCGGTGCGCAGCCGGGCCTCCATCTCCCGCAGGTCATGCAGGAACATCACGCACAGCTGCTCCGCATCCAGGGCGCCCGCGGCTCCCGGCGTATGGGTGAGCCAGGTGCGGATGCGCAGGCCCATGGGGCTTTGTCCCTCGTGGAGGATGTTCACGTCGGCATGCCGCGGCTGCTCCAGGCGGAACGTGTCCTGCGCCAGGTCCAGCAGGGGCCTCCAGGCGGAGGCATGTGCCAGTGCCAGGGGCAGGGTGGATGCCTTGGCGTCAGGGCTCAACAACAGCAGCGCCGCGGGATTGGCCAGCCGTACCTGGCCCTGGCGGTCCAGCACCAGCACGCCGTCGGCCACGTGCTGCATGACGAGGGCGCTGACGGCTTTCTGCGTGCGCGCATCCATCTGGCTGCGCCGCGCGGTCTGCTGCTCGCTGGTGAGCTTGGCTGCCAGCAGATGCACCAGATAGGCGACGATGAAGTAGCCCGTGCCCGTCACCGCCGTCTGCAAATAGCGCTGCGCGCCGTCGGTGCCGCTCTGCTCGCCCGTCCACCAGGCCCAGGCCAGCAGCAGCAGGGTCGCGCCCGCGGTGGTGCCCAGGGCCAGCGTCAGCGTGCCCAGCACGCCGGCCATCAGGATGGGCAGGCCGAACAGCGGGGTGAAGTGCATGCTGCCGGACTGCTGCAGTACCTGCAGCGTGCTGATGAACAAGATGTCCACGCCGATCGAGGGCAGCCAGTGGAGGCCCGGCCGGGGATCGGGCGGTGCGTGGTGCCCGAACACCCGCAGCAGCAGGGAGGCGATCAGATAGGCGAAGCAGGCGCCCAGCAGCGCGGGCTCGCTGGCCTGGTTGAGCGCTAGGCCCAGCAACTGCAGCAGCAGCAGCGCCAGCGCCACCATGACGCGCGCCGTGAGGAAGGCGTTCCACAGCCGCAGGAAAGGTGGGTGGCCGGGGGGGGGGGCGGCGGGCTGCGTGGGCATTGGGTGCGCCATGCGGTCAGGCAGGGCCCCGCTCCTGGTGCGCGCGGCTGCAGTAGCTGCGCCCGCCATCCCACAGGGCTTCGCTGCGCGGCAGGTGCACGCCGCAATGTGCGCAGCCCACCATGTCCTGCGGCGGTGCGATGCGGGTGTTCTTGGTGGGGCCCTGGCGGGGCGGCGGGCGGCGCTGGCCGCGCCATGCGGCGTAGACGATGGCGATCACCAGCAGCAGGACCAGGTATTTCATGCCGCGCGCCCCAGGACGACTTCCATCACGAAGCGCGAACCGACATAGGCCAGCAGCAGCAGGCCGGTGCCGGCATACAGCACGCGCACGGCATTGCGGCCGCGCCAGCCAAAGCGCGACCGGCCTAGCAGTAGCACGGCAAACGTGACCCAGGCCAGCAGGGAGAACACGGCCTTGTGGTCCCAGCGCCAGGCGAGGCCGTAGAGCTGCTCGCCAAACAGCCAGCCGGCGACCAGCGTGGCCGACAGCAGCACGAAGCCGGCAGTGACGAAGCGGAACGTGAGGCGCTCCAGCGTCAACAGCGGCATGCCGCTGTGCGAATCGGCCGCCTGGCGGATCTGCCGCTCTGCGCGGTTCATGAGCCAGGCGTGGACCACGGCGGCGGCAAACAGGCCGTAGCATGCGATGCCCAGGGTGAGGTGCAGCGGCAGCCACGGCGAGGCCGACACATGCAGCGGGCGGCCGGGAAACAGTGCCGCCACGAGCACGGCCACGCCCCCGAGCGCGCACAGCACCCAGCGTGCGCGCATCTGGGGAAACAGCTGGCGCTCCACGGCGTAGGTGGTGAGCACCAGCCAGGCTGTCATCGACAGGGCGGCGGCAAAGCCGAAGTGGGGGGCGCTTCCAATCAGGCCCCAGGCCAGGGCGCAGGCGTGCAGTGCCCAGGCGGGGGCCATGGCCAGGTGGCTGCGGTCCGCGGCCTTGCCGCGGGATGCCACGGCCGCGGCAAGCGCATAGGCGGCGGCGGTTGCCAGGGCCAACAGCCAGCCTAGCGGGGAAGCACTGGGTAAAATCATGGGTTGGCAGTTTAGCCTTTCGCCCCCGGTCGCCGGGGCAGGATCATCGGCCGGCGGCATGCCTGCGCCGACGCATCAGGAGCACTTGGCAATGGCCTCCGCACTCACAGAAAAACTCACCCGTCTCGTCAAGGAGATGCGCGGCCAGGCCCGCATCACCGAATCCAACGTGCAGGACATGCTGCGCGAGGTGCGCATGGCCCTGCTGGAGGCCGACGTGGCCCTGCCCGTCGTGCGCGACTTTATCGCCCGCGTCAAGGACAAGGCCCTGGGCCAGGAGGTGCTGGGCTCGCTCAAGCCCGGGCAGACGCTGGTGTCCATCGTCAACAGGGAACTGGCCGCCACCATGGGCGAGGGTGTGGTGGACATCAACCTGAACGCCCAGCCGCCGGCCATCATCCTGATGGCCGGCCTGCAGGGCGCGGGCAAGACCACCACCACGGCCAAGCTGGCCAAGCACCTGATAGAAAAGCGCAAGAAGAAGGTGCTGACCGTGTCGGGCGACGTGTACCGCCCCGCCGCCATCGAGCAGCTCAAGACCGTCACCAAGCAGGCGGGCGCCGAGTGGTTCCCGAGCACGCCCGACCAGAAGCCGCGCGACATCGCCCTGGCGGCGCTGGACTACGCCCGCAAGCATTTCTTCGACGTGCTGCTGGTGGACACGGCCGGCCGCCTGGCCATCGATGAAGTGCTGATGCAGGAAATCAAGGACCTGCACGCGGTGCTGAACCCCGTCGAAACCCTGTTCGTCGTCGACGCCATGCAGGGCCAGGACGCCGTGAACACGGCCAAGGCCTTCAAGGAGGCGCTGCCGCTCACGGGCATCGTGCTGACCAAACTGGACGGCGACTCGCGCGGCGGCGCGGCGCTGTCGGTGCGGCAGGTTACGGGGGCGCCCATCAAGTTCGCCGGCGTGTCCGAGAAAATCGACGGCCTGGAGGTGTTCGACGCCGAGCGCCATGCTGGCCGCATTCTGGGCATGGGCGATATCGTGGCCCTGGTCGAACAGGTCACGGCCGGCGTGGACATGGAGGCAGCGCAAAAGCTCGCCGCCAAGGTCAAGAGCGGTGACGGCTTCGACCTCAACGACTTCCTGGGGCAACTGCAGCAGATGAAGCAGATGGGCGGCCTGTCCAGCCTCATGGACAAGCTGCCCGCGCAGCTCACGGCCAAGGCCGGTCAGGTGGACATGGACAAGGCCGAGCGCGACATCCGTCGCAAGGAAGGCATCATCTGCAGCATGACGGCGCTGGAGCGCCGCAAGCCCGAACTCATCAAGGCCACGCGCAAGAAGCGCATCGCCCAGGGCGCTGGCGTGCAGGTGCAGGAGGTGAACCGCCTGCTCAACGAGTTCGAGCAGATGCAGGGCATGATGAAGAAGATGAAGGGCGGCGGCCTCATGAAGCTCATGAAGAAGATGGGCGGCATGAAGGGCATGGGCGGCGGCATGCCCAAGCTGCCTTTTTAATCAAATAGGCCGCTGGCGCTTTGCTGGCAAGCGCAAGTAGCTACAAAAATAATAGCTAATTCGTGACTGGACAAGCGCCACGACCGTGCCCCGGGCGCGTCGCATGTCCCCGTCTTCAAGCTGCCACGGCGCGAGCAGGGCGCCACCGCCGAAGCTCTGCAGGTTCTGCGGCTCGCCGGGGCGGGGCTGGTTGCGCTTGACCCGGGCCTCGCCCGGCGTGGTTGGGGCCCAGGCTTTGCCGCCGCTCAGGGCGGACCTGCTCAGCCGCGCGGCTTGTAGGCCGTGACGTCGATCTCGACCTTGGCGTCCACCATGAGTAGTGACTGCACCGTCGAGCGCGCGGGGCGGTGCGTGCCAAAGCACTCCATGTAGACGCGGTTGAAGCTGCCGAAGTCGCGCGCGTCGGCCAGCCAGACGCTGACCTTGGCCACGTCCTGCAACGTGCAGTCGGCCAGCGCGAGCGCGGCTTCGAGGCGCTGGAAGACCTGGCGCGTCTGCGCCTCAATGCCGCCAACGATGACCTCGCCCTGGTCGTTGGTCGGCACCTGGCCCGAAACGAAGACGAAGTCCCCGGCGCGGGTGGCGGGGGACAGGGGACGGGCCTGGCGGTCCGAGGCCAGAGGGGGTTGGCCCAGCATTTCTACCAGCGACATGGCGTGCTCCTTGTGTAATGTTTTTACTCAATAAGGCAGGGTAAACCCCGTAATTACCGCTTTTCTGCTTGAAATACGATCTGAAATGTAATTTTATTACTCACAGGGGCTACGATGCAATCACAATCCAATCGTCCATCGCTGCTGCGGTCAGGGGCGGCCCGCATGGCCCGCCGCGGGGTGCTGGGGCTGGCGACGGCATCGGTGGCCCTGGTGTGGGGCCTGGGGGCGGCACAGGCCGCGCCCGCTGGCGGTGCGGCCAATCTCGCGATGATCGGGGAGCCGCAGGGGCTGGACCCCATGGTGTCCACGGCCGATCTCGTCGGCACGATCATGCAGCATGTGTACGAGCCGCTCTACACTTTCGACGCGCAGTGGGCCCTCGCGCCAATGCTGGCGGAAGCGCTGCCCACGGTGTCCAAGGACGGCCTGGTCTACACCATCGCGCTGCGCAAGGGCGTGAAGCTGCACAACGGCCGCGACCTCGATGCCGAGGACGTGGTGGCCTCGCTGCGCCGCTGGATGGACCTGTCGCCGCGCGGCAAGTCGGTCGCCAAGGAGGTGGAGGCGCTCGCGGCGCGCGGGCCGCTGGCCGTGGAGATCAAGCTCAAGGCCCCCTACGCGCCGCTGCTGGCACAGTTGGCGCTGCCCACGGGCATGGCGGCCATCATGGCCAAGGAAAGCCTGGCGCCGCAGCTCAAGGAATTCATCGGCACCGGCCCCTACAAGCTCAAGGAGCGCCGCCCCGACCAGTTCACCGTGCTCGTGCGCCACGACGGCTACAGCGCGCGCAAGGAGCCCGCGAGCGGCTACGCGGGCAAGCGCGAGGCGCTGCTCGACGAGCTGCGCTTCGTGCCCGTGCCCAATGCCAACACGCGCGTCGAGGGCGCGCTGTCGGGCCAGTTCCACTACGCCGACCTGCTACCCGTCGAGGCCGCGGGCCGCGTGGAGAAGGGCGCGCCGGCCGTGGTGCCGATCGTGACCCAGAACTTCGGCTTCCCCTACATCGTGCTCAATACCAAGGAGGGCGTGCTGGCCAACCCCGCGCTGCGCCGCGCGCTGCAGACGGCCGTGGGCCAGGGCGAGCTGATGGCGGCGGGCTTCGGCGACAACCGCTTCTTCGCCGTGGAGCCCAACTTCTTCCCCAAGGGCACGCCGTACTACGCCGACGCGGGCGCCAAGCAGTACAACGAGCGCAACCCCCAGGCGGCCAAGGACCAGGCTGCCAAGGCGGGCTACAACGGCCAGCCCGTGCGCATCATGGCCAGCCGCCAGTACGAGTTCCACTACAACATGGCGCTGGTGACGGCCGAGCAGCTCAAGAAGGCCGGCTTCAAGACCGAGCTGCAGGTGGTGGACTGGGCCACGCTGGTGCAGCGCCGCAACGACCCCAAGCTCTGGGACCTGTATTTCACGCACTCGGGCCTGTTCCCTGAGCCCATGCTGTCGCCGCCGCAGCTGGGCGACGGCGCACCTGGCTGGTGGGACACGCCCGCCAAGAAGGCCGCGCTCACGGCCTTCAACCAGGAGACCAACCTGGCCAAGCGCGGGCCGCTGTGGGGCCGCGTGCAGCAGCTCGTGTACGACGAGGTGCCCTTCATCGAGGTGGGCAAGTTCAACAGCCTCTCGGCGCGCTCCGCCAAGCTGCAGGGCTACACGCCGTCGATCTGGCCGTTCTTCTGGAACACCGGCCTGGCCAAGTGATTCATCGGCGCTAGGGGTATTCCATGCTGAGATTCCTTGCGGGCCGCCTGGGCGGCGCCCTGGTCGTGCTCGCCATCGTCGCGGTGCTCGTGTTTGCGCTCACGCGGCTGGCCTCGGGTGACCCGGTGGCGCTGCTGCTGGGCGACCAGGCCATGGCCGAGGACATTGCCCAGGCGCGCGTGCAGTACGGCCTCGACAAACCGTTACCCACGCAGTTCGCGCTCTGGGTGGGCGAACTGCTGCAGGGCAACCTGGGGCAGTCGATCTTCCTGCAGCGGCCCGTGGCCCAGGCGCTGCTCGAGCGCGCCGAGCCCACGCTGATGCTTGCGCTGTTCGCCGTGGGCATCGCCGCGCTGATCGGCGTGCCCTGCGGCATGGCGGCCGCCATCTGGCGCGGCAGCCCGGGCGACCAGGCGCTGTCCAGCGTGGCCATGCTGGGCGCGAGCGTGCCGAGCTTCTGGTTCGGGCTCATCCTGATCCAGGTCTTCGCCGTCAAGCTGGGCTGGTTCCCCGCATCGGGCTATGGCAATCCCGATTCGCCGTTCGGCGAGCGGCTCACGCACCTGCTGCTGCCCGCGCTTGTGCTGGGCGTGCTCAACTCGGCGCTCATCATCCGCTTCACGCGCGCGTCCATGCTCGACATCCTGGGCGAGGACTACGTGCGCACGGCACGGGCCAAGGGGCTGGCCGAGGGCACGGTCATGGTCAAGCATGTGCTGCGCAACGCGCTCGTGCCCATCGTCACGGTGCTGGGGCTCACGCTGGCGCTCATGATTGGTGGCACCGTCGTGACCGAAACCGTGTTCAACCTGCCCGGCGTGGGCAACCTCGTGGTGCGTGCCGTGCTGCGGCGCGACTACCCCGTGATCCAGGGCACGCTGCTGGTGATAGCGGCCGTGTATGTGTTCATCAACCTCGCGATCGACCTGCTCTACACCGTGGTCGACCCGCGCATCCGTCTGGAGGCGAAATGATGGCGCGCTGGCGCAATGTGGCCGCGCGGCTGTTCGCGCGCAAGGTGGTGCTGGCGGCGGCGCTGGTGCTGGCGGGCGTGGTGCTCGTGGCCCTGGTGTTCCCTTGGGTGTCGGATACCGACCCCAATGCGATCTCGGTGAGCGAGCGACTGCGCGCCCCTTCGCCCACGCACTGGGCGGGTACCGACGAGCTGGGCCGCGACGTGATGCTGCGCATCGTGCACGGCGCGCGCTATTCGTTGCTGATCGGCTTGTGCACGGCCGCCGGGGCGGTGCTGCTGGGCACGCTGCTGGGCATGCTCGCGGGGTTCTTCCGTCGGCTCGACGCGCCCGTCATGCGCTGCGTGGACGCGATGATGTCCTTTCCCGACATCCTGCTCGGCATTGCACTCGTGTCCATTCTCGGCGCCTCGCTGTGGAACGTGACGCTCGCGCTCGTGATCGTCTACACGCCGCGCGTGGCCCGCGTGGTGCGCGCGGCCACGCTGGTGCTGCGCGAACTGCTGTTCGTGGACGCTGCGCGTGCGCTCGGCGTGGGCACGCCGCGCATTCTGTGGCGCCATATCCTGCCCAACCTGGTGTCGCCCGTGCTGGTGCAGGTCACGTTCATCTTCGCCTATGCCATCCTGGCCGAGGCGGGGCTGTCCTTCCTGGGCGTAGGCGTGCCGCCCGACATTCCTACCTGGGGCACCATGATCGCGGGCAGCCTCGAGTCGTCCGACCGGGCGTTCTGGACCATCCTCTATCCCGGGCTTGCCATCGTGTTCACGGCCCTGTCGCTGCAGATGCTGGGCGACGGCGTGCGCGATCTGCTCGACCCCAAGCTCAAGAAGGCCGCATGACGAGCATTCCATCGCAATCCACCGCG
Organism: Diaphorobacter oryzae DSM 22780; assembly: GCF_059568935.1. NCBI lineage: Bacteria > Pseudomonadati > Pseudomonadota > Betaproteobacteria > Burkholderiales > Comamonadaceae > Diaphorobacter > Diaphorobacter oryzae. The sequence goes on along the minus strand of NZ_JCANUL010000014.1, from coordinate 86,635 downwards.
CCCCGGCTGCAGGTGCAGGGGCTGTCCACTTCGTTTGCCACCGACGCGGGGCGCATCCAGAGCGTGGCCGACGTGTCCTTCGCGATCCGGCCCGGCGAGACGCTGGCACTCGTGGGCGAGTCGGGCTCTGGCAAATCGGTCACCAGCCTGTCGCTCATGGGCCTGCATGCGCGCACCTCGCAGGCGCAGGTGGGCGGCCAGGCCTGGTTCGTGCGGCGCGATGGCGGGCGCGTGGACCTGCTGGCCCTGCCCGAGCCGGCCAAGCGCGCGTTGCGCGGCAACGAGATCGCCATGGTGTTCCAGGAGCCCATGACCAGCCTGAACCCCGTGCTCACCGTGGGCGAGCAGATCGCCGAGAGCGCGCGCCTGCACCTGGGGCTGGACCGCGCGGCGGCGCGCGCCCATGCGCGGCGCATGTTAGAGCTCGTCGAGATTCCGGCTGCCGCGCAGCGCGTGGATGAGTATCCGCACCAGCTCTCGGGCGGCATGCGCCAGCGTGTGATGATCGCGCTGGCCATGGCCTGCAGCCCCACGCTGCTGATCGCCGACGAACCCACGACGGCGCTGGACGTGACCATCCAGGCGCAGATCCTCGCGCTCATGGGGCGCCTGCAGAAGGAGACGGGCATGAGCCTGCTGTTCGTCACGCACAACCTCGGCGTGGTGGCGCAGTACGCCGACGCCGTGGCCGTGATGTATGCGGGCCGCATCGTCGAGTCCGCGCCCGTGCACGCACTGTTCGCGAATCCGCAGCATCCCTATACACGCGGCCTGCTGGCCTGCCTGCCGGGCATCGCGCGGCGCTGGGCTGGCCCGGGCACCAGGCTGAGGTTGGCCGCCATTCCTGGGCAGGTGGCGAGCCCGCTCGCGCCGCCGCCGGGCTGTGCCTTCGGGCCGCGCTGCGACCGCCACACCCCTGCCTGTGACGAGCGCATGCCGGCGCTGGCCGACACTGGCGCGCAGCGCCAGGCGCGCTGCATCCATGTTGGCGAGGAGGCCTGGGCATGAGCGCGATCGAGAACCTGCTGGAGGTGCAAGGACTGCGCAAGCATTTCGGCCATGGGCCGCACCCCGTGCGCGCGGTGGACGGCGTGAGCTTTTCCGTGCGCATGGGCGAGACCCTGGGCCTGGTCGGCGAATCCGGCTCGGGCAAGAGCACCATCGGCCGGCTGCTCACGCGCCTTGTCGAGCCGACCGAGGGCCGGATGCTCTACCACGGCGCGCAGGGCGTGCAAGACCTGGCGACGCTGTCGTCCGCGCGTCTGCGGCCGCTGCGCTCGCAGATCCAGATCATCTTCCAGGACCCCTATGCAAGCCTGAATCCGCGCATGCGCATCCGCGACGTGATCGGCGAGGCGCTGGACACCCACGGCCTCGCGCGCGGCGCGGCGCGGCTGCCGCGCATCCATGAACTGCTGGCGCAGGTGGGGCTGCGGCCCGAGCACGCCGAACGCTTCCCGCACGAGTTCTCGGGCGGTCAGCGCCAGCGCATCGGCATCGCGCGGGCCCTGGCCGTGCAGCCACGCTTCATCGTGGCCGACGAGCCGCTGTCGGCGCTCGACGTGTCCATCCAGGCCCAGGTGGTGAACCTGCTGGGCGAACTCAAGGAACAGCTCGGCCTCACGCTGCTGTTCATCTCGCATGACCTCGACGTGGTGGAATACCTGTGCGACCGCGTGGTGGTGCTCTACCTGGGCCGCGTGATGGAGATCGCCCCCACCGAGGCGCTCTACGCCAGGCCCTTGCACCCCTACACGTGCGCGCTGCTGGATGCCGCGCCCATTCCCGATCCCGCCCGGCGGCGTAGCATTCCGCTGCTGCAGGGCGATCTGCCCAGCCCGGCGCATCCGCCGTCGGGCTGCGTGTTCCGCACCCGCTGCCCCCGGGCGGAGGCCGCCTGCGCAAGCACCGACATGGCGCTGCGCGAGGTCGCTCCCGGCCGTCTAACCGCCTGCTGGCGTGATGACTGATATCTCCACACCATGACAACCCACAGTCTTTCCGACCCCTTGCTCGACGCCTCCTGCAAGGGCTTTCCCCTCATGGCTACGCCATGCCGCGCGAGTGAGATCGCCCAGCGCGGCTGGAACGTGCTGGCCGACGACCTGCCGCTGCCTCTGGCCGTGCTGCGCCGCTCGGCACTGGCGCACAACCTGGCCTGGATGCAGGACTTCGCGCGGCGCAAGGGCGTTCTGCTGGCGCCGCACGGCAAGACCACTCTGGCGCCCGAGCTGTTCGCGCAGCAGCTCGCCCACGGGGCCTGGGGGCTTACGTTCGCCACGACCTTCCAGGCCAGTATGGGCGTGGGTGCCGGGGCGCGGCGCGTCATCATCGCCAACCAGGTGGTCTGTGACAGCGACCTCGACGCGCTCGACGCACTGCTGGCGCGGCACGCCGATCTGCGGCTGTGGTTCCTGGTCGATTCGCGCGCGCAGCTCGCACTCATTGAGGACTGGACGGCGCGGCGCGCAAGCGCGCGGGTGTTCGATGTGCTGTTGGAGATGGGGATTCCTGGCCAGCGCACGGGCTGCCGCCGCCTGGAGGAGGCGCTGGAGCTGGCCCGCGCCATTGCCGCGTCGCGCGCCGTGCAATTGGGCGGCATCGAATGCTACGAGGGCGGGGTTGCGCGCTGTGACAGCGAGCACGACGCGCGCGAGGTCACGGCGCTGGTGCGCCGCGTGACCGAGGCTGCCCGCGCCTGTGACGTCGAGGGCCTGTGGGATCCGGGAGACGAGGACATTTTGCTCACGGCCGGCGGCTCGGCAGTGTTCGATCTGGTGGTGCCGCTGCTGCAGACGCAGGGCCTGTCGCGCCCCGTGCGCGGCGTGCTGCGCTCGGGCTGCTATGTCACGCACGACCACGGCAACTACATGCGCTTTCTCAAGCTGGTGGAGCGGCGCGAGGGGCTCGACGCCTCGCTGCGCCCCGCGCTGACCGTGTGGGCCATGGTGCAGTCGGTGCCCGAGCCCGGCCTGGCCTTGCTGACCTGCGGCCGGCGCGACATTTCCTACGACCTTGAGATGCCCACGCCCGTGGCCCTGGCGCGGCGCGGCGCGCGCCAGGCGCAGAGTGCCCCCTTGGGCTGGAGCATCAGCGCGCTCAACGACCACCACGCCTACCTGCGCTTCGATGCCGCGGCCTCCGAAGACACGCAGCCGCGCGTCGGCGACCGCGTGGAGCTGGGCATATCGCACCCCTGCACCACGTTCGACAAGTGGCGCTGGATGCCCGTGGTCGAGGACGATGGCACCGTCACGGGTGCCATCCACACACACTTCTGAGCCATGGCGGAACTTGCGATGTCTTCTTCCGCGCCGGGCTTGCTGCAGCAGATGCGCGAGCGCCTGGACCAATTGCCCGAGGCGCAGCGCCGTGTGGTGCGCTGTGTGCTGGAGGATCCGCGCGCGGCCGTGGCCGCCACGGTGGAACAGCTTGCGCAGCAGGCTGGCGTTTCGATGCCGACTGTCGTGCGCACCTGCCGCAGCTTTGGCCATGACTCGGTGCGCGAGTTCATGCTCGCGCTCGCGCAGGACCTGGCCGTCTCGGGCTCCTACATCCACCGCAGCGTGCTGGCCGAGGATTCGGTGCAGGACGTGGCGAGCAAGATCGTGCATGCGGCCGTTTCCTCGCTGGCCGACCTGGGCCGACGCATCGACGTGGACATGATCGACCGCGTGGCCACGTGCCTTGCGCAGGCGCACCGCATCGACTGCTACTCTGTGGGTGCGGCCTCAACCTTCATGGCCAGCGAACTGCAGAGCCGGCTGTTTCGCTTGGGGCGCCCGGCCAACGCCATCTTTGACGCACACCAGCAGCTCGTTTCGGCGAGCACGCTGGGACCCGACGGCGTGGCCTTCGTGATCTCGCACGTGGGCCGCATGCCCTACACCATCGAGGCGGCGCGCTTTGCGCGCTCGCAGGGCGCTACCGTGGTGGCCCTCACGCAGCCCGATACGCCGCTGGCCGAGACGGCCGACCTGCTCCTGGCCGTCTCGGTGCCGCAGGACGCCGTGATGCGCGTGGGCACCGAGGCGTATCTGGCCCATCTCGTGGTCATCGAGATTTTGACCGTGCGCCTCGCACAGAAGCTGGGCCCCGTGGCCACGCGCGGGCTGCAGCAGTTCAAGCAGCTGCTCCACAAGCATGGCTTCGACAGCGCCGAGTACGAGGGCGTGATGGACCGCAGTGCGCCACCTTCGGCGCGGAGAGGCTGACATGGCGGCGACTTGGTTGCGCGGTGGGCGCATCGTGGACGGTACGGACCAGCCCGCCTGGGCTGGCGAGGTGTTGCTAGCCGAGGGGCGCATTGCCGCGATCGCCCCAGCCCTTGGTGCGGAGCAGCTCGCGCCCTGGCGCAGTGGCGGCATCGAGGAGGTTGACTGCACGGGCAAGGTGGTGGCGCCGGGCTTCATCGACGTGCACACGCACGACGATGCGGCGGTGATCGAGGCGCCGGACATGCTGCCCAAACTGTCGCAGGGCGTGACCACCGTGATCGTCGGCAATTGCGGCATCTCGCTCGCCCCCGTGGTGACCGATGCGCCGCAGGCGCCGCTGTCGCTGCTCGGGCGGCGTCAGTTCCGGCACGCTGACGTGGCTGCCTATGCCCGCGCCGTGGACGCTGCATGCCCTGGCGTGAACGTGGCCGCGCTCGTGGGCCACACGGCGCTGCGCATGCGCCACATGGAGCGGCTGGACCGCGCCGCCACGCCCGCCGAACGCGAGGCCATGGCGGACAGCGTGCGCGAGGCCATGGAGGCCGGCGCGCTGGGGCTGTCCTCGGGCGTGTTCTACAAGGAGGCCTACGCGGCCGACCTCGACGAACTGGTGGCGCTGGCCACGGCTGCGGCGCGGCATGGCGGGGTGTACGCCACGCACATCCGCGATGAGCTTGCGGGCATCCTGCCCGCGCTGCAGGAGGCTGCCCGGACCGCACGCCAGGCCGGTCTGCCGCTCGTGCTCTCGCACCACAAGTGCGCGGGCGCGGCCAACTGGGGCCGTACGCGCGAGACGCTGCCGCTGATCGACGCGCTGGGCCGCGGGCAGCCGATCAGCCTGGACGTGTATCCCTACACCGCGGGGTCCACGGTGCTGCGCACCGATCTTGTGGACGGCGTGATCGACATCCTCATCACCGGCAGCCAGCCGCACCCCGAGATGGTGGGGCGCTACCTCAAGGACATCGCGAAGGAGTGGGACGTGGGCGAGCGCGAGGCATGCGACCGCCTGCAGCCTGGCGGTGCCTGTTACTTCCAGATGTGCGAGGAGGATGTGGAGCGCGTCATCGCGCACCCGCAGGCCATGATCGGCTCGGACGGCCTGCCGCACGACGAGCGGCCGCACCCGCGCCTGTGGGGGGCGTTCCCGCGCGTGCTGGCCTGCTACTGGCGCGAGAAGGGGGTGCTGCGCCTGGAAGAGGCCGTGCACAAGATGACGGGGCTGTCTGCGGCGCGCTTTCGCATTGCCGGGCGCGGCGTGCTGTGCGCGGGCCACCATGCCGACGTGGTGGTGTTCGACCCCGTGCGTGTGCGCGACCGGGCGAGCTATGAAAGCCCGGCGCAGTTCAGCGAAGGGATCGAACGCGTGTGGGTCAACGGGGTGCTGAGCTACACGGCCGAAGGCCGGGGTACGGGCGCACGCGCAGGCCGCTTCGTGCGCCGCGCGGCGTAGCGCAGGCGGTCAGATGCCTGCGGCCTCGCGCGTGAGTACCTCGCCGCGCAGCGTGTAGGTGCGGGCTTCGGTGATCCGTACGTCGATCATCTGGCCGATCAGCCGCTCCTGGCCGGGGAAGTTGACCACGCGGTTGCACTCGGTGCGGCCCATGAGTTCGCTGCCGTCGCGTTTGGACACGCCCTCCACCAGCAGGCGCTGCACGGTGCCTACGCGCTCCTGGCTGATGTCCAGAATGTTCTGGTTGATCACGGCCTGCAGCTCCTGCAGGCGGCGCAGCTTCACCTCGTGCGGCGTGTCGTCGTGCAGGTTGGCTGCCGGCGTGCCGGGGCGCGGGCTGAAGATGAAGCTGAAGCTGTTGTCGAAGCGCACATCGTGGATCAGCTTCATCATCTTCTGGAAGTCGTCCTCGGTTTCGCCGGGGAAGCCCACGATGAAGTCGCTGCTCATGGCCATGTCGGGGCGGATGGCGCGCAGCTTGCGCACCGTGCTCTTGTATTCCATGGCCGTGTAGCCGCGCTTCATGGCCATCAGGATTTTGTCGCTGCCGTGCTGCACCGGCAGATGCAGGTGGCTGACCAGTTGCGGGAGCTTGGCGTAGGCCTCGATCAGGCGCGGCGTGAACTCGTTGGGGTGGCTGGTGGTGAAGCGGATGCGCTCGATGCCGGGGATCTCGGCCACGTATTCCAGCAGCAGGGCAAAGTCGGCCTTCTCCGCCGTGTCGCCCATGGCACCCAGGTAGGCGTTCACGTTCTGGCCCAGCAGCGTTACCTCACGCACGCCCTGGTCGGCCAGGCCCGCGGCTTCCACCAGCACGTCCTCGAACGGGCGGCTGACTTCCTCGCCGCGCGTGTAGGGAACCACGCAGTAGCTGCAGTACTTGCTGCAGCCTTCCATGATGGACACGAAGGCGCTGGCGCCCTCCACGCGCGCGGGCGGCAGGTGGTCGAACTTCTCGATCTCGGGAAAGCTGATGTCCACCTGGGGCTTGTCCTTGGCCGCGCGGGCGCTCAGCAGCTCGGGCAGGCGGTGCAGCGTCTGCGGGCCGAAGACCACGTCCACATAGGGCGCGCGCTTGATGATTTCCGCGCCCTCCTGGCTGGCCACGCAACCCCCCACGCCGATGAGTACGCCCTTCTTCTTGAGGTGCTTGATGCGGCCCAGGTCGGAGAACACCTTCTCCTGCGCCTTCTCGCGCACCGAGCAGGTGTTGAACAGGATCAGGTCGGCGGCCTCGGGGTCGTCGGTCGGCTCGTAGCCCTGGGCGGCGCCCAGCACGTCGGCCATCTTGTCCGAGTCGTACTCGTTCATCTGGCAGCCGAAGGTCTTGATGAAAACTTTCTTGGACATGGCTTGTGTCTCGCAAATGGCAAGGCACCGCGGCCAGCGCGGTGCGGGGAGTCAATTCGATGGCTGGGCCGGCGTGCGGGCGCCGGGCGCATCCGCGCGCTGGCGCGCACGGCCCTCAGCGCAGCAGGGCTGGCTTGGTTTCCACTTCGGTGCGGATGTTGGAGGTCGTGGTGTCGCTGCCCTGGCGGGGGCGGTCGGCCTCGGCCTGCGTCAGGATCCAGGCCGTGAGCAGCATGCCCGTGCTGGTCTCGATGACGTAGTTCACCTTGAGCGGCTGTCCCTGCACGGTGTGCCGCATGACGAGCGCGTTCTGTGGGCTGAACAGGCGCATGCCCGGTGCCATGCGGATGGGCTGGCCGTTCAGCGTGGCCATGGCGCCGTCCTGGACGGTCAGCGTGCCGCGCAGTGCGGCCTGCGGAAAGTTGCGGTTCTGGCCCATGCCGCCGGGCACCTGGGCGATGGCCGGCACCAGAGCGGCACCCAGCAGCGCGGCGCAGGCGACGGAGGCCAGCCAGCCGCCGCGTCGTGGCAGGGAGGAGGGGGAAATGGTGTTGCAGCGGTTCATGGTGTACATCCAGGGGCTGAAACGAAAATTCTAGTGGCTGGCGGTTGCCGCCAAGCTGCCCAAGAAAAAACCCGCAGCACCTGGGGCGCTGCGGGTTGTGTCTGGTGGTCGTAGAGGGACTTGAACCTTCGACATCAGCATTATGAATGCTGCGCTCTAACCAACTGAGCTATACGACCAAGAGAACGCGATTATAGCTATTTTTTAGAGGTGGGTGAAATTCGGCGTGCGCTTGTTCACGAAGGCGTCCATGCCTTCCTTCTGGTCCTGCGTGGCGAACAGGGCGTGGAACAGGCGGCGCTCGAACATCACGCCGTCGGCCAGCGTGCCCTCGAAGGCGCGGTTCACCGACTCCTTGGCAGCCATCACGGCGATCTGCGAGAAGCCGCTGATGATGAGCGCGGCGCCCAGGGCCTCGTCCATGAGTTTCTCGAAGGGCACGACACGGCTCACCAGGCCCGCGCGTTCGGCTTCGGTGGCGTCCATCATGCGGCCGGTCAGGGCCATGTCCATGGCCTTGGACTTGCCCACGGCGCGCGGCAGGCGCTGGGTGCCGCCCGCGCCGGGGATCACGCCCAGCTTGATTTCGGGCTGGCCGAAGCGGGCGTTGTCGGCGGCGATGATGAAGTCGCACATCATGGCCAGCTCGCAGCCGCCGCCCAGGGCGAAGCCGCTCACGGCGGCGATCACGGGCTTGCGGATGGAGCGGATCTGCTCCCAGTTGCGCGTGATGTAGTCGCCCTTGTAGGCGTCGGCGAAGCTGTACTTGGCCATGGCGCCGATGTCGGCGCCCGCAGCAAAGGCACGCTCGCTGCCGGTGAGGATGACGCAGCCGATCTTCTCGTCGGAATCGAAGGCCTGCAGGGCAGCGCCTAGCTCGTTCATGAGCTGGTCGTTCAGCGCGTTGAGTTGCTTGGGGCGGTTCAGCGTGATGATGCCGACCTTGTCCGCTTCGGTGCGGACTTCGATGCATTCGTAGGCCAAGGTTATCTCCGGTATGTAGTGAATCGAATCATGTGACTATACCCAAGGCCCGGGCAGGCGCGCCGCTAGCCGGCGGCGCCGAGCCAGCGCTGCGCGATGGCTGCGTCCTGCACGTCCAGGCGCACCGTGTCCGCCGCCGCGCCAGCGTCCGGTAGCGTGAGCGCCAGGCGCAGCAGGCGCCGATCGCGGGCCACCAGGGCGGTGATTTCGGTGGCGGCGGCGGCGTACAGCGGCACGTCGTCGAGCCTGTGCAGGCGCCAGGCCTGGCCCGGGGTTTCCAGGGCCAGCCATTCGTCGCCGGCCATGAAGCCGGCCGCCTCGGCCGCTCCGCCGCGCAGCACGGTCTTGATCTGCACGCCGTGGTTCTCGTTCACGCGCAGGCCCAGGCGCTGGGCGATCGGTGCGGGGTCGGCCTGCACGGTGATGCCGTGGGCGGCCAGCAGTTCGGCCAGCGGCAGGTCGTGCGTGCCGTGCACCCATTGCGCGATCTCGCCGGACCAGTCGCGGCCCGACAGCTGCTGCAGCACCGCGAGCACGTCGGCCTCGGCCATGGGGCCGCCGCCGGTGCGCTGCCACAGTGCGCGCATGGTCTCGTCCAGCGTGGTTCGGCCTTCGCGGCGCAGCGCCAGGTCCAGGCACAGGGCGACGAGCGCGCCCTTGGTGTAGTAGCTCACCGTGCTGTTGGGGGTGTTCTCGTCCTGGCGGTAGTACTTGACCCAGGCGTCGAAGCTGGCCTGCGCCACCGATTGCACATGGCGCCCCGGGGTCTGCAGCACCTGGTTGGTGGTCTTGGTCAGCAACCGCAGGTAGGTCGCGTGGTCGATCAGGCCCGCGCGGCGCAGCAGCAGGTCATCGTAGTAGCTGGTGAAGCCCTCGAAGAACCACAGCAGCTGTGTGTAGTTCTCCTGCGCGTAGTCGTAGCGCGTGAAGTCGGCCGGGCGCAGGCGCTTGACGTTCCAGGTGTGGAAGTACTCATGGCTCACCAGGCCGAGCAGCGTGGTGTAGCCCTCGCAGGCCTGGATCTCCTTGGCGCTTTGGCCCAGGCGCGGCAGGTCGCGGCGGCTGCAGATCAGGGCCGTGGAGTTGCGATGCTCCAGCCCGCCGTAGCCCTCGTGCACCGCGTTGAGCATGAACACGTAGCGGGCCATGGGCGGCGCGCCGTCGCCATGCCAGAAGCGGATGATTTCCTCGCAGATGCGCTGCGTGTCGCGCGCCAGGCGCTCGCCGTCGAACGAGGGCGCGGCGCCCGCCACCACCAGCCGGTGCGGCACGCCGCCGGCGGTGAACTCGGTGCTCCAGAACGGGCCTATCTCCACGGGGCAGTCCACCAGCTCGTCGTAGTTGCGCGCGCGGTAGGTGCCGAAGCCCGTGGCATCCACCGCCGCGGGCTCCAGCCCCGTGGCCAGCGACCAGCCGGCCATGGCCGGCGGCTGCACGATCTCCAGGCCGTGGGCCGTGGCCTCCTGGCCGTGCACGCGCAGGCACAGGCTGGTGCCGTTGAAGAAGCCCCGCGTGGCGTCCAGCCAGGCCGTGCGCACCGACGTGTCGTAGGCCGCTACCGCGTAGCTCAGCACCAGCGGCAGGCCGGCGCGGCACTGCGCGCGCCAGCGGTGCTTGTCCAGCTGCTCCAGCGGCACCTCGGCGCCGTCCTGGCGGGCCTGCAGCGACTGCAGGTTCTTGGAAAACTCGCGCACCAGGTAGCTGCCCGGAATCCACACGGGCAGCGACAGCTCCTGCAGCGCCGCGGGCGCGGCCACGGTGAGCGTCACGCGGTAGAGATGGGCGTGGGCCTGCGCGGGGTCGATGCGGTAGTGGACGGGGGGCGTGGCGGCGGGGGCAGAGGGCATGGGGGCAGAAATAGCGGTATCAATTTGAGAGCTGCTTGCGCTTGCTACCTATAGGTTATGACATGAAAAGTGCCCAAAACCGAGAGTCGTCAAGCGTGAGCAGCTCCTGTATTGGAAGCGGCCGCCATGCCGTCGGCAGGCGGCCGCATGCGGCGCTTACTTGCTGCTAGCGATCTCGGCGAGGCGCTTTTCCACGTCCTGCGCGCCGATGGCGCCGGGCACGCGCGAGCCGTCCGAGAAGATCAGCGTGGGCGTGCCGGTGATCTTGTGCTTGCGCCCGAACGCCAGGTTGCGCTGCAGCGCGGCCGTGTCGCAGCTGGCCGCGGCCGGCGTCTTGTCGCGCAGCATGAGGTCGTCCCAGGTGGCGGAACGGTCCTTGGCGCACCAGATGTTGCGCGACTTCTCGGCCGAGTCGGGGCTCAGGATGGGGTAGAGGAAGGTGTACACCGTCACGTTGTCCACGTTCTGCAGGTCCTTCTCGAAGCGCTTGCAGTAGCCGCAGTTCGGGTCCGCGAACACGACCAGCTTGCGCTCGCCCTTGCCGCGCACGGTGGTGAACGCATCCTGCAGCGGCAGGGACTGGTAGTCCACGGCCGTCAGCTTGTTGATGCGGTCCTCGGTCAGGTTGCGCCGCGCCTTGGTGTCGATCAGCTCGCCCTGGATCAGGTAGTTGCCCTGGGCGTCGGTGTAGAACAGGTCGGTGCCGATGCGCACCTCGTACAGACCCTTCATCGGCGTGGGGCGCACCTCGTCGATCTGCTGCAGCTGCGGGATGCGCTCGGCCAGGGCCTTGCGGATCGTGGCGTCCTGCGCCGATGCATTCATGCCCAGGCACAGGGTGGCTGCAGCCAGCAGGGTGGGGAGGAGTTTCATTGCGGTCTTCCGTTCCTTCATCAAAATATGCGTTCGTGGCGTGCGCCGCAGGTGCGCGGCATCACTCGGCCCCCATGGCCTGGCGAGCCACCCATGCTTTGAGTGGCCCGCTGCGTTCAAACCCCTTCAGCCCCCAGTTGCGCAGGGCCTGCAGCGCGCTCTCGCGCCGCGTGAAAAGCTGTTGCAGGCCGTCCATGGCCAGGCCCATGGGCAGCAGCGCCGCCTTGCGCTCGCGCTCGTAGCGGCGCAGCAGGCGCAGGTCGGCAACGCCGCGCCAGGCGGGGCGCTCGTGCAGCACGCGCGCCAGCGCGCGCGCATCGCCCAGCCCCAGGTTCAGGCCCTGGCCCGCCAGCGGATGCACGTTGTGCGCCGCGTCGCCGGCCAGCACCCAGCTGCGGGCCGCCGACTGCGCGGACTGCCCCGGCAGGGCGCCGCACCAGTGGTGCGCCCGTGCCTGCTGCAGCGGCCAGCTGGCCCGCGGGCCGCTGAGGCTCAGGGTGCCGAGGGCGTGGCGGCTGGCTTCCTGCAGGCGCTGCGTGAAGTCTGCCTCGTCGGCCTGCAGCCATTGCGCTGCCTGCTCCTGCGGAACAGACCAGACAACGGCCACGGAGTTCCCCTGCGCGCCGTCCAGCGGCAAAAAAGCCAGGATGCCGCCGTCGGCCAGAAACCACTGGCGCGCCACCTGGCCGTGCGGCCGCTCGCAGACCAGGCGCGTGGCGATGGCGTGCTGGGCGTAGGGGGTGATGTCGAATTCCGCGCCGAACTCCTCGCGCGTGCGGCTGGCGCGGCCCTCGCAGACCACGGTGAGCGGCGCGGCCACGGGCTGCGCGACCTGTTCCACCAGCGGCTGAAAGCGCACGGCGTCCGCCAGGCGGGCCTCCAGCGCGGGTACGTCCACGATCCAGGCCAGTGCATCGCGGCCCTGCTGGGCGGCGTCGAAATGCACCATGCCGTCCTGGTCGGCATGCACCTGCATCTGCTGCACCGCCGTGGCGTGCTGCGCGTCGGGCCAGCCGCGCACGGACTCCAGCAGCGCGCGGCTGGCGGTGTTGAGCGCATAGGCGCGCACATCGGCCGCCGCGGCGGCGCCGGGCGGCGGCTGGACCAGCGCCACGCGCAGCCGTTCGCGGGCCAGCAAGAGAGCCAAGGTGCGTCCCACCACGCCCGCACCGCGGATACATACGTCAAAAGTCTGCGCCATGCGGGGATTGTAGGAGGCGCGGTGCGGGGCGCCGGCCCGGGCTGGCGGCACAATCGCCGGGCCCATTCCCCTGCAATTTTGGAGTTTTGCGTGAGCTTTCGCCCAGACCACGATCTGGCCGGCACCGTGGCCCGGCTGTTCATCCATCCCGTCAAGTCGTGCGCCGGCATCGAGGTGCAGCAGGCGCTGCTGACCGAGACCGGCCTGGATCTCGACCGCGCCTGGATGGTCGTGGACGCGCAGGGCGTCTTTCTGTCGCAGCGCGAGCTGCCCCGCATGGCGCTGATCCGCCCCCAGCTGCGCGGCGACGACATGGTGCTGTGCGCGCCGGGCATGCTGGCGCTGCATGTGGCGCTGGACCGCGTCGAGCAGCCGGCCACGGTGCAGGTGTGGAGCGACACCGTGCCCGCCTGGGACATGGGGGCGCTGGCGGCGCAGTGGTTCTCGGACTTCCTGGGGCGGCCCTGTCGCCTGGTGCGCTTTGACCCCGACCACCGGCGCCTGTCCAGCCTGAAGTGGACCGGCGGCGTCGAGGCGCCCACACAGTTCGCCGACGGCTTTCCCATTCTCGTGGCCAGCCAGGCCTCGCTCGACGGGCTCAACGAGCGCCTGCTGGCCGCGGGCGATGCGGCCGTGGGCATGGAGCGCTTCCGGCCCAACCTGGTGATCGCCGGCGTGGAGGCGCATGACGAGGACCGCATCGACGACCTCTTTATCCACACCGCCAGTGGCGAGGTGCGGCTGCAGCACGTAAAGCCCTGCACGCGCTGCCCCATTCCCGACATCGACCCCGCCACCGCCGAAAGCCATCCGGCCGTGGGCGACGCGCTGCGCCGCTACCGCCAGGACGCGCGCATGGGCGGCGCCATCACGTTCGGCATGAACGCCATCGTGCGCGAGGGGGCGGGGCTGCTGCTGCGCGTGGGCCAGCCCGTGGCCGCCAACCTGCGGTTCGACTGAGCCTCGTAGAATGGCGGGTTTGTCTTCCGAACTTACGAGAGCCCTGCCATGAGCCTGAAATGCGGCATCGTGGGCCTGCCCAACGTGGGCAAGTCCACCCTCTTCAACGCCCTCACCAAGGCCGGCATCGCCGCCGAAAACTACCCCTTTTGCACCATCGAGCCCAACACGGGCGTGGTGGAGGTGCCCGATCCGCGCCTGAATGAGCTGGCCGGCATCATCAACCCCGAGCGCATCGTGCCGGCCATCGTCGAGTTCGTGGACATCGCGGGCCTGGTGGCGGGCGCCTCCAAGGGCGAGGGCCTGGGCAACCAGTTCCTGGCCCATATCCGCGAGACCGACGCCATCGTCAACGTGGTGCGCTGCTTCGAGGACCCGAACGTGATCCACGTGGCGGGCCGGGTCGATCCGATCTCGGACATCGAGGTCATCCAGACCGAGCTGTGCCTGGCCGACCTCGGCACCGTCGAGAAGGCGCTCAACCGCTACAGCAAGGCCGCCAAGTCGGGCAACGACAAGGAAGCCGCCAAGCTCGTGCAGCTGCTCACGCCCATCCAGGCGGCGCTGAACGAGGGCAAGCCCGCGCGCACCGTGCCGGTGAGCAAGGAAGACGCGCCGCTGCTCAAGCCCTTCTGCCTGATCACGGCCAAGCCGGCCATGTTCGTGGGCAATGTGAGCGAGGATGGCTTCGAGAACAACCCGCTGCTCGACCGCCTGAAGGAATACGCCGCAGCCCAGAATGCGCCCGTGGTCGCCATCTGCGCCAAGATGGAAGCCGAAATGGCCGAGATGAGCGACGAAGACCGCGACATGTTCCTCGCCGAGATGGGCCAGAGCGAACCCGGCCTGAACCGCCTGATCCGCGCGGGCTTCAAGCTGCTGGGCCTGCAGACCTATTTCACCGCGGGTGTGAAGGAGGTGCGCGCCTGGACCATCCATGTGGGCGACACCGCGCCGCAGGCGGCCGGCGTGATCCACGGCGACTTCGAGCGCGGCTTCATCCGTGCGCAGACCATCGCCTTCGACGACTTCATCCAGTACAAGGGCGAGCAGGGCGCCAAGGACGCGGGCAAGATGCGCGCGGAAGGCAAGGAATACATCGTCAAGGATGGCGATGTGATGAACTTCCTGTTCAACGTCTGACCACCGGGGCTGGTTCCGCAGCCTGCCGGCAGCCGCATCGAATTGCAGACAGGAGTCCAGACATGGGGGTAAAGCCGTCGCCGCACGCCGTGATGGAGGTGCGGCGCTTTCAGGCAGGGGACTTTGCCGCCTACCGGCGCTGGTACGCGGACCCGCTGCTGGACCGGCATCTGGGCCCCATGGATGACGAGTGGCTGGCGGATGTGCTGGCCGACACCAATGGCGAGGAATGGGCGGTACTGGCCGATGGCGTGCTGCTGGCCGTCGTCGGGCTCACGCCCGACCCGGAGGTGGGTTGCTGGGTGATCACCGATTTCGCCGTCGATCCCCGGCGCCGCGGCCAGGGCTGGGGGCGGCGCGCCTGGCAGGCGCTGTGCGCGCTGCCTGCCCTGAAAGCACGCCCGCACTGGCGTGCCTACGTGGCCGACGACAACCCGCAGGCGCAGGCCTTTTTCGAGGCGCAGGGCTGGCGGCGGCTGGAGGCGCTGGGCATCGAGGACGGCCTCTGGACCTACTGCTGGCAACGCGCCGGGGCCTTGGCCGGGTGCGGTACGGCTCCGGCATAGGGCGCGCGAAAGCAGGAACCGGCCTGGCGCAAGTGGGGTGCCGGCGACGGTACCCGCTGGGAGGCGCCTGGCGACCGCGTCACCAGCCTGCGGCTTGAGGATTCAAGCCAAAAGCGGCTCTGGCGCCCTGTGTATAAGCGCTAGCAGCTATCAAATTTGAAGTGATTTCGCACGGCGTCATGGTGGACGCCGTGTGCCTATGGGCGCAGAAAGGGCAGCGGCACCTCGGCCGGGATCGGGCAGGTGTAGGGCTGGCCCTGCCGGCGCTCCAGCAGCTCCGCCTTGGCCTGGGCGATCAGCCCGGGTTGCCGCACCAGCTCGATGGCCGTCGCCGTGAGCACCCGTGCGGCGCGCACCATGCCGGCGTGGGCCAGGGCCGACTGACCCTGGGACACCATCTGCCACGAATGCAGCGGTGTGCCGAAGGCGTAGCAGGCCACCCAGGCCTGGACCGTGGGGGTGATCCAGCTCACGTCGGCCACGTCGGTCGAGCCGAACATGGTCTCGCTGGCCGCGGGATCGTAGGGGGCGACGCCCTCGAACACCGCGGGGACCTTGCCGCGCAGCACGCTGGCCAGCGGGCGGCTGACCGCGTCAATGTCGTTCGGGCTGAGCGTGGCCTGGAAGCCCGCGGCCTTGCCCTGCACGCCGGCGTCCACCGCCAGCGCGCCCTCGGCCTGCAGTTTGGCGTACAGCACCTGGTTGAGCGTGGTGTTCTGCAGCAGGTTGGAGCAGGCCTTGTCGAAGACGATCTCGACCCGGCAGTCGGTCATCAGCGCGGCGCCGTGGGCCACGTTCTGCACGCGCTCGTACAGCTCGGCGGCCTCGTGGTTCTGCGCGGCGCGGATCAGGTAGAGCACCTCGGCGCGGGCCTGCACCACGTTGGGCGAGAGCCCGCCCGAGTCGGTCACCGCGTAGTGCACGCGGGCGTCCGACGGCATGTGCTCGCGCAGGTAGTTCACGCCCACGTTCATGAGTTCCACCGCGTCGAGCGCGCTGCGCCCCAGGTGGGGCGAGTGCGCGGCGTGCGAGGCCTTGCCGTGGAAGATGAACTTGGCCTGGACGTTGGCCAGCGTGCTCTGGCTGAACACGCCCGTGAAGCTGGCCGGGTGCCAGGTGAGCGCGGCGTCCACGTCGTCGAACACGCCCGCCCGCGCCATGAAGGTCTTGCCCGAGCCGCCCTCCTCGGCCGGACAGCCGTAGTAGCGCACGCGGGCCTTCTCGCCCGTGCCTTGCAGGTGGGCCTGCAGCGCAATGGCCGCGAAGTGGGCCGAGGTGCCCAGCAGGTGGTGGCCGCAGCCATGGCCGGCCAGGCCGGGGCTGTCCACCGAGGGCGTGCAGACCAGGGCGCCGCTTTGCTGGTTGAGGCCTGAGAGCGCGTCGTACTCGCCCAGGAAGGCGATCACGGGGCCCTCGTCGCCCCACTCGGCCAGGAAGGCCGTGGGGATGCCGGCCACATCGCGCGTGATGCGAAAGCCGGCGCTGGCCAGCGCATCCATGTGCAGCTGGGCCGAGGCGGTTTCCGCATAGCGCAGTTCGGCCAGCGACCAGATCCGGTCGGCCAGCGCGGTCATGCGCGGTGTCTCGCGCGTGAAGAAGTCTTGCAGGATGCTGTTCATCGGCAATGCTTGGAAGTGGCTTGGCTTACTCGGGCTTCACGCCGGCCTTGTCCAGCAGGACCTTGTGGCGCTGCGTCTGGGCCGTGATCTGGGCCGCGAACTGGCTTGGGTCCATGTCGGAGGGGGCCGCACCCAGGGCCTTGAGGCGCTTTTGCACCTCGGGCAGATGCACCGCCTTCACCGCCGCCGCCTGCAATTGCTGGACGATGGGGGCGGGCGTGTTCTTGGGCGCGACGATGCCGAACCAGCTGATGCCCAACTGGTTGAGGTCGTTGTAGCCCAGCTCCTTGAAGGTGGGGACGTCGGGCAGTTCAGGAGAGCGGCTGTCGGCGGCCAGCACCACGGGAATGAGCTTGCCGCTCTTGATGTGCGCCAGGGACGAGGGCAGTTGGTCGGGCATGACCTGCACCATGCCGGCCAGTGCGTCGTTGAGGGCGGGGCCGTTGCCGCGGTAGGGCACGATCTGGATGTCGGTCTTCAGGGTCTCGTTGAACGACGCCAGCATCAGATGGCCCAGCGTGCCCAGGCCGGGCACGGCGCCGCTGATCTGCTTGGGCTGCGCCTTGAGCTTTGCCAGGAAGGCGTCGAAGCTGTTCACGCCCAGGCTGGGGTGCACCAGGTACACCGAGGGCATGGTGACCAGATTGGCCACGGGGGTGAGCTTGGCGACCAGGCCTTCGGCGCGGGTGAAGAGCGACGGGTTGATGGTCATGGTGCTGACCGTGGCCATGCCGATGGTGTAGCCGTCCGGTGCGGCCTGGGCCACGGCTTCGGTGCCGATCAGCCCGCCCGCGCCGGCCTTGTTGTCCACCACGATGGACTGGCCCAGCGTCTTGCGCATGCCTTCGGCCACCACGCGGGCCACGATGTCGGTGGATCCGCCGGCCGCAAAGGGCACGACCAGCTTGATGGGCTTGTTGGGGTAGGCGTCGGCGGCCTGCGCACCATGGGGCAGCGCCAGGGCGGCGCCTGCGGTCAGGGTGGCAATGGCCAGGGCCTTGAGGCTCAGGCGTCGGGCGATGGGGCGGGTGGTGCGCATGGTGGGCATCCTTGGGTTCAAGCGCCGAAGCGCGAAGCGGTGGGGTATGCGTGAGGCGGTGCATCTCATGCACGCATTGCATGTGCGGCGACTATAGAAACAATGCCAATGCCGGGGGCGCCGTTTTTGGGGCGAGATATAAGCAGATCCGATGACTGCCCCCGTCCAGTCGACAATGAACGATGTACCGTGAGTGCCCCATGCGTGAATTCACTAGCTTCCCGGAAGGCCGGGTCCTGTTCTCGCGGCTGACCAAGCATGTGCGCCTGCGCCAGCTGCAGCTGCTCCTGGCGCTGCAGCAGGGCTGCTCCATCGGCAAGGCGGCCGCCCACCTGGACATGAGCCAGTCCGCGGCCACGCAGGCGCTGGCGGAACTGGAGCGCGTGCTGGACATGCGGCTGTTCGAACGCCATTCCCGCGGCATTCGCCCCACCCAGGCGGGCCAGGCGCTCATCGATGTGGTGCGCAGCGTGATGCGCGAGCTGGAGGACGTGTCGGAGACGCTGGCCGCGATCCGGATGGGTGCCTCCGCCGCGCTGCGGCTGGGCGCCATTCCGGCGGCCGCGCATTCGATTCTTGCGCCGCTGCTGGCGCAGTTCTACGCGCAGCGGCCGCAGGTGCATGTGGATGTGCAGGAGGGGGTGGGCGACCGGCTGCTGTCGCTGCTGATCAGCGGCGGTCTGGACGCCGTGTTCTGCCGCCGGCCCGCGCTGCTGTCCGAGGGCTTTGTCTTCGAGCCGCTGCTGTCCGACGAGGCGGTGTTCATTGCGGCCGGCACCCATCCCTTGGCAGGGGACCGCCAGGTGCCTCTGGCCGCGCTGAGCGATGCCCGCTGGGTGCTTCCCACGTCCAGCATCGCCGTGCGCGACCTTTTTGAGCGCGAGGTACTGGCACAGCTGCCGCAGGCGCAATGGTTTCCCGTGTCCACAGTGTCGCTGCCGGTGCTGGAGGGGCTGCTCAGCCATCCCCATGCCGTGGCCCTGGTGCCGCGCAGCATCGTGCCCGGTCTGAGCCATGCGCGTCCGGCCAGCGGCGTCTGTGTTCTGGATGTGCGGGTCGACCGGGCGGCCTATGCGCTGGCCGATCTCGGCGCCGTGTACCGCCGCGAGGCCGCGCCTGCGCTGCTGCTGGAAATGCTGAGGCTGTGGCGCGATCATGGCTCGGCGTTGCCGTAGCCGTTGTGGGTGCCGCGGCGGCTGCGGGGGCTCTCGCGGGATGCCGTTCGCTGGCACCGTGCTTCTGCTATTTTCTCTGCCTTCGATTGTTGGTGAGCGCAACGCGCGCAGATGAAAGTTACAGGGATGACAACGCAACAACAGGGCGCACCGGCGCGCTCCTCGGAGGCCCAGGCCTCCCCCACCCCGGACGGCACGACGCAGGACTGGATGCTCGAGGACATGCGCAACGGCGAGATCTTCTTTGCCTCGCCCGCGCTGCAGCAGCGTTCCTATGGATTGCAGGGCGCCGTGTGCAGCCATGAGGCCGTGAGCGCCGAGGGCATTCGGCGGCTGTTTGCGCGGGCCGGCGAGGCCGGGATTGCCGCACCGGTGATGTTCGGCCTGGTGCCTTTCGATACGGCGCGCAAGGCCAGTTTCACCATCCCCGCGCAGCTGCGCGCTGCGCCCGTGCCCGCGCGTGACGCGGCTGCGTCATCCGCACCTGTGGCGGGCGAGAGGCCGGCGGTGGTGGCGCGCCAGCCCGTGCCGGCCCCCGAGGTCTATGGCGACATGGTGCGCAAGGCGCTGGGGCTGTATGCCGAGGGCGGCGTGAGCAAGATCGTGCTGTCGCGCGCGATGGACGTGGAACTCGACGCGCCCATCGACTACGCCCAGGTGCTGCGCGACCTGCTGCGCCGCAACGCCCACGGCTACACCTTCGCTGTGCCGGCCTGGACGGAGGGCGCCACGGACGCGCCCGCGGCCATCATGCTGGGCGCCAGCCCCGAGCTGCTGGTGCGGCGCGAGGGCGACAAGGTGTTCATCAATCCGTTGGCGGGGTCCATTCCGCGCCATGCGGATCCGGAGATCGACAAGGCCCGCCGCGAAGGGCTGGCGGTGTCCGAAAAAGACCTGCGCGAACACGGCTACGTGGTCAGCGACATCGTGCGCATCCTGCGCGAGCATTGCGACGACCTGGAGGTCCCCGAGGGCCCTTCGGTCATCGGCACGGATGCGCTGTGGCACCTGTCCACCTTCATCACCGGCCGCCTCAAGAACACTGCGATGACGGCGCTGGAGCTGGCCTGCGCCCTGCACCCCACGCCGGCCATCTGCGGCTTCCCCACGGCGACGGCCTTCGGGCATATCCAGGCGTTGGAGCCTTTTGACCGCGAGTACTTTGCCGGCCTGGTGGGCTGGCAGCGCGAGGATGGCGACGGCGAATGGGCGCTGACGCTGCGCTGCGCCCAATACGATGGCGACCGCCGCCTGCGCCTGTATGCGGGGGCGGGCACCGTGGCCGGCTCCGATCCGGACAGCGAGATCCGCGAGACCGCCACCAAGATGGAAACCTTCATGCGCGCCATCGCGTAAGCACGGACAGGGATTCACTATAGAAAAAAGGCCTGCCGGCAGTCGCCGGGCAGGCCTTTGTCTTGTGCGCCGAGCGCTCAGTTCTCGTTCAGTTTCAGGCGCTTGATGAGGGGCGACCAGCGCTGCAGCTCTTCGGCCATGTACTGGCCGAAGGCCTCGGCGGACATGGGCGCGGCCTCCATGTGCATGGTCTTCAGGCGCTGGGTGACCTCGGGCGATGCCAGGGCCTTGGTCAGCGCCGCGTTCAGCTTGGTCTTGACCTCGGCGGGAATGCCCGCCGGCGCCACGAAGCCGATCCAGCCCGAGCCTTCCACGCCGGGGTAGCCCAGCTCGGCCACGGTGGGCGTGTCGGGCAGGAAGCTCAGGCGCTTGGCGGCCACGGCCGCGATGGCGCGCAGGCGGCCGTCCTGCACCATGGGCATCACGGCCACGGGGGGCAGCGCGGCAAACTGCGTGTCGCCGCCCAGCAGGGAGGTCACGGCGTCGGGCGAGGACTTGTAGGGCACATGAAGGGCCTTGCCGCCCACGCGGTCCAGCAGCAGTTCCACGGCCAGGTGGGACACGGTGCCGGCGCCGGTGCTGGGGAAGTTCAGCTTGGCGCCGGGCTTCTTCATCTCCGCCACCAGGTCGGCGAGCGATCGGACGGACGAATGGGCGGGAACCACCAGCACGTTGTACTGGTGCACGCCCAGCGTGAGCGGCGTGAGGTCCGTCACCGGGTTGTAGGGCAGGCTCTTGTAGATGACCGTGTTGTTCACCAGGGGGCCGGTGATGGAGACGCCAAAGGTGTAGCCGTCGGGCTTGGACTTCGCGATGTAATCGGTCCCCAGGTTACCGCTGGCGCCGGGCTTGTTCTGCACCACGATGCTCTGCTTGAGGGTCTTGCCGGCCTCCTCGGCCACGGCGCGGGCCATGGTGTCGGGGCTGGAGCCTGGGCCAAACGGCACGATCAGCGTCAGGGGTTGCTTGGCGGGCCAATCGCTGCCCTGGGCATGGACGCTGGCCAGCAGGCCCACCGACAACATGGCAGCCAGGCTGGTCTGGACTATTTTTTTCATCTCCAAGGATCTCTCTCAAAGTTCAAAGAAAAGAGGGGCCGATCGAGTGTATCAACAGCCTTTGCCGTGCATCCATGGCCGGCGGGGCGCTGGGTGAGGGGGTCTCGCGGGGTCAGGGCTTCCAGTCGCCCGGCACCAGATACAGCAGGCCGCCGGTCATGGTGGTGTAGCGAAAGAGCTTGCCGATGGCCATGTACAGCAGGCAGGGCCAGAAGGGCAGCCGCAGCCAGCCGGCCACGGCGCACAGTGGGTCGCCGACGACGGGCAGCCAGCTCAGCAAACAGGTCTTGGCGCCCCAGCGGCGCAGCCACACGCGCACGCGGCGCTCGATGCGGGTGAGTTCGCGTGGGGGCTTGCCGGCGGCCTCCACCGCCTGGCCCGCGCGGCGGCGCCTGCGGGCGGCGTCCCAGGCCTGGTGCGCGCCCAGGCCCATCCACCAGCTGACGGCGCCGCCCAGCGTGTTGCCTGCCGTGGCCACGAGCACGGCGGGCCAGAACAGTTCGGGGTTGAGCTTGACCAGGCCGAACACGGCCGGTTCGGAGCCCAGCGGCAGCAGCGTGGCCGAGACGAAGGCCACGACGAACACCGTGCTGAGGCCGAACTGCGGCAAGGCCAGCAGATCCAGCAGCTGTTGAATCCAGATTTCCATAGCGGGCTAGGAGTGTAGGGCGTGTGTTGCCCGGCTTGCCGGCGGTGAACATGCGCAGTCGCAGTGCAGTCTTTTCATTTGCTGAAATTTTGGGCAGGTAGAATCCGCCCCTTCGCCCCTCCCCCCTCGCGCACCAGTACCGTCCATGCAGATCGGCCATATTCCATTGGCGAATCGCCTGTTCGTCGCCCCCATGGCGGGCGTGACGGACCGCCCCTTCCGCCAGCTGTGCAAGCAGCTGGGCGCGGGCTACGCGGTGAGCGAGATGGTGACGTCGCGCAAGGACCTGTGGAACAGCCTCAAGACCTCGCGCCGCGCCAACCATGAGGGGGAGCCCGGCCCGATCGCGGTGCAGATCGCCGGCACCGATGCGGCCATGATGGCCGAGGCCGCGGTCTACAACATCGACCGCGGCGCCGAGATCATCGACATCAACATGGGCTGCCCGGCCAAGAAGGTCTGCAACAAATGGGCCGGCTCCGCCCTGATGCAGAACGAGGCGCTGGCCGTGGAGATCGCCGAGGCCGTGGTGGCCGCCTGCGCGCCGCGGGGCGTGCCGGTCACGCTCAAGATGCGCACGGGCTGGTGCCAGCAGCACCGGAACGCCGTGCAGCTGGCGCGTGCGTTCGAGGGCGTGGGCATCCAGATGCTCACGGTGCATGGCCGCACGCGCGAGCAGGGGTACAAGGGCCAGGCCGAGTACGACACCATTGCGGCCGTGAAGGCCGCGGTGCGCGTGCCCGTGGTGGCCAATGGCGACATCACCTCGCCCGAGAAGGCGCGGGAGGTGTTCGCGCACACGGGGGCCGACGCGATCATGATCGGCCGCGCGGCGCAGGGCCGGCCGTGGATCTTCCGCGAGATCGGCCACTACCTCGCCACGGGCGAGCACCTGGCGCCGCCGCTGGTGGCCGAGGTGCGGCGCCTGCTGCTGGACCACCTGCAGGACCACTACGGCCTGTATGGCGAGGCCAGCGGCGTGCGCAGCGCGCGCAAGCACATCGCCTGGTACGTGCGCGCGCTGCCGGGCGGCGAGGCGCTGAGACAACATATCAACACCATGGAGGACTGCGCGGTGCAATGGCAGGCCGTGGCCGACTATTTCGACGCCCTGGGTGCGCGAATGGACCGGCTGGCGCCCGCGTGCGACGACGCAGGCCCGGAATCGAGGGAACCGATGCATGAGCAGGAACAGTATTGAACAGAGCGTGCGCGAGAGCCTGCAGGGCTACTTTCGCGACCTGGACGGCGAGACCCCGGATGGCGTGTACGACATGGTCGTGCGCCTGGTGGAAAAGCCGCTGCTGGAAGTGGTGATGAGCCACGCCGACAACAACCAGTCCCGCGCGGCCGAATGGCTGGGACTGAACCGCAACACGCTGCGCAAGAAGCTCGTGGAGCACAAGCTGCTCTGACGATGCTCCTAAAAACATAGTATTTGGCGCTTGATACATAAGCGCCAGGGCCGAATTTCAATTCAAACCATCACAACCGCCATGAACGCACTCCTCTCCGTCTCCGACAAGACCGGCATCGTCGAATTCGCCCGCGCGCTGCACGCCCTGGGCATCCGCCTGCTGTCCACCGGCGGCACCGCCAAGCTGCTGGCCGATAGCGGCCTGCCCGTCACCGAGGTGGCCGAGGTCACGCAGTTCCCCGAGATGCTCGACGGCCGCGTGAAGACCCTGCACCCCAAGGTGCACGGCGGCCTGCTGGCGCGCCGCGACCTGCCCGCCCACATGGCGGCCCTGAAGGAGCACGGCATCGACACCATCGACCTGCTGGTGGTGAACCTGTACCCGTTCGAAGCCACGGTGGCCAAGGCCGGCTGCACGCTGGCCGACGCCATCGAGAACATCGACATCGGCGGCCCGGCCATGGTGCGCAGCGCCGCCAAGAACTGGAAGGACGTGGGCGTGGTCACGTCCGCCGACCAGTACGAGGCCGTGCTGGGCGAGCTGAAGGCCGCCGGCCAACTGAGCGACAAGCTGCGCTTTGCGCTGTCGGTGGCGGCGTTCAACCGCATCGCGCAGTACGACGGCGCCATCAGCGACTACCTGTCTTCCGTGCAGTTCGAGGCCGAGAAGCTCTCCGAGGAGTACGTGCCCGAGCGCAACCTGTTCCCGGGCCAGAGCAACGGCATCTTCACCAAGATCCAGGACCTGCGCTACGGCGAGAACAGCCACCAGCAGGCCGCGCTGTACCGCGACCTGCAACCCGCGCCCGGCTCCATCGTCACCGGCGTGCAGCTGCAGGGCAAGGAGCTTTCGTACAACAACATCGCCGACGCCGACGCCGCCTGGGAATGCGTCAAGAGCTTCAAACTGCCGGCCTGCGTGATCGTCAAGCACGCCAACCCCTGCGGCGTGGCCGTGGGCACGAGCGCGCTGGAGGCCTACAGCAAGGCCTTCCAGACCGACCCGACCAGCGCCTTCGGCGGCATCATCGCCTTCAACCGCCCGGTGGACGGCGCGGCCGCCCAGCAGGTCAGCAAGCAGTTCGTCGAGGTGCTGATGGCCCCCGACTTCACGCCCGAGGCGCTAGAGGTGTTCAAGGCCAAGGCCAACGTGCGCCTGATGAAGATCGCCCTGCCGGTCGCCGGCGGCACCACCGCCTGGGCCCAGGGCCGCAACCTGATGGACGCCAAGCGCGTGGGCTCGGGCCTGCTGCTGCAGACCGCCGACAACCATGAGCTGCAGCTGCCCGACGTGAAGGTGGTCACCGTCAAGCAGCCCACCCAGGAAGAGATGCAGGACCTGATGTTCGCCTGGAAGGTCGCCAAGTACGTCAAGAGCAACGCCATTGTGTTCTGCAAGGGCGGCATGACCATGGGCGTGGGCGCGGGCCAGATGAGCCGCCTGGACTCGGCGCGCATCGCCAGCATCAAGGCCCAGGCCGCGGGCCTGAGCCTGCAGAACACCGTGGTCGCCAGCGACGCCTTCTTCCCCTTCCGCGACGGCCTCGACGTGGTGGTTGATGCGGGCGCCACCTGCGTGGCCCAGCCCGGCGGCTCCATGCGCGACCAGGAGGTCATCGACGCGGCCAACGAGCGCGGCGTGGCCATGGTGTTCACGGGCGTGCGCCACTTCCGCCATTGATCGGTCGTGCGATCCACAAGCATCGCAGGGGCAAAGCGCGACAGGTCTGCGTGGTGGCTGTCTCCGGCCGCGCAATGGACGGCCTGCGTGCTGCTGCCCGCGCTGGCCTGCGTGGGCTTGTATGCGTTCAAGCAGCAGCCAGCGGTGCACCGCAAACCCCTGCCGGAACCCGTGCATATGGTGGAAGGCCTTCAATGGGGCATCGATTCCGCCCGCTTGGAGAGCGGCGTCTACCATGTGACGGGCTGGGTTGCAGAGCCGCAGAATGACAGCTTCTGGCTTCATCCGCGCATCGTGCTGCAGGGGGCCGACCCCGGCCAGTTCATGGAGCTGCGTGCCAACATGGTGCCGCGTCCGGATATCAATGCCGCACTGGGCGGGGAGCGAAATATGGCATTCAGCGGGTTCCACGCGGTGGCGAAAGAGACCCATGTGGCGCCGGGACCGTGGCGCGTGCTGCTGTCGGTGCGGCGTGGCGGTGAGCGTGTACTGATCGACACACACACCTCACTCCCGGGGGCGTAGGTGCGGCAGTCATTCTCCTGGGGCGCAGTGTCCCCGGCCAATCGCATCCTTCTGGCTTTTGCATTGGCGTTGCTGGGAATCCTGGCCACCCGCGGGCCGCTGTCCTGGGGCGATGACGCCATGTACCTGCAGGCCATGAAGGACCGGTCGCTTGCGGACTACCTCTCGGAGCGGTATCGGACCTGGTCCGGCAGGACATTGATTGATGCGGTGACGCTCGTTCTGCTCCAGCAGGTGTGGATCTGGCGCTTGCTGACGCTGGCATGCCTGCTGGTCGTGGTGCGGTTCATGGCGCGCTATGTGCGTGGCGAGGGTCAACCGCAGCTGCTGGCCTTCATCTGTTGCGGGCTGTTCCTGGTTCACCGTGAAGTCCTGCGCGACAGCGTCTGGTGGATGACCGGGTCGTTCAACTACCTGTGGCCTTTTGCGGCGGGGCTGGTGGTGCTGATGCCGTTTCTGGAGACGCCATCGCGGGTGCGCAGCTTCGTGTGGTGCGTGCCGGCTGCCCTGTATGCAGGCTCCCAGGAGCAGATGGGCTTGCTGATGCTGGGCTTTCAGTTTCTCCTGGCGTATCGGCTGTATCGCGATCGCCAATTGCGCTGGGGCCATGGGCTTTTGATGCTTGTCGTGCTGCTGGCCTTCCTGGTGGTGCTGCTGGCGCCCGGCACGCAGTCGCGCTACGAAGTGGTCACCCGCTATTGGTTCCCCGAATATGCGGATTGGACCGTGGGGGAGCGAGTGATCGCCGGCCTGGATTTGGCGTTCGGCCACATCTTCCACAAACGGAATCTTCTGGGCTGTCTGCTGGTGCTGCTGCTGGCATTGCTGGTGCTCCGGCGCTCGACCTCATGGACGGTACGTGCGTTGGCGATCGTTCCGGTGGTGGTGCAGTTTGCGCCACGGATGCTGGTGCCGCTGGCGGAGTCCGTGAGCGGTGAGGAACACTTCCTGGTACGGATGTGGGGCTATCAAACGCCCCCGGGCGGCGGCGGGTATGCGGCCCATGGCCTGGGGAACTTTGCAACGGCACTGGACCCCGCGTTCTACGTCCACTTCTTTCTTGTGATGTGCGGCACGCTCTGCATGGCGGCCAGCCTCTACAACGCGGGTGTTCGGGCGCGCTACGGTTCCCGGCTCGGTGTGGTCGTGGTGTTCGCTGCGGCGGTTGCGTCTGGGGCCGTGATAGGCATGTCTCCCACCTTGTATGCCTCGGGGCCGCGCGTGTTCTTTTTTCAGGACATGCTCATGCTCATGCTGACGGCATTGGTGTTTGCCGATATGCCTACCGAAGTGATGCGGCGGCGCCTGTTGGTGGCGGTCTGGGGGCTGGTCTTGGTGGCCGTCTGGACGACCGTCAAGCATTTGCTGAAGTACTAGGAAGCGTGATGCGCAGAGGTGGTGACATGGAACCAGGAGTGGACGACGACGCGCCCCCGCCGCGCCCCCGCTGGCTCGGCTGGGCCATCGTGGTCTTCATGGCGCTGGTGGTGCTGGGCGTGCTCAATGTGGGCTGGCGCATCCTGCAGCCCGGCGCGGCCACGGTGGCGCTGGACGCTGTGCAGCAGGCCCGCCCGGAATTGGCGGCCGGCAAGGCCCTGGTGGAGGGGGCGGACTGCATGCGCTGCCACGGGGTGGAGCGGTATTACGTGGGCCCGCCGTTCGCGCAGATCGCGGCGCGCTATGCGGGCCGCGCCGATGCGCCCGAGTACCTGGCGCGCAAGATCCGCGAGGGCAGCGTGGGTACCTGGGGTCGCACGATCATGCCGCGCCATCCGCAGATCACCGAGGCACAGTCGCTGCAGATGGCGCAGTGGCTGCTGGCCGTACCGCCGGCCGTGCAGTCCGAGTGATGGCCGCAGTCACTGCATAAAAGATAGCTGCTGGCGCTTTGTGGACGGGCGCTGGAGGCCAAAAACACTCGAAACGCCTGGCGCTGCGCCAGACAACGCCATCAGCCCTGCACCAGCACCCCTGGCGCGCCGGCCTTGACGGCCAGCGCGGCGTCGGCGCGGGCCGTGAACTGGCGGCTGGCGATGGTGTTCACGTACACCCACTGCGCACGGCATTCGGCGGCGGTGGCCGTCACCACCATGTAGCCGCGGCGCGAGGTGTCGCAGTACTTGAGCGGCTCCACCAGCTGCAGCAGCGCGGCCGACAGTGTGGCCGGGTCTTCGCCCGGCAGGTACTCCTCGAAGCCGGGCGAGCTGACCGATGAGGTGGCGAACTCCACGCCCACGGCGTTGCCGTGCATGTCCTGCAGCTCGCTGGCCCAGGCGTTGTGCGTGTCGCCGGCCAGCACCACCAGGTTCTTGCGCAGGGCACGGGCCATGCC
The DNA here is from genome assembly GCF_059568935.1 of Diaphorobacter oryzae DSM 22780. Taxonomy (NCBI): domain Bacteria; kingdom Pseudomonadati; phylum Pseudomonadota; class Betaproteobacteria; order Burkholderiales; family Comamonadaceae; genus Diaphorobacter; species Diaphorobacter oryzae. The sequence continues at coordinate 58,625 of NZ_JCANUL010000014.1, read as the reverse complement.
CAGCACGGTTTCGCGCGCGGCCTGGTAGCCGTCCCAGGCGTCCAGGTTGTAGGGGATGGAGGGCTGGGCCAGGATGGCCTGCTCCTCGGGCGTGAGCGTGGCGGGCGCCGTGCGTGCCTTGGCGACGATGGCCGCATAGCGCGAGACGGTCACGCCGCTGCCGGGGCGCAGTGTCTCCATGAGGATGGGCGCGGGGATGTTCATGCGGCCCATCAGCACCTGCTGGCCCAGCACCTGCCAGGTGGCGCCGGAGGCGGCCATCTGCTGCTGCAGCCACTGCGTCTGGGCCGTGCCCAGCAGCTGGCGCGTGGGGCTGCCCACGGCGGCGGTGAAGCCGGCGGCGTCGAAGCCCTCGGGCTTGAAGAAGGCGGCGTAGTCGATCGGTTCGTCGCGGCCCACCACGCGCGTGTCCAGCATGTGCAGGGCCAGCAGGTTGCCGAAGGCGAAGCTGCGGTAGATGCTGTCCGGCTGCGCGTTGCGGGTGGGCATCCACTCGTGGTAGGCCTGCAGCGCGGCGGCCTTGCGCGCGGCGAAGGCGCCCTCGGTGGCGCTCTGGTGGTTCTCGGCGCCACCGGCCCAGGCATCGTTGGCGATCTCGTGGTCGTCCCACACGGCGATCATGGGGGCGGCGGCATGCAGGGCCTGCAGGTCGGCATCGCCGCGGTACTGGGCGTGGCGCGTGCGGTAGTCCTGCAGCGTGAGGATCTCGCCCGCCGGCTGCGACAGGCGGCCGAGCTGTTCGGCGTTGCCCGAGGCATAGCCGCCGCGGCCGTATTCGTAGAGGTAGTCGCCCAGGTGCACGGTGGCGTCCAGGTCGCTGCGGCGGGCGGCATCGGCATACACGTTGAAGTAGCCGGCCGGGTAGTTGGCGCACGAGAACACGGCCAGCTTCACCTGGGCCACGCTGCCCGTGGGCAGCGTGCGGGTGCGCGCCGCGGGCGAGCGGGTCTCGAACGCCGTGAAGCGGTAGTGGTAGGCCGTGGCGGGCTGGAGGCCGGTGGCGTCCACCTTCACGGTGAAGTCGCGCGCCGCGCTGGTGCGCAGCTCGCCGCGCGCGACGATGGTGGCGAAGGCGGCGTCGCGGGCCACTTCCCATTGCACGGGGATGTCGCCGGTGAAGCCCGCGGGCGGGGTCACGCGGGTCCAGAGCATCACACGGTCGGCCAGCGGGTCGCCGCTGGCCACGCCATGGGCGAACTGCACGGCGGGCGCGTCGTCGTCACCGCCGCCGCAGGCGGCCAGGGGCAGGGTGCCCAGCGCGGCCGCGCCCAGCGTGAGCTGGCGCACGAAGCGGCGCCGGCCGGTGTCGGAGGGCGGCGTGGCGCCGGCCTGCAAAAGGTTGGTGAGGGGCTTGGTGTCGTCGTGGCGCTGCATGGCGGGGCGTGGTCAGGGGTGAAGCCGCCAAGGCTCGCCGGGTCGCGTGACAGGCTGATGAAGCCGTGTCGCCCAGGCGGCATCGCCCGGGTGCCGCCATGCCCCCCGGCCGCGGCGGGGCATGGCGATGATTTGTGGTGTTTTAGGGCTCTAGCGCTTTCGTATCAAGCGCTGTAAGCTATTGATTTTATAGCTTCTTGAACACCTCGCGCGCCACGGCCACGGTGTCGGCGATGTCCTGGTCGGTGTGGGCCGCGCTCACGAAGCCGGCCTCGTACAGCGCCGGGGCGATGTACACGCCGCCGTCAAGCAGGCCGTGGAACAGGGCGTTGAAGCGCATGCCGTCGGTGTTGAGCACCGCGGGGTAGTTCTGCGGCAGCTGCGGCAGCAGGAAGAAGCCGAACATGCCGCCTTCGGAGTCGCCGCAGAAGGGCACACCGGCGGCGCTGGCGGCGGCGCCCAGGCCGTCGACCAGCGAGCGCGTGCGTGCGGCCAGGGCGTCGTAGAAGCCCGGCTTGGCGATCTCGCGCAGCGTGGCCAGGCCGCAGGCCGTGGCCACGGGGTTGCCCGACAGCGTGCCCGCCTGGTACACCGGGCCCAGCGGCGCGAGCTGCTCCATGACAGCGCGCGAGCCGCCGAAGGCCGCCAGCGGCATGCCGCCGCCGATGACCTTGCCGAGCACCGTGATGTCTGGCTTGAAGCCGGGGATGGCCTGGGCGTACAGGCTCTGCGCGCCGCCCAGCGCCACGCGAAAGCCGGTCATGACCTCGTCGATGACCAGCAGCGCGCCGTGCTGCGTGCACAGTTCGCGCGCGCGGCGCATGAAGGGCACGCTGGCGCGCACGAAGTTCATGTTGCCGGCGATGGGCTCCATGATCACGCAGGCGATGTCCGCGCCGTGCAGGGCAAAGGCCTCCTCGAGCTGGGCCACGTCGTTGTATTCCAGCACCTGGGTGTGCTGCACCACCTCGGGTGGCACGCCCGCGCTGGTGGCATGGCCGAAGGTGGCCAGGCCCGAGCCGGCCTTGACCAGCAGCGAGTCGGCATGACCGTGGTAGCAGCCGTTGAACTTGATGATCTTGTTGCGTCGGGTGGCGCCGCGCGCCAGGCGGATGGCGCTCATGCCGGCCTCGGTGCCGGAGCTGACGAGGCGGATCATCTCCATCGAGGGCACGTGGCGCAGGATCTCCTCGGCCAGCTCGACCTCGCGCTCGGTGGGGGCGCCGAAGCTGAAGCCTTCCAGCGCGGCCTTCTGCACGGCCTCCAGCACCGCGGGATGGCCGTGGCCCAGGATCATCGGGCCCCAGGAACCGATGTAGTCGATGAAGCGCTGGCCGTTGGCATCCCACATATAGGCGCCCTGCGCCCGCTCTATGAAGCGCGGCGTGCCGCCCACGGCGCGAAAGGCGCGCACGGGCGAATTCACGCCGCCGGGGATGAGCGCCTTGGCGCGTTCGAACAGGGAGTGGTTGCGATCAGTGCTGTATGTCATGGGGTGGGATGTCGAAACCCTCCGGACCGGCGGGGGGCTCCTCGTCATTGTCGTCATCGTCGGGCTGGGCCCAGAACATGCGGTCGGGCAGCACATGGCCCATGCCGGGGCGGAATCCGTTCTCCAGGCAGCCATCCAGGTAGGTGAGCGCCTCGCTCGTGGCCTCGCCCAGGTCGCTGCCGCTGGCCACGAGGGCGGCCAGGGTGGCCGACAGGGTGTCGCCCGCGCCGATGAAGGTGACCTCGAAGCGCTCGAAGCGGCCGCTGCCGAGCACGGATTCGGCCGAGGCGAGCACGTTGTCGATGCGCTGGTCCGCCGCGGGGATGCCCGTCACCAGCAGATAGGGCACGCCGCTCTCCGAGGCGGCCGCCGCCAGATCGCGGGCCGAAGGGGCGCGGTCGCTGCTCCAGTCGGGCAACAGCCAGCGCCACAGGGTGCTGTGGTTTCCGACCAACACCGAGGCCTGGGGCAGCAGCAGCTCGCGGAACGCGTCGTGGTACTGGTCGATGAGGTCGTCGCGCCACCAGGACAGGTCGGGCATGTAGGCGATCACCGGAACCTCGGCATAGTCGGCGGCGATTTCGGCGATGGTGCTCAGGTTTTCGGGGCTGCCGACGAAGCCGACCTTGATGGCCTGCACGGTCATGTCCTCGAGTACGGCGCGCGCCTGCTCGGCCACGGTATCGTCCTCGAAGGCGTAGTGGTCGAAGATCTCGGCGCTGTCGCGTGCGTAGGTGCCGGTGACCACCGGCAGGGGATGTCCCCCGACCGAGGCCACGGCCGCGATGTCGGCCGTCAGGCCGCCCGCGCCGCTGGGGTCGTTGGCATTGAAAACCATCACGCAGATGGCGGGCACGGTGGATTCGCCATCATCCGCCGCCATACCCGGATTATCCGGTGATGAAAGAGTATTCGGTCTCATGTGAGGGTGCCAGCGTAACCGGTGGCACGAAAGCTGCATCCTGCAGTGATGACTAGATACAATCGTTGCATTCTATGTGAAGGCCCCTTAAGCTGTGACGGACCCTAGAACTTGGATGTGCTTGATTTGCGGTTGGATATATGACGAGGCTGCGGGTTCGCCAGAGCACGGCATTGCACCAAGCACCCGCTGGGAGGATGTCCCCATGAACTGGACATGCCCGGAATGCGGCGCACGCAAGGAAGACTTCGAGATGGTCGAGATTTGAGGCGCGGCTCCTGCCTGCGTTGTTTAACGTTCCCATCAGGAGCAGTGAGAAATTGGCTACGACGACAACCGGTTCCACCTTCAGGGTGCTTGTGGTGGACGACAGCAATACGATCCGACGCAGTGCCGAAATCTTCCTCAAGCAGGGCGGGCACGAGGTTCTGCTGGCCGACGATGGCTTTGATGCCTTGGCCAAGGTCAATGATTACCGGCCTCAGCTGATTTTCTGCGACATCCTGATGCCCAAGCTGGATGGTTATCAGACCTGCGCCATCATCAAACGCAATGCGCACTTCGCAGATACGCCGGTAGTGATGCTTTCATCCAAGGATGGGGTTTTCGACAAGGCTCGCGGCCGTATGGTCGGCTGCCAGGAATATCTCACCAAACCATTTACCAAAGACCAATTGCTGCAGGCAGTGCAGCAATTCGGCAATGCGCAATAAGGAGTTTTGTAATGCCGATTCAGAAAGTGCTGGTCGTTGACGACTCGAAGACCGAGTTGATGTTTCTGACCGACTTGCTGCAGAAGAAGGGCATGCAGGTTCGCACGGCCGAGAATGCGGAGGAAGCCTTCCGCCGTTTGGCTGAGGAAAAGCCGGACCTGATTCTCATGGACGTCGTCATGCCGGGCCAGAACGGCTTCCAGCTGACCCGCGCCATCACCCGTGACCCGCAGTACGCAGACGTGCCCATCATCATGTGCACGAGCAAGAACCAGGAAACGGACCGCGTATGGGGCATGCGTCAGGGCGCACGCGGCTATATCACCAAGCCGGTCGATCCTGCAGAGCTGCAGGCCAAGATTGATGCGCTGAACTAAGGCTGCACCGTCTCCATGGCCAATCGCGAAGCCCTGAAAGAGCTCCAGACACGACTCGCCGCACGCTTGCAGGCGGCAAGGGGTGAGGGGGTGTCTGTTTCGTCCTGGCTGGCCGTGGAGTCGGCCGGTCGGCATTTTCTCCTTCCCCTGGGACAGTCCGGGGAAATCTTTCCCTGGGGCGGGGTTCAGTCCGTCCCCTACACCCAGCCGTGGTTCCTGGGCGTGGCCAATCTGCGCGGCTCGCTGACGGGCGTCGTGGACCTGGCGGGACTGCTGGGCGCCGAGCAGGTGCGTTCGGAGCAGGCGCTTTCCGAGTCCAGCCTGCTGGCCCTGAATGGCGCCCTGGAAGTGAATGCGGCGCTGCTCGTGGACCGGTTGTCCGGCTTGCGCGGCACGGAGGCGTTTGTCGCATCCGAACCGCCAGAGGACGAGGCGCCACCGTATTTCGGCAGCACCTATCTCGATTCGCAGGGCACGCGCTGGCAGGAGCTGAACCTGCAGGCCCTGTCCCAGCACCCCGAGTTTCTCAGCATCAGCGCTTGATTTTTTCTGTAAGGCAGCACCATGTCCGTCGTCAATCCATTTGGAAAACTGTTCAACCGTAAACCAGCAGAGCCGGACGCCGATCTGAATCAGTCGGACGTGGGGCAGGATCCGCTGGCGGCTGGCATGTTGCCCGAGTCATACCAGGCAGATGGCATGAACAGCGTGCAGGGAGATCCCGGCGCGGTGTCGCAGTACGGCGAGGCCGAGTTCGGCGAGGAGGATCTGGTGGCCCTGCCCCTGCTGGGCAGGGCAAGCACTGCGACCCACCAGCGCCGCCTGCTGATGCTGCTGGGCGTTGGATTGGTGGTGCTGGCGCTGATTGCCGGCTGGGTGCTGCAGCAGGCCAACCGCTCTGCGCAGCAGCTGGCTGCCACGGGGCAGTCGCTGATGCAGTCACAGCGCTTGGCGAAGTCGGTTTCACAGGCACTGGTGGGCAGTCCGCAGGCCTTTCCGGACGTGGTGGAGAGCTCGGGGGTGCTGGCGCGCAACGTGCGCGCACTCAACAGCGGTGACGGTGAGCTGGATGTGCAGGCGCTGGGCGAGCCCTTCAAGCCGGAACTGGAAGCCATAACGCCGCTGGTGGAGCGTGCGGAGCGCAACGCCGGCGTGGTGATGGGGCAGCAAAAGATCCTGACCCAGGTCGGGGACGCCTTGCGCACTATCAACCGCCAATCCTCCGATCTGCTGGAAATCGCGGAAACGGTTTCGTCCCTCAAGCTGCAGCAGGGTGCGCCCGCCGCTGACATTTCTGCAGCGGGCCAGCTGGTGATGCTGACCCAGCGCATCGGCAAGTCGGCCAACGAATTTCAGACCACCGAGGGTGTGAGCCCCGAGGCGGTGTTTCTCTTGGGCAAGGACTTGAATTCTTTCAAGGAAATTGCCCAAGGCATGCTGGATGGCAGCACCGACTTGCGGCTGGCTGCCACGCGTGATGCGCAGACGCGCGAGCAATTGGAAGCGCTGATCAAGCTCTATGAGCAGACGCGTACGCAGGCAGGCGCCATTTTGGGCAACCTGCAGGGCCTAGTGTCCGCGCGTGAGGCACAGTCGGCCATCATTGCCGACAGCGAGCCATTGCGCCGCCAGCTGGAAGGTTTGCAGGTCAAGCTTTCCGCGCAGTCCGGCATGGGCGCGGGCCAGTTCGCGGCCCTGGCGGTCGCCGGCATTTTCGTGCTCCTGTGCGGCGTGGGTATCTCTCGCGTGCAGCTGCTGGACAGCCGCAGCCGGCAGGTGGCTGCCGAGGCGCTGCAGCGTGACGCCAAGCGCCAGGAGCAGGAGGCCAAGCGCGTCAATGACGCCAATCAGGCCGCCATTTTGCGACTCATGAACGAACTGCAATCGGTGGCCGAGGGTGACTTGACGCAGGAAGCCACGGTGACCGAGGACATCACGGGCGCCATTGCCGACTCCGTGAACTACACGGTGGAAGAGCTGCGTCAGCTGGTGGGTAGCGTGCAGAACACGGCGACCCGCGTGGCGCAAACCACCGCACAGGTGGACAGCACCTCCACGGAGCTGCTTGCAGCCTCCACGGAGCAGCTGCGAGAGATCCGTGAAACCGGCCGTTCGGTGCTGGACATGGCCACACGCATTAACGAGGTTTCTTCCCAGGCGCAGGAATCGGCCTCGGTGGCTCGCCAATCGCTGCAGGCTGCCGACCAGGGCCTGCAGGCCGTGCAGAACGCCATTGGCGGTATGAACGCCATTCGCGACCAGATTCAGGATACGTCCAAGCGAATCAAGCGTCTGGGCGAGTCGTCCCAGGAGATTGGTGAAATCACCGAGCTGATTTCGGACATTACCGAGCAGACCAACGTGCTGGCCCTGAATGCGGCCATCCAGGCCGCGTCCGCCGGTGAAGCCGGCCGTGGCTTCTCGGTGGTGGCTGAAGAAGTGCAGCGCTTGGCCGAACGTTCCGCCGACGCCACACGCCAGATCTCGGCGCTGGTGAAGGCCATTCAGACCGATACGCAGGACGCCGTGGCCGCCATGGAGCGCTCCACGCAGGGTGTGGTGGAAGGTGCGCGGCTCTCCGACAGCGCAGGTACCGCTCTGACCGAGATCGACCGCGTGTCGCGCCGACTGGCCGACCTGATTGAGCAGATTTCCTCCTCCGCTTCGCGCGAGGCGGAACTGGCCAACGGTGTGGCCGACAACATCCAGCACATTTTTGCGGTGACGGAGCAGACGGGAGAAGGTACCCGCACGACGGCGCAGCAGGTGCGCGAGCTGTCCCATGTGGCAGAGGAACTGCGGCAATCGGTGGCGCGATTCAAGATCGCTTGACGCTTATCCCATCAACGAACTACCCCGGATCCGCCGGGGACGAACCCATGCCATCTATTGACGCCGCAAACGCATCGGGTGCCGATTGGGCCCAGGGCGAGCAGGACCTCGGGCCCCTCGCGTGGGTGCTCGACGAGTTGCGCAAATCCTTGGACGGAGCCGTCAAGGCCATGCGTCGCTTTGTGCGCGATGCCGAGATTGCCCGTGAGTCTGATCTGGCCTCCCTGGATGCCGGTCCCTTGCGCATCGCGCGCCAGCAATTGCACCAGGCCAGCGGTGCCCTGGAGATGGTGGGCCTGGCTCCGCCGGCTCTGGTGCTGCGCGCCATGGAGACGGCCGTGCAGCGGTTCGTGCAGCGTCCGGAGCTGTGCAGCGATGACGCGGCAGGCGTTATCGAGCGTGCCAGTTTTGCGCTGATTGAATATCTGGAGCAGGTGCTGGCTGGCAAGGCCGTGTCCCCCGTGGCATTGTTTCCGCAGTACCGGGAGGCCCAGGCGCTGGCGGGCGCAGACCGTGTTCATCCGGCGGATCTGTGGCCGGTGGAGCGTCGTTTTCGCGAGCCGGATCTGCCTGCGACCGTGGAACCGTTGTCCTATGGGGCCGAGGCGCGTGCGCGCCTGGACAGCGCTGTGCTGCGCATCGTCAAGAATGCCGACCCGGCAGCGGCCGCGGACATGCAGGCGACCTGCTTGGGGTTTGCCGCGGCCCAGGCGGATCGTCAGACGCGCGCGTTCTGGAAAATCTGCGCAGGTTTCTTCGAGGCCCTGGCACAGGGGGCGCTGAAGCCCGACGTGTACGCCAAGCGGGCGGCGTCGCGCGTACTGATGCAGTATGCAACCTTGGCCAAGGGTGAGGGCGCGATTGGCGACCGCCTTGTGCAGGACTTGCTTTTCTTCTGTGCGCAGGCCGCGGTGCCTGACGCGGGCATGGCGGGCGCTGAGACATCGGCGCTGCGGGCCGTTCGGCAGGCTTTCGGGCTGGAGCGCCACAAGCCGGTGAACTATGACCAACCCCGCTTTGGCCTGTTTGATCCCGCTGTTCTGGCGCAAGCGCGCAAGCGTATCGCTGCGGCCACGGAGACATGGTCGGCGCTGGCCGGTGGTGATCGCAACAAGCTCAAGCCGGCGGCGGACCAGTTCAGCCTGGTGTGCGATTCGCTGCGCAAGCTCCACCCCGACAGCGAAAGCCTGGCACAGGCACTGACGCGTGCCGTGGAGAGCACGACGCGCTCCGGTGAGCCGCCCTCGCCAGCACTTGCGATGGAGGTGGCGACCTCCGTGTTGTACCTGCAGGCCTCCTTCGAGGAGCTGGACGCAGCGCAGCAATATATGGCGGAACGCGCGGCGCGTCTGGCCGAGCGCCTCGATGGCGTGGCGGCGGGTGGGGAGTCGCAGCCGCTGGAGCAATGGATGGAGGAGCTGTACCGCCGGGTCAGCGACCATCAGACCATGGGCAGCGTCGTGGGCGAACTGCGGGCCACGTTGGCGGAAGCAGAAAAGTCCATGGACCAGTTCTTCCGCAATCCCGAGGACCTGGCGGCTCTTGGCTCCGTTCCTGGCAGCCTGCAGCAAATGCGTGGCGTGCTGTCGGTGCTGGGGCTTGATCAGGCTTCGCTGGCCGTGGTGCGCATGCGCGATACGGTCGAGCGGCTGCTGATCAACGACGTTCCGGCGGAAGAGCGTCAGCAGGTTTTCGAGAAGCTCGGCAGCAGCCTGGGGGCGCTGGGCTTCCTGATCGACATGCTGAGTTACCAGCGCACCATGGCACGCAAGCTCTTCGTCTACGACGAGGAGTTGGGCGAGTTGCGGATTCTGATGGGCCGTGCCCGGCCTGCAGCCTCCGACAGCACCGAGGATTCCGGTGCCGCCTTGATGGAGCCGGGTGTCGGGCAAGAAGTGCCCGAACTCACCTTTCCGGATGCGCCTGAACCCACCCCTGCGGCAGTCGCCGAGGCGCCGCCGCCGGAGTTGCTGGCCGATATTGATTTTTCTCTCGATGTGGGAGGAGCAGCGCCAGCGGAGGCAGAACCGCAGCCCGAGTCCATGCAGGCCGTGCCTGCTGCGGTCCCATCGTCGGCGATGCCCGAGGATGAGGGCGAGGGTGAGCTTCTGGATATCTTCCTGGAAGAGGCCCGTGAGGTGGTCGCGACCGGCCTGGCCGCCATCGGCATGCTGCACGCCGAGCCTGGCGACCTGAGCGAACAGACCACGCTGCGCCGAGCGTTCCATACGCTCAAGGGCAGTTCGCGCATGGTGGGCCTGAACGAGTTCGGCGAGGCCGCATGGTCCATGGAGCAGACGCTCAATGCATGGCTGGCCGAACAGAAGCCCATGAAGGCGCCCCTGTTGCAGCTGTCCACGGAAGCGCTCCAGGCCTTTGGACGATGGGCGGATGATATTGCCGCCGGTGCGGCAGATCATTGGGAGGCGCAGGCTTTCCGTGTTGCGGCCGATGCCATGCGCATGGAGGGCACACCGGTGCCCTTGGCTGTGCCGGGCATGGCGCAGCCGGCGTTGCCGGCGACCCTGGCCGAGGAGGATGCTACGGTCGAGAGCGCCGTCGCCCTCGACTTGCCAGAGCTTGCCGCGCTGGACTCCCTTCCTCTGGTGTCAGTGCCGGAAACGTTCGACGAGGTCGCGCCGCAGGTGGCAGCAGAGCCCGCGGACGCTGCAGCGCCCTTCGACTTCGACCTGGTTCTGCCGGATGTCGACGATCCGCTGGAGGACTTTGCAGATACCTCTATCGACGAGGAGGAAGAGGCCGGAGCCGATGCCGCGGAGCCCATGGCGTTTCCAGAAACGGAGATGGCGGAGGAGGTCGACTTCGCGTTGTTCGAACAGGTGGTGGAAGCCGCGGCCGCCCCTGCGGCCGATGCTCCTGCCGCCTCTGCCCTGGCTGTTCCAGCGGAGGATGTGCCGGAACCACAGCCGCAGTCCGAGGATGCCTTCTTTATCGGGATGGCGGACGCCGCACCCGAGTTCATTCTCGAGTCTGACGACCCGGCGCCGGCATCCATGCCCGATGCTGCACTGCCGCCCGTTGGCGCCGGTGAAAGCGAAGATGCTGTCCTGGCGGACGAAGCGGTCAAGGTCATTGAGCACCTGCGCATCGGCATACCGTTGTACAACGTGTATCTCAACGAGGCCGATGAGTGGTCGCGCCGTCTGGTCACTTCGCTGCAGGAGTGGTCGCTGGAGCTGCACCACCCGTTGCCTGACACGTCCGTGGCACTGGCCCACTCGCTGGCGGGCAGTTCGGCCACCGTGGGGTTCACGGCCCTTTCAGAGATGGCACGCATGCTGGAGCACACGCTGCAGCATGTCCAATTGCTGCCACAGGGGCTGCCCGAGCATGCCCAGGTCTTCAATGCAGCGGCCGACGACATTCGCCGCCTGCTGCACCAGTTCGCAGCGGGCTTCCTCAAGGAGCCGAATCCCCAGGTGCTGGATCAGCTGCATGAGATTCTGCAGACCGAGGTGACCAGCGGCATGCTGCCGCTGGGTGGCCCGGAGTTCGATGAAGCGGAGGTCGTGGCTGTCGCAGAGGTGGACGATGAGCCGGTCATCCCCGGGATGTCTGGCCAGGAGATGGCGGCGTCTCAGGTGGTGCGGGACGAAGTGCCCGTTTCAGCACCGCTGGAGTCGGAGCTGACAGCCGACCGCGACCTGGAGATCGATGCGGCCATTGCCCATGCCGTGGCATCGGTGGATATCGACGATGACATCGATGCGCTCGACGTCATTGACCCGGACTTGTTCCCCATCTTCGAGGAAGAGGCGGTGGAGCTGCTGCCCACTTTGGGGGCGGCGTTGCGCCAATGGTCGGCGCGTCCGGAGAATCTGGGGGCCCGCAGCGAGCTGCTGCGTGCGCTCCATACGCTGAAGGGGAGTGCGCGCCTGGCCGGTGCGATGCGGCTTGGCGAAATGGCCCACCGCATGGAAACGGCCGTGGAGCAGATCGACACGGAAACCGTCGGGACCGGAGATATCGAGCCCCTGCTCGCCAGCTTCGACGCGCTTCAGGCCGGCTTCGATGCGCTGCGCACCATTGGCGCGCAGCCCTTGTCCGAGCCGGTGGCCGTTCACCCGGCGACACCGGAGGTGGCGCAGAAAGCCTCCGTGGACGCTGCGCCGGCGCAGGTCGCGGCGCCAGCCGTGCTGCGCGCACCCATCGGCACGTCGCTGTCGCCGGCGCGTGTGGCGGGGGGGCAGTCGGTACGCGTGCGGTCGCAGCTGCTGGATCGGCTGGTGAACCAGGCGGGCGAGGTGATGATCGCGCGTTCGCGCCTGGACGTGCGCATGTCGCAGCTGCGCGGTTCGTTGACCGACCTGTCGGGCAACCTGGAACGTCTGCGTCAGCAGTTGCGGGATATCGAGGTGCAGGCCGAATCGCAGATGCAGTCGCGCCTGGCCTTGTCCAAGGATTCCACGGCCGGTTTCGACCCGCTGGAGTTCGACCGCTTCACCCGCGTCCAGGAGCTGACCCGCATGATGGCGGAGTCGGTGAACGACGTGGCAACGGTGCAGCGCAACATGCAGCGCGCCATGGAGGGCGCGGAAGACGACCTGATTGCCCAGGGGCGGCAGGCGCGGGAGCTGCAGCGGGACCTGCTGCGCACCCGTATGGTGGAGTTCGAGGGGATTTCCGAGCGTCTCTACGCCGTGGTGCGCCAGGCGTCGAAGGAAACCGGCAAGCAGATCAAGCTCGACATTTCCGGCGGCTCCATCGAAATGGACCGCGGGGTGTTGGACCGCATGACGCCGGCCTTTGAGCACCTGCTGCGCAACTGCGTGGGGCATGGCATCGAGGAGCCCGAGGCGCGCGTGGCCGCCGGCAAGTCGGCGATGGGCCATATCACCATTGGCCTGCGGCACGAAGGGAACGACGTGTCGGTCGAATTCCGCGATGACGGCACCGGCTTGAACATCCCCCGCATCCGGGCCAAGGCCGTGGCCCAGGGCCTGATTGCCGAGGATGCGCAGCTGAGCAGCGCCGAGGCCGCCAACCTGGTGTTCATGCCGGGCTTCACCACGGCGGCCGAGGTCACGGGCCTGTCGGGCCGCGGCATCGGCATGGACGTGGTGCGCTCCGAGGTCAATGCCCTCGGTGGACGCATCGAGACCACGACCGAAGCGGGCAAGGGCACGGCCTTCCGCATGGTGTTGCCGCTCACGACCGCCGTGACGCAGGTGGTGATGCTGCGTGCCGGCCATTTGACCATCGGCGTTCCTGCCAACCTGGTGCAGATCGTGCGCCGCGGTACCGGTGCGGAACTGGATGCCGCCTACGCCAGCCACAGGTTCTCCGACGGACAGGAAGACCTGCCCTTCTATTGGGCCGGGGCCCTGCTCCAGTCGTCGGCGCGCAGTACCGAGGTGGCGGGCAAGAGCCGGCCGGTGGTGATTCTGCGCAGCGCTTCGCAGCGCATCGCGATGCACGTGGATGAAGTGCTGGGCAACCAGGAAGTGGTGGTGAAGAACCTGGGACCGCAGCTGGCGCGCCTGCCCGGCCTGGCGGGCATGTCCGTGCTCGCTTCCGGCGCCGTGGTGCTGATCTACAACCCCGTGGCCCTGGCGACGGTGTACGGCGACCAGGTGCGCAGCACCACGTTTGCCCCCGCCGCGCAGGATTCCGTACCGGCTGCCGCGCCCGGTGGCGAGGGCGTGCCCGCGGCATCGCTGATGCCGCCGGTCAACCAGGTGCCCCTGGTCCTGGTGGTGGACGACTCCATCACCGTGCGCCGCGTGACGCAGCGCCTGCTGCAGCGCGAAGGCTACCGCGTGGCCCTGGCGGCCGACGGCCTGCAGGCGCTGGAGCGGCTGCAGGAGGAGCGGCCCACCGTCGTGCTGTCGGACATCGAAATGCCGCGCATGGACGGGTTCGACCTGGCGCGCAACATCCGCGCGGATGCGGCATTGCGCGACCTGCCAATCATCATGATCACCTCGCGCATCGCGCAAAAGCACCGCGATCACGCGATGGAGCTGGGCGTGAACCACTATCTGGGCAAGCCGTACTCCGACGAGGAGCTCATGAGCCTGGTGCAGCATTACGCGCGGCTGACCGCCGAGGCGGAAAACGCCTGAGGGCGGCGGGTGCACTCCGACACAGGCCCGGCCGGCTGACTGCCCGCCGGGCCTTTGTTTTCGGCGGTGCCCCCCGGTCCCACGGGCCCGGGCGGGCATCGGCTTGGCCGTAGAATCGGCCCATGCCCCCCGATTCCGCGCCCATGAACCTGACGCACCACTTCCTGATTGCCATGCCGGGCATGGAAGATGCATCTTTTTCGCGCAGCGTGGTGTATTTGTGCGAGCACAGCGAGCGTGGCGCATTGGGCCTGATCATCAACAAGCCTACCGACATCAGCCTGGAAGGCTTGTTCGAGAAGGTGGACCTGCCCCTGGGGCGCGCGGATCTCACGCACCAGCCCGTGTTCCAGGGCGGTCCGGTGCAGACCGAACGCGGCTTCGTGCTGCATGAGGCCATGCGCGGCGTGTCCGAGGGTGAGGACGAATCACCCTATGCCTCCACCATGACCATTCCCGGCGGGCTGGAGATGACCACTTCCAAGGACGTGCTGGAGGCGCTGGCACATGGCGCCGGGCCGCGGCGCGTGCTGGTGACCCTGGGCTATTCGGCCTGGGGCGAGGGCCAGCTGGAGTCCGAACTGGGCGAAAACAGCTGGCTGACGGTGGGCGCAGACATCTCGGTCATCTTCGAAACCCCCGTGGACGAGCGCTACGACCGCGCGCTGGGGTTGCTGGGCCTGCAGGCGTGGATGCTGTCGCCCGAAGCGGGGCATGCATGAGCGGCCAGCCTGCTGCTTCCGCCGTTCCCGCGCACTTCCAATCCTTTCTGGCCTTCGACTTCGGACTCAAGCGCACCGGTGTCGCCGTCGGTACGCGCATGCTGCGCACGGCCACGCCGCAGGGAACCATACGTGCCGAGGGCGACGCGCGCTTTGCCCAGGTGGCCGAGCGCATCCGCGAATGGCAGCCCGACGCCCTGGTGGTGGGGGTGCCCTGCCATCCGGACGGGGCGCCGCACGAGAACACGGCCCGCGCGCTGAAGTTTGCGCGCCAGCTGCGCGGGCGCTTCGGCCTGCAGGTCTTCGAGGTGGACGAGCGCTACAGCACCACCGAGGCCCTGGCCGAGGGCGCGAGCGATGCCGATGCGGCGTCGGCCTGCATCATCCTGGAACAGTTTTTGAGGAATCTGCCATGAGTTCTGCTTCTTCCGCGGCGCCGGGCGCCGCGCGCCAGGGCCACCTGACGCTGGATGCCGAGGCGCTCTACGCCGAGCTGCTGCGCGGCGTGCGTGCGCTGCGCGGCCCCCAGACCTATCTGGCGGGCATCGCCTCGGGCGGTGCCTGGCTGGCCGAACGCCTGCACAAGGACCTGGGCCTGCCCGGCGCGGCGGGCGTGCTGTCGTCCGCCATGCACCGCGACGATTTCTCGCAGCGCGGCCTGGCCGCCAGCGCCCAGACCACGCTGCCGTTCGACGTGAACGGCGCCGACATCCTGGTGCTGGACGACGTGCTCTACACCGGCCGCACCATCCGCGCCGTGCTCAACGAGCTGTTCGACTACGGCCGTCCGGCCTGCGTGCGCCTGGCGGTGTTGGTGGACCGCGGCGGGCGCGAGCTGCCCGTGGCCGCCGAGTTTGCCGCGGCGCGCGTGGCGCTGCCGGCCACGCAATCGCTGTCGCTGGCCCGCACCGAGGGCGGCGCATTCCATTTCGACGTCAAAGAGGTCTGACGGTGCTGTACAAGCGCAACCCCCAACTCAACAAGAACGGCGAGCTGATCCACCTGCTGTCGATCGAGGGCCTGCCCAAGGACATCGTCACGCATATCCTGGACACCGCGGCCAACTTCACGAGCGTCAACGACCGCGAGGTCAAGAAGGTGCCCCTGCTGCGCGGCAAGAGCGTGTTCAACCTGTTTTTCGAGAACAGCACGCGCACGCGCACCACGTTCGAGATCGCGGCCAAGCGCCTGTCGGCCGACGTGTTCAACCTCGACATCGCGCGCAGCTCCACCGCCAAGGGCGAGACGCTGCTGGATACCATCGACAACCTGTCGGCCATGGCGGCCGACATCTTCGTCGTGCGCCACAGCGAATCGGGCGCGCCCTACCTCATCGCCCAGCATGTGGCCCCGCATGTGCATGTGGTCAACGCCGGCGACGGCCGCCACGCGCACCCCACGCAGGGCCTGCTGGACATGTACACCATCCGGCACTACAAGAAGGACTTCTCCAACCTGACGGTGGCCATCGTCGGCGACGTGCTGCACTCGCGCGTGGCGCGCTCGGACATCCACGCGCTGACCACGCTGGGCGCGGCCGAGGTGCGCGTGGTCGGCCCGCGCACCCTGGTGCCTTCCGACATGGCGCAGATGGGCGTGCGCGTGTTCCACAGCCTGGAAGAGGGCATCAAGGGCTGCGACGTGGTCATCACGCTGCGCCTGCAAAACGAGCGCATGAGCGGCGCGCTGCTGCCCTCGAGCCAGGAATATTTCAAGAGCTTCGGCCTCACGCCCGAAAAGCTGCAGCTGGCCAAGCCCGACGCCATCGTCATGCACCCCGGCCCGATCAACCGCGGCGTGGAGATCGACTCCGCCGTGGTCGACGGCCCGCAGGCCGTGATCCTGCCGCAGGTCACCTTCGGCATCGCGGTGCGTATGGCCGTCATGTCCATCGTGGCCGGGAACGAGGCTTGAATACTATTATTTTCATAGCTGCTTGCGCTTATCCAGTAAGTGTTTGCGGCCAATTTGGCTTGAAACCATGAAAATACTCATCCAGAACGGCCGGGTGATCGACCCCGCCAGCGGCCTCGACAAGCGGTGCAACGTGGCCCTCGCGGCGGGCCGCATCATCGCCGTGGACCGCGAGCCCAAGGACTTCGCGCCCAACCGCGTGATCGATGCCAGCGGCTGCCTGGTGCTGCCGGGCCTGGTGGACCTGGCCGCGCGCCTGCGCGAGCCCGGCCACGAGCACGAAGGCATGCTCGAATCCGAGATGGCCGCCGCCGTTGCGGGCGGCGTGACCAGCCTGGTCTGCCCGCCCGACACCGACCCCGTGCTCGACGAGCCCGGCCTGGTGGAGATGCTCAAGTTCCGCGCCGAGAAGCTGCACCAGGCGCGGCTGTTCCCCCTGGGCGCGCTCACGCGCAACCTGGCCGGCGAGGTGCTCACCGAGATGGCCGAACTCACCGAGTCCGGCTGCGTGGGCTTCAGCCAGGCCGACGTGCCCCTGATCAGCACCCAGGTGCTGCAGCGCGCGCTGCAGTACGCCGCCACCTACGGCTACACCGTGTGGCTGCGCCCGCAGGAACTGCACCTGGGCAAGGGCGTGGCCGCCAGCGGGCCGCTGGCCACGCGCCTGGGCCTGTCGGGCATCCCCGTGGCGGCCGAGACGATTGCGCTGCACACCATCTTCGAGCTGCTCAAGACCACGGGCGCGCGCGTGCACCTGTGCCGCCTGTCCAGCGCCGCGGGCGTGGACCTGGTGCGCCAGGCCAAGGCCGCGGGCCTGCAGGTGAGTTGCGATGTGAGCATCAACTCGCTCATGTTCACCGATGCCGACATCGGCTACTTCGACAGCCGCGCGCGCCTCACGCCGCCGCTACGCCAGCAGCGCGACCGCGACGCGCTGGCCGCGGCGCTGGCCGACGGTACCATCGACGCGCTGGTGTCCGACCACACACCCGTTGATGAGGACGCCAAGACCCTGCCCTTCGCCGAGGCCGAGCCCGGCGCCACGGGGCTGGAGCTGCTGCTGTCGGTGGCCCTGAAATGGTCGCGGGACGCTGGCGTGCCGCTGTCCCGCGCACTGGCCGTGGTCACGGCCGAGCCGGCGCGCGTGCTGGGTGCGTCGCTGGGCACGTTGCAGGCCAGCGTGGGGCGCATTGTCGAGGGCGGCGTGGGCGACCTGTGCGTGCTGGACCCGGACACCGACTGGACGGTGGGGGCCGAAGCGCTGGCCAGCCAGGGCCGGCACACGCCCTTCCTGTCCTATGAGCTGCCGGGGCGAGTGCGCTGCACGCTGGTGGGCGGCCAGCTGGCGTTCGAGCGCGACTGAACGGACGCAGCCGGGGCTCCATGCTGCGTCCATTGCGTGCCTGCTGGCGGGTGCTGCGGCTGCTGGGCCACGCGGCCCAGGGCCTGTGGGTCGTGTCGCTGCGCTTTCCCCGCCTGTCCGCGGACCAGCAGCAGGCCCGCGTGCAGGCCTGGGCCCTGGGGCTGCTGGCCTGTGCCGGCGTCACGCTGGAGGTGCGCGGCACGCCGCCGCAGGCGGGGCCGGTGCTGCTCGTGGCCAACCATCTCTCCTGGCTCGACATTCCCGTGATGCACGCGGCGCGCTATTGCCGCTTCATCTCGAAATCCGATGTGCAGGGCTGGCCTATCGTGGGTGCGCTCGCCACGGCCGCAGGGACGCTGTACATCGAGCGCGACTCGCGCCGTGACGCGCTGCGCATGGTGCGCAGCATGCAGGATGCCCTGCTGCGCGGCGAGGTGCTGGCCGTGTTTCCCGAAGGCACGACGGGCGATGGGCGCACGCTGCTGCCCTTTCACGCCAACCTGCTGCAGGCGGCGCTGGCGGCCGATGCCCCCGTGCAGCCCATGGGCCTGCGCTTCGTGGACCGCGCCAGCGGCGTCACCACCCATGCCCCCAGCTACATCGGCGACGAGACCCTGGTGGGCTCGATCTGGCGCACGCTGACGGCGCCGGCCATCACGGCCGTGGTGCATTTCGGCGTGCCCGAGCGCGCCCAGGGGCGCGACCGCCGCACCTGGAGCCAGGCCCTGCATGCCGCGGTGGATGGCCTGAGGCAGAGCTGACGACGGCGGCTGCGACGACTGTCGGTAAAAGCGGACATATCCGTCGATATGTCTGTAAGTGCGCTGTTACATAAACAAAATCGTCATGCGATTGCAGTATGGTGCGTGCTCTTGACGCGCCGGCAGAGCGCGCCTTTTTGCACATTGCACACAGCCACGCCAAGCCAAGAGAGGGCTCCATGAATCTGATCGAACGCGTCAAGGGCATCCTGCTCAAGCCCCGCGAAACCTGGTCCGTCATCGACGGCGAGGCCGCCGGCACCGCCAGCCTGTTCACGGGCTACCTGATGATTCTGGCCGCCATTCCCGCGGTATGCGGCTTCATCGGCATGTCGCTGATCGGCGTCGGAGGGCTGGGCTTCAGCGTCCGCGTGCCCGTGGGCGCGGGGCTGGCCAACATGGTTGTGTCCTATGTGATGAGCCTGGTTGGCGTGTTTGTGCTGGCGCTGCTCATCAACGCCTTGGCGCCCACCTTTGGCGGTACCAAGAACCAGATCCAGGCGCTCAAGGTCGCCGTCTATGCCAGCACCGCTGCGATGCTGGGCGGCGTGTTCAGCCTCCTGCCGGCCATGGCCATCCTGGGCCTGGTGGCGGCGCTGTATTCGCTGTATCTGCTGTATGTGGGCTTGCCGCTGCTGATGCGCAGCCCGCCGGAACGCGCCATGCCCTACACGGCGGTCGTGGTGGTGGCGGCCATCGTGCTGGGCATCGCGATCGGTGCTGTGGGCGCCCTGTTCACGCCGGGCGCTCCGGCCCCGTGGGGCGGCGCGGGCGGTGCGCCAGCCATTTCCATCGACACGCCCCGGGGCCAGGTGACGCTGGATACGGCGCAGCTCGAAGCGGCCGGCAAGAAGATGGAGGAGGCCGCGCGCCGCCTGGAGCAGGCGCAGGACAGCGGCGATGCCGGCAAGATGGCCGAGGCCGCCGGCCAGGCCGTCGCAGCCGCCATGGGCGGCGCAGGCACGCAGCAGGCGCTGGGCATTCAGGTCCTCAAGGCGGCGCTGCCCGAGAAGCTGGCCGGGCTGGCCCGCACCAGCTTCGAGGCCCACGACGGCGCCGCCATGGGCCTGCCCACGAGCCAGGCCAATGCCGAGTACGGCAGCGGCGACAAGGTGGTGCGCGTGTCCGTGGTCGATGCCGGTGCCTTTGGCCAGTTGGCGCAGCTGGCGGGCATGGTGCAGGGCGAGCGCGAGAGCGACGGCGTGGTCGAGAAGACCTGGCAGGAGGGCGGCCGCACGCTGCAGCAAAGCTATGCCAAGGACGGCAGTCAGGCCGAGTTCCGGGCGGTGCTCAAGAATGCCGTGGTGGTCACCATCGAGGCCGACAACATGGGCATGAAGGACGTGCAGGCGCTCATGGGCCAGATCGACCTGGCGTCGCTCGAGAGTCTGCAGCGCAAGAACAAGCCCTGAGCAGGGCATGAGGCCCGGCGCCCCCTGGCGGGGCGGGGCCGCCAGGGCGCGTCAGGAGAGCGCGGCGTCCCGCGCGAAAGCCACCACGTGATCGACCTGCGGCCGGATGCCTATCCACTCGCCCACCGCATGGTCATGGTGGCTGGGCACATGGGCCAGGACGGTGTGGCCGCTGGACAGGCGCAGGGTGTAGAGAAACTCCGAACCGCGAAACGACTTGCACAGGATCTGCGCCTGCACGGCCGCATCGTCGTCGTGCACGATGTCGTCGGCGCGCAGCAGCACGTCGCATTCACCGCCGGGGTAGCTGGACGGCAGCAGGCAGCCGTCGATGTCGGTCAGGTCGCCCAGCGGCGTGCGCGCCACCACGTGGCTGCCCTGCTGCACCAGCGTGGCGGGCGTGAACACGCCATGGCCGATGAAGTCGGCCACGAAGCGCGTGGCCGGGCGATGGTAGAGCGCATAGGCATCGTCCCATTGGTGCAGATGGCCGCCCTCCAGCACGCCGATCCGGTCGCCGATGGCAAAGGCCTCCAGCTGGTCGTGCGTGACGAAGAGCGCCGTGGCATTCGCCGCCTTGAGGATGCCGCGCACCTCATGCGCCAGGCGTTCGCGCAAATCCACATCCAGGTTGGAGAAGGGCTCGTCCAGCAGCATCAGCCGCGGGCGCGGTGCCAGCGCGCGCGCCAGGGCCACGCGTTGCTGCTGGCCGCCCGACAGCTCGTGTGGAAACCGCGATTCGCTGCCCTCCAGGCCCACCAGGGCCAGGGCCTCGCGCACGCGTTGCGCCTGCTCGTTGCGCGGTAGCGCGTGGATGCCGAAGGCCACGTTGCGGCCCACGGTGAGGTGCGGGAACAAGGCGTAGTCCTGGAACACCATGCCGATGCGCCGCTGCTCGGGCGGCACGCTGCGGCCGCTGGCGCCCACCACTTCGCCATCCAGGCGGATGGTGCCGGCGGCCACGGGCTCCAGGCCCGCCACGGCGCGCAACAAGGTGGTCTTGCCGCAGCCCGAGGGGCCGATCAGCACGCCGATCTCGCCCGCGGCCAGACCCAGGGTCACGCCATGCACGGCGGCTTGCGGGCGGTTGGCGTACCGCACGTCTAGTTGAGAAACTTCCAGGAACATGGCGCGATTCTAGAAGGCTGGTTGCGTAGAATCATTCCTATTTGCATCACAGCTGCCGCGCTGCCATCGGCGCAGGCGGCGCGTAGCCTTCCTGCTGCCTTGCCATTCCCCGCCACGGGCCATCCCTTGCATCCCATCCGTCGCACCCTGCGCTCCATTCCTCTGATCGTGCTGGCCCTGGTGCTCGTCCTGCCCGTGTTGGCGGTGATGGGCGCGTGGCTGCCCTGGGGCGAGGGCGGCGCCGGCGCGCAGTCCGGCGCCATCCTGCGCGAGATGGCCTCCACCGTGCTGCCCGGCTACCTGTGGACGACGCTGTGGCTGGGCCTGGCGGTGGCCGTGGGGGCGGCCGTGGTGGGCACGGCCAGCGCCGCCGCGGTGACGCTGTTCGACTTTCGCGGCCGGCGCACGCTGGAGTGGCTGCTGCTGCTGCCGCTGGCCATGCCGGCCTATGTGACGGCCTATGCCTACACCGACTTCCTGCAGTTCAGCGGCCCGCTGCAGGTCTGGATGCGCGCCGCCTTCGGTCTGGAGGGGCGGCTGCTGCCGGAGGTGCGCAGCCTGGGGGGCGCGGTGTGGGTGTTCATCTTCTCGCTCTATCCCTATGTGTACCTGCTGGCGCGCACGGCGCTGGGCGAGCGCGCGGCGCACCTGATGGAGGCGGCGCGCCTGCTGGGCGCATCGCCCGCGCGGCGCATCCGCAGCGTGGCGCTGCCGCTGGCGCGGCCGGCCGTGGCGGCGGGCGTGGCGCTGGTGCTCATGGAAACGCTGGCCGACTTCGGCGTGGCCTCCTACTTCGGCATCCAGACCTTCACCACGGGCATCTACAAGGCCTGGCTGTCCATGGACAACCGGCTGGCCGCGGCGCAACTGGCGACCTTCCTGCTCGTGCTGGTCGTGCTGCTGCTGCAGCTGGAGCTGCGCGCGCAGCGCCGCATGCGCTTTGCCACGGGCGGCGTGGGCCGGGCCAGCTCGGCCGAGGCGTTGCCGCAGCAACTGCATGGCTGGCGCTGTGCGGCCGCATGGCTGGTGTGCGCGCTGCCGGTATTGATGGGTTTTGTGGCGCCGGTGCTGTTCATGCTGCGGCCGCTGGCGGCCGACTGGTCGGTGCTGCCCTGGTCGCGCTTTCTGGAATGGGCCGGCAACAGCGTGCGCCTGGGCGGCATCACGGCCGTGCTGGCCGTGGGGATTGCCCTGGCGCTGGCGTTCGCCGTGCGCCGGCGCAAGGACGCCGTCACGCGCGGCGTGGTGCAGCTGGTGAGCCTGGGCTACGCCGTGCCGGGCGCGGTGATCGTCGTCGGCCTGCTGCTGCCCGTGGGCTGGCTGCAGGCGGCGGCGCCCGGCTGGGGGCTGCCGTCCCTCATCACGGCCACGGCCGTGGGCATCGTGTGGGCCTATCTGGTGCGCTTTTGCGCCGTGGCCCTGCAGTCGGTGCAGAGCGGCTATGCGCGCATTTCGCCCAGCCTGGATGACTCCGCGCGCATGCTGGGCGTGGGCAGCCTGGGGCTGCTGGTGCGCGTGCACTGGCCGCTGCTCAAGCGCTCCACGGCCGCGGCCGCGCTGCTGGTGTTCGTCGATGTGATGAAGGAGCTGCCCGCCACCATGGTGCTGCGGCCCTTCAACAGCGACACGCTGGCCGTCGTGGCCTACCAGCTGGCGCGTGACGAGCGCCTGGGCGAGGCGGCTTTGCCATCGCTGGCGCTGGTGGCCGTGGGGCTGGTGCCGGTGATCCTGCTCAGCCGCACGCTGCGCGCCTCCTCGCGCTGAACCCGCGGGCCGCGCGGGCGGCCCCGGCGGCCTACACTGCCGCGCATGACCCACGCCGACAT
Source organism: Diaphorobacter oryzae DSM 22780 (assembly GCF_059568935.1). Taxonomy (NCBI): domain Bacteria; kingdom Pseudomonadati; phylum Pseudomonadota; class Betaproteobacteria; order Burkholderiales; family Comamonadaceae; genus Diaphorobacter; species Diaphorobacter oryzae. The sequence goes on along the minus strand of NZ_JCANUL010000014.1, from coordinate 35,703 downwards.
CACCATCTACCACAACGCCCGTTGCAGCAATTCGCGCGGCGCCCTGGCGCTGCTGCGCGAGCGCGGCATCGAGCCGGCCATCGTCGATTACATCGCCCAGCCTCTGGATGCCGCGCAGCTCACGGCGCTGGTGGCGCGCCTGGGCGTGCCGGTGCGCATGCTCATGCGCGCCAAGGAGGCTGCCTATGACACGCTGAACCTGGCCGACCCGCAGCGCACCGATGCCGAACTCATCGCCGCCATCGCCGCGCACCCGGTGCTGCTCAACCGTCCCATCGTCGTCACGCCGCGTGGCGCGCTGCTGTGCCGGCCGCCGGAGCGGGTTCTGGAGCTGCTGTAGGCGCGCCCATGGGTGGCCGGGCCACCCATGCAGCGCAAATGTAATCTGTCCGACATTTCTGTCTGCAGTACATTTGATATAAATCAATATTCACCCGCCGCCCGGCGAAAATTCGGCGCTTTCGGAAGCCCGAGTGGCGCCTTGGGGTTTGTCATTAAATTGACCTAAATCTAGAATCAAGGGTTTTTACCGAGGTGCACGCTGCCGGTGTGTGCCTGCCACAACAGTGGCCTCTCCCTGAAGGGCGCAACGCCCGGATTTCAACCCAAAGAGACTCCTCATGAACAGCACGCAGTGCCTGAAGGCCGCGGGTTTTGGCGCAGCCTTTGGCGCCAAGGTCGTATTGGCAGACCTGGATTTCGAGTTGCCCCGCAGCGGCATCACGGCATTGCTGGGGCCGTCCGGCGCGGGCAAGTCCACGCTGCTGCGCACCTTGGCGGGGCTCCATGCCGACCACCCGCGCTTCACGAGCTGGGGCACCGTGCAGTACGGCGGTGCGCCGCTGGGCGACGGCCACCGCCCCCGGCTGGTGCAGCAGGGTGTGCGGCTGATGGCCGCCTCGGTGCTCGACGCCCTGGCCGAGCCCGTGCGGGAGACGCTGCGGCTGTCGCCTGCCGCCCTGCGCGACTGGTGCGTGGCGCTGGTGCGCCGCATGGGCGTGCCGGAGCTGGAGCAGGCGCTGGACACCACGGTGCTCGAGCTGTCGCCGATGCAGCAGCGCGCCGTGGCCATCCTGCGCGAGGCGGTGTGCGAGCCCGCGCTGCTGATGGTGGACGAGCCCACCGCCGACCTGTCGGACTACGAGGCCTATGTGCTGCTGGAGTTGCTGCGCGAAGTGGCCCGCAGCAGCGCCGTGCTGGTGGTGCTGCACAACCAGCGCCATGCCGCGCAACTGGCCGACCGCATGCTGCTGCTGGCGGGCGGGCGCGTGCAGGAGGCGCGTGCCATGGAGGACTTCCTCTCCGCGCCGCAGTCCGACGCCGGCGTGCAGTTCACGCGCACCGGCAGCTGCGCCGTGCCCGCGCCCGACGCAGACCCGGCCTTGCTGGCCGAGGGCGTGAAGCCGCCACCACCGCTGCGGCACCTGCCGGCCAGTGTGCTCAAGGCCATTGCCAGTGCCACCAGCGCCACCGCCGCGCCCGCCGCGGCAGTGCCGGCCAGCCGTGCGCCCATGGGTTTTGCCTGGCTGGAGCCGGGGCGCCTGGCCGGCGTACCCATGCCGGGCGCGGTGAACGACATCGAGCACGACCTGGCCGCGCTGGCGCGCATGGGCATCACCACGCTGATCACCCTGACGGAGCGCGACCTGCCGCAGGAGGCGCTGCGCCGCCACGGCCTGTCCAACCTGCACCTGCCCATCCACGACCGCGAGGCGCCGAGCCTGGCGCAGATCCAGATGCTGCTCAAGCGCATGGAGGTGCTGCTGTCCCATGGCGAGGTGCTGGCCGTGCACTGCCTGGCGGGGCACGGGCGCACGGGCGTGGTGCTGGCAGCGTGGTGGGTGCGCGAGGGTCTGACGGCCCAGGAGGCGCTGCGCCGCGTGCGCCGCATCGAGCCGCGCTATGTGCAGAGTGCCGAGCAGGAGGAGTTCCTGCAGAGCTACGAGGACGTGATCCTGCAAAAGATTATTTAACCAGAGGGAATGCTTGATGAGTTTTGATGACGCCTTGAACCAGGCCGCCTCCACGGTGCCCGAGTGCGTGGCCGCGGGCTATGTGGACGTGTCTTCGGGAATGCTGCTGTCGCTGAAGACCGTGGACTCCCACCCCCGCCAGGTCGTCGACCTGCTGGCCGCGGCCACGGCCGACATGTTCAACGGCCCCAACGTGAGCATGATCGAGCGCCTGTTCAAGAAGGCGCGCGGCCTGGAGGACGACGGCTTCCACTACTTCCAGGAAATCATCGTCAACAGCGAGAACCTGATCCACGTGTTCCTGCGCGGCAAGCACAACCCCGAGTACGTGGCGGTGTTCGTCTGCCGCAAGACCGCCAACCTGGGCATGGCCCTGACCAAGGCACGCCTGGCCATGCCGGCGCTGGAGGCAGCGTTCTGACGGTTTGAGGAAAAAATGGCTGTAGCGCTTATGGATAAAGCGTAATATGCTATTATTTATATAGCATTCATGGGGCGACTGCCCCCCCCGGGCCGGCCGCAGCCACGGCCCAGGAATGACCCCACCGCGCCCGGCCCCACGCGCGCTATGCTGTGCGGCATGTCCTTTGTCCGGTGCGGTGGGAGGGTCGCCATGCGACGGCTGCTGGTGGAAGACGATGCCCTGCGTGGCAGGGCCGTGCAGGGCCCGCCAGGCGCCGGGCGCCGGGCCGCGGCGCCAGCAGGCGCGCAGGAAGGCGCGCAGAAAGGCGCCGGCGCATGATCCGCGTGGCCGTGCTCTCGGGCCTGGGCCATGCGGTCTTCGTGGCCGTGGGCCTGCTGATCTATGTGATGGGCACGCGCATCGGCCACCAGCGCCGCCACCCCTCGGCGGCCGTGGGCTGGGTGCTGGGCATCGTGGCCTTTCCCTATCTCGTCGTTCCGCTGTTCCTGCTGTTCGGCACGCGCAAGTTCGCGCGGCCCGCGCGCCGGGTGCGCCGGCAGGCGCTGGCCGTTCCCGAGGGCGGTCCGCGCTGGGCCACGCGGCTGCTGGCCAGCCTGGAGCTGGCCCCCGCCGTGCGCAACGCCCAGGTCGTGCTGCATGCCGACGGTACACAGGCGCTGCAGGGGCTGCTGGCCACCATCGCGTCGGCCCGGTACCGGCTGGACCTGTGCACCTACGTGTTCGCCCACGACGAGGTGGGCCGCCAGGTGGCCGCCGCGCTGCAGGCCTGCGTGCAGCGCGGCGTGTCCGTGCGCCTGCTCATCGACGCCATGGGCAGCATGCGCACGCCGCCGGGCATGCTGCGCGCGCTGCGCCGCCAGGGCGTACAGGTGCGGCGCTTCATGCCCCTGCTTCACAACCCGCTGCGCGGGCGCACCAATCTGCGCAACCACCGCAAGCTCGTCGTGGCCGATGGCCAGCGCCTGTGGAGCGGGGGGCGCAACCTGGCCAGCGAATACTTCATCGACCGGCCGAACAACCCCGCATGGATCGACCTGAGCTACGAAGTCCACGGCCCGCTGGCCGCGCAGGCCCAGGCGCAGTTCTCCACCGACTGGCGCGTGGCCCGCGGCCTTCTGCTGCGCCGGGGCCGAAGGGCGCGCGCCACGCGCGCTGCGGCTTCGCCCCAGGCGAGCGCCGCCGGCCCGCTGGCGCAGTGGCTGCCCAGCGGCCCGGACCATGCCGACGACACCGTGCACGCGCTGCTGCTGGCGGGCGCCTACCACGCGCAGCGGCGCATCGTGGCCGTCACGCCGTACTTCGTGCCCGATGAGGCGCTGCTCGACGCCTGGTGCCTGGCCTGCCGCCGCGGCGTGCAGGTCAGCGTGGTGGTGCCCGAGCGCTCCAACCACCGCCTGGCCGACATCGCGCGCGAGCGCGCCCTGCGCGCCCTGAGCGCCGCCGGCGCCCAGGTCTGGCTGTCGCCGGCCATGGTGCATGCCAAGGCCGTGCTCATCGACGACGAACTGGCGCTCGTCGGTTCGCTCAACCTCGACGCGCGCAGCCTGTTCCTCAACTACGAGGCCATGACCGCGTTCTACGGCGCGCCGCAGCTGCACTGGCTCTCGCAGTGGTGCGCGCGGCTGATCGCGCGCGCGCATCCCTACCACGCGCGCCAGCCCTCCTGGGCCCGCGACATCGTGGAAGGGGTGGTGCGGTCGGTGGGTTTCCAGCTGTAGCGCCGCAGGGACGGCCCTGGCCCACCCGCCGGAGTGCCCGGCAAAGCCCGTGCGGCCATTGCCGGCAGCTATCGCTGCTGGGCAGATTTCGAAGGTCGGCTATTTGATTAATGTCAAATTCTATAAACAATGGCAACAGACTATTTCTGCGTTGCATCCATCCACAGGAGGTTCGTATGAATACCGTTGTCGACACCAGCTACAGCACCGGCCTGGTCACCCTCTCGTATCTCATATCGGTCATCGGCGCGTTCATCGCCTTGTCCGTCATGAAGCAGGCGCGGCAGGTGGGCTCCCGCCCCGGCATGTGGAGCGTTCTCAGCGCCAGCGTGGCGCTGGGTGGCATCGGCGTGTGGTCCATGCACTTCATTGGCATGCTGGCGCTGCGCATGAACCTGGGGCTGTCCTATTCCATGGCGGAAACGGGTATCTCGCTCGTCGCCGCCATCCTCATCTCCGCCCTGGCGTTCACGATCGTCATGCGCAATCCCAAGAGCCTGAACCGGCTGCTGGGCGCCGGCGCCCTGCTGGGGCTGGGGGCGGTGGTGATGCACTACCTGGGCATGTACGGCATGCGTTTCGGCGGGTACTTTCAGTGGGACTATTCCATCGTGGGCGTGTCCGTGCTGATCGCCTTCGTGGCCGCCACCGCCGCCCTGTGGTTGGCGTTCAATACCTCCAGCGTCAGCAGCCGGCTGGCCGCGGCCTGCGTGATGGGCATCGCCGTGTGCGCCATGCACTACACCGGCATGTCGGCCGCGGAAATCATCTGCACCACGGACAACCGGCTGGCGATTCCATCGGGCTTTGGCATCGTGAGCTCACTGCAGCTGCCCATGCTGGTGATCACCCTGGCGGTGGGCATGGCCACTGCGCTGGCGGTCGACCTGATCTACCTGGACAGCCGCCACCCCCAGCCGCACAAGCACGCGCAGTAGCGCTGCGGCGCGGCAAGAAAAAACCCGCGATGCCAGCAAGCACGCGGGTTTCATCAGTGTCGTGGTATGACCTGAAGCCATCACATGGTCCCTCCGACAGGAATCGAACCTGTATCTAGCGCTTAGGAGGCGCTCGTTCTATCCATTGAACTACGGAGAGGGGACGCAAGATTGTAAGGGCGCGGCCATGCCGCTCTTTTGCTATTAAATAAATAGCTGCTTGCGCTTTGTGTGTCTGCGCTGCCGGCTGTTTTGGTGCATGGTCAGTCGTAGCGCACCGTATAGATCAGGTCCACCGCGCTCTGCAGGCCCGTCTGCCCGCGCAGCGTGAGGTGCTGGGACAGGTCGTAGAAGATGTACAGCGTGCCCAGCACGCCCGAGAGGCTGCGCTCGTAGGTCACGTACAGGTCCTTGGACAGGCGCTTGCCGAAGGTGAGGGCGGCGCTGGTGGCGTCCTCGCCGGCGTCCGGGCCCTTGAAGCCGATTTCGTCCAGGCCGATGTGCTTGGCGATGTCGCCGGCGCCGCCGCCACCGCCGCGGCCCAGCAGGGCCAGCGCGGCCTGCTGCATCAGCGCGGCCTCGGCGCCGCCGCCGGCGGCGCTGCGGCCCAGCACGACCCAGGAGAGCTTTTCGGCGTCGGGCAGGTCGGGGTCGGCGTACAGGCGCACGCGCGGCGTCTTGGCCGTGCCCGTGACCTGCACGCCGGCGCGCACGCGGATGTTGGGGCGGATGGCCAGCACGTCCAGCGCCGGGTTGTCGTAGGGGCCGTTGAAGCGCAGCAGGCCGGTCTCCACGTCCAGCGCCTGGCCCCAGGCGCGGTAGCGGCCCTGCACGGTGCGCACCTCGCCGGTCACGCGCGGCGGTGCGCCGGCGGTGCCGGTGCTGCGAATGTCCAGCCGGCCGCTCAGGCGCGTGGTGATGCCGTGGCCCTGCAGCGCGAAGTCTTCGCCCAGGTCGAGGGTGACGGCGATGTCCGGTGGCCGGGCGGCCTCCACGCGGCCGGCGCCCTGGGCGCTTTGCGCCGCCTGTTCGGCCTGGAGCGCGGCCTCGCGGTCCAGCGCGGCGGACCGCACCACGACGTCGTCGCCCAGCGCGGGCGCGCCGGCCTCGGGCAGGAGGATGGTGGCGCGGTCGGTGGTGAGCTGGCCGCGCAGCGTCAGCTGCCCGCCTTGCAGCCGCGCCTGCAGATCGCCGGACACGCTCACCTGCCGGTCGGCGCGCACCAGCAGCTGCAGGGCCTGGGCCCGGGCGCGCAGGTCCATGGCGATGCCCGATCCGCCGGCGCCGCCCGCGCCGGCCCAGGACAGGGTGCCGCTGCCGGTGAGCGTGCCGCCGTCCTGCGGCGCGGCCGTGCGGTTGCCGCTGAAGCCGGCGATGCGCGCGCGGCTGCCCCGGCCGCCCTTCACGTGCAGCTCGGTGATGTCCAGCCGGTCGCCCTGGAACTGGGCGCGCAGGCGGCCGTCCTGCAGGTCCACGCCGTCCAGCAGCGAGCGGATGGCGAACTGGTCGGCGGCCAGCCGGCCGCTCCAGCGCGGTGCGGCGCGGTTGCCGGACAGGCGCGCGTCGGCCGAGAGCGTGCCCTTCACGCGCCAGCCCGGCGGCGCCAGGGCGGACCAGGCTCCCACGTCGGGCAGCTCGGCGCGCACGCTGGCGGCCAGCGGCGCGTCCTCGGGCCACAGCCAGCCGTCCGGGCCGCGGGCCAGGCGCGTGCTGCCCTGCGCCTGCAGCTGGCCCGCGCGTTCGCTGTCCCAGTGCACCTGGGCGCGCAGCTCATCGCCCACGGCGTCGATTTGCAGCTCCAGCTGGCGCAGGCCGGCGGGCGTGCCCACCGCGCCGGCAGCGGCGGAGGCCTGGGGCGCGCCCGCGCCCTTGCCCTGGCCGCTGCTGTGCACCACGGTGGCGGGGGCGGCGTCGCCCGTCAGGATGCGCAGGTCGCCGCTGCTGCGCCGCAGGCTGGCGCGTGCGCGCAGGGTGTCGGCGGCGTCGATGTCCCAGGCGGCGCCCAGCACCAGGTTGCCCGCCAGGCCCAGTTGGGTGAGCGCGGGCTGGCCCTGCAGGTCGAAGGCGTTGGCCCAGGCCAGGGGCAGGCCCTGCAGCTCGCCCTGGCTGCGCAGCTGCGCAGCGCCCTGGGCGCCCTGGGCGTAGCGCAGGGGCTGCCAGCGCAACTGGGCCTCGCCGGGCTGCGGCCCGGTGATGCGGGCCAGGCCGGCCGATGCGTCCACCTGCAGGCGTGGCGATGTCTGTGCGACCAGGGTCAGCGGCTGGTCCAGGCGCAGGCTCCAGGGGCCGCGGTGCTTGTCCACCGTGGCCTGCACCTGCAGCGCGCTCACCTGGGCCTGCCAGCGGCCGTTGCCCGTGCCGCCCGCGCCGGCGCGCAGATGCATCTGCAGCTGCTGCGGGCCCTGGCGCAGGGTTCCGTCCAGTTCCAGCGCGGCCTGCGGCACGGAGCCGCGCAGCGCCGCGGTGGTGCGCAGCAGCTCCAGCGGCGGTGCGTCGCCGGTGTCGGGCCGCGGCGCCTGCGCCACGCGCAGGCGCGGGGCGTTGAGCTGGGCCTGCAGCTCGAAGCGGCCGGCCTGGGCGGGGGCCTCGCCCGCCAGCAGGCCGGCGGTGTGCAACTGGTGCTGCAGCGCCTGCCAGCCGCCGTTCCAGCGGGCGTTCAGCTCGGCGTTGCCGTCCAGGCGCCAGGCCGCCAGCGGGGCCAGGGCCACCGGCAGGGTGGCCAGCCATTGCTGGGTGCGCTGTGCGTCCGCCAGGCGCAGGGCCAGCGTGCCGCCGCCGCTGGCCGGGGCGATCTGGCCGTCGGCCTGGGCCGTGGCGCCGGGCACGGTGGCCTGCACGCGGCCCTGGGCCGACAGGCCGGCGGTGGCGATGCGCAGGGACTGGGCGCGCACCTGGGCCTGCAGTGCGTCGATGTCGAGCCGGGCGATGTCGATGCGCTCGCCCTGCCAACTGCCCTGCGCGGCCAGGCGTTCCAGGCGCAGCGGGGCCGCGCCGCCTGGGCGCGCGCCGCGCCGCGCCGTGCCAGGCGCTGCGCGCAGGTCGGCCGTGAAGCGCACGGCGCCGCTGGCTTCGCCGGCGGCGCTGGCCGTGCCGCTGAGCGGGGCGGCGTCCAGCGCCGTGTGCAGGCTGGCGGGGTTGAGCGCCTGCAGGCGCACCTGGCCCTGCAGCGCCTGCGTGGCGGGGGTGTAGGCGCCCTGCGCCGCCACGCTGCCGGGGCCCACGCGCAGCGTGGCGCCGGCCAGGGTCCAGGTGGTGCCGTCGAAGGCGGCCTGCGCCTGCAGCGCGTCCAGCGGCAGGCGCTGCCGGTCCCAGGGGCCGGGCAGTGTGTTGCGCAGGTCGGCGGCCAGGCGCCAGCCGGTGGCGCCGTCGGCGGCGTCCACGGGCTCGGCGCTGGCGCTGCCGCTCAGTTGGGTGGCGGGCGCCTGGGGCCACAGGGTGGACAGGTCCAGCGCCTGCAGGTCGGCCGCGGCCTGCAGCAGGGGCTGGGGCGCCCAGGGGGCGATGCGGACGCGCAGGTCGGCGCGCAGGGCCGGGGCGGCGTCGCTGGCCGTGCCGCGCAGCTGCGCGGCCACGTCCAGGCGGGCGCCGGCCGTGGCCAGTTGCCCCTGTACGGTGGCTTGGGCCTGGGCCTCCAGCGTCTGGGTGCCGCCGGGCACGGGCGTGCGCACCGTGCCGCTGGCCGTGGCGTCCAGGGCCATGGGCGCCTGGGCCTGTAGCGTGGCCAGCAGCGCGTAACGGCCCTGGGCCAGACTGACCTGGTCCACGGCCAGGCGGTGCTGCGCGCCGTCGTAGCGGTAGGAGCCGCGCAGGCCGTCAATGGTGAGCGCGCCGGCGTTGGCATCGGCATCGGCATCGGCATCGGCATCGGCATTGGCGTTGGCGTTGGCGTTGGCGTTGGCGTTGGCGTCCGTGTCGCTCTTGCGGTTGGCGTCGGCGCCGGCCCAGACGATGCGGTCCACGCCAAAGGGCGTTTCCACCTGCACGGGCAGCACGAGCTGGTCCAGGGGGTCGGCGGGCTCGGGGCTGGGCGTGCCCTGCGGGGTGAGGGTGAGCCGCGCGGCATGCAGTTCGTCCAGCCGCAGCTGGCGGTGCAGCAGCGGGGCGAGCTGCCAGGCGATGCGCGCGTCGCGCACCTCCACGGCCAGCGTGGGGCTGCTCCAGCGCAGCCAGCCGATGTGGCCGCCCGCGCGCAGCGAGCCGCTCACGTCGCGCACCTGCAGGCTCTGGCCGGCGGGCAGGTAGGAGGCCACGCGCGTCAGCGTGGTGGCCAGGGAGGTGCCGGTGCCGGCCCACCACCACAGTGCGGCCAGCAGCGCCAGCACGGTGGCGGCCAGCAGGCCCAGGGCTGCCAGCGCGCGGCGCCAGCCGCTGGTGCGCGGCGGCCGCGGGCCCGGGCGGGGGGCGGCGGCCGCGGCATAGGGCTGGTGGTGGTTGGGCGGTGGTGTTTTCATCAAAAACAATAGCTTGTTGCGCTTGCTTCTATTGGGCTTCAATGCCAAAAGTGCTTGAAACCCTGGTGTATCAAGCGCTGGCAGCTCACTTTTTCATGGACGTCAGAACGTGTAGCCCAGGCGCAGGTGCAGCCGCAGCTGGTGCGATTGCAGGCCGTAGGCCAGGTCGGCCTGCAGCGGGCCCACGGGGCTGCGCCAGCGCAGGCCCGCGCCGATGCCCACGCGCGCGTTCAGGTCGCCGGGCTTGTCGGCCACGGCGCCGGCGTCGACGAACAGGGCGCTTTCAAAGTCGGTGCGGTTGCCGCGCACGGCGATGGGGCGCTGCCATTCCAGGCTGCCCACGGCCATGTAGCGCCCGCCGAAGAGCGTGTCGGCGTCGGTGCGCGCGCCGATGCTGCGGTAGCCGTAGCCGCGCACGGTGGTGTCGCCGCCGGTCAGGAAGAGCTGGGTGACGGGGATGTCGGCGTCTTCGCGCGCGAGCAGTGCGCCGCCCTCCAGCCGCAGCGACAGGCGGCTGCTGCGCCGCGTGTTGGCGCCCAGGTCCACGCGGCCCAGGCCGATGAAGGACTGCCAGCGCAGCAGGGTGCGCAGGAACGGGTCGCGCGCGGGGCGCAGCGTGGTGCCCAGGCCGACCACGGTCGCCAGGCCCCAGCCGCGCGTGGGGGCGGTGTTGTTGTTGAAGTGGCGCGCCGTCCAGCCGTAGTTGGCGCTCAGGGAGGCGCTGGAGGCGGGGGCGTTGTCGCCGCGGCTGTGGGCCGTGTCGTGCTGCAGGAAGTAGCTGCGGTCGATGCGGTCGGTGCTCTTGCCGCGCCCGGCGCGCAGGCGGGAGCTGTCCACCTCGTAGCTGCCCGTGGTTTCGCGCTGCAGCTGCACGCCGGTGAACCAGCGCCAGCCGTTTTCGCCGGGCAGGGCGGTCCAGTCGGTGGACAGCAGCTTGCGCTCGCGGTCCACGGCCACCTTGCTCACCGCGCGCCAGCCCAAGCCCGGCAGGCGGTTGTGGATGTGGTCCATGCTCAGGCGCGGGCCGCTGTCGGTGGACAGGCCGACGCCGAAGACCATCTTTTGCAGCGGTGCGTCGCGCACCTGGGCGATCACGGGCGCGGCCTGCGGGTCCGCGTGCTCGGTGTCGAGCGTGAGGAACACCGCGTCGTAGTAGCCGCTGCTGGCCAGGCGCTGCTGGGCGTCGAGCAGGCGGGTCTCGCTGTAGACCTCGCCCGTGGGCAGGCGGGCGATGCGGCGCGCGCCGTCGGTGTCGTAGCGCTCGCTGCCCTGGATCCGCAGTGGCCCGAAGCGGTAGGCGGGGCCGGGTGCGTAGCGCACCTGGAGCTTGGCCTCGGCGCGGTCGGCGTCCACCTCGGCGCGGCTGCTGTCGATGCGCGCCGTGGGAAAGCGGCGCGTCTGCAGCTGGCGCAGGCCCTGTTCCTTGGCCGCGTCCCAGCCCTGCTGGGTGAAGGGCTCGCCCGGCGGCAGGCCCCAGCCGCGCTGCAGCTGGGCCTGGCGGCGCTCCAGCTCGGGTGCGTCGGCGCCGTCGCCGGTCAGGGCGATGTCGGCGCTGGCGATGCGCGTGCGCGGGCCCGGCTCCACGCGCACTTCCACGGTGCGCGGTGGCGCGTCCGCGCCGGGCGGGGGCTGCTCGCGCAGCTCGATGGTGATCTCGGGGCTGAAGTAGCCCAGCGTGGCCAGCAGCGCGCGCGCGTTGGTGTCCGCCGAGCCGAGCAGGCGCGCCAGCTCATGGGCCTGCAGGTCGGGCAGCTTGCGAAAGCGCTGCAGCTCCATGTGCCGGGCCAGGTGCTCGCGGATGGCGTCGTCGCCGGCCTGGATGTCGAGCGCGAAGGCGTCCGGCCCGGCGTCGGCGGTCGATGCCGCGTCGTCGCCGTCGCCGGCCTGGGAGGTATTCGAGGGGCCACGCAGCAGGCCGCAGCCTGGCAGGATCGTGAGCCCGATCAGCAGAAACAGCAGCGCCGGCCACCGGGGCCGCGCTGGAGGCTGTGAAGGCATGCGGTCTATTTTGACAAGAGGCGCATGGTGTCCTCGAGGCCCTTGAGTGACAAGGGGTACATGCGCTGGCCCATGAGTTGTTGAATGATGCTGATGCTCTGGCGGTACTGCCACACGCCCTGGGGCTCGGGGTTGATCCACGCGAACTTGGGGAAGGCGTGCGTGAGGCGCTGCAGCCATTCGGCGCCGGCCTCCTCGTTGCTGTATTCCACGCTGCCGCCGGGCTGCAGGATCTCGTAGGGGCTCATGGTGGCGTCGCCCACGAAGATCAGCTTGTAGTCCTTGTTGTACTTGCGGATGATGTCCCAGGTCGGGAACTTCTCGGCGAAGCGGCGGCGGTTGTTCTTCCACATGAAGTCGTAGACGCAGTTGTGGAAGTAATAGAACTCCAGGTGTTTGAACTCGCTTTTGACGGCGCTGAAGAGTTCCTCCACGCGTTGGATATGCTCGTCCATGGTGCCGCCCACGTCCATGAGCAGCAGCACCTTCACGTTGTTGTGGCGCTCGGGCACCATCTTGATGTCCAGCCAGCCCGCGTTGGCCGCCGTGCTTCGGATGGTGTCGGGCAGGTCCAGCTCCAGCTCATGGCCCTCGCGCGCGAACTTGCGCAGGCGGCGCAGCGCCACCTTGATGTTGCGCGTGCCCAGCTCCTGGGTGTCGTCGTAGTCGCGGTAGGCGCGCTGCTCCCAGACCTTCACGGCGCTCTTGTTCTTGCCGGCGCCGCCGATGCGCACGCCCTGCGGGTTGTAGCCGCCGTGGCCGAAGGGGCTGGTGCCGCCGGTGCCGATCCACTTGTTGCCGCCCTCGTGGCGTTCCTTCTGTTCCTCCAGCCGCTTCTTGAGCGTTTCCATCAGCTCGTCCCAGCCCATCTTCTCGATGGCGGCCTTCTGCTCGGGCGTCAGCTCGCGCTCCAGCATCTCGCGCAGCCAGTCGGCGGGGATTTCCTTGGTGAAGTCGGCCAGCATTTCCACGCCCTTGAAGTAGGCGGCGAAGGCACGGTCGAACTTGTCGAAATGCTTTTCGTCCTTCACCAGCGCGGTGCGGGCGAGGTAGTAGAAATCGTCCAGGCTCCAGGCGTCGTCTGAATGGGGCCCCACCACGCCGGCCTGCAGTGCCTCGAGCAGCGTGAGGAACTCCTTGACCGAGACCGGCAGCTTGGCCGCTCGCAGGGCGTAGAAAAAGTCGATCAGCATGAAATGGCTCTCCGGCGCTTATTCAGCCTGCGCGTGCTGCTGCAAAAGATAGAGCAACTGGGCGCGGGCCTCGGGCCACTCGCCCGCGCGCATGCTGTACATCACCGTGTCGCGGATCGTGCCGTCGCGGCGCAGCGCGTGGCCGCGGATCACGCCGTCCTTCTTGGCGCCCAGGCGCTCTATGGCGCGCTGGCTGGCAAAGTTGTAGTTGTCGGTGCGCCAGCCCACCACATGGCAGGCCAGCGTATCGAAGGCGTGGCCCATCATGAGCAGCTTGGCCGTGGTGTTCACGTGCGTGCGCTGCACGCTCCTAGCGTACCAGGTGTAGCCGATCTCCACGCGGCGCACGGCGGGCAGGATGTCGTGGTAGCTGGTGCTGCCCAGCACGCGGCCCGTGGCATCGTCGAGCACGGCGAAGGCGAAGCGGTTGCCGTCGGCGCGCATGGCGAGCGCGGATTCGATGTAGGCGCGCGTGTTCTGCGGCTCGGGCACCGAGGTGACGCGCAGCTTCCACAGCGCGCCGTCGGCGGCCGCTGCGGCCAGGCCGGCCTCGTGCGGCAGCGACAGCGGCTCCAGGCGCACGCCGTTGCGGCGCAGGGTGGTGGGCTCCACGAAGGCCATGGCTACTCCTTCGCCTTGCGCGCTGCGCGCCAGCGCCGCGCCATGTGCAGACCCAGGCCGCCGCCCAGGCCCACGAGCACGATGCCGGCGATGCTGGCCGTGCCATAGCCTTCGCTGAAGATGTCCAGGCCCAGCAGCAGGCCCAGGCCATAGCCCGCGAGCGCGCCGCCCACGAAGCCCACCGCGTCGGAAACGCCTTCGAGCAGGAGCCGTTGTGTGGTGCTCATGGTGTGGCTCCGTTCAGCGGTTGCGCTGGTTCATGAAGACCAGCTTCTCGAACAGGCTCACGTCCTGCTCGTTCTTGAGCAGCGCGCCCACCAGCGGCGGAACGGCCACCTTGTTGTCGGCGCTTTGCAGGGCTTCCAGCGGAATCTCCTCGGCCACCAGCAGCTTGAGCCAGTCGATGAGTTCGCTGGTGGAGGGCTTCTTCTTCAGGCCTGGCAGGTTGCGCACGTCGTAGAAGGTCTTCATCGCCACGGAGAGCAGTTCGCTCTTGAGCGTGGGGAAGTGCACGTCGACGATCTTCTTCATCGTCTCGGCCTCGGGGAACTTGATGTAGTGGAAGAAGCAGCGGCGCAGGAAGGCGTCGGGCAGCTCCTTCTCGTTGTTCGAGGTGATGAACACCAGCGGACGATGCTTGGCACGGACCATCTCGCGCGTCTCGTAGCAGTAGAACTCCATGCGGTCGAGTTCGCGCAGCAGGTCGTTGGGGAATTCGATGTCGGCCTTGTCGATCTCGTCGATCAGCAGGGCCACGGGTTGGTCGGCCGTGAAGGCCTGCCACAGCACGCCCTTGATGATGTAGTTCTGGATGTCCTTGACCTTCTCGTCGCCCAACTGCGAATCGCGCAGGCGGCTCACCGCGTCGTACTCGTACAGGCCCTGCTGCGCCTTGGTGGTGGACTTGATGTGCCACTGCAGCAGCGGCATCTCCAGCGCCTGCGCCACCTCCTCGGCCAGCATGGTCTTGCCGGTGCCGGGCTCGCCCTTCACCAGCAGGGGGCGCTGCAGCTTGATGGCCGCATTCACGGCCAGCATCAGATCTTGGGTAGCGACGTAATTCTGTGAACCTTGGAACTTCATGGGCCGGGGAATAGGGAAATCGTTGATGAAAGGCCTTGACAGGCGCAGGCATAATCGTTTGCCACAGGGAACGCGGGGATACGCGAAGACCGCGGAGACAACCAATCGCTTGATTGTGCGCGCAAAAAATGAATAAGACACTGACCACGATATTCGGCTTGTCTGTCGCTTGTGCGACCGGTTTTCTCCGTGCCGAGGAGATCAAGGCCAACCCCCAGGCCGGGGCGCAAAAGGTTGCCATGTGCATCGGCTGCCATGGCATTCCGGGCTACCAGGCCAGCTTTCCGGAGGTGCACAAGGTGCCCATGATCTCCGGGCAGGGCGCCAAGTACATTGCCGCCGCGCTGGAGGCCTACAAGAAGGGCGAACGCAGGCATCCCACGATGCGCGGCATCGCCGATTCGCTGTCCGAGCAGGACATCGCCGACGTGGCCGCCTACTACGCCGAACACGGCATGCAGGGCGTGGAGCTGCCCGCCAAGCCGACCCGCGAGCCCAGCGCGCAGGTGGCGCAGCTGCTGCAAAAGGGCGCCTGCGTGTCCTGCCACGGCGAGAACTTCGCCAAGCCCATCGACCCGTCCTATCCCAAGATCGCGGGCCAGCATGCCGACTACCTGTTCGTGGCCCTCAAGTCCTACAAGGTGGACAAGGGCGCCTACGTGGGCCGCTCCAATGGCGTCATGGCCGGCATCGCCAAGCAGTTCACCAACGCCGAGCTGAAGGCGCTGGCGGGTTACGTGAGCGCGCTCGACGGCGATCTGCAGGTGGTGCCGCAGCCGCGCTTTCGCTGATCGCGCGGTTGGCTGCAGGGGCGGGCGAGCCGCCTCAGCGGGCGCTGGCCGCCCGCTGCGCTTGCAGCGCCTCGCGCAGAAAGGGCAGGTAGGCGCGGTCCACCTTGCAGATGTGGTGCACCAGCCACCGCTTGAGGAAGTCCAGCGCCTCCAGTGTCACCTCCTGCCCCTCGTCAAAGCGCATCAGCAGGTCCATGGCCTTGCGGGTGAAGCCGTCATGCTCGGCCTTGTGCGCCGGGGTTTCCGGGTAGTCGTGCTGCTGGAACAGCACCTCCTCAACGATGAAATGGTTGTGCGTGTAGCCCACCAGGCCTTCGAGGATCTGGCCCACCGCGTCGCGCCGCGGGGCGGCGCTGCTGAGCTCGTCGTGCAGGGCGTTGGTCATGGCGACCAACTGGCGGTGCTGGTCGTCGATCTCGGGCAGGCCGAGCTCCAGTTCCGGGGTCCAGGGCATGAAGGGCATGCGGTTTCTCTCTGTGTTTGTTGTGCGGGGCGCAGGGGCAAAGCCTGCCAAAGGATGCCGACGCCCTTGCGACAGAAAAGAGGGCTGACCATGAGAGGCCCGAGTGATCTGGAGGAAGCTTGATTTTTGTCAGACGAAAGACGCCGTTGTGCGTCGGTTTGATGCCAAAAAGCCAACAGCGCCCGGGTGGTGGGCGTGACGTGCTATCAAATTTGATAGCTTAGCGGGCTCAGGACAGGTCGTCGGCCAGGTCGGGGTCGGGCACCTCGCCGATGGCCTGGCGCGTGGCCTCGGCCTGCAGCAGCAGCCAGGTGCAGAAGGCCTGGATCTCGGGGCGCTGGCCGCTGCGCGGGCCCACGACCAGCCAGTAGACCAAGGGCGAGTCCAGTCGGTGGCCGGGCAACACCTCCACCAGGTCGCCCGAGGCCAGGCTTTCCGCGATCAGCGGCATGCGCGCCAGCGCCAGGCCCTGGCCGGCCAGCGCGGCCTGCACGATCTGCTGGGCATAGTTGAAGTACAGCCAGCGCTTGGGCTGCAGCCGGCTCTGGCCGTTGAGCTCGAACCAGCGCCGCCAGGTGATCCACTCGAAATACGGCATGCGGTGGGCGTCGCCCGCCTCGATGAGGGTGAACTGCGCCACATCGGCCGGCGTGCGGATCGGCGGCATGCTCTTGATCAGCCAGGGGCTGGCCACCACCGCGAGCTGCTCGCCGAACAGGCGCTGCGCGCTCGCCGGCTGGCTGCCGGGCACGCTGGAGCGCAGGGCCAGGTCCACGTCGGCGGTTTCCAGGTCGACGATGGCGTCGGTGGCGTCGATGCGGATGTCGATGTCCGGGTTGTCGCGCTGAAACTCCTCCATGCGCGGGATCAGCCACATCGAGGCAAAGCTGGCCCAGGTGGTGATGGCCACGCTCTTGCGCCCCGCCGTCTGGCGCACCAGGCGCACGGCGGCATCCATGCGCTCCAGCGCCGGCCCCACGGCGCGCTGCAGCTGGCCGCCGGCGCTGGTCAGCTCCACGGCGCGCGTGTGGCGCAGGAACAGGGGCACGCCCACCTCGTCCTCCAGGGACTGGATCTGGCGGCTCACGGCGGACTGGGTCAGGGCCAGTTCCTCGGCGGCGGCGCGGAAGTTCAGATGCCGGGCCACGGCCAGAAAGGCGCGCCAATGGCCCACGGCCACGGGGCGGGTGCGCAGATGGGCGACGGGCGGGGCGGGCTGGTTCATGGCGAATTGATGACGAGAGGTAATCAAAGCACGGGCCTTGCCGCATCGATCCCGGCACCCCCTCGCGGGGTGGTGCGCTGGGCGCGGTGCGGCGGCGGCAGGGCGCCCCGGAATGATGCCGCAATTGATGCGATTCTGGAATCTTTCATGGCGCCCGTTTTCATTGGACTGTGGCAGGGGCTGGGCGCAGACTGGAGCCACTTTCCAAGGGTTTACCAGGAGATCATCGTGACCACATCGCAAGTTCTGCATTCGCAACCTTCGAGCGCTCCCGCCGGCGTTGCCGGCCAGGACCTCTGCACACTCGCCGCCGGCTCGGCCCGCAGCCTGCGCCCCACCGCGGCCATGCAGCTGCGCGTGGTCAGCGGCCAGGCCTGGGTGACGCTGGGCGACGGCCCCCACGGCTGGCGCGAGGAGTCGGGCGACACCATGCTGCAGGCCGGCCAGAGCGTGCGCGTCGGCGCCGGCCAGCATGCCGTGGTCGAGCCGCTGGGCCACCAGCCGCTGCAGTTCCAGTGGCGCAGCGCGGGCGCCGCGCCAGCCGCCGGCCAGCGGCCCGCCGCCCTGCAGCGCGACGCCTGCTGCGCCTGAGGCCCGCCGCCCCGCAGCTTCGCGGGGCATTTGAATCAAAAATAGCTGCCAGCGCCCGTGTACAGGGCGTTGGCAGCTATTCTTTTATGAGTGCGTCGCCTTGGGCATGCGCATGCCGCCGCGCCCGGGGCGGCGCAACCTTTGTTGACGCGGGGTGGGTGGGCCCGCCGGATAATGGCGGGTGCACCACAGGTGCCGGCCCCGCCGGGGCCTGTCATTCAGCCACTCATCACCATCCCATGACAGCACTGGACATCATCATCATGGCCGCGGGCAAGGGCACGCGCATGAAGAGCCGCATCCCCAAGGTTTTGCAACGCCTGGCCGGGCGGCCGCTGCTGCACCATGTGCTGGACCAGGCGGCCGGCCTGCAGGCCCGCCGTGTGGTGGTGGTGACCGGGCATGGCGCTACAGAAGTGGAAGCGGCTTGCGCAGGTGGCGCGGGCGCTGAAGGCGGTTTTGATCTGAAATGCGTGCGCCAGGAGCCGCAGTTGGGCACCGGCCACGCCGTGCAGCAGGCCGTGCCCGCGCTGGCGGGGGACGGCACGGTGGTCGTGCTGTCGGGCGACGTGCCGCTCACCCAGGCGGACACGCTGCGCACGCTGGTCGCGGCGTCGGAGGGCGGACGGCTGGCGCTGCTCACCGTGGGCCTGCCCGACCCCACCGGCTACGGGCGCATCGTGCGCGGCGAAGGCGGCATGGTGCAGCGCATCGTGGAGCACAAGGACGCGAGCGAGGCCGAGCGCGCGATCGACGAGGTCTACAGCGGCATCATGGCCGTGCCCGCGCGCCTGCTGGCCGGCTGGCTGGCGCGCCTCACCAACCACAACGCCCAGGGCGAGTATTACCTGACCGACATCGTCGCCCTGGCCGTGGCGGACGGCGTGCCCGTGGCGGCGCACCGCATCGCGGATGCGCTGCAGGTGGCCGGCGTGAACAGCCCGGCCCAGCTGGCCGAGCTGGAGCGCGCGCACCAGCAGCGCCAGGCCGCGGCCCTCATGGAGCAGGGCGTGCGCCTGGCCGACCCGGCGCGCTTCGACCTGCGCGACGATGCGCGCGGCGGCCGGGCCCAGCTGACCTGCGGCACGGACGTGGAGATCGACGTGGGCTGCATCTTCAGCGGCCGCGTGGACATCGGCGAAGGCGCGCAGATCGGCGCCTACTGCCACATCAGCAACGCGGCCATCGACGCGGGCGCGGTGATCCTGCCCTTCACCCACATCGACGGCGAGAAGACCGGCGCCCGCGTGGGCGAGGGCGCGCAGGTCGGCCCGTTCGCGCGCCTGCGCCCGGGCGCCCAGCTGGGGCGCGAGGTGCACATCGGCAACTTCGTGGAGATCAAGAACTCCCGCCTGGCGGACGGCGCCAAGGCCAACCACCTGGCCTACCTGGGCGATGCCACGGTGGGCGAACGCGTGAACTACGGCGCGGGCAGCATCACCGCCAACTACGACGGCGCGCACAAGCACCGCACGGTGATCGAGGCCGACGTGCATGTGGGCAGCAACTGCGTGCTGGTGGCGCCCGTCACCATCGGCGCGGGCGGCACGGTGGGCGGTGGCTCCACCATCACCAAGGACACGCCGCCGGGCGCCCTGAGCGTGGCGCGCGGCCGGCAGGTGAGCATTGCCGGCTGGAAGCGCCCGGCCAAGCCGGCCAAGGGCTGAGGCCATGGGCGAGCGCACGCCGCCGGACGAGGCCCTGGCCCGCCTGCAGGCCGAACTGGCCGAGGCGCGCCAGCAGCTTGGCGACATGGCCGCCGCGCAGGAGGCCTTTTTGCGCGGCGTCGTGCACGACCTGCGCGCGCCGCTGCGCCATGTGACCTCTTACGGCGCGCTGGTGCGCGAGGTGCTGCAGGAGCAGCCGCCCCAGCTGGGCGAGGCGCTGGACTTCCTGTCCACCATGGAGCATTCCGCGCGCCGCATGGCTTGGATGATCGACGGCCTGCAGGCCGTGGCGCGCGCCGGCCGCTCGCCGCTGCGCCTGCAGCCGCAGGACCTGGCGGCCGCGGTGGGGCAGGCGCGCGCCGCGCTGGGCGGCGCCGGCGACGGCGTGCAGTGGGACATCGCCCCCGCCCTGCCGGCCGTGCAGGCCGACGGCGAACTGCTGGGGCAGTTGCTGGAGCAACTGCTGGGCAACGCGTTGAAGTTCACGCGCGGCGTGGCGCAGCCGCGCATCGGCGTGCGGGCCGCGGCCGCGTTGCCGGGCCGCGTGCACATCACGGTGCAGGACAACGGCGTGGGCTTTGACGGCACGCGCGCGCAGCACCTGTTCGGCGTGTTCCAGCGCATGCACCGCGAGGCGGACTTCGAGGGCGTGGGCGCCGGCCTGGCGCTGTGCCAGACGATCGCGCGGCGCCACGGCGCCACGATCAGCGCCACGGCGGCGCCGGGCGCGGGCTGCACCATCGACCTGGACTGGCCCGGCGGCGAGGCGCCCGCAGCATAGCCGGCATAGCCCGCGAAGGCGGCCGGCGCGCTGTCACGGCCTGGATGCCGGCAGGCCCAGCCGCGTTTCCAGCTGGTGCAGGCGCTGGCGCAGCGCTGTCACTTCCTCAATCAGGTCCGCGGTGAGCGCGGCCAGCTCGGGGTCGGCGTCGAAGGTCGATTCGAGCCGCGCCAGCCGCCGTGCACGCACCACCATGCTGCCGCTGAACTGCCAGCGCCCGCCCGTCTGCTCGCCCTGCAGCAGGCCGGCCTCCAGCCGCTCGGCCACCCAGGTGGGGGCCATGCAGCAGGAGCGCGCCAGGTCTTCCAGCGTCAGGCGGGGCTGATCGTCCAGCAGTTCGGCCAGGGCGCTGTGGAGGGTGGTGTGCGTGGCCATGCTCAGGCTCCTTGGGTGGTGTGGGCGCCGCGGGGCTGGAATTGCGCAAAGGCCTGGGCGAAGGCACGGTAGGCCTGCTGCTGCGCGGCCGTGGTGGCCGGGGGCAGGGCCACGTGCAGCTCCAGGTACAGGTCGCCGGGCGTGGCGGCGGGAATGCCGCGCTCCTTCAGGCGCAGCTTGCGGCCGGGCTTCCAGTGGGGCGGCACGGTCACCTCCACCGTGGCGCCGCCGGGCGTCTGCACCTGGACGGCGCCGCCCAGCTCGGCCTCCCACGGCGCCAGGGTGACGGGTTGGTAGACGTCGCGGTCCTCGGTGCGCCAGCGTGCGTCGGTCTTGAAGCGCACCTCCAGGAACAGGTCGCCGGCGGGCGCGCCGCCCAGGCCTGGGCCGCCCTGGCCGCCCAGACGGATGAGCTGCCCCTCGCGCACGCCCTTGGGTATCGTCACCTGCAGCTGGCGCTCGGCGTTGACCAGGCGGCCGGCCTCGTCCAGCCGCGCGCCGTGCAGGGTCAGCGTGCGTTCGGCGCCGTGGTAGGCGTCGCGCAGGTCGAGTTCGATGCTGGCGTGGTGGTCGCTGCCGCGCTGCTGCGGCGGCGGGCCGCCACGGGGTGGGGCGCCTCGGCGCTGGGTGCGCTGGGCGTGGGCGGCGCGGCCGAAGAGTTGCTCGAAGAAGTCGCTGAACTCGGCGCCGTCCATGCCTTCGGCGCCCGGGGCGCCAGTGAACTCGAAGCCGGCGTCCCAGTTGGGCGGCGGGCGGAAGTCCTGGCCCGCGCGGTGCGGGGCCTCCCGGCCCAGGGCGTCGTAGGCGGCGCGCTTCTCGGGGTCCGAGAGCACGGCGTTGGCCTCGTTCACATCGGCCATGCGCGCGGCGGCGTCGGCCTCCTTGCTCACGTCCGGGTGGTATTTGCGCGCGAGCTTGCGGTAGGCCTTCTTGATGTCGGCGGCCGTGGCGTCGCGCTCAACGCCCAGGATCTGGTAGTAGTCCTTGAACTCCATGCGTCCTCCGTGCTTGGCGCCGGGCCTGGCAGGGCCGCGGCATCAATGGCAGAGGGTGGAGGCGATGGCGCCGCAGGTCAAGAGGTGGTAGTAGTTTGCTATTGTTTTAATAGCTAATTGCGCTTATCAGTCAAGCGCTATCGGTAGTTTTGTCTCGAATTTTGCGCGGTGGGTGGCGAAGAAGGCCTTGACGTTGCGCACGTTGGCATCCTGCGTGAACAGGCGCTGCGACAGCGCCAGGTAGCCCGGCATGTCGCGCGTGTGCACCACGAGCATGAAGTCCGGCCCCGGCGACACGCGCCAGCATTGCTGCACGCCGTCGTCGGCCACGGCGCGGGCCTCGAAGGCGGCCAGGTGTTCCGCGCCCTGGCGGTCCAGCGACACCTCCACGATGGCCGACAGCCCGTGGCCTTGCAGCGCGGCCAGCTTGTCCGGCTGCAGCAGCGCCACCTGGCGCTCAATCAGCCCAGACGCCTGCAGCCGCCGCACCCGGCGCAGGCAGGTGGGCGGCGAGACATGCACCCGCTCGGCCAGGGCCTGGTTGCTCAGCGAGGCATCGCGCTGCAGCAGGTCCAGCAACTGGAGGTCTATGCTGTCGATGGAGAAATCAGATTCCATTATTGAACTGAATGTGAATAAATATTCCGTCGATTGGAGTTTGTGAAATATTCAAACATTCATTCTATAAAAAAGATTGGAAATTTCTCTGATGGCTGCATAGCATCATGCCCATTCGTTGGCAGGAGGTATTTCTATGTGCGGCATCGTCGGCGCGGTATCCACGCGCAACATCGTTCCCATCCTGGTGCAGGGGCTGCAGCGGCTGGAATACCGCGGCTATGACTCCTGCGGCGTGGCCGTGCATGAGGCCAGCCTGGGCCAGCCGCCCACGGGCGGCCTGCGGCGCGCGCGCAGCACGGCGCGGGTGGCCGAGCTGCTGGAGCAGGTGGCCCACGAGCATCTGCAGGGCGCCACCGGGATCGCCCACACGCGCTGGGCCACGCACGGCGCGCCGGCGGTGCACAACGCCCATCCGCACTTCAGCCATGGCACCGGCGAGGCCCCGGCGGATGCGGCGCGCGCCGGCCGCGTGGCCCTGGTGCACAACGGCATCATCGAGAACCATGAGGAACTGCGCGCCGCCCTGCAGGCGCGCGGCTATGTGTTTTGCAGCCAGACGGACACCGAGGTCATCGCGCACCTGGTGGACAGCCTGTACGACGGCGACCTGTTCCAGGCCGTGCGCGCCGCCGCGGCCAGGCTGCATGGCGCTTTCGCCATCGCCGTGATCCACAAGGACGAGCCGCACCGCGTGGTGGGCGCGCGCGCGGGTTCGCCGCTGGTGTTGGGCGTGGGGGAGGGCGAGAACTTCCTGGCCAGCGATGCCATGGCCCTGGCGGGCGTCACCGACCAGATCGTGTACCTGGAGGAGGGCGACCTGGTGGACCTGCAACTGGGCCGCTACTGGATCGCCGGGGCCGATGGCCAGCCGCTTGACGCCGAGAGCCGCCCCGTGCGCACCGTGCACGCCCACAGCGGCGCGGCGGAACTGGGCCCGTACCGCCATTACATGCAAAAGGAAATCTTCGAGCAGCCGCGCGCCATCGCCGACACGCTGCAGGGCCTGCGGTGCATCGCGCCGGAGCTGTTCGACGGCGTGGGCCAGCACGGCCAGCCGGGCACCGCCGCCTGGCGCGTGTTCAAGGAGATCGACACGGTGCTCATCCTGGCCTGCGGCACCAGTTACTACAGCGGCTGCACGGCCAAGTACTGGCTGGAGGGCATTGCCGGCATCCCCACGCAGGTGGAGGTGGCCAGCGAATACCGCTACCGCACCAGCGTGCCCAACCCGCGCACGCTGGTGGTGACCATCAGCCAGTCCGGCGAAACGGCGGACACGCTGGCCGCCCTGCGCCACGCGCAGAGCCTGGGGATGAAGCACACCCTCACCATCTGCAATGTGGCCACCAGCGCCATGGTGCGGGAATGCCAACTGGCCTACATCACCCGCGCGGGGGTGGAGATCGGGGTGGCCTCCACCAAGGCGTTCACCACGCAGCTGGCGGGGCTGTTCCTGCTCACCCTGGCGCTGGCCCAGGCCAAGGGCCGGCTGAGCGAGGAGGACGAGGCGCGCTACCTCAAGGCCATGCGCCATCTGCCCGCGGCCCTGCAGGCGGTGCTGGCGCTGGAGCCGCAACTCATCAGCTGGGCCGAAGATTTTGCCAAGAAGGAGAACGCACTCTTTCTCGGCCGCGGCTTGCACTACCCGATTGCGCTGGAGGGTGCGCTCAAGCTCAAGGAAATCAGCTACATCCACGCCGAGGCCTATCCGGCCGGCGAACTCAAGCACGGCCCCCTGGCCTTGGTGACCAGCAGCATGCCCGTGGTCACCGTGGCCCCCAACGACACGCTGCTGGAAAAGCTCAAGAGCAACATGCAGGAAGTGCGCGCACGCGGCGGCGTGCTCTACGTACTGGCCGATGCCGACACGCATATCGACAGCAGCGAGGGCATCCACGTCATCCGCATGCCCGAGCATTACGGCGCACTGTCACCGCTGCTGCACGTCGTGCCGCTGCAACTGCTGGCCTACCACACGGCCTGTGCACGCGGCACGGACGTGGACAAACCGCGCAATCTGGCCAAGAGCGTGACGGTGGAGTAGTTTCCTGTCGGTCATGAAGATTGATATTCTGGGTAATTAAAGTCGTAAACACGCAAATAAAGTCGTAAACAAGCCTCATGCATTCATGCGGGTTTGCGGGGTGGCCATTTGTAACGGCAAAGTCGTAAACTCGAACTTGACGGGTAAAGACGACCTAGAAATACGAAGCAAACCGCAGCCCTGTTTGGGCTTGTTGCTATATAAAAAAGAGCGCTCAGTTTGAGCGCTCTTTTTCTTTGGTTTTTCTAGAAGTTCTTGCGGTCTAGCAGCCCCTAAACGCTCCCATGACCGCAAGAGGCTGATTACTGAAGTTCACCAACGACAGCTTCGCGGACTGTTAGTCCTGGACGGCGAGTCCAAGGGCAATGTCGTCGCGCGTCTTGCTAAGCCGCCAGCAGAACCCCAGACTTGCACGACCAGTAACCACAGAACCTACCTGCGCGCCTAACCGCAACTGGAGAATTAGCCCTTCCCGCTACCCAGGGCTTATGGCGCGCTCCAATATGTCCAGCCTTCCTTGACGCGGTTTCGCAATGTCTTCCAGTCCTCATTCGGCTGTGCCGCTGCCGTCCAGAACTCGCAGGCATCCCAAGTTTCGTGTGATGCGATGCGAGCACCAGACCGGCCGATGACTTGGTAGAGCGCTAGCTTCTCGAGCGTGTCCAGTCCGTCTCGAACACATCCACTTAGACGTTCAAGGGTCAGCCAAGATTCGTCGACGGCCTCGCTCGCACGGCGGACTAATTCGGGAAGTGATGCGATGTACGCGATGTCTGGGAGAACTCGCAGGACGAAGTCCCGGCTGTTCTCACACTTATTGAGCTTCGTTAGGGAAGGGTTAAAAACCTTCTCCATGGCCGTGAACGGCTTCCCGGCCATCCAAGCTTCGAGTAGCGGTAGAAGTCTCGGAATGGCAAATGCCCCTCGCTCCTCGGGCGTCGTCAGCGCAGTAAATTTGCTGCCGAACAAGGTTTCAAGCCCCTCCTGACGAGTCATCTCAATGAAGGCCCTCGGTTCCGACTTCAGCCAATCGAAGAGCCATCGAGTCCAACCGTTTACTGAAGTGTCACTCGGCGGTGTCTGGAGGTGTACTTCTAACGAGCGAAGCGTGGAAGCCTGAATGCCGAATTTCGCTGCGAGCACATTCGACCACTCGGAATCTTCATCAGGGTCTGCAAGCTTCTTCTTGGCCGCGATTGCCGCAGCTACGCGAGACTCCAGCCAACTCTGGTCACCGGAGAGATCTTTGATGTATGCGTTGAAGGTTCGAGCCAGTATTGCGCGAGACTTCGTCTCCGTCTCTTCATCCGATTCGCCGACAGGAAGGCGCCGGAGCAGATAGTCGGCTGCAACGTTCCCCTCCTCATGCGAGTGTATTGAGTCGAGAATCGGCGCGAGCGGGTCCTCAATTGCGAGGCATTGGTCTGATTGAGAGAAAATTTCCTTAAGGCTCGTCCAATGGTCATGGATGAGGCCGACCGAATCGTCGAAGAAGACCACTTGGCTTGGGATGACAAGAACGAACCCATACGAGCTCTCGCCAGCTCGTCCTGCTCTACCCGCTGCGTTCAGTAGCTCGTGGGCCTGCAGACGTTCGAGTTGGTTGTTTGCCGCATCGAAGCGGCTGTCGCCTGCAATCAGAACTATCTGACTAGGCAGATTCATTCCCTGCGCGAGCGTCGACGTCGCGGCCAAAACATGGATGCCGTCTTTGCGACGATACAGCGACTCGTGCAGATGCCGCTCCGCAGGTAGAAGCCGGGCGTGATGTGGTAGCGCCGATGAAGTCACTTCCTTCTTGGAGGATACTTCAACGTATAGGCTGTCTGCGCCTCCAACTTCTTGCAAGGCAAGGTCGAAGAGTTGATTCTCCTCAGTGCTCAACTGGATTGCGTTCTTGCCCAGTCGCTCCCTGGTGTACTCGGCAGTGCTGTTAGCGTTAACTGTCGTCTGGCAGAAGATGAGTGTCTTGAGCACCCTAGTGGAACTGTGGTCGACGGCGGCAGACCCAATGGCCGACGCAACGTTGTTCGCGTTGGGCGTCAGTTTCCAGTACTTGCTGAGCGCCAATTGAACAGGCCGGTCAAGCAAGGGAAGCAGTGCGTAGTCGACGCGGTTCGTCGTTTCCCAAGTCTGCTTCAGACCGAAGAAACCTTGTGGCCGAGCCAGCATCTGTCGCTTTGCTTTTTCAGGAGGCGCCTTGGTCGTTGCAGAGGCCTTCAATGACGTCGCGAGGGTCGTCATTGCATCAACCTCGGAGCGCGGATAAACCAGGCAGCCGCGCACCTGTCGAGTCGGCTTCCAACTCATGGAGAGTGCAAGACACTGCCGATTCATGACGCTCTGGAGCCATCCAGCAATTTGAGTTGCATTGCTCATCATGGCCGACAGCATCAGCATGTCGGCCTTCGGAGCTAGCTCGACAGCATTGAGCACGCAGAGCATGGAATCGACGGCACGTTTCCCACGCTCCGCGTCGATGGCATGCAGTAGATGGCATTCGTCAAAGACGATGAGGCCAGCTCAAGGGCGGCAACCACGTTTGAGTCAAACTCGCCCGCGGCACGTCTTGCCGGGTCGCAGCCGAGCGCCCAGACCAGGTGCTTCAGTACACGCGACTTGCCTGTGCCGTTACTTCCCGCCAGCAGGTTGCGTCGAGGGTGAAACTTCAGCTGCCTCGCGCTCGCGTCTCTTTCGGACAGCAGCCAAAGCTCGTTGAATACCACGATGGGGCTCATGATGCTGCCTCAAGTTGCGAACCAGGCGCAGCAGTTGAAAGGTGTCGGAGTGGTTGTGCATTTTTGAGAGTCATCGCCATCAGGCAGTAGAGGAAGCCATCGGAATACAGGTGTGAGTCCCGAACCTTCATCGCGCGGAGGTCCGCCAGCCACGCCGGCAGTCGAGCCTTGAGGTTTCCGTTCGCCTTGTATTGGTTGTTCTTGACGTATAGGTCGACCAGTGCTCGGGCAGTGAGCCAAACCACGCTGGCGCGATTGGTGACTTCCGCGCAAGCGGTGTTCACCGCAGCCTCCATCTCCTGGACTATCTCGTAATCAGCTGCCTCGGCGTTCAGCCGCGCGATGACCTGCGCGACCAGGTCTTGCGTTCGGACGTGGGTGTCGTTGGCCGCAGCGAAGTACTGCGTCACATCAGCTCTCGTAACTGCGCGCTCAAGCAAGCCGGGGAAGTCCTTGGCGTAGGCTCGTTTGCCGGCTCGCTGCTGCACGTACGACGCCACGAGACAGATGGCAATGAACGGGGCATTGACCTGCGGCTCAATTTTCTTGAGCTGACACAGCTCCACCAACTCGCCAATGGCAAACTTGTGGGCCTCCTCAGTGGGGCAGTTGGTCACTGTCAAGCGGAATCCATCAAGGGTAATCGCTTCGTTCTCGGGAACTTCGAGCTGCTTGCGAAAAGCTTCCTGGACCTTGGCGACCGATGCGGCCGGCAAGTCGCATAGCTCAACTGCGGTCATCGTTTCGTTTTGGTCATCGTCCCCGACTCCAACGTAGAACGGTGCGTTCGAAGCGAAGACGAGTTCCGGAGGCGGCGTGAGCGCGGAAAAGCGCTGGCGGTGGAAGTACAGCTTGGCCAGCGTGGACTGTCCCGACTTACGCGGACGAACGGCTGGCCGGCGCTTTGGTGCGGCCGGAGCGTCTGTCTCGTCTATGGTGGCCTGCACTACTTTTGCCGGAGGTGCCGGTGGTGGAGCCAGCAGTCCAGTCAAGGTCCAGTGGTGCGTCGACTCGTTTTTCTTGAGCTGGATAAACGTGACGCGCGTGGGCTGCTTGGACGAATTGAGAACGGCGATGTCCTCCTGCCATTCAAGTACTACGGCGTAGTCCTCGCCGGTCGCATGTGCCTTCAGTGTCTCAAGCACGGCTTGCCACACCTGAAAGCTGAACCCACGGACAGCATGCTGTCCTCCAGTCTCGTCTCCGCTCCTGTCTTTGAACAAGGTGAGGACGTCGTGAAGGCTCGGTTCCCCGCCTGAGCTCGCGTTTTTCATGGATAAAGCTTACAACAATTGGTAACGCAGTCTGTAGGTGGTGCGAAGTAGCTACCTGCAAACGTATACGCGGCTACGGAAGTCAGACCTGGTCCGCTTGCGGTGCCGTGCGCCGACAACTATGCGGCGGGACCTGTCGACTGCATGACCTCGTGTTGATCGTCTGGTCTTGTGCTGCTTGTTTCGAGCCTGGACTGACTCCTGTGGGTCGATTGCTGGCCGACGCGAACGACCGCTGACGGGGCTCTCAGATTTGTCGCGCTGATGCATTGAATCAGCCGTCAGGCAACAGACCGCTCACGCTGCATTGCCGCCACCGGCGTCAATCGATAGCGACGACCGCTAGCAGTGTCTGCTCGGGAGGGAAGCACCTTGCGTTGCCGCCTGGCTCGGCATAGCCTCCCGCGATGCCAGAACCGGACAGGCTTTTCCCGGAGTACCAGCTGCTGTCCTGGCTGCGTGATGAGACGTTTTTCAGTCTCGTTAGCCGTCTTCACCAGCTTTGGGGGCACGTCACATCTGCCCAAACGTGCCAACTGATCTTCGGCAGCGCACGTGCCGGGACCCACCATGATTTACCCAACAGTCTTGGTGCCTTCGCTCGGCGCACGAACGCGTTGCTTGGCGAAGTCGACTACATAGCGAGAGAGCGGACGCTGCTCAAGTTCTACGCAGCCTTTGCTCCGCCGAGCGAGGCAGAAAACGCAGTCGCATGTATGACCAGTGCCAGTGTGGCCCATCTGAAGCTGCGCCTTGGCATCCTGACAAGCCGCTTTCGCGCCAATCATCCCCTCAAAGCCTGCCCGCAATGCATGGAGCAGGACCTCCGGGAGGCTGGATGGGCTTATTGGCATTTGAGGCACCAGTTCCCGGGTGTGTGGATGTGTACAACACACAAACGACCACTGCTGCAATCTGCCCTCAAAGCCAATGGAGTTGAGCGCTTCCAATGGCTTTTGCCTCGCTTGAGCGATTTGAGTCCCGCTAGCGTGGAGCCCGACGAGACAGCTTTGTGCTCCGTCTTACTGAGCCTTGCCGAACTTATTGAGCATCTTGTGCAGTCAGCGGAGCGTCAACCGCTGCTGTTGAGAAAACTGCACGGGGTCTACCGTCAGGAGCTGCGTGCCCGCGGTTGGATTGCTGGTGTTGCCAGCTTACGTACTGGACAGATTGCAACGGCCTTTCTCGACTACTGCGAACCGCTCAGGCGTATTACGGAGTTCGCTGCGCTGGCCGAAGACAAGGAGGGGATAGCAACGCAACTGGGCCGATTGCTGAGGCCGCCTCGCTCGGGCTCCCATCCACTCAGGCACCTGCTGCTCATCCATTGGCTGTTTGGCGACGCCCAACGATTTGATTTCGCAATACATTCTGAGGGCGCCCACAACCACCCGCACACCAAGGACGATGCTCCGGCCGCATTGCCCGTTGTTGACCCGCGAGTTGCCCGTCTATGTAGACTCATTCAGGAGGAGGGGCAATCTGTGCGCAAGGCGGCGGGTTTGGTTGGCGTCGATCCGCAAACAGCGCTCGTGTGGGCGGCAAAGGCTGGAATAGCGATATCACGTCGTCCACAGAAGCTGTCTCCAGATGTGCGTGCCAAAGCAATCCGGGACCTGCGCAGAGGGATTGACAAAGAACAAGTGGCATCTCGAGCCGAAGTCTCCGTCGGAACTATCACCCGCTTACTGCTCAGCGACACAAAGCTGCATGCAGACTGGTCTGAGGCACGAAGCGCAAAAGCGAGAGCCCGTTCGCGAGCGCGGTGGCTTCAAATGTTGCAGTCCTCGGGAAGTCTCGGGATCAAATGGATGCGCCAACTGGACCCGCGCACCTACACCTGGCTCTATCGAAACGACCGTGCCTGGCTAGATGCTCACAAGCCGGATCCGCTGCCTGAATCGCAGCGTTCAAGGCCCCCTGCGGTTGATTGGGAGGCCAGAGACGAGCAACTACGCGGCTTGGTGCGTGAAGCAGCGTTGCGTCTCATGGAGGAGCGGGGCGTGCGGCGCATCCATTTCTGGCAGTTGTGCCAGCAAATACCAGACCTCCGGGCAAAGCAGGCTTCTCTGCATCGGTTGCCTCGCACATTTGAGGCCATCCAGACGGCTCTGACTGCGCATTTGCCGTCTCGGGACCTTTTTAGCTGACGCCTGTCGAGGTCGACCGCATTTCGATGTTGATATGCATATATGCAATAGGTTATTCTTAATGCATGATGGAATTCGAGATGAAGGCGCGCGCAGCCAACGCGCGCCGTATCTGCTCAGCGCATGGAATTGCCCAGGCCGATATCGCCGCCCATGTGGGAGCCAGTCAATCTCAAGTCAGCCGCATCCTCAAGGGGGAGGGCAGCAGGGCTTCCCGCTTGTTTGAGGAAGTATGCCTTTTCGTTGAGCGCTTCGAGGGTGGGGTCAGCGCCGATGCTGTACGCAGCAACCACGACTTGATTGAGGCACTTCAAGCGACTTGGGATGGTTCTGCGTCAGATGCCAAAGCCTTGGCGGCTGTCATCCGTTCACTTGCTGTCCTAAAACATTCGATACCTGGTTCCCCATCTCGAGGAGAGCGTTCATGACAATGCTCGTGCAGCCTGCGCCATTGCCGGAAGAGTTGGATCGCGGATATCTAGGCCGGATCATGAGAGTCAATGGCTACCAGCATCTAAAGGAAATGACGGACGCCATGGCAGAGCACTTTGGACATGCAGGATCGAGCAGACGTGAACTGACCGTCCATGCATTACTGAGTGGGATGGCAGGAATGTCCGAAGTTCAATTTGCACAGCGGCACACCACTTTGCCGTTACGACGAGGGATCACCTCGTATCACCCTGAGGTTGCCCATGGAAGTGAGGGGGAGGGCACGGCACTCAACTACACAGCGATGCAGAAGACGTACCACGCAGCGTACTTCTGCAAAGACTGTGTGACTGCTGACATCCATTTTCATGGGGTTAGCTATTGGCGCCGGGATCACCAAATCCCAGGGCAGCTATGGTGTCCGAAGCACAGGATACCGTTGTCTTTCGTTTCCACTGGGGATCCACTTCTGCACTCGCCAACTCAGTTCGTCGGAAGCGGTGAATCAATCCCATACGTGTGGGCAGAGGAGGCATTACAGAACGGATATGTGCAAAGGTTCCTCGATCTGGCGGCCACTTTTTACGATCAACCAAAGCCCTTCAGTGTCGCGTTAGTTGTCCCCATGTTGAATGACCTTGGCCGGTCGCTCGGGTTTAAGACCAATCCTGGGCAGAGTAAGGGCGATTTGATCAGCGATCGACTATGTGATTTGTTTCCTCATCATTGGCTCGATGCGGTATTCCATGGAATTCTGGAAAAGGAGCCAGGCACCTTCCTACACCAGATCGACGGGGTGATGTACTTAAGAACTTCGGCGTCTTCCGTGACGGCATATCTGTTGGTATTGACTGTGCTGTTCGGGAGTGCCGACGAAGCGATTAACGCGCTATTGAACGCCTGCAGTGATGCTGAGAAGCGAGCAGTACGCCGTTCTCGACGAGTACACAACTTACCTGACGACAATACCTTGATTGACCTCTACGTCGAGGCTCTCGGCGTGCATAGCGAAGTGATGAAGAAACTGGAGTTTCCCGCGCACACGGTGAGAAAGGCGCTTCTCGGCTTGGGCCTTCCAACTCTTTCCGATGCGGATGATCCTGAGGCGATCGGTCGTGTTGTCGGCTTGAGAGCCTTCTACCTTCGGCGGCTTTCTTTTTCTGCGAGTGCAGAAGTTGCTGGGCTGTCTGAGCGAAAGTTCGAGGGATTGATTCGGATGTGCGGCCCCAATTTGCCTAAATGCTTAAAGAGGATGAATCCCAAAAACAGCGTACGGCCCCGTGCTCGAAGAGCAAAGCAGGTTTTGTCAGTGCAATTGGCGGCGAAAGTGGAACCTGTTCAGTGAACGGGCCCACCTTGCAGCTAACTCTGTTGACTCTCAGTTGCTTGTGACTGGACCCCAGAACTGACCCCAGAAGCTGTGGTCCCGGGTAATCAGGTCTTCGTACCGTCCCATCCGCTTGGGATCTTGGCTGCGCAGTGCGTCGACCGCCGGTCCCACAGGAGCGAGATAGGTATCCGCTGCGACGCGGAAATCGTTGAGCCGCAAATCGTCTTCTTTGCGCTCAAATGCCACTCGATGGGCGGCCACCCATAAAGCGATGATCAACCGTTGGACACCCGCCGTTTTTTCCATGATGACCACAGCCAGTTCATCCGAAATCGGTATTGGTCGCGCGACATACTGGTACACACCCAGCCTCGGCAGGAATTGCTGTCGAAAAACCGGGTCTTCAACATCGGTAAAGTGTTTGAACGGGTGATACCCCGAGGTGACAATGCGTTCGGCGTTGCTCAATCGCTTGGTCAACGCACTGATCCCATCGGGTGTGCCCGATACCAGCAAGGGTATTTGCCACGTGTTCATCAATGTGAGGATCCATTTGATGCACTGATCTTCCACAATGCTGAGCTCTGGAGGTTCCTCCCCGACCTTGCGCCGTCTACGTCGATCCAGTGTTGAGAGCTTGAAGAAATTCTGGATCTCATCGAGATGCAGCAAGCCCAGAAAATGGGTCGATGCCACTTGTCGCCATTCCTCGAGCATCTGCATCCCATTGCGCCACTCTCCCGACAGTGTCTTGTCGAACCGGGTGCTACCGGTGACCTTTTTCCATGCAGTCATCAGTGCGGCTGCGAGATCTGTTGCTTTGCCACTGGCAGGGACATCCAGTGAAAGCCAAACTACCTGTTGCAAGCCGTTAGTCATCCGAAAAAATGACGGATGCTTGATGACTTGCTGGGGATACCTACCTAGGCACCTTCTGATCGCTTGTGTCTTTCCCGAACCTGATACTCCCTCCACCGCAGCTCCGAAGGCCGGGGCATTCAACGGTAGCTGGAATTGAACAGGTTCACCGCTGATCTTGCTCCAGGTGCTCGCAGATGAGGGGTGCAAATGGTGGTAGTTCTGCCTGATCATCATGTCGATGGATTCGAACAGTTGAAGCCCTTCAATGCTCGGAATGTGTAAGTTGCGTACATCCATCAACATGTGCAGTCGTAGGTGACGCGGAATGCTTCCAATATCCTTAGGAGGTCGCTTTGGAAGCACTACTAGTGAACTCGCAGCTTCCTGCCGCGAGAGGATTGGACCAAGCCCTTGGACCAAGATGTTGTCAGCGTACGGGTCGTGTGGGGGGGCAGGTTTAGAGGTCATTTGCCACCTCCCTATCCTTTGCCGCAAAGATGTCTTCCATCATGCTGAGATGGTTTTCGCTGACCGCTGCGCGGTCTTTTCGTGTGCCACGGTATTCACAGTGCAACATCTGGGCAGCGATTTCATTTTCCATGGCACGGGCCTCCGTGATCGTCGGTGCTCGGCCTCTGGCCCGATCAAGAGCTATCCGGGTCTGTTCAATCGATTGCTGGCGGATGGCATCCATGCGCTTCAAACCAAGTACCGCGGCAGACACTCGTTCGTGCTCAATGTCGGCGGCCTTGATCTGTTGAAAGGCAATTGCGTCAGCCATATCGTCGTAGTTGATTTCGGGCGAAGCATTTGCATGGTCGGCTATCTTCAGGTCGATAAGGCCATCGCCGGAAACATTAGGTATCCAAATGGTCGACACTGATCCTGGGTAGTAATGGGCTGGAATTTCCCACCCACCAGAGGATCTAGCGATGGTGGACCAATGTTCCGTCTCCAAAAATGGAGATTCGTAATAGTTTCCGCGGAACCGAATACCGCGCGAGGTGACACGAGCTTCGCGAGCTGGCAGTAGTTGGGTCACCAGCTCTGCGGGCGCGGCTGCACGCAAGTAACCTAGGCCCATGGCGTGGCCCCAACTCCAGAGTCCTGCCGGGCTGGGGAACACTCCTGCGGCGGCCATATGAGCGTCAAGTCGATGTGAGCGATTCGCGCTGAGGTTGTAGACAAAGAACGATTCGTGCAGGTACTGGGTGTACTGGCGGACATTCATAGTCGCGGCGGCTGGGTTGGAGCGCCGAAGGTCGTATTCCACACGTCGAGCGTCCATTGCCCCAGGTAGGAAGTTGTACTGAGTGTTCTTCACAATGCGATGGAGGACCTCCACGATGCCCTTCAGGTCGGGGCGGAATGGCGGCGTGTACTGCATATCTCCAATTAGTTTCATACCCGTCGCCTTGGCACGTTTGGAGAGGTATTCGCCGCGATCACACAGAAGACGCGCCGGAAGCGTGGGGGATGGAAATAATGACTGGCGCATCTCGTAGCCCCAGAGGTTGCTTAACAACGCTGGCGATGCCGTTGTGTTGAAAAGGCTCACCTGTGCCGTGTCCCAGCTGGGTCCAGTCAGGCATACATAGAAACCGACGATTGCCGTGGACCAAACATCGACAATGATGTAGACAATCGGTCGCCCAATGATCCACTCAGGGTTTACCGCCGATCTCAGATAGATGTCACCGATTGTGCTGTCGATGGCGTACAAAAGGCCGGGCCCAGGGGAACCCTGCCAACTGCAACTGACCATGCCGCGCAGAGAGCGCTTAAAGTGGCCTTTGCTTGTCTTTTGAAGAATTTTTTCTAGCGCGCTGGTCTCGACAGTGAGAATCCGTTTGACCTGCTGGTAGTTTGGGTACTCACCGTGCTTGAGTTCCACTTCCGCGATTTTCCCAGCATCGTCGTAGCGCATTGCTTTAACAAACCCGCTTGCGATAATCTCTCCATAACGCCTGCGCATCGATGGCTTAGGAGCTGGTATGCGCTTGTCGGCCACGATGATCTTGGCGCGCCAGTCTGCATTCATTCCGGGCTGAATAGGTTCACCCCAAGAGCCGTATGCTTGTTTGTTAATCCTTTGCTTCAGCGTCTTACGTCCGACCTTGTTCTGGCGCCCATCCTCGCCAAGGTCGCGCGGCTTGCCTTTCGCGCCGCAAAGATCCCATCGCGGTCGCAGACTTGTAGAGGTCAAACCAAACCTGCATAGCAATGACCAAAGGTTGTAGACAAGGCCTCGACTAGCCTTGTGCTTGATCATCGCGTTTCGAACCATACGGCCTAGATTGCCATGCACTAGCAGTTCCTCCTTGAGCTTTTCCTGGTCGAGAAACTCGCTCATTACATTGCATCGTTGCTCGAATCTTTCAGCTGTATTGGGATCTGTAAGAGGTAGGTAGTAGGTCGATGCGAGCTCCAGGGCTACAGGCATCAACTCGTGGGCTTCGTGGAGCTCAAGGAGGGCCTGCCGAGGCACGCTCAATAGCTGACCCACCAACGGCGTTTTGACAATCCTTTTCGACCGCTTGGTTTTCTCTAGCCGCGTGCGCCCGCCTCTTTTGTTTTCAGGAAGGTGCGAAGGGGCGAACTGTGAGCAGTAGACGACATTGATCTCGGGGGCATCAATTACGATTCGTATGCGCGCGGCGAACCCATGTTGACCGCTGTCGGCGGCCGTGGCTGAAGATCAGATGGCGTCGGGCTTCCAGCGATGCGGTAGCAGTTCCTCGATCTGACTGGCCTTGTGCGTGGGCAGCCGTGTGAGGACGTCCTTGAGGTAGGCGTAGGGATCGTGCCCGTTCATGCGCGCTGACTGGATCAGGCTCATGACGGCTGCCGCCCGCTGACCAGCGCGCAGGCTCCCGGCAAACAGCCAGTTCGATCTTCCGAGAGCGATGGGCCGGATCTGGTTCTCGATCCAGTTGTTGTCAATCGGCAGCTGCCCGTCATCGACG
>NZ_JCANUL010000013.1:0-112683 GCF_059568935.1 Diaphorobacter oryzae DSM 22780 | reverse complement strand
GAAAATGGCAAAAGGTAAGTTTGAGCGTACCAAGCCCCACGTGAACGTGGGCACGATCGGTCACGTGGACCATGGCAAGACGACGCTGACGGCGGCCATCGCCACGGTGCTGTCCAAGAAGTTCGGCGGCGAAGCCAAGGGCTACGACCAGATCGACAACGCCCCCGAAGAAAAGGCGCGTGGCATCACGATCAACACCTCGCACGTGGAATACGAAACGTCCACTCGCCACTACGCCCACGTGGACTGCCCCGGCCACGCCGACTACGTCAAGAACATGATCACCGGTGCCGCCCAGATGGACGGCGCCATCCTGGTGTGCTCGGCCGCTGACGGCCCGATGCCCCAGACCCGCGAGCACATCCTGCTGGCCCGCCAGGTGGGCGTGCCCTACATCATCGTGTTCCTGAACAAGTGCGACATGGTGGACGACGAGGAACTGCTGGAACTCGTCGAAATGGAAGTGCGCGAACTGCTGGACAAGTACGACTTCCCCGGCGACGACACCCCCATCATCCGCGGCTCGGCCAAGCTGGCCCTGGAAGGCGACCAGTCCGACAAGGGCGAGCCCGCCATCCTGCGCCTGGCTGAGGCACTGGACACCTACATCCCGACGCCCGAGCGCGCCGTGGACGGCGCCTTCCTGATGCCCGTGGAAGACGTGTTCTCCATCTCCGGCCGCGGTACCGTGGTGACCGGCCGCGTCGAGCGCGGCATCATCAAGGTCGGCGAAGAAATCGAAATCGTCGGCATCCGCGACACGCAAAAGACCACCTGCACGGGCGTGGAAATGTTCCGCAAGCTGCTGGACCAGGGCCAGGCTGGCGACAACGTCGGTCTGCTGCTGCGCGGCACCAAGCGCGAAGACGTCGAGCGTGGCCAAGTGCTGTGCAAGCCCGGCTCCATCAAGCCCCACACCCACTTCACGGCTGAGGTGTACGTGCTGAGCAAGGACGAAGGCGGCCGCCACACGCCCTTCTTCAACAACTACCGCCCCCAGTTCTACTTCCGCACCACCGACGTGACCGGCTCCATCGAGCTGCCGGCCGACAAGGAAATGGTGATGCCTGGTGATAACGTGTCGATCACCGTCAAGCTGATCAACCCCATCGCCATGGAAGAAGGCCTGCGCTTCGCCATCCGCGAAGGTGGCCGCACCGTGGGCGCCGGCGTCGTTGCCAAGATCATTGCGTAATCCTCGCAACCACTGAAGGAATACACAATGTCCAAGCAAAAGATCCGCATCCGCCTCAAGGCTTTCGATTACAAGCTGATCGACCAGTCTGCCGCCGAGATCGTCGACACCGCCAAGCGCACCGGCGCCATCGTCAAGGGCCCCGTGCCCCTGCCGACGCGCATGAAGCGCTTTGACATCCTGCGTTCGCCGCACGTCAACAAGACCAGCCGCGACCAGCTGGAAATCCGTACGCACCAGCGCCTGATGGACATCGTCGATCCCACGGACAAGACGGTGGACGCCCTGATGAAGCTGGACCTGCCGGCCGGCGTGGACGTCGAGATCAAGCTGCAGTAATTCTTCACGGCTGCTTGAGCGACGGCGCGGCCCCCTGAGGGCCGTGCCTCCAGCGCGGACTTGCTTGAAAAAGCAGTCCGCGTTATACTTTGCGGCTTCGCGTTTTTGCGTCCGAATTTCGGCTGCGGCGCGGAGTTTTATCAACCTTCTTTCGCGCACATTGGTGCAAGCCGCCGAGGCAGGCGCCCGTCGTGCAAACGCTCCGGCCAATTGAAGTCGGAGCGGCGGAAGTTTTGGAGAACAACCAATGAGTCTGAGCAACTCCCTCGGGTTGCTGGGCCGCAAGGTGGGCATGATGCGTCTGTTCACCGATGACGGGGACGCAGTGCCCGTCACGGTGGTGGATGTGTCCAACAACCGCGTGACCCAGGTGAAAACCCAAGAGAACGATGGCTACGTGTCCCTGCAGGTCACGTTCGGTTCGCGCAAGGCATCGCGCGTGACCAAGCCCGAAGCCGGTCACCTCGCCAAGGCGGGTGTCGAAGCCGGTGAAATCATCCGTGAATTCCGCGTGACCGCTGAAACCGCCGGCAAGTACGCCGCTGGTGCCGCCGTCCCCGTGACGGATGTGTTCAGCGTGGGCCAGAAGGTCGATGTGCAGGGCACTTCGATCGGTAAAGGCTTCGCCGGCACGATCAAGCGCCACAACTTCGGTTCGCAGCGCGCTTCCCACGGTAACAGCCGCTCGCACAACGTTCCTGGCTCCATCTCGATGGCGCAGGATCCGGGCCGCGTGTTCCCCGGCAAGAAGATGACGGGTCACCTGGGTGATGTCACCGTCACGACGCAAAACCTCGACGTGGTTCGCATCGACGAAGCACGCCAACTGCTCTTGATCAAGGGCGCTGTTCCGGGCTCCAAGGGTGGCTTCGTGACGGTGCGTCCCGCCATCAAGGCAACAGCTTCCAAAGGAGCGAACTAATGCAGCTCGAACTCCTGAATGAACAAGGCCAGGCCGCCTCGAAGGTGGACGTGCCCGAGACCGTGTTCGACCGCCAGTACAACGAAGACCTGATCCATCAGATCGTCGTCGCCTACCAGGCCAATGCCCGCCAAGGCACGCGCGCCCAGAAGGACCGTGAGCAGGTCAAGCACTCGACCAAGAAGCCCTTCAAGCAAAAGGGCACCGGCAATGCACGCGCCGGTATGACTTCCTCGCCGCTGTGGCGTGGGGGTGGTCGCATCTTCCCGAATCTGCCCGAAGAAAACTTCTCGCAGAAGATCAACAAGAAGATGTACCGCGCTGGCATGGCTTCCATCCTGTCGCAGCTGGCCCGCGAAGGCCGCTTGGCCGTGGTGGACTCGCTCAAGCTCGAAAGCCCGAAGACCAAGGTCCTGGCCGACAAGTTCAAGGCCATGAACCTGCAATCGGTGATGGTGATCGCCGATGAAGTCGACGAAAACCTGTACCTCGCCTCGCGCAACCTGAAGAACGTGTTCGTCGTCGAGCCGCGTTATGCAGATCCCGTGTCGCTGGTCCACTACAAGAAAGTGCTCGTCACCAAGGGCGCGATCGACAAACTCAAGGAGATGTTCGCATGAGCACGCTCAAGTTTGACGAAGGTCGTCTGATGCAAGTGTTGGTCGCTCCCATCGTGTCCGAGAAGGCCACCATGGTTGCCGAGAAGTCCAACGCTGTGACGTTCAAGGTGCTGCAGAACGCTACCAAGCCCGAGATCAAGGCCGCCGTGGAACTGATGTTCAAGGTGGAAGTGAAGGGCGTTTCTGTGGTGAACACCAAAGGCAAGACCAAGCGCTTTGGCAAGACCATGGGCCGCCGCGACAACGTGCGCAAGGCCTATGTGCTGCTGAAGGAAGGTCAAGAGCTGAACCTGTCCGGGGAGGCTGCGTAAACCATGGCTGTTATCAAGCTCAAACCCACGACTCCCGGCCAACGCGGCACGGTGAAGATCTCGCGCGATCACCTGCACAAGGGTGCAGCATTCGCGGGTCTGCTGGAGCCTCAGTTCCAGAAGGCTGGCCGTAACAACAACGGTCACATCACCACCCGTCACAAGGGCGGTGGCCACAAGCACCACTATCGCGTGGTGGACTTCCGTCGCAACAAGGACGCCATCCCCGCCAAGGTGGAGCGCATCGAGTACGACCCGAACCGCACGGCCCACATCGCCCTGGTGTGCTATGCCGACGGCGAGCGTCGCTACATCATCGCCCCGCGCAACCTGGAAGTGGGTGCAACGATCGTCAGCGGTTCCGAGGCTCCGATCCGCGTGGGCAACACCCTGCCGATCCGCAACATCCCCGTGGGTTCGACCATCCACTGCATCGAGCTCAAGGCCGGTGCCGGTGCCCAGATCGCCCGTTCGGCGGGTACGTCGGCCACGCTGCTGGCCCGCGAAGGCGTGTACGCCCAGGTGCGTATGCGTTCCGGCGAAGTGCGCAAGATCCATATCGAGTGCCGCGCCACCATCGGTGAAGTCGCCAACGAAGAGCACAGCCTGCGCCAACTGGGCAAGGCCGGTGTGAAGCGCTGGATGGGTATCCGCCCGACCGTTCGCGGCGTTGCCATGAACCCGATCGACCACCCGCACGGTGGTGGTGAAGGTCGTACCGGTGAAGGTCGTCACGCTGTTGACCCATGGGGCAACCTGACGAAGGGCTACCGTACCCGTAACAACAAGCGCACACAGACCATGATCGTGTCGCGCCGCAAGAAGTAAGGGGTAGCAAATGACTCGTTCTCTCAAAAAGGGTCCGTTTGTTGACCATCACTTGCTGGCCAAGGTCGAAAAGGCCATCGCCACCAAGGACAAGAAGCCAGTCAAGACCTGGTCGCGTCGCTCCATGGTTCTGCCCGAGTTCATCGGTCTGACCATTGCCGTGCACAACGGCAAGCAGCACGTGCCGGTTTATGTCACCGACCAGATGGTGGGCCACAAGCTGGGCGAATTCGCCCTGACGCGCACCTTCAAGGGTCACCCCGCGGACAAAAAAGTCCAGAAGAAGTAAGGAACGACCATGTCTGAAACACGTGCAGTCCTCCGGGGCGTCCGTCTGTCGGTCGACAAGGGTCGCCTGGTCGCTGACTTGATCCGTGGCAAGAAAGTGGATCAGGCCCTGAACATCCTGGCCTTCACGCAGAAAAAAGCTGCCGTGATCGTCAAGAAGGTTCTGGAGTCTGCCATTGCCAATGCCGAGCACAACGACGGCGCCGATATCGACGACCTGAAGGTCAAGACCATCTTCGTCGAGCAAGGCACCACGCTCAAGCGTTTCACCGCGCGCGCCAAGGGCCGCGGCAACCGCATCAGCAAGCCCACCTGCCACATCTACGTGACCGTGGGTAACTGAGGCCTAAAGGAAGAATATGGGACAGAAAATCCATCCTACCGGCTTCCGCCTTGCTGTGAGCCGCAACTGGGCCAGCCGCTGGTACGCAAGCAACCGTGACTTCGCCGGCATGCTGGCCGAAGACATCAAGGTGCGCGAGTACCTGAAGGCCAAGCTCAAGAACGCCGCCGTGTCGCGCATCCTGATCGAGCGTCCTGCCAAGAACGCCCGCATCACGATCTACTCGGCACGTCCGGGCGTGGTGATCGGCAAGAAGGGCGAGGACATCGAGAACCTGAAGAAGGAACTCGCTACCCGCCTGGGCGTGCCGGTCGCTGTGAACATCGAAGAAGTGCGCAAGCCCGAAATCGATGCCAAGCTGATCGCTGACTCGATCACCCAGCAGCTCGAAAAGCGCATCATGTTCCGTCGCGCCATGAAGCGCGCGATGCAGAACGCCATGCGTCTGGGTGCCCAGGGCATCAAGATCATGTCCTCGGGCCGTCTGAACGGCATCGAAATCGCCCGTACCGAGTGGTACCGCGAAGGCCGTGTGCCACTGCACACGCTGCGCGCCGACATCGACTACGGCACCTCCGAAGCCAAGACCACCTACGGTGTGATCGGCGTGAAGGTATGGGTCTACAAGGGTGACACGCTGGGCCGCAACGACCTGCCTGCCGTCGAGACGCCGCGTCCCGACGAAGAGCGCCGTCCCCGTGGTCCCCGTCGCGATGGCCGTCCTGGCGACCGCGCCGGTGCAGGCCGTGGCGGCCGCCGCCCGATGGGTGGCAATGCCGCTCCCGCCGATGGCAGCGACAAGCCCGCTGGTGCCGGTGGCACCGACGCAACCGCCGTTAAGCGCGTTCGCAAGACTGACGCGCCCGCTACAGCAGCGGACGGCAAAGGAGAATAAACATGCTGCAACCTGCTCGCCGCAAGTTCCGTAAGGAGCAAAAAGGCCGCAACACCGGCATTGCCACGCGTGGCAACTCGGTGGCTTTCGGTGACTTCGGTCTGAAGTGCACGGACCGTGGCCGTCTGACGGCCCGCCAGATCGAGGCCGCACGTCGTGCGATCTCCCGTCACGTCAAGCGTGGCGGCCGCATCTGGATCCGCGTGTTCCCCGACAAGCCGATCTCCACCAAGCCCGCCGAAGTGCGTATGGGTAACGGCAAGGGCAACCCCGAGTACTACGTGGCCGAGATCCAGCCCGGCAAGGTGGTGTTCGAGATCGTTGGCGTGCCCGAAGAACTGGCCCGCGAAGCGTTTCGCCTGGCTGCCGCCAAGCTGCCGCTGCGCACCACGTTCGTTGCCCGTCAGATTGGCGCCTAAGGAGAAATCAACATGACGAAAGCTGCTGAACTCCGCCAAAAGGACGTGGCCGGCCTGGAAGCCGAAATCAAGTCGCTGCAAAAGGCCCATTTCGGCCTGCGCATGCAGAAAGCCACGCAACAACTGGGCAACACCGCGACGATCAAGGCCACGCGCCGCGACATCGCACGTGCCAA
The DNA here is from genome assembly GCF_059568935.1 of Diaphorobacter oryzae DSM 22780. NCBI lineage: Bacteria > Pseudomonadati > Pseudomonadota > Betaproteobacteria > Burkholderiales > Comamonadaceae > Diaphorobacter > Diaphorobacter oryzae. The sequence goes on along the minus strand of NZ_JCANUL010000013.1, from coordinate 106,347 downwards.
GACCATCCTTGCTGAAAAGCAAGCCGCCAAGTAAGGAGCCGACATGACGGAAGCTAAAACATCCCTCAAGCGCACCTTGATTGGCAAGGTGGTCAGCGACAAGCGTACCAAGACCGTGACCGTGCTGGTCGAGCGTCGCGTGAAGCACCCCATCTACGACAAGATCATGATCAAGTCGAGCAAGTACCACGCCCACGACGAAAAGGGCGAGTACAAGATGGGCGACACCATCGAGATCACGGAAAGCCGTCCGCTTTCCAAGACCAAGAACTGGGTCGCTACGCGCCTGGTGCAAAAGGCCGCACTGGTCTAAGCCTTCGCAGACCTGCTGTCTGCATGGCATTGAGAAACGACCCACAATGTGGGTCGTTTTTCTTTTGGGGCGCCGTTTGCGGCGGCCCCGTGTGACCACCTCTCAAGCAAGGAGATTCTCATGATCCAAGTCGGCGACCAACTGCCCGCCATCACCCTGATGGAATACTCGGAAGTCGAAGGCAATGGCTGCAGCATCGGCCCCAATCCGGTGGAGGTGCAAAAGGCCGCCGCGGGCAAGACCATCGCGCTGTTCGCCGTTCCCGGCGCCTTCACGCCCACCTGCTCGGCCAAGCATGTGCCGGGCTACGTGGAGCAGGCCGACGCGCTCAAGGCCGCCGGCGTGGAAGAGATCTGGTGCCTGTCGGTGAACGACGCCTTCGTGATGGGCGCCTGGGCGCGTGACCAGAAGACGGGCACCAAGGTGCGCATGCTGGCCGACGGCGACGCCGCCTTCGCCAAGGCCACGGGCCTGACGCTGGACCTGAACGGCAAGGGACTGGGCCTGCGCAGCAACCGCTACTCCATGCTGGTCAAGGACGGCAAGGTCGCCACGCTGAACGTGGAGGCACCGGGCAAGTTCGAGGTCAGCGACGCCGCCACGATGCTGGCGCAGGCCGCCGCCTGAATCGGCTGACGCCCAGGGTGCCCCGGGCATCCTGGCGCGCTCGGCATGACACAACGCCGCACGGCCTCAAGGCCCGTGCGGCGTTTTTGCTATCCAATTAATAGCTGTTCGCGCTTTCTGGATGGGCCCTTGCGGCCTGAAACACCCCAAGCGCACTAGAAGATGTCGGCCTTCAGGTAGTGCGAGCCCGGAATGGGGTTGTGGTAGTAGGGCGGGATTTCCTCGAAGCCCAGTTCGGAATACAGGGCGCGGGCGGACTCCATGCCGTCCAGCGTGTCCAGCAGCACGCAGTCGTAGCCGGCCTGGCGGGCCGCGTCGAGCATGGCCTCGGCCAACTGGCGGCCCAGGCCGAAGCCGCGGAAGGCCTTGCGCACGTACAGCCGCTTCATCTCGCAGGCGTTGGGGTAGTCCGTCGTGTCCAACGGCCGCATGGCGCAGCAGCCGGCGATGCTGCCCGCCACCTCGGCCAGCAGGATATGGCCGCGCGGCGGCGCGTATTCGCCCGGCAGGGACGCCAGTTCGGTGGAGAAGTTCTGGAATGACAGATCCACATCCAGGCTGTCGGCGTATTCCTGGAAGATGTCGCGCACCACGTCCATCTCGTGGGGCAGGGCGGGACTCAGCAGCGTAATGGGTGGGGGATGGTCCACTGGGAAAGAGCGCTCAGGCAGTGAAACGTGCGGGCCAGTGTAGCCGCTGGACCGCGCGGGCTCAGAAAGCCCCCAGGCGGGAGACCCACCAGGCGAGTGCGGCGCTCAGGGCCGCCACCACGGCGGCGCGGGTGCGGCTGGCGCCATCGTCGCGGGATGCGGGCGTGTGGCGGGGCAGTTGCTTGTCGCCGTGCAGCATGGCGCGCACCAGGGCGCGCCGGCGCACCAGCACATAGAACAGAATGGCCAGCAGGTGCAGGGCCACGAGCCCATAGAGCAGGTACTGCCCCACGTCCTTGTGGTACCAGGTGGCCAGGCCGACCCAGTCGCCGGGAACGAAGCGCGTGAGCGGCCCGAAGAAGGCGATCTCGTCGTCGCTCATCAGGCCGCTACCCACCTGGGCCAGCAGGGTGGCCAGCAGGGCGAACACCGACAGCGCGCCGAGCGGCGAGTGGCCCACGCCGTCGCGGGCCTCGTCGCCGCGCCCGCGCAGGTAGCGCCACAGGCGCCCGGGCGAATACAGGAAGCTGGCAAAACGCGACCAGTGCCCGCCCACCAGACCCCACACCAGGCGGAACGCCAGCAGCGCCAGCATGGCATAGCCCAGGCGCAGATGCCATTCCATGGCGTTGCCGCCCAGCTTGGCGGTGACCACCAGGGCCAGGGTGGTCGCCGCGAGTGACCAGTGAAACAGGCGGGTGGGGAGATCCCAAACGCGTACCGTGTGCTGCATCGTGTGCCGAAGGGGGAGGGAAGGACGGGCTTATTGTGCACAGATGGCACGCCGCGCGCGGCGTGGCAATTCCGAGCAAAGGCCTGGCGCTTGCCGCAGCCCCGTCACCCTGTGGCACGATACTACCCGCCGGCCTGCTACCTGGCAGGGCCGCTACCCCACTCTTTCTTCCCACAACAAGGTGCATTTCATGCGATTCAAAGCCATCGCTCTCGTTGCGGCCGCCTCGGCGGCCACGCTGCTGTCGTTGCCCGCAGCGGCCCAGTTCGCCAAGTCCGAAGACGCCATCGAATACCGCCAGGGCGCGCTGTTCGTGATCGGCCAGCATTTCTCGCGCCTGGGTGCCATGGCCAACGGCCGCGTGCAGTTCGACGCCAAGGCCGCGCAGGACAACGCCGACGTGGTGGCCTCCCTCGCGGCACTGCCCTGGGCCGGCTTTGGCCCGGGCACCGACAAGGGCGCGCCCCACAAGGCCAAGCCCGGCGTGTGGAGCGAGCATGCCAAGTTCACCGAGCATGCCGAGAAGTTCCAGGCCGAGGCCGTCAAGCTGGCCGCCGCCGCCAAGACCGGCAACCTGGACAACCTGAAGGCCGCCTTCGGCCCCGCGGCCAATTCCTGCAAGGCCTGCCACGACGCCTACCGTGCCCGCTGATCGGCTATTAATTTAATAGCTATTGGCGCTTGATGGATAAGCGCAAAAGGCCGATTTCATTCAAGAAATCGGCCTTTTTTGCGTGTGGGGAAGGTGGGGGAGGGTGCTTGCTCAGGCCTCGGCCAGCAGCCGCTCGATGAGCTTGTGCAGCTCGCCGAAGTCGGGGGCACCCACGTAGCTCTTCACGATCTCGCCGCGCTTGTTGACGATGAAGGTCGAGGGCGTGAGCTTCACGTCGCCCCAGGCCTTGGCCACGGCGCCGGTGTTGTCGATGGCCACCTTGAACGGCAGCTGGCGCGTCTCGGTGAAGTTCACCACGTAGCTGGGCGGGTCGTAGCTCATGGCCACGGCCAGCGTCTCGAAGCCCTGGCCCTTGTACTTGTTGTAGGTGGCGACGATCTCGGGCATCTCGGCCACGCAGGTGGTGCAGCTCGTGGCCCAGAAGTTCACCAGCGTCACTTTGCCCTTGAGATCCGCCGTGGTCTGCTGCGAGCCGTCGAGCAGCACGAAGGTGGACTGCGGCGCCGCCGAGGTGCCCGATTCCAGCACCACCACCGCGGCCACGGCGGCACCTACCGCCACCGCGCCCGCTATCAGCCAGTTCTTGATTCGCATACCCAGATTCCTCGTCATGGCGCGCTCGCGCCCCGTTCGCGTCCGATTGTGCCGCAGGGGCATGGGGCCCCCGTCTGCATGGGATTGCGCGGCCGCCCGGAAAGTTCGCCGGCGCCGTGCATCGCGGCCCGGGGATTGATATAGCGCAGATCGCGGCGAATCGGCCGTGGCCGGGCTGAGGGAATGCGCCAGCAGCGCGGCGCGGCGGTGCTTGGAATAATCGCCGCCATGTCACGCCCATCCACCGGCCCGCAGCGGGCCGCACGCACCGTCCTGGCCGCCAGCGCGCTGATGCTGGCCGCCTGCGCCCCGGCGCTGAACTGGCGCAGCGTCTCCCTGCCCGACGCGGGCCTGACGCTGACCCTGCCCTGCAAGCCCGAACACGCCGCCCGCCCCGTGGACCTGGGGGCGGGCAGGGTGGATCTGGCCATGGTGGGCTGCACGGCGGATGGCGCGACCTTCGCCGTCTCGCACATGCTGCTGGCCGAGCCGGCCCAGGCCGGCGCCACGCTGGCCCGCTGGCGCGGCGCCGTGCTGGCCGGCATGCAGGCCAGCATGCAGGCCGAGTCGCAGGGGGCAGACGCCATGGGCGGCGCGGCCTTCGTTCCCGCGCGTGCCCTGGCCCTGCCGCAGTCGCTGCGCGTGGTGGCGCGCGGGCGCGGCCCGGACGGTGCGGCGGTGGTGGCCCATGCCGTGTGGTTCGCACGCCTGGAGGGCGCGCAGGCGCGGCTGTACCACGCCGTGGTCTACGCGCCCCAGGAGCGCACGGACGCGGCCGACGCCTTCTTCGCCGGCCTGGCGCTGCAGCCATGAGCGTGCTGTCCCGGCGCACGGCCGTGGCCGTCTTCCTGGCCTTTGCCTTCACCTACTTCATCTCGGCGCTGCTGCGTGCCATCACCGCGACGCTGGCGCCCACGCTGGAGGTGGAGTTCAGCCTGCAGGCGCGCGACCTGGGCCTGCTCGCCGGCGGATACTTCCTGGGCTTTTCGCTGACCCAGCTGCCCCTGGGCCAATGGCTGGACCGTTACGGCCCGCGCGCCGTGCTGCTGGGCTTTCTGGGCGTGGCCGTGGCCGGCTGCCTGGTGTTCTCGCTGGCCACGGGCTTCACGGGCCTGCTGCTGGGACGCATGCTGTGCGGCGCGGGCGTGAGCGCCTGCCTGATGGCGCCGCTCACCGGCTTTCGGCGCTGGCTGGAGCCCGGTGCGCAACTGCGCGCCAACTCGTGGATGCTGATGACCGGCTCGCTGGGCATGGTGGCCTCCACCCTGCCCGTGCAGTGGCTGCTGCCGGTGGCCGGCTGGCGCCCGCTGTTCTGGGGTCTGGCCGTGCTCATCGTGCTGGCCATGGCGGTGCTAGCGCTGCGCGTGCCGGCCTGGGCGCATTCCGGTGGCGCTGCGGGCGGGCGCGGCGACGCGGGCTATGGCCAGGTGTGGCGCCACCCATACTTCCAGCGCATGGCGCCGCTGGGCTTCTTTTGCTACGGCGGCATGGTGGCGGTGCAGACGCTGTGGGCCGCGCCGTGGATGCAGCATGTGGCCGGCTACACGCCCCTGCAGGCGGCCACGGGCCTGTTCTGGATCAACGTGAGCATGCTCTGCACGTTCTGGGCCTGGGGCATGGTCAGCCCCTGGCTGCTGCGCCGCACTGGCGGGGCCAACCCGGTCATCGCGGCGGGCATGCCGCTGTCGCTGGTGGTGCTGACGGCCATCGTGCTGGCGGGCGAGCGCGCGGGGGGCGCGGCCTGGGCGCTGTACTGCGTGTCCTGCACCTGCGTGGCGCTGTCGCAGCCGGCCGTGGCGCTGGCCTTTCCGCAGGCGCTGGCCGGGCGCGCGCTGTCGGCCTACAACCTGGTGATCTTCGCCGGCGTGTTCGCCGTGCAATGGGGCATAGGCCTGGCGGTGGACGCGTTCACCGCGGCCGGCCTGGGCATGGTGGCGGCCTACCGGGCGGCGCTGGGCCTGCATCTGGCATGCACCGTCGGCGCCTATGCCTGGTTCATGGCGCGGCGCGGGCAGGGCCATAATGCAGAGCATTCCAGCGAGCCATGAATACGCGCCTTCTCATCATTGCCCACGCCCCCCTGGCCCACGCGCTGCGCGCCTGCGCGCTGCACGTATTTCCCGACTGCGCGGATGACGTGCTGACCCTGGACGTGCACCCCGCCGAGCCGCCCGAGGACACCCTGGCCGTCGCCCGCGCGCTGCTCGCGCAGCAGGACGCGGCGCCCGTGCTGGTGCTGACCGACGTGTTCGGCGCCACGCCGTGCAACGTGGCGCAGCGCCTGGTGGACGGCGTGCAGTCCCGCCTCATCGCCGGTGTGAACCTGCCCATGCTGCTGCGGGCGGTGAGCTACCGCGGCGAGCCGCTCGACGCCCTGGCCGCGCGCGCCCTGGCGGGGGGCACGCAGGGCGTGATGCCGGTTGCCGTGACCGCGCCGCAGAACCAGATCCGACGTGCCTCCCATGATCAAGAACACCATCACCATCAGCAATAAGCTGGGCCTGCATGCCCGCGCCTCGGCCAAGCTCACCAAGCTCGCGGGCAGTTTTCCGTGCGATGTCTGGATGAGCAAGGGCGAGCGCCGCATCAACGCCAAGAGCATCATGGGCGTGATGATGCTGGCCGCGGGCCTGGGCTCGGAGGTCGAGATCGAGACCGCGGGCACGCAGGAGCAGGAGGCCATGGATGCGCTGCTGGCGCTCATCGATGGCAAGTTCGGCGAGGGCGAGTGACAACCGGTTGAGGCGCGCATGACCTTCTCCATCCACGGTCTGGCAGTCGCACGCGGCATTGCCATCGGGCGGGCGGTGCTCGCGGCGTCCAGCCGCATGGAGGTGGTGCATTATTTCATCGAGCCCGACCAGGTCGAGGCCGAGATCCTGCGCGTGCGCAGGGGCCGCAATGCCGTGACCGAGGAGCTGCAGCGCCTGCAGGCCGACATGCCGGCGGATGCGCCGCACGAGCTGGCGGCGCTGCTGGACGTGCACATCATGCTGCTGCAGGACGAGATGCTGGTCAACGGCGTCAAGCACTGGATCACCGACCGCCTCTACAACGCCGAGTGGGCGCTGACCACGCAGCTGGAGATCATCAGCCGCCAGTTCGACGAGATGGAGGACGACTACCTGCGCGAGCGCAAGGCCGACCTCGAGCAGGTGGTGGAGCGCATCCTGCGCCACATGAAGGGCGTGGCCGGTCCCGTGGCGCCTCCGCCCTGCGGCCCGCGGCGCCAGGCCGAGGCCGGCGCGGAGGCCGAGTTCCTGCTGGGCGACGGCGCCGACGTGCCGCTGGTGCTGGTGGCGCACGACCTGTCGCCGGCCGACATGCTGCAGTTCAAGCAAAGCGTGTTCGCCGGCTTCGTGACCGGCGTGGGCGGCAAGACCAGCCACACGGCCATCGTGGCGCGCAGCATGGACATCCCCGCCGTCGTCGGCGCGCGCGGTGCCAGCCAGCTCGTGCGCCAGGACGACTGGGTCATCATCGACGGCGACGCGGGCGTGGTCATCGTCGACCCCTCGCCCATCATCCTGGCCGAATACGGCTTTCGCCAGCGCCAGATCGCGCTGGAGCGCGAGCGCCTCACGCGGCTGCGCCACACGCCGGCCGTCACGCTGGACGCCCAGGCCATCGAGCTGCTGGCCAACATCGAACAGCCCGGCGACGCCGCCGCGGCCCTGCGCGCGGGCGCGGCGGGCGTGGGCCTGTTCCGCAGCGAATTCCTGTTCATGGGGCGCGGCGGCCGGCTGCCCGACGAGGAGGAGCAGTACGGCGCCTACCGCGCGGCCGTGGAGGGCATGCAGGGCCTGCCCGTGACCATCCGCACGGTGGACGTGGGCGCCGACAAGCCGCTGGACAAGGCCCACAAGGACAGCTCGCTCAACCCCGCCCTGGGCCTGCGGGCCATCCGTTGGAGCCTGGCCGACCCGGCCATGTTCCGCACCCAGCTGCGCGCCGTGCTGCGCGCGGCTGCGCACGGGCCGGTGCGGCTGCTGTTTCCCATGCTGGCCCACGCGAGCGAGATCCGCCAGACGCTGGCCCAGGTGGACCTGGCGCGCGCCGAGCTCGACGCGCGCGGCGCGGCCTACGGCCCGGTGCAGCTGGGCGCCATGATCGAGGTACCGGCCGCGGCGCTCACCGTGCGCCTGTTCCTGCGCTACTTCGACTTCCTGTCGATCGGCACCAACGACCTGATCCAGTACGCGCTGGCCATCGACCGCGCCGACGAGGCCGTGGCCCACCTGTACGACCCGCTGCACCCGGCGGTGCTGCAGCTCGTGGCCGACGTGATCGCCGAAGGCGCCCGCCAGGGCAAGAGCGTGAGCGTGTGCGGCGAGATGGCCGGCGACGTGACCGTGACCCGGCTGCTGCTGGGCCTGGGCCTGCGCAGCTTCTCCATGCAGCCGGCGCAGATCCTGGCCGTGAAGCAGGAGGTGCTGCGCGCGGACGTGCGCAAGCTGGCCGACTGGGCGCAGCAGGTGCTGGCCGCGGACGACCCGGGCACCTGCCTGGCCGCGCCCTGATACCGTTGTTTGCTATTAAATATATAGCTGTTTGCGCTTGATGGTAGGGCGCCGGAGGCCGATTTGGCATTGAACCGCCGGCCTCGTACCCCGGCGCCCGCCGTTCAGGCCAGGGCCTCGGCCGGGCCGAAGAACTCGTAGTGCACCTGGCTGTCGGGCACGCCCAGGGCCTTCAGCGACTGCTTGACCGTGCGCATGAAGGGGCGCGGCCCCAGAAAGTACACGTCGGCATCGCGCGACGCGGGCAGCCATTCGCCCAGGCGCTGCGCCGTCAGGTGGCCCTCGGCATCCACGGCGTCGCCGGCCTCGGCGCGGTCGTAGCAGTAGTAGCGCGTGAGCTGCGGGTGCTGCTCGGCCAGCTGGTCGATGCGCTCGCGGAAGGCGTGCACGGCGCGTTCGCGCGCGCAGTGGATGAACACCACGGGGCGCTGCGTGGGCAGGGCCGCGGCCAGCATGGGCAGCGTGGGGGTGATGCCCACGCCGCCGCTGATCAGCACCAGCGGCCGGTCGCCGTCCTGGAGCGTGAAATGGCCGGCCGGCGGAAAGACCTGGAGCCGGTCGCCCGCCTGGACCCGGTCGTGCAGGAAGTTCGAGGCCTTGCCGCCGGGCTCGCGCTTGACGCTGATGCGCAGGCTGCGGCCGTTGGCCGGCGCCGACAGCGAATAGTTGCGCCGCTGCTCCTCGCCGTCGATGCCCAGCCGCAGGCCGATGTACTGGCCCGGCTGGTGCGCGACCACGGCGCCGCCGTCGGCCGGCACCAGGTAGAACGAGGTGATCTCGGCGCTCTCGGCCACCTTCTTCTCGACCACGAAGGCGCGCTCGCCGCGCCAGCCGCCCTCGGCAGCGGCATTGGCGTCGTAGGCCTGGGCCTCGGCTGTGATCAGGATGTCGGCCAGCTGCTGGTAGGCCGCGCCCCAGGCGGCCAGCACCTCGTCGGTGGCGGTCTCGGCGCCCAGCACCTCGCGAATGGCGCGCAGCAGGCAGCTGCCGACGATGGGGTAGTGCTCGGGCTGCACCTGCAGCGCCACATGCTTGTTGACGATCTGAGCGGGCAGGTGGCCCAGGTTCTCCAGGCGGTCGATGTGCCTGGCGTACATCAGCACGCTATGGGCCAGCGCGCGCGGCTGGGCGCCGCTGTGCTGGTGGGCGGAGTTGAACAGGGGGCGCACCTCGGGGTGCTCGCCCAGCATGGTTTGGTAGAAATGGTTGATCAGCGCTTCACCGCCGGCCTCCAGCAGGGGGACGGTGGATTGGACAAGGGCGCGTTGGCGATCGGTCAGCACGTGGGCAACTCCTGGGACGACGAACAAAGGGATCAGGCGGCGGCAATGGCCGGCCTGCACGGCTTGGCGCAAGCGCCGTGCCAGCCGCGATGCCCTTGTGCGACAAGGGTTTGGCGATCCATGCGTCAATATGACTTCCGTCAATTCGCGTCGAATGGACGGCTTTTGCAGTCCCAATGACAACGTCCGCCGTATTGCATGCCCTGACCCCCCTGGTGGCCGACCTGGCCCAGGAACTGCCCGAGCGCGAGCGCCTGCGCCGCCTGCTGGCCGCGTTGCGCGCCGTGCTGCCGGCCGATGCGGCGGCGCTGCTGCGGCTGGAGGACGGGGAGTGGCTGCGCCCCCTGGCCATCGACGGCCTGGTGCCCGACGCGCTGGGGCGGCGCTTTCGTATCGCCGAGCATCCGCGCTTCGCCCAACTCCTGGCCGCCGGCCAGGCCATGCGCTTTGCGCCCGACAGCCCGCTGCCCGACCCCTACGACGGCCTGATCGCCGAGCCCCATGGGCCGCTGGAGGTCCATGACTGCATGGGCTGCGTGCTACAGGTGGGCGGCGTGCCCTGGGGCCTGCTGACGCTGGATGCGCTGGACGCCGGGCGTTTTGCCGACGCCGCATCGCTGGCGGCGCTGCAGGCCTTCAGCAATCTCGCCGCAGCCACGGTCACCACGGCCGAGCGGCTGCGCCAGCTGGCCCGCGCACCGCAGCCGATGCCGCCGGGCGTGGCGCAGGCGGCGGGCACGGAGGCGCCGCGCCCGCTGCTGGGCCACAGCCCGGCCATGCGCCGGCTGCAGGCCGACATCGCCCTGGTCGCCGCCAGCGATCTCAGCGTGCTCATCACGGGCGAGACCGGCGTGGGCAAGGAGCTGGTGGCCCAGGCCGTGCATGCGCGCTCGGCGCGCGCCGGCCGGCCGCTGGTCAGCATCAACTGCGCCGCGCTGCCCGACAACCTGGTGGAAAGCGAGCTGTTCGGCCATGTGCGCGGCGCCTTCACCGGCGCGGTGGCCGACCGGCGTGGCAAGTTCGAGCAGGCGCACCTGGGGACGCTGTTCCTGGACGAGGTGGGGGAGCTGTCGCTGCCCGTGCAGGCCAAGCTGCTGCGCGTGCTGCAAAGCGGGCAGCTGCAGCGCCTGGGCTCGGACCGCGAGCACCGCGTGAACGTGCGCGTGATCGCCGCCACCAACCGCGACCTGGCGGCCGAGGTGGACGCGGGCCGCATGCGCGCCGACTTCTTTCACCGCCTGAGCGTGTACCCGCTGCAAGTGCCGCCGCTGCGCGAGCGCGACAGCGACGTGCTGCTGTTGGCCGGCTTCTTCCTGGAGGAAAACCGCTCGCGCCTGGACCTGGGCGCCCTGCGCCTGGATGCCGCGGCCCAGTCGGCGTTGCTGGCCCAGCCCTGGCGCGGCAATGTGCGCGAGCTGGAGCACCTGCTCAGCCGTGGCGTGCTGCGCGCCCTGAGCCGCGCGCCGCAGGCCCTGCCGGGCCGCAGCAACGTCCGCCCGCGCATGGTGACGCTGGGCGTTGCGGATCTGTGGGAGGGCATGCCCGAAGGGCGTGCTGCGCATTCCATGGCGCCCCCGGCAGTGGCGCTGCCCGCCGCGCCGGATGCGGATGGTTGGGAGTTGCGGGCTGCCGTGCAGGACTATGAGCGCAGGCTGGTCAGCGCATGCCTGCAGCGCCACGGCTGGCGCTGGGCCGCGGCCGCGCGCGAACTGCAGATGGACCGCGCCAACCTGCAGCGCCTGGCGCGCCGGCTGGGGCTGGAGCCGCCGCGCTGAGCGCGGCAAATTGGACGAGTGGACTGCGCACCTGGTCCGATAGGCAGTCCTCGCCCCCGGGGCGACTCATACAGCGGGCTTCGGGGCCGATCAATGAACCGAGTTTCCACTCATCACCGCGTTCAGTTTGTCGGTGTCCGCTCTTTTCGGCCAGCAAAGTAGTTAGCGAGCTCTCGCATCGCATCCTGGCTTAAAGGTTCGGCCATGGCATTCATCACTGTGTCATTCCGTTCTTTGCTTTTGAAGGCCTGAAGCTGCTTCACAAGGTACTCAACCTTTTGCCCAGCGAGGTTGGGATAGAGACCAACGGCACTGATGCCGTCAATACCATGACACGACGCACAAAGCGGCAGCACTGCAGAAACGGCAGGTGACAACTTGTCGGGGTTGCCACCATCAACAAGCTGATGCGCACCTCCACTCGCATAGGCGCACGTCAGAGTCACCGAGAGCGCCATGCCGAGAATGGTCTGAATAGATGTTTTCATAGATATCTTCTCCTTTCAGAACTTGCGCGTTTCCGGTAGACCAATGGATAGCCAGCGCGTGCGAGCACGCGAGAAGATGCCTGATGGACTTTCCATCTTGTGCTCTGCCACCAACTTGAGCGTCTTGCTGTCGTATATCTTTAGACGGTCGCCCCAGTACCCGGAGCTGACGTACAAGTAGTCACCTGTGCGGTTGTAGTTGGGGAAGAACGAATGCCCGCCCACATCCAGCGTCTTGACGACCTCGAGGGTTTCCTTGTCGATGAACTGAATCCACGCTGCGCGCTTGTCCTTATCGATGATGTCCACAGCGACGTAGGGCGCATTGGGATGTGCCGCGGGAGATTCTGTTGCGCCGGCCACCGCAATCTGCTTCACCACCGAAAAGTCCTTGGTGTCCCATACCGTGACCACGGAGCCTTTCTTGCATGTGCCCGAATTCGTGCCAAATGCAAGGAAACGTCCCTTTATCTCTGTGACTGAACCTGCGCCCAGATGAGGTTGGCAGCCAGCTGGGATGTCGCGCACAACCTTGTCTTCCTTCAGGTCGATGGCGATGATCTTGTTGTCGTCGTATGAGGCCACCATGGAGTGCCGACCATCTGGAGCCAGAAAGGTGTCGTGCAGCATTCGCCCCACTTTTGTGAGCTTCGTGACCGGCATACCGGGCTTATCCGGGTCGATGATCCAGATCTGCCCCGCTTGTCGAAGCGTGAGAGCGAACTTATTGTTTATCCTGCTCCCAATCACTGGGCCTCCGGCGGATTTGACAAACTTCCCATCGGGGTCCTCTCCTTCGAGTTCCAAGTACTTTGCTGGCTCGAGCGTTTCCGCATTCAAGATAGCAACAGCCTTTGGAACAAAAGAGCTAATGGCGAGCCATTTCCCGTCGTTAGACACAGCGATGCCTGGGCCAGTCAACCCTGCCTTGGCCTTGCGCACAATCTGCAGCGTATACAGGTCGATCTTGTAGACCATCCCATCGTCACTCTTGAGCCAAGCCCACCGTTCGGCAACCGGGCTGAAATCCATGATGTGAGGAGCCACCGGCGTGGCGATTTCTCCTACCACTTTGTTTCGTTTCCCATCCAGGAAGACAGTGCGAGCATTGTTGTCGCCATCACCTCTGCCATATCGTCCGCGAGCCATCACCGCCATCAGGTCGTAGACGGTATCGATTTCGTAATCGGGCTTGCTTGGCAACTTCGACTCGTCGACCAGGACCTCAACACTGGCCCGGATTTGCTCCAGACCCCACTTCAGGTCGGACGCGGAGTTCCTTTTGATCAGGCGCGATAGCTCCCTTATTTCTTCGTCAGAAAGCCTCCCGACGAAAGGAGGCATCAATGTGTCTGGTATCCCCGTCATGATGGTGCCCCGCAAAGCAACTTCACTCTGTACCAGACGGTCTTTGGTGAGTGCTGGTGCGATGTACCCCCCACGATCAGCGCCATGGCAAACGGCACAGTTTTGCTGAAATAGCTCGTCGGCCTTGAGATACGCATCGTTGGTCACGCCCCAAGCGGTCGCCGCCGGTATGAGGAGCATGGCCACACTCAGTAGTCTGTATTGCATATTGGTTCTCCCGATTGATTCATGCCGTTCTCTGGCATTCGCACTTTGTCAGCAGGAGTGAGCAAGTCCAAGTGACGGGAGGCGAGCGCTTGATGGGTACGGGCAACCTGCCTTTTTTGACACAGGACAAAAAAATAATTGATCCATGCCGTTAGTGTTTGCGCATGTGTCGCAAGGTTCACGCGCGGCGCTCGTAAAGCAACTGAACTTCCAATCTGTGGCAACTGCTGATGTTCTCGCTTCCACTCACATTGTCAAAGGTCGATGGACGGCCCTTAAAGCATCAGATTGCGGAACAAATTGGGATGCTCATTCGTACTGGCCGACTATCTGAGGGCGGACAGCTGCCGGCAGTGGCCCGCATGGCGACTCTCCTCGGTGTCTCCAAAAACACCATCTTGGGTGCCTACGAGTGCCTTGCGGACCTGCGCCTCGTCGAGAGCCAACCGAACCGGGGCCATTTCGTCACGCACCATCGCTCGCGCTTGGTGGACGATGGGCTTGCAGAAAGCCTTTTCCCGAACGCACCGGCTTTCGGGGGTGCCGTCAGTGTGGCTAGGTCCAGCGGCGTTTGCGCCGATGTGCTTCGGGAACCACTGAGATTTGACTTCCGAGTGGGAAGGCCGTCCGTAGATGCCTTTCCGCAAAAACAGTTCATCAGACTTTCGAACCAGTTGCTCAGAGATAGCGGAGGAGCAATGGCGGAGTACGTACCAGCGGCCGGTCTGTGGGGGTTGCGAGTTCAGGTTGCGGATTACCTTGCGTCAGCGAAGGCACTGAAGGTCGAGCCAGACCAGGTGCTCATCACAGCCGGAAGCCAAGAAGCGCTGAGCTTGATCTGCTCTCACTTCCTCGACGCCCACGCCACCGCGGTTTTCGAGTCGCCTTGCTACGCCGGGTTTCGTAATCTGGTTCAACGACACGGGGCACGTCCGGTTCCGGTCCGCATTGATTCGGATGGCATCCGTACCCAAGAGCTCCCCAAAGGGCCTGCGAAGCTTGTCTATGTCACCCCCTCGCACCAGTATCCCCTTGGTCACACACTCAGCCATTCTAGGCGGGTGGAGCTACTCGGGTGGGCTGCGCGAGCCGGTGCCCTCGTTGTCGAGGACGACTACGACGGAGATTTCTGCTACGACACCGTGCTGCCGCGGCCATTGGCTGCAATCAGTCCGCACCAGGTTATCTACGTGGGCACCTTTTCGAAAACCCTTGGCCCTGCGCTTCGTCTGGGGTATATGGTTTGCCCTCCGTCACTGACGAATGACTTCGCGGCGCGCAAGGCACTCCTTAACAACGGAACGCCTTGGTTAAGCCAGGCGTTCATGGCCCGCTACCTAGACGGAAATAGCTTTGCACACCACCTGCAGTTCCTGCGTCGTCAATACCGAGGGCGGCGCGATGAGCTGCTGCAGGGGCTGAAGGCCGTCTGGCGAGGGGAAGGCACTGTCAGCGGTCATAACGCCGGGATGCATGTGGCATTCGAGTTACCTGCCCGCGGCCCCTGCGCTCACAGTATTGCTGCCGCGGCGCTCGGCCACGGTCTCCGGCTCTACCCGCTTTCCCATGCTGCCTCCATAGGGGAGGACGACCATGGTTCGCGTCACCTGCTCTTTGGCTACGCCTCGTTGACTCGGGACGAGATTGCGCGTGCGATGTCTCTTCTGGGCGCAGTTCATAGGGACGCTCAGCGAGCCCCACTGAGGCATTCAGATGCGCAAAGTCCGGTGGTAGCCAGTTGACACATCTCTCGTCTTCGCCCCTGCGACTGCATTTCTGGCATTTCGCTTGGATCTCTGACCGCTGACCACATACCCCATGAACTCATTCGATACCGCTACCAGGCCCAGCACAGCCACCACCATCTATGCCCGCTACGCGCTTTGGCACGCCATATCCCACAGGCTTGATATGAAGCCCGCGAGGGTGACCCCAGGCGACCTTGCACTTGGGGCTTTTCTCTCACTCGGATGCGCGTACGCACTTCTGTTCCATGCAGTTTCCATGGACGGCTACGAGAAGGCGATGCTGATCGCTGCCGTTCCCGCTCTCGCATGGCTTGGCTGGCTTTGGCGGCCGCTCAAGCTTCTCATCGCTTGTACCAGTGCGTCCGCGCTCCTTGGCGTGGGACTCTATGCCACTGACGGCGCACTCTCGCTGAGTGATATCAGCCGTGCCGAATCCGTCTTCCTATTGAAATACTTGCTTTCATCCCAGTCCGCAATTCTGTGGATGAGCTGCCTTTTTGTCCTCGGAACGGTTTCCTATTGGATAGGGCTGGTCAAGCCCGCCGTCGCCTGGCTGGGTACGGCGTTCACCTGGATCGGCGTATGGATCGGTTTGACCGGGCTATTAGTTCGGTGGCGTGAGGGGCATCTAATGGGGGCAGACATCGGTCACATTCCTGTCAGCAACCTGTACGAGGTCTTCGTGCTCTTGGCACTGATGACTGCTG
The DNA here is from genome assembly GCF_059568935.1 of Diaphorobacter oryzae DSM 22780. Classification (NCBI taxonomy): domain Bacteria; kingdom Pseudomonadati; phylum Pseudomonadota; class Betaproteobacteria; order Burkholderiales; family Comamonadaceae; genus Diaphorobacter; species Diaphorobacter oryzae. Next base: position 90,661 of record NZ_JCANUL010000013.1, on the reverse strand, counting down.
TCCTCTACCTTTATTGCGAGTCGCGGTACCAAACGCGGACCCTTGGTGGCTTTGTGATGCCATTGGTCGTGTCAATGGTGGTTTTTTTGTTCTGGTACTCACTCTCTCGAGAAGGGCACCAGATACAGCCCTTAGTTCCCGCACTGAACAGCTGGTGGATGAAGCTGCATGTACCAGCAAACTTTGTTGGTTATGCGGCTTTTTACTTGGCAGGCATGGTCGGGTTTGCCTACTTGGTCAAGCTGTACGGCGACACGCGATCATGGAGGCCGCTGCTGCCGGTGTTCATCATCGGAGCCGCTCTCTGCGCCGAGCCTTTGATCTTCCAGTCTCGCCAATTCTCAGCAATATGGATGCTCTACTTCGGGATTGGAGCTTTGACCGTAGGAACGATTCTGGCCTTGCGCCGCCCCATCGCACGCCAACTGCGGTCGCTGGATGTGCTTGAGACCATCATGTATCGGTCGATTTCGCTTGGCTTTGCGTTCTTCACCGTGGCAACGGTACTCGGGGCTCTGTGGGCAGCAGATGCCTGGGGCGCGTATTGGCAATGGGACCCCAAGGAAACCTGGGCACTGATCGTTTGGCTGAACTACGCAGCATGGCTGCACATGCGGCTGGTCAAGGGCCTGAAGGGCAGGGTCGCCGCGTACTGGGCAATCGTCGGCGTGGTGGTGACCAGCTTTGCGTTTTTGGGAGTGAACATGTTTCTCTCTGGACTGCACTCCTACGGAAGTCTCTGATCTGCCTGGGTATGAAGACCCCCGCTGAGGCTTGTGCTTTAGCAGCCTGACCGACGCAGAAACCGCTGTGTTCGCATTCCCTGCTGGTAAACAGCCGATCCATGAACTCCTTGCCGTTGTATGGTCAGCAGCTTGTTGATCTTGATTGGATAGGCTTTGTGCAGTGCGTTCAGAAAGGCCTTTGCATTGGCCGCTGTCTTGTTGGTTTTGAACTGCACGAACCCAGCGTGTGGTCCGGCCGATGACCACAAACAGGTAGCACTGGCTGCTCTCGTCCTGCATCTGGGGCAGGTACTTCGCGTCCACGTGCACATAGCCTGGCTCGTAGCTCTTGAAGGCCTTGTGGGCCATGGCAGGCTCACAGGGCTTGAGGTCGTTGAGGTTGCCTGCGCCTATGTCGGCGCAGGCACCTGTCCAGGCCGGAGCGAGAGCAGCAGTCCTTTTCGCATCACTCCGAAATTTTCCTATTTACTCTGAATTGCTCATCTACTTCGAGTCATCGACTCAGACGCCGGCGGCGTGCGCCTGCTGGTCCGCGTGGTAGCTCGATCGCACCATCGCGCCCACGGCCGCGTGGGAAAAGCCCATCTTGTAGGCCTCTTGCTCGAACATCTTGAAGGTGTCCGGGTGCACGTAGCGGCGCACCGGCAGGTGGCTGTTGCTGGGTGCCAGGTACTGGCCGATAGTCAGCATGTCGATGTCGTGCGCGCGCATGTCGCGCATGACCTGCAGGATTTCCTCGTCGGTCTCGCCCAGGCCCACCATCAGGCCGCTCTTGGTCGGCACGTTTGGGTGCAGCGCCTTGAACTTCTTGAGCAGGTTCAGCGAGAACTGGTAGTCCGAGCCCGGACGCGCCTCCTTGTACAGGCGCGGAATGGTCTCGAGGTTGTGGTTCATCACGTCCGGCGGCGCGGCCTTGAGGATTTCGAGCGCGCGGTCGTCGCGGCCGCGGAAGTCGGGTACGAGGATCTCGATCTGCGTGAGGGGTGAGAGTTCGCGGGTGTGCTTGATGCACTCGACGAAATGGCCCGAGCCGCCGTCGCGCAGGTCGTCGCGGTCCACGCTGGTGATCACCACGTATTTCAGACGCAGTTGGGCGATGGTCTTGGCGAGGTTCAGCGGCTCGTCCTTGTCCAGCGGGTCGGGGCGGCCGTGGCCCACGTCGCAGAACGGGCAGCGGCGCGTGCACTTGTCGCCCATGATCATGAACGTGGCCGTGCCCTTGCCGAAGCATTCGCCGATGTTGGGGCAGGAGGCCTCCTCGCAGACCGTGTGCAGCTTGTTCTGGCGCAGGATGTCCTTGATCTCGTAGAAACGCGTGGTGGGGCTGCCGGCCTTCACGCGGATCCAGTCAGGCTTCTTGAGGATCTCGCCCTGCTCGACCTTGATGGGGATGCGCGCCAGCTTGGCAGCGGCCTTTTGCTTGGCCAGCGGGTTGTAGGCTTCGGTGGATTGCGCTTCGCGCACGACTTCTGGAGTGCTCATGGCTGCTGCTGAAGGTGGTCAGGGGGCGAGGCGGGTGGCGAGATGTTGGCTCAGCACCGCCGCGGCGTCATCCCATGTGGTGTGGACGCCGATTGTAGAAAGGTCCACCGTTTGCAGACCCGCGTAGCCGCAAGGGTTGATGCGGGAAAAGGGCTCCAGGTCCATGGCGACATTCAGCGCCACGCCGTGGTGGGTGCAGTGGCGCGTGACCTTGATGCCCAGGGCGGCGATCTTGCCCAGGCCGCTGAAATCCGGCTGCGGCGCCGCCGATCCCGGGACGCGCAGTTGGGGGCGCTGCGTCAGCATGCCGTGGCCGCGCGGGTCGTCCAGGCGCACGTAGATGCCCGGCGCGCCGGCCAGCCGGTGGCCCGTGACGCCGTAGTGGGCCAGCGTGCGGATCACGGCCTCTTCGATGCGGAAGACATATTCCTTGACGTAGTAGCCCGCGCGGCGCAGGTCGATGAGCGGGTAGGCCACGACCTGCCCGGGGCCGTGGTACGTGACCTGGCCGCCCCGGTTGGTGGGGAATACGGGAATGTCGCCGGGCGCCAGAATGTGATCGTTCTTGCCTGCTATGCCTTGTGTGTAAAGCGCTGAGTGCTCACATATCCATAGTGAGTCGGGTGTGTACTCGGTGCGCTCCTCCGTGAAGCGTTGCATGGCGACCACAGTGTCGCGGTAATCCGCGCGGCCCAGAATGCGCAGCTCCATGGCCGGCTGGCTCACAGTACGACCTTGACCATGGGGTGCGAGGACAGGGCGCGGTACAGGTCGTCCAACTGCTCGCGGCTGGTGGCCATGATGGTGATGGTCACGCCCAGGTAGTTGCCGGCGCGGCTGTCGCGCAGCTCGATGGTGGCGGCGTCAAAGGTGGGGTCGAAACGGTGCGCGACCTCGGTCACAGCATGCACGAAACCGTCCACCTTCGCGCCCATCACCTTGATGGGAAAGCGTGACGGGTATTCGATCAGAGAGTCCTTGCGAGGGTCTGCGGCAGGCGAAGTGGTGGACGTTGTCATATCGGATGTTTCTCGTTCATGCGGCGCCGCGAACCGGGTGGCGGCAGGGCTTGTCATACGCAGGCCGCAGTGAAGTTGCTATGCTGCGGGCGCGCCGCTTGCCGGTGAGGGCCGCAAGAGTCGCAATGATGCTCCTGCCGACCACAATCGTTGGCACATTGGCGCCGCCGCACCCCGGTTTCGTCCCTGGTCCCACGGCCATTGTGGATTAAGCGGGGTTTTTACTTATAATCAAGGGCTTTGTGAAAGTTCCGGTCTGTGGCGCAGGTGTCTTCCATCATGAAAACAACCGTCCCGGAGACTGAATCTGAGGTTGAAGATCCCGACTTCAAGCCCCTGACCTCGCAAGAGGCCGAAGAATGGCGCAAGCGCCATCCGGCTCAGTCGGTCTGGCGGATCGTCTGGAGCCAAGCCCTGGTGGGCGTGCTGGTCGCGCTGCTGGCTTGGCTGCTGGCAGGTTCGCAGGCAGCCTGGTCTGCGGGGTACGGTGCGTTGTCGGTTGTGCTGCCAGCGGCGTTGTTTGCGCGCGGCATGGCGCGCAGGCATTCATCGCCGGGGGCGGCGATGGCTGGGCTCTTCGGCTGGGAGTTGGTCAAGATTGCTTTGACCGTCGCCATGTTGGCGGCGGCGCCCCGGCTGATGCCGGGACTGAGTTGGCTAGCATTGCTGGTCGGCATGGTGGTAACGATGAAAACGTACTGGATTGCGCTCCTGGCGCGGCCCGGTGTTCGACGAACCGATTGATATTTGAGAGAAGAGTTGTCCGATGGCCGCAGATGCGAACGCCCCGACTGCAAGTGAATACATCGTTCACCACCTGCAGCATCTCCAGAACATCAAGCAGAAGTCCATCATCGACTTCTCGGTGGTCAATCTTGACTCCATCGTGGTCAGCGTGACCCTTGGCGTGCTGAGCCTGTTCATCATGTGGCTGGCCGCGCGCAAGGCGACCTCGGGAACGCCAGGTCGCTTCCAGGCCGCCGTCGAAATGCTGGTGGAGATGGTGGACAACCAGGCCAAGGCCAACATCCACAATGCCCAGAGTCGCAAGTTCATCGCCCCCCTGGCGCTCACGGTGTTCGTCTGGATCTTCATGATGAACGCCATGGACCTGCTGCCGGTCGACCTGCTGCCCGTGCTGTGGCAAGGCGTCCAAGGCGACTCGCATGCCTATCTGCGCGTCGTGCCTACAGCCGACCTCTCGACCACGCTGGGTCTGTCCTCCGCCGTGCTGATCCTGTGCTTCTTCTACAGCATCAAGATCAAGGGCATGGGCGGCTGGGCCCACGAACTGGTGACCGCTCCGTTCGGTACCAGCAAGAATCCGTTGTTTGCCGTGGTCCTGGGTGTCGTGAACCTGGCCATGCAAATCATTGAATATGTCGCCAAGACGGTTTCGCATGGCATGCGACTGTTCGGCAACATGTACGCTGGTGAGTTGGTGTTCTGTCTGATCGCTCTGATGGGCGGTGCGGCTGCCATGTCGCTTTCCGGTGTGTTGCTCCCCGTGGGGCACATCATTGCGGGCTCGATCTGGGCGGTCTTCCACATTCTGATCATCACCCTGCAAGCCTTCATTTTCATGATGCTGACGCTGATTTACCTCGGCCAGGCGCATGAAGCCCACTGACCATTTCCCTTTCCTCTCAACCTTTCCCTTTCTTTAATCTCAGGAGTCATCATGGAAAACATTCTCGGTCTCGTCGCTCTGGCTTGTGGTCTGATCGTTGGTCTGGGCGCTATCGGCGCTTCGATCGGTATCGCCCTGATGGGTGGCAAGTTCCTGGAATCCTCCGCACGTCAGCCTGAGCTGATCAACGAACTGCAAACCAAGATGTTCATCTTGGCCGGTCTGATCGACGCTGCCTTCCTGATCGGTGTGGCCATCGCTCTGCTGTTCGCTTTCGCCAACCCCTTCGTCCTGGCCTAAGCCCTCGTCAACGCCCTAAATAGAAAGGTGTTGCCGTGAGTATCAACGCGACCCTGTTCGTTCAGGCCATAGTCTTCCTGATCCTGGTGCTGTTCACGATGAAGTTCGTGTGGCCCCCGATTGCGAAGGCTCTGGATGAGCGAGCCCAGAAAATCGCCGATGGTCTCGCAGCTGCCGATCGTGCCAAGACCGAGCTCGCCGCTGCCGACCAGCGCGTGAAGCAGGAACTGGCTGCCGCCAGCAACGAAACCGCGACACGCTTGGCTGACGCCGAGCGCCGCGCCCAGGCCATCATCGAAGAAGCCAAGGCGCGCGCCACCGAGGAAGGCAACAAGATCGTCGCTGCCGCGCGCACCGAGGCTGAGCAGCAGGCGATTGCCGCCCGCGAAGCCCTGCGTGAGCAGGTGGCGGCCCTGGCCGTCAAGGGGGCTGAGCAGATTCTCCGCAAGGAAGTCAACGCCGGCGTTCATGCCGATCTGCTGAACCGTCTGAAGACCGAGCTGTAAGGGAGCAATTCAATGGCTGAACTCGCCACCATTGCCCGCCCTTACGCCGAGGCGCTGTACAAGGCCTGCACTGATAAAACCGGTGCGGATCTGAATGGCGCCACCGCTTGGGTGGACGAGCTGGCGGCGATTGCCGCCAATCCCCAATTGCGCCAACTGGCGGACAACCCGAAGGTGACGGGCGAGCAGGTGTTCGGCGTCATCTCGGGTGTCGCTCGTTCGGCACTGCCCGACCTGGCCAAGAACTTCCTGCGTACCGTGATCGACAACGGTCGGGTGCAGGCCTTGCCTGAGATCGCGGCCCAATTCCGCGCGCTGGTCAATCGCAGTCACGGATCCTCGGATGCAGTGGTGTACAGCGCCTTTCCGCTGGATGCAGCTGCCCTGACCAGCTTGGGCGCCACGCTCGAGAAGCGCTTTGGCCGCAAGCTGAATCTCTCCGTGCAACAGGACGAGACGTTGATCGGTGGCGTGCGCGTGGTGGTGGGGGACGAGGTGCTGGACACCTCCGTCAAGGCCCGTCTGGAACAAATGAAAGCGGCCCTCACGGCCTGAGCGGCTTGAGGTTTCGGCTATACCCAAAGAAAGAAGGAAAGAGTCATGCAACTCAATCCCGCAGAAATTTCTGAACTGATCAAGAGCCGCATCGAAGGTCTGGCAGCCAGCAGCGACATCCGTAATCAGGGCACCGTGGTGTCCGTGACGGACGGTATCGTGCGCGTCCACGGTCTGTCGGATGTGATGCAGGGCGAAATGCTCGAATTCCCAGCCTCCAAGGACGGTCAGCCCTCCTTCGGTCTGGCGCTGAACCTTGAGCGCGACTCCGTCGGCGCCGTGATTCTGGGCGAGTACGAGCACATCTCCGAAGGCGACACCGTGAAGTGCACGGGCCGTATTCTGGAAGTGCCCGTGGGCCCCGAGCTGGTGGGCCGCGTGGTGAACGCCCTGGGCCAACCCATTGACGGCAAGGGCCCGATCAACGCCAAGATGACGGACGTGATCGAGAAGGTCGCTCCCGGTGTGATCGCGCGTCAGTCCGTGGATCAGCCGCTGCAGACCGGCCTGAAGTCCATCGACTCCATGGTGCCGATCGGCCGTGGCCAGCGCGAGCTGATCATCGGTGACCGCCAGACGGGTAAGACGGCCGTGGCCATCGACGCCATCATCAACCAGAAGGGCCAGGGCGTGACGTGTATCTACGTCGCCATCGGCCAGAAGGCTTCGTCGATCAAGAACGTGGTGCGGGCTCTGGAGCAGGCAGGCGCGATGGAGTACACCATCGTCGTGGCGGCATCGGCCTCCGAATCCGCCGCCATGCAGTACGTGTCGGCCTACTCCGGCTGCACGATGGGCGAGTATTTCCGCGACCGCGGCGAAGACGCGCTGATCGTGTATGACGATCTGTCCAAGCAGGCCGTGGCCTACCGCCAGGTGTCGCTGCTGCTGCGTCGTCCGCCGGGCCGCGAAGCCTTCCCCGGCGACGTGTTCTATCTCCACAGCCGCCTGCTGGAGCGTGCCGCTCGCGTGAACGCCGACTACGTCGAAGCCTTCACCAAGGGTGAGGTCAAGGGCAAGACGGGTTCGCTGACGGCGCTGCCCGTGATCGAAACGCAGGCCGGCGACGTGTCCGCATTCGTGCCGACCAACGTGATTTCGATCACCGACGGCCAGATCTTCCTGGAAACCAGCCTGTTCAACGCTGGTATCCGTCCCGCCATCAACGCCGGTATCTCGGTGTCGCGCGTGGGTGGTGCTGCACAGACCAAGCTGGTCAAGGGCCTGTCCGGCGGTATCCGTACCGACCTGGCGCAGTACCGTGAGCTGGCTGCCTTTGCGCAGTTCGCCTCCGACCTGGACGAAGCCACCCGCAAGCAGCTGGACCGCGGCGCGCGCGTGACCGAACTGCTGAAGCAGCCGCAGTACAGCCCGCTGCCCGTCAGCCTGATGGGCGCCACGCTGTTCGCGGTGAACAAGGGCTTCCTGGACGATGTGGATGTGAAGAAGGTTCTGGCCTTCGAATCCGGTCTGCACCAGTTCCTCAAGACGAGCCATGCCGCTCTGCTGGGGCGCCTGGAGCAGAACCGCGCGTTCGACAAGGAAGGCAAGGACGAAGCCGAACTGACGCAAGCCATCACGGCGTTCAAGAAGTCGTTCGTTTAAACCGGACGAGGACCCATCATGGCAGCAGGCAAGGAAATACGCGGCAAGATCAAATCGGTGGAGAACACCAAGAAGATCACCAAAGCCATGGAAATGGTGGCCGCGTCCAAGATGCGCAAGGCGCAGGACCGCATGCGCGCCGCCCGTCCCTATGCCGAGAAGGTTCGCAATATTGCGGCCCACCTCGGCGAGGCCAACCCCGAGTACGTTCACCCCTTCATGAAGGTGAACGATGCGAAGGCGGCCGGCATCATTGTCGTGACGACCGACAAGGGCCTGTGCGGAGGCATGAACACCAACGTGTTGCGTGCAGTGACCACCAAGCTGCGCGACCTGCAGTCCGCTGGTGTGCAAACGCAGGCCGTTGCCATTGGCAACAAGGGCCTGGGTTTTCTCAACCGCGTGGGCGCCAAGGTGGTTGCGCATGCCACGGGGTTGGGCGATACGCCGCACCTGGACAAGCTGATCGGGCCGGTGAAGGTGCTGCTGGACGCTTATGCGGAAGGCAAGGTCAACGCGGTGTACCTGAGCTACACCAAGTTCATCAACACCATGAAGCAGGAGTCGGTGGTGGAGCAACTGCTGCCACTGTCTTCCGAAAAGATGCAGGCCGAGAAGACCGGGCACGGTTGGGACTACATCTATGAGCCCGATGCGCAGAGCGTGATTGACGAACTGCTGGTGCGCTATGTCGAGTCGCTGATCTATCAGGCAGTGGCGGAGAACATGGCGTCCGAGCAGTCGGCGCGGATGGTGGCCATGAAGGCCGCCACCGACAACGCCGGCAACGTCATCAACGAGCTCAAGCTGGTCTACAACAAGACGCGCCAAGCCGCGATCACGAAGGAACTTTCGGAGATCGTCGCAGGTGCTGCGGCAGTTTAAATTTCTGGAGCAAAAAAATGGCTCAAGTGCAAGGCAAGATTGTTCAATGTATCGGCGCCGTGGTGGACGTGGAGTTCCCGCGTGACCAGATGCCCAAGGTGTACGACGCCCTGAAGCTCGAAGGCTCGGCCCTGACGCTGGAAGTGCAGCAGCAGCTGGGCGACGGCGTGGTGCGTACCATTGCCCTGGGTTCGTCCGACGGCCTCAAGCGTGGCCTGATGGTGACCAACACCGGCAACGCCATCACCGTGCCCGTGGGCAAGGCGACCCTGGGTCGCATCATGGACGTGCTGGGCAACCCCATCGACGAGCGCGGCCCCGTGAGCCAGGAGCTCACTGCCTCCATCCACCGCAAGGCGCCCGCTTATGACGAGCTGAGCCCTTCGCAGGAACTGCTCGAAACCGGCATCAAGGTGATCGATTTGGTCTGCCCGTTCGCCAAGGGCGGCAAGGTGGGTCTGTTCGGTGGCGCTGGCGTGGGCAAGACCGTGAACATGATGGAACTCATCAACAACATCGCCAAGGCACACTCGGGCCTGTCGGTGTTCGCTGGTGTGGGTGAGCGTACCCGCGAGGGCAACGACTTCTATCACGAGATGGCCGACTCCGGCGTCGTGAACCTGGAGAACCTGGGCGAGTCCAAGGTGGCCATGGTCTACGGCCAGATGAACGAGCCCCCGGGCAACCGTCTGCGCGTGGCCCTGACCGGCCTGACGATCGCCGAGTCGTTCCGTGACGAAGGCCGCGACGTGTTGTTCTTCGTGGACAACATCTACCGCTACACGCTGGCCGGTACCGAAGTGTCCGCCCTGCTGGGCCGCATGCCCTCCGCCGTGGGCTACCAGCCCACGCTGGCCGAGGAAATGGGCCGCCTGCAAGAGCGTATTACGTCCACCAAGGTGGGTTCGATCACTTCGATCCAGGCCGTGTACGTGCCTGCCGACGACTTGACCGACCCTTCGCCCGCCACGACCTTCGCCCACCTGGACTCCACCGTGGTGCTGTCGCGTGACATCGCCGCCCTGGGTATCTATCCCGCCGTGGACCCCCTGGACTCGACCAGCCGCCAGCTGGACCCGCAAGTTGTGGGCGAAGAGCACTACAAGGTGGCCCGCGAAGTGCAGGGCACGCTGCAGCGTTACAAGGAACTGCGCGACATCATCGCCATTCTGGGCATGGACGAGCTGGCTCCCGAAGACAAGCTGACCGTGGCCCGCGCCCGCAAGATCCAGCGTTTCCTGTCGCAGCCGTTCCACGTGGCCGAAGTGTTCACGGGCTCGCCCGGCAAGTACGTGCCTCTGTCCGAAACCATCCGTGGCTTCAAGATGATTGCCTCCGGTGAGTGCGATCACCTGCCCGAGCAGGCCTTCTACATGGTGGGCACGATCGACGAGGCCTTCGAAAAGGCGAAGAAGGTCGGCTGATGCCAGGTGGCCGGTGGGCCAAGCCCATCGGCCCTTGACAGGCCAGACCCTCCCTTTTTCTAGGAGCAAAGATGAACACCATCCACGTTGATGTGGTCAGTGCCGAGGAGTCCATCTTCTCCGGCGAGGCGCGCTTTGTCGCGCTGCCCGGCGAAGCGGGCGAACTGGGCATCTATCCGCGCCACACGCCGCTCATCACCCGCATCAAGCCGGGTTCGGTGCGCATCGAATTGCCCAATGGCAACGAAGAGTTCGTTTTCGTGGCCGGTGGCATTCTGGAAGTGCAGCCCAACTGCGTGACCGTCCTGTCCGACACGGCTATCCGTGGCAAGGATCTGGATGACCAGAAGGCGCAGGAGGCCAAGTCCGCAGCGGAAGAGGCCCTGAAGAACGCCAAGAGCGAGATCGACCTGGCGCGTGCCCAGTCCGAGCTGGCCGTCATGGCGGCGCAGATCGCTGCGCTGCGCAAGTTCCGTCAAAAGCGCTGACACAGAGCACCACGATCGATTCGCTGAAAGGGAACGTGTGAACGTTCCCTTTTTTATTTCCGGGGCACTGCGCCTCGCCCCGGGGCTCCCGTTCAGGGGGCGATCACCGGTGCATCCGGCAGCTCGTTGCCTCCGGTGCCGAGGACTTCTTCCGATGGGCCACGCGGAAAGTGCGTGACCAGCAGTGCCGACACTTCCGCGAGTGCCTGCGTCAGCCCGTCCTCGTAGCGTTCCGCCCGGAACGCCTCGCCCATATGGGCCAGCGTCGCGCGCCAGGTTTCCGGTGCCACGCGGTGCGTAAGGCCCCGGTCGGCCACGATCTCGATGGCATGCTCGGCCAGCAGCAGATAGATCAGCACGCCGTTGTTGAGCTCCGTGTCCCACACGCGCAGCTTGCCGAACTGCGTGATCGCCCGCTCCCGGACGCTGGCGCCGCGCCACAGGTAGGACAGGGGCAGGCCGCCCTCCACGCAGATGCGGATCTGGCCGGTATGGCGGCGTTCGCTGGCCGCCACGCGCTGGGCCAGGCGTTCCAGCATGTCGGGGGGCAGGGCCTGGTGCAGGCCGCCGTCGGCCCAGCGGTGTCGCAGCAGGCGGGTCAGGCGGCGCAGCATGCCGTGCGGCGGTTGTGGAGGGGGTGTGACCATGTTGCTTGTGCCTTGCCTGAGCCTACCAGTCGCCGGAGGCGCCGCCGCCGCCAAAGTCCCCGCCGCCACCGGAGCTGAATCCGCCCCCGCCGCCTCCGCCGAATCCCCCGCCACCCCAGCCTCCGCCGCCGCCATGCCACACCACGGGGCCGCCGCGGCCGGCAAAGATCCAGGTGTAGAGCAGCGCCATCAGCCCCGCGCCTGCGGCCAGCAGCAGGCTGGACGTGACGATGAAGGCCAGCAGACCCGCGCCGCCGCCCATGACCAGGCCGCCCAGCCGCTGCCCGAACAGGCGGCGCGCCAGCGGGCCGGCCGCCATCACGCCGAAGAACAGGAAGATGGCGAGATCGGTCCAGTCGAAGCCGTCCTGCTGCGCCCCTGCGCGCCCCTGCCATTCGCCCTGGGGCGGGGGCAGGGCCTCGCCGGCGATGCGTGCGCCGATCTGCTGCACGGCGGCGTCCAGTCCGCCCGCGAAGTCGCCCTCGCGAAAGCGCGGCTTCATGGCGCCGTCGATGATGCGCGCGGCGGCGATGTCGGGAATCGCACCCTCCAGCGCCTTGGCGACCTCGATGCGCATGCGGCGGTCGTCCTTGGCCACCAGCACCAGCACGCCGTCGCCTACCTCTTTGCGGCCTATCTTCCAGGCGTTGCCCACGCGATTGGCGAAGGCGGCAATGTCCTCCGGGGCGGTGGTTGTCACCATCAGCACCACCACCTGCGAGCCGTGCTGCTGCTCGATGGCCAGCAGCCGCGCCTCCAGCGCCTGGCGCTGGGCCTCGTTCAGCGTGGCGGTCTCGTCGATCACGCGCGCCGTGAGCGCGGGCACGGCACGCAGCGGCTGGGCGGCTGCCTGGGGGGCTCCGATAGCTCCTAAAAAGAGAGCTATCAGCGCTTGAAGGACAAGCGCTAGAGGCATATTTCGTTCAAATCCGGGTGGTCAGGGCTTGCTGGCCGGCGCGGGGCGCGAGAAGTCCACCGTGGGTGGCGTGCTGATCTGCGCCTCGTTTTGCACCGTGAAGCTGGGCTTGGGGGCGTAGCTGAAGGCCATGGCCGTGAGGTTGGTGGGAAAGCTGCGGGCGAGCACGTTGTACTCCTGCACGGTCTGGATGTAGCGGTTGCGCGCCACGGTGATGCGGTTTTCCGTGCCCTCCAGCGTCACGCGCAGGTCGCGGAAGGCCTGGTTGGCCTGCAGTTGCGGGTAGCGCTCGGCCACCACCATCAGGCGCGACAGCGCGCCGGACAGCTCGCCCTGTGCCTGCTGGAACTTGTTGAAGGCCTCGGGGTTGTTCAGCGTCTCGGGCGTGACCTGGATGGAGGTGGCCTTGGCGCGCGCCTCGATCACCCGGGTGAGCGTCTCCTGCTCGAACGCGGCCTCGCCCTTGACCGTGGCGACGATGTTGGGCACCAGGTCGGCGCGGCGCTGGTACTGGTTGAGCACCTCGCTCCACGCGGCCTTGGACTGCTCGTCCAGGCGCTGGAAGTCGTTGTAGCCGCAGCCCGACAGGGCCAGCACGGCGGCAAGGGTGGCGATGAGTCGTTTCATGGTGTGCACAGGCCTTTGCAACTCCGGGGATGGGCGGCGGCACCGGACGCGCCGCGCACGATGCTGGCATTGTGCATGCATTGGCCGGGGCCGTGACAAGCCGCGCCGCGGCGCAGACAATGGGGCTTCCCTGACCGCACGGCATCGCCATGACCCGACCCTCCCTGCGTGCAGCCGCCCTGGCCGGCACTCCCGACGACATCGAAGCATCGTTCTACGACGCACTGCAGGCCGGCGACATCGAACGCGTGATGGCCTGCTGGGCCGATGAGGACGAGATCGTTTGCGTGCATCCCGGCAGCGCCCGCCTGCTCGGGCCGGCGGCCATCCGCGCGGGGTTCGCGGCCATGCTGGAGCATGGCGGGCTCAACGTGCGCCCGGCGCAGGTGGTGCGCATGCAGGCGCTGGCGAGCACCGTGCACAGCGTGCTGGAACACGTGAGCGTCATGCTGCCCGACGGCCCGCGCGAGGCCGTGGTCCACGCCACCAACGTCTATCACAAGACCCCGCAGGGTTGGCGGCTGGTGGCACACCATGCCAGCTCGGGCACCCTGCGCGAGGCCGCCATGCCCGAGCCGGCCCACCATGTGCTGCACTGAGCGTATCCGCGTGCCAAGCCACTCCACGGAGATGCCTATCCGGTTTTAGATGAAATTGGCCTTGGGGCAAGTAAATACAGGCGCTGACAGCTATGAAATATGAAGCACCGTCCTGGCTGCCCGGAGGCCATGCCCAGACCATCTGGCCGGCGCTGTTCGCGCGGCGCACGCGCGGGCCGCGGCCGCAGTACCGGCGCGAGCGCTGGACGGCACCCGACGGCGACTTCGTGGACGTGGATTTCCTCGCCCCCGAGGCGGCCGATGCCGAGGGGCGGGAGCCGCAACCCCTGCTGGTGCTGTTCCACGGGCTGGAGGGCTCGTCGCGCAGCCACTACGCCGAGGCGTTCGCCGAAGCCGCGCGGGAGCGGGGCTGGGGCTTCGCCGTGCCGCATTTCCGCGGCTGCAGCGGCGAGATCAACCGCGCGCCGCGAGCCTACCACTCTGGCGACCATGAGGAGATCGCCTGGCTGCTGGGCCGCTTCGCGCAGGCGCAGATGGCGCCCGCGGGCGGCCGGGCGCCGCTGTGGGCCGTGGGGGTGTCTCTGGGTGGCAATGCCTTGCTGCGCTGGGCCGCGGAGTGCGGTGCCGGCGCGGCGGCCTGCGTGGATGCGGTGGCCAGCGTCTGTGCGCCGCTGGACCTGGCGGCCGGGGGCCATGCCATAGGACAGGGCTTCAACCGGCAGGTGTACACGCGCATGTTCCTGCGCACCATGGTCCCCAAGGCGCTGGCCAAGCTCGCGCAGTACCCGGGCCTGTTCGACCGCGCGGCGCTGCTGGCGGCGCGGGACCTGCACGACTTCGACAACGTCTTCACCGCGCCGCTGCATGGCTTCCGCGATGCCGACGACTACTGGCGGCGGGCCTCCGCGCTGCCCCTGCTGCCGCGGGTGCGCGTGCCGGCGCTGGTGGTGAATGCGATCAACGACCCCTTCGTTCCCGCCTCCAGCCTGCCGCGGCCAGCGCAGGTGGGGCCGCTGGTCACGCTTTGGCAGCCGATGCAGGGCGGGCATGTGGGCTTCGCGCAGGGCGGCTGGCCCGGCCATGTGCGCGGCTTCCCCGATACCGTGGCGGCCTGGCTGGAGCAGCACCGTTAGCCGCCCTCGGCCGAACCGCCCGGCGGCGCGAAGGCGGCACAATCGCGCCATGGATGACATCGTCAAGCAGGCCATCGCCCGATGGCCCAACGTGCCGGACTGCTATGGCTGGCTGGGGCTGGATGCGCGCGGCCACTGGTATCTGCGCGACGAGGCCACGCAGGCATGCGGAGACTTTCGCGCGGCGCGCGGCACTCGGCTGGAGCATGGCAAGCTCATCGACTTCATCCATCGCAACTACGAGGCCGACGCGCGGGGCTGCTGGTTCTTCCAGAACGGGCCGCAGCGCGTGTATGTGGAGCTGGAGGCGGCGCCGCTGATCTGGCGCCTGGGCACCGATGGCGAGCCCATGGCGCACACCGGCCAGCCCGCCGGCCCGGTGGAGGAATGCCTGGTGGATGAGTGCGGGCGCGTGTACCTGGCAGGCGCCCCAGGGCTGGGGCTGGTCCACAGCCTGGATGTGGAGGCCGTGGCCCGCCAGATCGAGCAGGGCCGCTGGCTGCCGCGCGAAGTGTTCGCCCGCGATCTGCCCGCTGCCTATGGCTTTGTGCACAGCCCCGCCGCGCAGGCGGGCTGCGCCCAGCCCGGCCCATAGCCGCTGGCAACGGGGCGCCACAAACAAACAAGCCGGCGCATGGCCGGCTTGCAGGGGGAGGGCGGGAAGCGCTCAGCCGCCGGATGCGGTGGCAGCCGGGGCCGCGGCGCCCTCGGCCGCCGGGGCGGCGCCTTCGGCACCGGGGCGGTTGGGTTCGGCGAACTTGGCGCCGGCCGCATTGGCCAGATAGGCTACGCCGCGGGCGATCTCGGTGTCGTTGAAATCGCCGCCACCCTGCGGGGCCATGGCGCCCTTGCCCTTGAGCGCGGATTGCACCAGTGCGTCGAAGCCGGTCTGGATGCGCGCGCCCCAGGCGGCGGCATCGGCCAGCTTGGGGGCTCCGGCGGCGCCGGTGGCGTGGCAGGCGGCGCACTGGTTCTTGTAGACCTCTTCGCCGGCGCGCAGCGGGCGGTTGGCGTCACGCACTTCCACGCTGCCGACCTTCTGGATGCGCTGGGCAATCGCCAGTTCGGGGTTGGCAACACCGGCGGCGGGCTTGTTGCCCATGATCACGAAGTACACCAGCCCAATGATGGCGAACACCGGGAGCACGAAGGCAAAGATGACGGTGACCAGGAGCTGCTTCGGGTTCTTGATCGGCCCGGTATGCGCTTCGTCGTGGGTGTCGCTCATGGGATCCTCTGGTGATTCTGTTGTACTGGGGGCAGAAGGGAAATGAACGTTTGATTATAGAAGCCGCCTCCGCGCCCGCCGGTTGGGGAAAACAGGCAGGCGCGTGATCTTGAGCTATGTCAGGAACGCGGTGTTTCGTTGCCGGCTGTCCAGCCGCCGCCCAGCACCTTGTAGAGCGTGACCTGATTCTGCAGCTGCTGCAGGCGCGTCAGTACCAGGGCCTGCTCGGTGGCGAAGAGCGAGCGCTGCGCGTCCAGCAGGTCCAGGTAGCTCGCGACGCCGTTGCGGTAGCGCAGGTCGGACAGCTCCATGCGCTTGGTGTCGGCCTGCACCTGGGCGCGCTGGGCGTCGAACTGCTCCTGCAGCGTGCTTTGGCCGGCCAGCGCGTCGGACACTTCGCGGAAGGCGGTCTGGATGGACTTTTCGTAC
Organism: Diaphorobacter oryzae DSM 22780; assembly: GCF_059568935.1. Taxonomy (NCBI): domain Bacteria; kingdom Pseudomonadati; phylum Pseudomonadota; class Betaproteobacteria; order Burkholderiales; family Comamonadaceae; genus Diaphorobacter; species Diaphorobacter oryzae. The sequence continues at coordinate 74,481 of NZ_JCANUL010000013.1, read as the reverse complement.
TGCGCCACGGCAATCTCGCGGCCCGCACGCGCGGACTCCAGGCCCGCCTGATTCCGTCCCGCGTCGAAGATGGGCAGCGTCAGCTGGGGCGCCAGCGAGAAGGCCCAGGAGCCGCTCTTGAACAGTCCCGACAGCTCATTGCTGACCGTGCCCACCGATGCCGTGAGCGAGATGCGCGGGAAGAAGGCCGCGCGCGCTGCGCCGATGTTGGCATTGGCGCCGATCAGCAACTGCTCGGCCTGGCGGATGTCGGGGCGACGCTCCAGCAGGTCCGAGGGCAGGCCCGCCGGCAGCGGCTGCATGGGCGCCGCATTGGCCAGGCGCGACGAGGGCAGGCTGGCCCGGATGTCGTCGGGTAGCGGCTGGCCCAGCAGCAAGGCGAGGGCGTTTTCGTCGAGCATGCGCTGGCGCTGCTGCTGCGCATAGGTGGCGCGGGCCGCCTGGGCCAGGCTTTCGGCCTGGCGGTTGTCGAGCTCGGAGCTTACGCCGTGCTCCAGGCGCAGACGCGTGAGCTTGACGGATTCCTCGCGCGTTTCCAGCGTGCGGCGGGAGATGTTCAGCAGCTCTTCGTCGGCCATCAGCGTGAGCCAGCCGGACGCCACCGCGGCCACCAGGCTGATCTGCGCCGACTTGCGGGCCTCCTCGGTGGCCAGGTACTGGGCCAGGGCCTGCTCCTTGAGGGCGGCCACGCGGCCGAAGAAGTCAATCTCCCAGGCGGAAACGCCCAGGCCCACCTGGAACAGGTTGTTGTATTCGCCGTTGGAGGTGCTGGGCTGGCGCGTGCCGCTGGCGAGGCCGCTCACCGTGGGGTACTGGTTGGCGCGCTGGATCTGGAACTGCGCACGTGCCTGCTCGATGTTGAGCATGGCCACGCGCAGGTCGCGGTTGTTGCCCAGCGCGATGCCGATCAGCGTCTGCAGGCGCGGGTCGCTGAAATATTCCTTCCAGTCCAGGTCGGCGGCCGTCTTGGCCGCGGCCGGCGTGTCGGCGCCCGTCAGGGCGAAGGCCTGCGGCACCGGTGCGGCCGGGCGCTCGTACTTCGGGATGAAGCTGCAGCCTGCCAGCAGTGCCGCAGCCAGCAGGGGAGAGAGGGCGCGCGCCGGGCGCGCGCTGGGCGATGGGTGCTTTTTGTGCATGTGTGGTTCTCCGGACTGCGTGCTCACGCCTCGCTGCGGTGCTGCAGGGCCTGCTTGGAGTCGTGGTCGTGCTGGCGCTGGCTGCCCTTGAAGAAGCTGCGCACCACCACGAAGAACACGGGAACAAAGATCACGGCCAGGAGGGTGCCGGTGATCATTCCGCCGATCACGCCGGTACCGATGGCGCGCTGGCTGGCCGAGCTTGCGCCCGAAGCCAGGAACAGCGGCACCACGCCTAGCGTGAAGGCCAGTGAGGTCATGATGATGGGACGGAAGCGCAGGTGGGCGGCCTCCAGTGCTGCCTCGATGACATTCTTGCCCGAGGCCTGCAGGTCCTTCGCGAACTCGATGATCAGAATGGCGTTCTTTGCCGACAGGCCGATGATGGTCACCAGGCCGATCTGGAAGTACACGTCGTTCGCCATGCCGCGCAGCAGCGTGGCCAGCACGACGCCCAGCACGCCCAGCGGCACCACGAGCAGTACCGAGAACGGGATGGACCAGCTCTCATAGAGCGCGGCCAGGCACAGGAACACGGCCAGCAGCGAGAACGCATACAGCACCATGGCCTGTGATCCGGCGAGCTTTTCCTCGCGCGACTGTCCCGTCCACTCGAAACCGAAGCCCTCGGGCAGCTGAGCCGCCAGGCGCTCCATTTCCTGCATGGCGTCGCCGGTACTGAAGCCCGGGGCCGCATTGCCTGCGATCTTCATCGACGGATAGCCGTTGTAGCGCACGGTTTGCATGGCACCCGTGATCCATTGCGTGGAGGCAAAGGTGGACAGCGGGATGACCTGCCCCTTGTCGTTGAGCACCGGCAGATCCAGCACCGACTCGGGCTGCATGCGGGCCGACGCGTCGGCCTGCACCACCACGCGCTGCAGGCGGCCCTGGTTGGGGAAGTCGTTGATGTAGGCAGAGCCCAGGGCCGTGGCCAGGGTGCTGCTGATGTTGTCGAACGAGACGCCCAGCGCATTGGCCTTGTCGCGATCAATATTGATCTGCATCTGGGGCGCGTCTTCCATGCCGTCCGGACGCACGCCGGCGAGCACCTTGCTCTGCGCGGCCATGCCCAGCAACTGGTTGCGTGCGCCGACCAGCGCATCGTGGCCCTTGGAGCCGCGGTCTTGCAGGCGGAAGGTGAAGCCCGATGCGGTGCCCAGTTCCGGGATGGGGGGCGGGCTGAGCGCGAAGATGAAGGCATCGCGGAACTGCGAGAGCGCACCCATGGCGCGGCCCGCGATCGCGTCGGCCGAGTGCTCGGGGCCCGGGCGCTCGCTCCAATCCTTGAGCGTGACGAACGCCAAGCCTGCGTTCTGGCCCTGGCCCGAGAAGGAGAAGCCGGCCACGGTGACGATGTCCTTCACTTCCGGCTGGTTCAGCGCGAAGTCTTCCACGGCGCTCAGCGCGGCTTGCGTACGTTCCAGTGCGGCACCCGAGGGCAACTGCACATTGGTGATCAGGTAGCCCTGGTCCTCATTGGGCAGGAACGAGGTGGGCAGGCGCATGTACACGATGCCCACTGCGCCAATCAGTGCCGCGTAGATGATCATCATGCGACCGCCGCGCCGCACCAGGCGGGACAGGCCCGACTCGTAGCTGTGCGTGGTGCTCTTGAACACGCGGTTGAACCAGCCGAAGAAGCCTTTCTTCTCGTGGTGGTCTTCCGACACGGGCTTGAGCAGTGTGCCGCACAGGGCCGGCGTGAGGGACAGGGCCAGGAAGGCCGAGAAGGCGATAGCCGTGCCCATGGTGGCCGCGAACTGTCGGTAGATATTGCCCGTGGAGCCCGCGAAGAACGCCAGCGGAACGAACACCGACACCAGCACCACGGTCACGCCCACGATGGCGCCCGAGATCTGGCCCATGGCCTTGCGAGTGGCCTGCAACGGCGGCAGACCCTCCTCGGCCATGATGCGCTCCACGTTCTCCACCACCACGATGGCGTCGTCCACCACGATGCCGATCACCAGCACCATGCCGAACATCGTCAGCACGTTGATCGAAAAACCCATGGCCAGCAAGGCGCCGAACGTACCCAGCAGCGCCACCGGCACCACGATGGTCGGGATGATGGTGTAGCGGAAGTTCTGCAGGAACAGGAACATCACCAGGAACACCAGCGCCACGGCTTCCAGCAGCGTGTGGACCACCTTTTCGATGGAGACCGAGATGAAGGTGGACGTGTCGTAGGGGATGGCGTAATCCACGCCCTCGGGAAAGTACTTCTGCAGTTCGGCCAGCTTGGCCTTCACAGCCTCGGCCGTGGCCAGTGCATTGGCGGTGGGGGTGAGCTGCACGCCCATGCCCACAGCGGGAGAGCCGTTGAGGCGCGCGCTGGTGCTGTAGCTTTGTGCTCCCAGCTCGATGCGCGCCACGTCCTTCAGGCGCACGGTGGAGCCGTCGGTGTTGGCGCGCAGGACGATGTCGCCAAACTGTTCGACGGTGGACAGCTGCCCCTTCACGACGATCGTGGCCGATGTCGTTTGCCCTTGCATGCTGGGCAGGTCGCCCAGATTGCCCGCCGACACCTGCACGTTCTGGGCGCGGATCGCGGCGTTGACCTGGCTGAGGGGCAGATTGAATCCCTTGAGCTTGACTGGGTCGACCCAGATGCGCATGGCACGCTCGGCACCGAATTGCGTCACACCGCCCACGCCGGGGATACGCTGCAGCTCGGGCACCACGTTGCGCGCAGCGTAGTCGTTGAGTGCCTCGATGCTCACATTGGGGCTGTCGGAGGTGAGGATGGAGAACAGCAGGAAGTTCGCGCGCGACTTCTCCACGCGCACGCCCTGCTGCGTCACGGCTGCCGGCAGGCGCGGGGTCGCGCGCGACAGGCGGTTTTGCACGTCCACCTGTGCCAGGTCGTCATTGGTGCCGGGCTCGAAGCTCAGCACGATGGAGCCCGTGCCATTGGCCTGGCTGGTGGTTTCCATGTAGGCCAGACCCGTGGCGCCATTCATCTCGCGCTCAATGACGGCGAGAACGGTGTCCTCCAGGGTTTGGGCCGTGGCGCCGGGGTAGGCCACCGACACCTGGATGGTGGGAGGGGCCACCGCCGGATACTGCGCCACGGGCAGTTGGGTGATGGACACGGCGCCTAGCACCATGATGAAGATGGCGATCACCCACGCGAAGATGGGGCGCTCGATAAAGAATTTGGCCATGTGCCGCGCTCCTGATTCTTATTGTTGGGCCGGTGTGGCAGCGGGCTGGCTCGCCGCCGGAGCCGCAGGGGCGGGAGCCTTGGGCGCGCCCTGCGGTTGCCAAGGCACGGGCTTGACGACGACGGGGGCGCCGGGCTTGCCGCGGGGCAGTTTCTGGAAACCATCCACCATGACCTGCTCACCCGACTTCAGGCCGTCGAGCACCACCCAGTTGGAGCCCTGCGCCGGCCCAAGCTTGATCGGGCGCGGTGCGACATGGTTGTCGGTGCCCACCACCATCACGGTGTCGGCCTTGCCGGTGCGGGTGACGGCCTGCTGGGGCAGCAAGATGCCGTTGTCCACCTGCGCCTGCTCCAGTTGCACTCGTACGTACAGGCCTGGCAGCAGCGAGCGGTCGGGGTTGGGCACTTCGGCGCGCATGGTCACCTGGCCGCTGGTGGAGTCCACCGTGAGATCGGTGAACAGAAGACGGCCCGCTTGCGGGTGGGTGCTGCCATCTTCCAGCACCAGGCGCACATTGGCGGCATTGGCGCCCGCCTGCTTGTACTTGCCGCTGGCCATGGCGGTCCGCAGCTTGAGGGCGTCGGACGCCGACTGTGTGAAGTTGATGTACAGCGGGTTGATCTGCTGGATCACGGCCAGCTCGGTGGGCGTACCCTGGCCGACCAGTGCGCCTTCGGTCACGAGCGCGCGGCCGATGCGACCGGAAATCGGAGCGGTGACCGTGGCGTAGCCCAGGTTGATGCGGGCCGTGGTCACGGCAGCCTTGGCTGCGGCAAGGTTGGCCTCGGCCGTCTTCTGCGCGGCAACGGCGTTGTCGTATTCCTGCTTGCTGATGGCATTGACCGCCACCAGGGGGCGGTAGCGCTCGGCCAGCGCGCGGCTTTGGGCCAGGCTGGCCTCGGCCTGTGCCACGCTGGCCTCGGCGCTGGCCAGATTGGCCTGGTAGGGCGCACTGTCGATGAGGAACAGCTGTTGGCCGGCCTTCACGTCGCTGCCTTCGCTGAACAGACGCTTTTGCAAAATGCCCGCGGCCCGAGCGCGCACCTGGGCCACGCGCGAGGCTTCCAGGCGGCCTGGCAGCTCGGTGACCAGTCCAATGTCGCCTGGCTGCACCGTGACCACGCCCACTTCGGGCGGCGGGGGGGCGCCGGCACCGGCGGGGGCGTCCCCCTTCTTGCCACAAGCGCTCAAGGCCAATGCGGCGGCCAGGGCGATCGACAGGATCGCTGTCGGAGGGCGCCGGGGTTGGCGGGCATGGAGGGCGTTCTCGTTGTTCAGACGGGGCATGGGATTCCTTTGGTACGCAAGGTGCATGAAGTGCTGTGCAGGCAAGCAGGGAATGTTGGCATTGACGAATGACAAATGCTCAAGTGGACGGCATTGTACATACATACATACATGAATGTATAATTGGCCGTATGTTGTGGCGGGTTGCCACGCTACTTTTTTCCGGAGATCAATCACCCGTGGCACGACGTACCAAGGAAGATGCAGATGCTACGCGCAACAGCCTGTTGGATGCTGCCGAGCGTGTGTTCTATGCAAAAGGCGTTGCGCGCTCGTCCTTGAACGAGATCGCGCTGGCCGCGGGAGCCACCCGCGGAGCCATCTACTGGCACTTCAAGGACAAGGTGGATCTGTTCAACGCCATGTTGGACCGCATCACCCTGCCCTTGGAAGAGGCCTGCGCCGCGGGCGAGGCCGCCAACCACGCTGCGCCGCTGTACCGGCTGCTTGCTGTGGTCGAGCGAGTTCTGTGCAGCGTGGTCAACGACGAACAAACGCGGCGCGTCTTCGAGATCGCCATGTACCGCGTGGAATACGTGGATGAGCTCATCGGTGTGCGCGAGCGGCATTTGGCCTCCCAGGCGCGCTTTCAGGAATTGCTGGTGCGCGACATGCGACTGGCGGCCGCGGAGGAGGGCATCACGCTGCCCATGGACGCCGCGACAGCGGCCACCGGTTTGCACGCGCTGTTCAGCGGGCTCTTGCACGCATGGATCCTGGGCAGTGAGCGTTTCGATCTGGTGGCGGTGGGGCGCACCACGGTGAATGCCTATCTGCAGGGACTCGGCTTTCGCGCGTAACCGCCATGCGATAATGCCCTTCTTTTGTGCGCCACCCGCCATACCCCTGGTGCGTAGCGCAGACCTCCCAAGCGGCTGTAGCTCAGTGGATAGAGTATTGGCCTCCGAAGCCAAGGGTCGTGGGTTCGATCCCCGCCAGCCGCGCCAGTCTTGCGTGAAGCCCGTGATTTTCAGGATCACGGGCTTTTTCGTTTCTGAGGCGCGCGCGTGCCTTGCCCTCGGTCTTCATCCGGCGGTATCGTTCTCCGAGTCGCGGCATGGCATCGTGACAGCCTCCGTTGGGGCGCGGCACTCCCCATGCGCAAGCGACCCGGGCACGGCGGGTACATATGGCCCGGCCGCTTTCTTCCTGTTTGCAGTGAGTAAGACCATGCGCCTCTTTCGTTCTCCACGTTCACGTCAGCGCGGCCTTGTCACATGGCGGCTCATCTTGCCCGGGCTGCTGTGCTGGGGGGCGCATGCCTACGCACAGGCGAGCGACGGCAGTTGCGAGCGGGAAGGAGCGGGCGCCTCCGCAGGCGCTTGCCCGGCCAGCCGGGGCGCCGCGTCCGCTGCCGCTGCGCCGCTGGATGCAGAGGCCAGCGATCCGGCCCGCCTGGGGTGGATGGTGGGCGCGCCACCGCCGCCGGATCGCAGGCTGCGCTTCGACGACGGGAGCTATTTCCGGTTTCCCGCGATGCGCTGGAGCGTGTCGAACTTCCGGCAGCTCATGCCGACGGTCAATGTCTCGCGCGGGCTTGCGGCGCCCGTGCCGCTGCCACGGGCATTGCGTTCGGACATTGATGCGCTGCGCTTCGTGCCCCTGGGGGCAGAGGCACCCATGACCTGGCAATCATCGCTGGCGGCCACCTACACCGACGGCATCGTGGTGCTGCACCGTGGACGCATCGTCTATGAGCGCTACTTCGGTGTCTTGCAGGCGGACGGCCAGCACGCGGCCATGTCGGTGACAAAGTCGGTGACGGGAACGCTGGGCGCCATGCTGGTGGCCGAGGGTCGCCTGGATGCGCGCAAGCGTGTGTCGGACTACGTTCCAGAGCTGGCGGCCTCCGCTTTCGGCAATGCCACCGTGCGGCAGGTCCTGGACATGACGACGGGGTTGAAGTACAGCGAGGACTATGCCGATCCGAAGGCCGAGGTCTGGGCCTATTCGCAGGCCGGCAGCCCCTTGCCCAAGCCTGCGGACTACACCGGCCCGCGCAGCTACTACGAATATCTGCAAACCGTGCAGCCGGAAGGCGTGCATGGCGACGCATTTGCGTACAAAACCGTCAATTCCGATGTCCTCGGCTGGGTGATCGCGCGCGCCACGGGCCGCCATGTGGCGCAGCTGTTGTCGGAGCGCATCTGGAGCCGCATAGGCGCCGAGCAGGACGCCTACTTCACGGTGGACTCCAGCGGCACGCCTTTTGCCGGCGGTGGCTTGAACACCGGGCTGCGCGACCTGGCCCGCTTTGGCGAGATGCTGCGCCAGAACGGGCGCTTCGGTGGCCAGCAGATCGTGCCGAAGGCGGTCGTGGATGACATTCGCCGAGGCGGTGACACGGCTGCCTTCGCCAAGGCGGGCTACCAGCTGCTGCCGGGCTGGAGCTACCGCAACATGTGGTGGGTCACGCACAACGCCCATGGCGCCTTCATGGCCCGCGGCGTCCATGGCCAGCGGATCTATGTGGATCCGGCGGCCGAGATGGTCATTGCCCGCTACGCTTCGCATCCCGTGGCGAGCAATTCCGCCAACGACCCCATCACCTTGCCTGCATTCGAGGCCCTGGCGGAACTGCTGATGCGCAAGCGCCGCTGACGCCTTCTGCGCGGGGCGCCATGCATGCGGGGCTGCTGCAGGCACTGGGCATCTTGCTATTCAGATGTTTTGGGTATTTGGAACTGAATTCTTATTGTTTGTTGTTTTATCGACGGCATCCCAGAATCTGTTCCATAGGTTCCCCTGTCTCTGGAAAGCAATAGCGCCCATGTCCACACTTCTGATTGCCGGCAGCCCCTCCGAACGTTCGCGCTCCGCGGCGTTGCTCGAGTTCGTGGGGCGCCGCTTGGCCGGCAAAGGCGCGCAGGTCGAGCGTCTGCACATCCGCGACCTGAATCCGCAGGCCTTGCTGCTGGCCGACACCGGGCACCGCACGGTGGCGCAGGCGGCAGACATGGTGGACAGAGCGCGTGTGCTAGTCATCGCCACCCCGGTGTACAAGGCGGCCTATAGCGGCGTGCTCAAGGTCTTTCTGGACCTGCTGCCGCAGACCGCGTTCAAGGGCAAGACGGTGCTGCCCTTGGCGACCGGCGGCAGCCCGCATCACATGCTGGCACTCGACTACGCGCTGCGTCCCGTGCTGCAGTCGCTGGGCGCGAAGCATGTGCTGCCCGGCATCTATGCCACCGACGCGCAAGTGGTGCTGACCCCGGAAGGTGCCCATGAGGTCGGCGGCGACGTGCCGGGCCGCATTGACGATGCGGTGAGCCTGCTCATCAACGAGGCCTTGCGGCCCGCCGCGCCTGTGCCGGCAACCCAGTTCGTGCCCGTGCACTTCTCGCAGGTGCGATGTAGCGTTTGAGGCGGTAGCACCGCCGTGTCTTGCGGCGGTACTGCGTCCCGCCAGCCCCTGTCTTGATCGGAAATGCCACCCTGCGCCTGGCTGCAGGCGGGGTGGCTGTCGCCTGGCTTTTCCAGGTGTTTGGCACACAAGGATTCACATCATGTTGAACGGGTTTTCTTACGCGCGCCGTGCCGCGTTGGCGTTGTTGATTGGCCTGGGCGCGTCGGGCGCAGTCCTGGCGCAGGGCTCCGGCAAGCTGCTGCGCATCGGCTACCAGAAGTCCGCCAGCCTGTTCGTGCTGCAAAAGGCCCAGGGGACATTGGAGAAGAAGCTGCAGCCACTGGGCTTTGGCGTCAAGTGGGTGGAGTTTCCCGCAGGGCCGCAACTGCTCGAAGGGCTGAACGTCGGTGCGGTGGATGTGGGCTACGTGGGCGAGGCGCCCCCCATCTTCGCGCAGGCGGCCGGTGCCAAGTTCGTCTACTTCGGGTACGACCCGGCCGCGCCGCGCGCCGAGGCCATCCTGGTGACCCAGGATTCCCCCATACGGTCGGTGGCGGAGCTGCGGGGCAAGAAGGTCGCGCTCAACAAGGGCAGCAATGTCCATTACCTGCTGGTCAAGCAGCTGGAAAAGCATGGACTGCGGTTGTCCGACATCCAGCCCGTGTACCTGGCGCCGGCCGACGGCCGCGCCGCCTTCGAGAGCAAGAGCGTCGATGCCTGGGTGATCTGGGACCCCTTCCAGGCGGCTGCCGAGAAGGCCACGGGGGCCCGCGTGCTGGCCGATGGCACCCCGGGCGTGGTGAACAACTACCAGTACTACCTGGGCGAGCGCGGCTTCGTGCTGCGCAACCCGAAGGTCATCGATGCGCTGTTCGAGGACTCGGTCGACCGCGGCATCTGGCTGAAGAAGAACCTGCGCCAGGCGGCCGAACTGATCGCTCCGCTGCAGGGCCTGCCGGTGGAGGTGGTCGAGCTGGCGCTGCGCCGCTACCAATTCAATGTTCAGCCCCTCACCCGCGAGGTGGTGGCCGACCAGCAAAAGATCGCCGACACCTTCCACGAACTCCGGCTCATTCCCAGGCCCATCCGGGTGAGTGACGCCGCTGTCATCGCCCAGCCGTGAGTCAGGGCCGCGCCATGACCCACAGCCACCTTTCCGACGGAGCGACATCCATGCAAATTTTCTGGTTCATCCCCACCCATGGCGACAGCCGCTACCTGGGAACGGCACGGGGCGGGCGGCAGGTCAACCACGACTACGTCAAGCAGGTGGCCATCGCCGCCGACAGCCTGGGCTACGAAGGCGTGCTCATTCCCACCGGCCGCTCCTGCGAAGACCCGTGGGTGGTGGCCTCCAGCCTCATCGCCTGCACCAAGCGGCTGAAGTTCCTGGTGGCGGTGCGGCCCGGCCTGCACCAGCCCAGCCTGGCCGCACGCCTGGCCGCCACCTTCGACCGGCTCTCGGAGGGGCGCCTGCTCATCAACCTGGTCACGGGGGGCGACCAGGGCGAGCTGGAGGGCGATGGCGTGTTCCTGGACCATGCCGAGCGCTACGCCCAGTCGGCCGAGTTCATCCGCATCTGGCGCGACATCCTGGCCCGCAGCCATGCGGGCGAAGGCCTCGACTTCGAGGGCGACTACCTGCGCGTGAAGGGGGCCCGGCTGCTGTTCCCGCCGGTGCAGAAACCCTATCCGCCGGTGTATTTCGGCGGCTCCTCCGAGGCCGCGCACGCCCTCGCCGCCGAGCAGGTTGACGCCTACCTGACCTGGGGCGAGCCACCCGCCGAGGTGGCCCGAAAGATCGCCGACGTGCGCGAGCGCGCGGCCAGGCATGGGCGCAGCGTGCGCTTCGGCATCCGCCTGCATGTCATCGTGCGCGAAACCGACGCCCAGGCGTGGCAGGCCGCCGAGGAGCTCATCAGCCACGCGGACCAGGACACCGTGGCGCAGGCGCAGGCCGCGTTTGCGCGCATGGACTCGGAGGGACAGCGCCGCATGGCCGCGCTGCACGCGGGCGGTACCCGGCGCTCGCGCGCCGATCTGGAGATCAGCCCCAACCTCTGGGCCGGCGTGGGCCTGGTGCGCGGCGGCGCGGGGACGGCCCTGGTGGGCGACCCGCAGGCCGTGGCGGCACGCATCGAGGAATACGCCGCGCTGGGCATCGACACGTTCGTGCTCTCGGGCTACCCGCATCTGGAGGAGGCCTACCGCTTCGCCGAACTGGTGTTCCCGCTGCTGCCGCTGCGCACGCGAGAAAAGCTGGCGGGCGGCGCGCCACTCGGCCCCTTCGGCGCACCGGCCGGCGAGGCCGTGGCCAATCTCTACGTGCCGCGCACCGCGGCGCACGGCTGAAAGGGACCCGCATGGGCACGCATTCCGGCATTCATGCCATCAACCATGTGCAGCTCGCGTTCCCCGTGGGGGCCGAGGCGCCGATCCGGCATTTCTACGGCGCCCTGCTGGGCCTGAGCGAGGTGCGTCCGCCGCACCGGGGCGCCCTGCATTTCGCGGCCGGGCGCCAGCGCATCGACCTGGTGCCCGCGGAGCACTGGCAGCCGCAGCCGGCCGTGTCGCACCTGGCGTTCGAGGTGGACGACCTGCCCGCCCTGCGCAGCCGGCTGCTGGCGGCCGAGCTGCCGCTGGTCGAGAACAGCGCGCTGCCGGGCTATCTGCGCTTCTACGTGAAGGACCCGGCGGGCAACCAGCTCGAGTTCCTGGAGCCCGACGCCGAGTTCATTCATCTTGACCAGGGGGCCGCGCCATGACCGACGCCGTTCGCGAACTCAGTACCTCCGCCATGCTCGACGGTGCGCCGCGGGAGCCGGGCGGCTGGGCCGCCCTGGCGGGCCGGCTGGCCGCCGGCGTGGGGCGCCGCCTGGTGCCCTGGATCGTGCCGCTGGCGCTCATCGCCGCGTGGCAGGCGGCCTCGTCGCTGGGGTGGCTGTCCACCCGGGTGCTGCCCGCGCCCATCGAGGTGGTCCGGGCCGCATGGACGCTGACCGCGTCGGGAGAGCTGTGGACCCATGTGCAGGTCAGCGCGGGGCGGGCGCTGCTGGGGCTGGCCATCGGTGGGGGCCTGGGGCTCGCGCTGGGCCTGCTCACCGGCTCGCTGCGCTGGGCCGAGACGCTGCTGGACTCCACCATCCAGATGGTGCGCAACATCCCGGCGCTGGCGCTCATTCCGCTCGTCATCCTGTGGTTCGGCATCGACGAGTCGGCCAAGCTGTTCCTCATCGCCGTGTCGGTGTTCTTCCCGATCTACCTCAACACCTTCCACGGCATTCGCAACGTCGATCCGGGCCTGATCGAGATGGGCCGCACCTACGGCCTGACGCGCTGGCAGCTCTACCGCGATGTGGTCTTGCCCGGCGCGCTCTCGTCCATCCTCGTGGGGCTGCGCTTCTCGCTGGGTCTGATGTGGGTGATCCTGATCGTGGCCGAGACCATCTCCGCGCAGGCCGGCATCGGCTACCTGACCATGAACGCGCGCGAGTTCCTGCAGACCGACATCGTGCTCGTGGGCATCTTGCTCTACGCCCTGCTGGGCAAGCTGGCCGACGTGTTCGCCCGCGCGCTCGAACAGTGGTGGCTGCGCTGGCACCCCGGATACCACCCCAAATGACCCCCAGGACATTCGCCATGACCGACACCTTGAACCGCCGCGCCGCACTCGCCGCGCTGGCACTGACCGCCGCAGGCCTCGCCCGTGCCCAGCAGGGCGCTGCCGCCACCGTGCGCATCGGCTACCAGAAGTCTTCCACCCTGATCGCCGTGCTCAAGGCGCAGGGCACGCTGGAGCGCCAGCTCGCGCCCCTGGGCGTCAAGCCCAGCTGGCATGAGTTCACCAGCGGCCTGCCGCTGCTGGAGGCGCTGAACCTCGACAACCTGGACTTCAGCGCCGACGTGGCCGACACCGTCCCCGTGTTCGCGCAGGCGGCGGGCGCGCGGCTGACCTTCGTGGCGCAGGAGGCGCCTTCGCCCACCGCGCAGGCCATTCTGGTGCGCGCGGACTCGCCGCTCACCCGCGTGGCCGACCTGAAGGGCAAGAAGGTGGGCTTCGCCAAGGCCGCCGGGGCCCACTACCTGCTGATCGCCGCGCTGGACAGGGCGGGCCTGTCGTTCGCCGACATCCAGCCCGCCTACCTCACGCCCGCCGACGGCCGCGCGGCCTTCGAGCGCGGCGCCATCGACGCCTGGGTGGTGTGGGACCCGTTCCTGTCCGCCGCGCAGCGCCAGGCCGGCGCCCGCGTGCTGGCCGACGGCACGGGCATCGCCTCGTACCAGCGCTACTACCTGGCCGCCACGCGCTATGCCCAGGCGCGGCCCGACGTGCTGCGCGTGATCTATGCCGAACTGCAGCAGGCCGGCCAATGGGTCAAGCAGCACCCGCGCGAGGCGGCGCAGCTGCTGGCGCCCGTCTGGGGGCTGGACGCGGCCACCATCGAGCAGGCCAACGGGCGGCGCAGCTACGCCGTGCGCGCCGTGGTGCCCGACGGCCTGGCCGAGCAGCAAAAGATCGCCGACGCCTTCCTGTCCGAGAAGCTGCTGCCGCGCAGGGTCGATGCGCTGGACGCGGCGCTCTTCAAGCCGGGGGTGTGACATGGCCGACGCATCTTCCGCCGCCGGCGGCGTGCGGCTCGAAGTCCGCCAACTGACCAAGCGCTATGGCGCGCGCGAGGTGCTGCACCGCGTGCAGCTCACCGTCGAGCCCGGCGAGTTCATCGCCATCGTGGGCCGCAGCGGCTGCGGCAAGAGCACCTTGCTGCGCCTGGTCGCGGGCCTGGAGAGCGCCACCGAGGGCCGCCTGGCCGTGGACGGTCACGCCGCGCCGCAGCCCCACGGCCCCAACCCGGACGTGCGCATCATGTTCCAGGACGCGCGCCTGCTGCCCTGGCGCCGGGTGCTCGACAACGTGCTGCTGGGCCTGCCCCCGGCGCAGCGCGAGCGCGGGCGCGAGGTGCTGGCCCAGGTGGGCCTGGCCGACCGGGCGCAGGAATGGCCCGCGCGCCTGTCGGGCGGGCAGCGCCAGCGCGTGGCCCTGGCGCGCGCGCTGGTGCACCGGCCGCGCCTGCTGCTGCTCGACGAGCCGCTGGGCGCGCTGGACGCCCTCACGCGCATCGAGATGCACCGCCTCATCGAGGGGCTGTGGCAGCAGCACCGCTTCACGGCGCTGCTGGTCACGCACGACGTGCAGGAGGCCGTGGCCCTGGCCGACCGCGTGGTGCTCATCGAGGACGGGCGCATCGCGCTGGACGAGCGCATCGCCCTCGCGCGCCCGCGCTCGCAGGGCGACGCGGCGTTCGCCGCCATCGAAAAACGCATCCTCGACCGCGTGCTGCAAAAGCCCGGCACCGAGGAGGCGCAGGACGACGCCAGCTGGCGCGGCCTGCCGGCCCTGGCGCTGCGCTGGGCCATCTGATTTCTTTATCCACCGGACTTTTCACAGGAGAAAACCATGTCCATCCAAGCCATCAACGTGCGCAACCAGTTCAAGGGCAAGGTGCGCGAGATCATCCGCGGCGACGTCGTCTCCGAGGTCGACGTCGAGACGCCCTGGGGCATCGTCACCTCGGTCATCACCACCCGCTCGGTGGACGATCTGGGCCTGGCCATCGGCTCCGACGTGGTGGCGCTGGTCAAGTCCACGGAGGTGTCCATCGCCAAGCTGTGATGCGCACTTTGCGGCAAAAAATATGATGGAAACAGGCTGTTGCGCCCATGTATAAAGCGCAAACAGCTATTAAAACAATAGCAATCCAGGGCCCATGAATTTTCAGCAACTGCGCTCCGTGCGCGAGGCGGCCCGGCGCGGCTTCAACCTGACCGAGGTCGCGGCCACGCTCTACACCTCCCAGCCCGGGGTGAGCCGGCAGATCCGCGAGCTGGAGGAGGAGCTGGGCGTGGAGATCTTCGCGCGCGCGGGCAAGCGCCTGACCGGCCTGACGCCGCCGGGCGAGGCGCTGTTGCCCATCGTCGAACGCCTGCTGCTCGATGTGGAGAACCTGCGGCGCGCGGGGCAGGACTTCGCCGGCAGCGAGCGCGGCGGCCTTACTGTGGCGGCCACGCATTCGCAGGCGCGCTACGCCCTGCCGCAGGTGGTGCGCGACTTCCGGGCGCTGTACCCGCAGGTCTCGCTGCACCTGCACCAGGGCTCGCCGCGCCAGGTGGCCGAGATGCTGCTGTCGGGCGAGGCCGACATCGGCGTGGCCACCGAGGCGCTGGCCGGCTACGACCAACTGGCCACCCTGCCGTGCTACCGCTGGTCGCACAGCATCGTGGTGCCGCCGGGGCATGCGCTGCTCGACACGGGCCAGCCGGTGACGCTGGAGGCCCTGGCGAGCCACCCCGTCATCACCTACGAGCAGGGCTACACCGGCCGCGCCCATATCGACGAGGCCTTCGCGCGCGAGGGCCTGGTGCCCGACATCGTGCTCACTGCCATGGATGCGGACGTGATCAAGACCTATGTGGAGCTGGGCATGGGCGTGGGCATCGTCGCCTCCATCGCCTTCGACGCCGAGCGCGACCGGCACCTGCACGCCATCGACGCGCGGCACCTGTTCGAGGTCAACCTCACGCGCCTGGCGCTGCGGCGCGGGGCCTGGCTGCGCGGCTATGCCTACCGCTTCATCGAGAGCTTCGTGCCCACGCTCACGGCCGAGGTGGTGCGCGAGGCGCTGCGCACGCCGCATGCCATCGCGGGCGGCGGCGCCTAGGCGCGCGCCGCCGCGGCGCTGCGGCTACAGCACCCGAAAGCCGTGCGTGCCGTCGCGCCGCAGCTGCTCGACCAGGCCGAACTCCCAGTCCAGATAGGCCTGCATGGCCGCGCGCGGGGCGTCCGTGCCCTCGTAGGGGCGGCGGTAGCGGTCGGTGCGCGGCGCGGCCAGGTGCGCCTCGCCGCTGGCCAGCGGCAGCCCGGCGTCGGCCCAGGCCTGGGTGCCGCCTTCGAGCACGAACACGGGCGCGCCGGTGCGGTGCGCCACCTCCTGCGCCGCATAGCGCGCCAGCAGGCCGCTGCCGCAGGTCAGTACGTAGCGCCGGGCGGGCGGGATGTGCTGCAGCGCCTGCGCGAGCAGCGGCCGCGTCAGCCACCAGGCGCCGGGGATGTGGCGCTGCACATGGCTGGCGCTGCTGGTGAAGTCCAGCACGGCGGTGTCGCCGGGCGCGTCCTGCTGCAGCCACTGGGCCAGCTGCTGTGCGGTGACCGCCGTGGCCGGCCCCGGCGGGGGCGGGTAGGCCAGGGCGGGCTCGCCGGTCTCGGTGCGCTCGGCCGCCGTGCCGCCGTCGAGCACCCAGGCCTCCCAGCCCATCTGGGCGAGCCACGACGCCGTCATGTTGGCGCGCACGCCGTCCTCGTCATCGGCCAGCACGATGCGCGCGCCGCGCACCGGGGCGGCGTGGTCGGTCTCCTGCACCAGCTGGCCGCCGGCGTAGTGGCGAAAGCCGGGCAGGTGGCCGGCCGCGTATTCCTCGGGCGTGCGCACGTCGATGCGGTAGGTGGTGCGCTGCGGCTCGGCGGCAAAGCGGGCCAGGTCGCCGGCGTCCGCGCGGCGCACGCCGGCGCGGTCGGCCACGCCGCGGGCGCGGGCGGCGGCCTGCGCGCGCTGCGCCGCGTCCACCGGGGTGAAGCGCAGGTGGGCGCCATGGTCGAGGCGCTGGCCCGCCAGCAGCCAGCCGATGGTGCCGTTGCGCAGCGCCGCCACGCGGTTGGGCAGGCCGGCGTTCACCAGCGACTGGGCGCCGATGAGGCTGCGCGTGCGGCCGGCGCAGTTGACGATGATTTGCGTGGCCGGGTCGGGCGCCAGCGCCTGGGCGCGCAGGACCAGCTCGGCGCCGGGCACGTTGATGCCGGTGGGAATGCTCATCGTCCGGTATTCCTCCCAGCGGCGCGCGTCCAGCACCACCACATCGGCGCCCTGGTCGAGCAGGGCCTGGACCTCGGTGGCGGGCAGGGAGGGCGTGTGGCGCTCGGCCTCCAGCCACTCTCCGAAGGCCTTGCTGGGCACGTTCACGTCGATGAACAGCTCGTAGCCCGCCTCGCGCCAGCCCCGCAGGCCGCCGGCGAGCAGGTGGACCTGCGAGTAGCCCAGCGCGATCAGCGTGCGCGCGGCGCCGTCGGCCAGGCCCTCGCCGTCGTCGTACACCGCCACAAGCGTGTCGCGGCGCGGGATGCGCTGCCAGGCCTCGATCTCGATGCGGCCCGCGGGCAGGTTGGCGGCAAACAGCGGGTGGCCCTGGGCAAAGGGCGCTTCCTCGCGCACGTCGAGCAGGGCGATCTCGCGGCCGTCGAGCAGCGCCTGGCGGATCTGGAGGGGGGACAGCTGGGGCAGGGGCGGGAGCAGGGTCATGGGGCGGGCGGGTTCAGGGTGAACGGGAGTGAGATAAAGGAAGAATGAGAGGCGCGATAAATCGGGTTTTTCGGGGCTGTACCGGGAACAGTCGGGATGGCCGTAGAAAAATCACTTTCTTGTGGCGAAAACCACGGGGCTCTCAGTCTTCCATCAAGTATGACCTGATCAGGTCTGCGATGTTGACCTGGTCGGCCGCCGACACTCCCAGGAAAGGCCGCGCCGGAATATCTCCCCAGGGAATCGGGAAGCTGCCGTTCCTGGTGGCATACACGCCAAAGCCGAACTCCCCCGACTTGGCGCCGTAGTGGAAGGTGCTGGCGTAGACCATCGGGCTGCCGATGCCCACGGCGTCGTCGCCGTTCACCTGGTAGTTGATCGTGGTGGCCAGCATCCGGGTCTCGCCGGTGCCTGGCTTCTTGCTTGCCAGCTTTTGCTCGCTGCGCTTGGTCAGCGTGCCATCCTTCTTGCGGGCGAACAGCGCACCGTAATTCGCCAGCGTCACGGCGCTGTTGGGCGCCCAGGCCGTTCCATCGGGTGCCGTGGCTGTGGCAAACCGCTGTTTCGTCGCCTCGGCCTGATCTTCGCCGATCTCGGCGAGCACGGGCCGCAGGTTCTGGCCGCGCTTGACCAGGCCATGCAGGTAGTCCAAGCCGCGGCGGTCGGTCAGCTCGATGATTTGCGGCATGCAGGCCCCCCAGCTAGAATCAAACCGCCTTGCACAGCATCAACCCCCGGGTGTTCAAACCCGGTCCCGTCTGCAGACGTTCTAGGTTGGGGGGTGCAAGGCTTTTTCATTTGGCGGTCTTGATCACCAGGCTGGTGAGCGAAAGCGCACGATTGCGCTTACCTGGCAGCACCTCCCACACCGCACGAAACACCTCCCCGTCGATCGCCTTGGTGGCCACCAGCGTGGCGTTGCCGGTGCGCGATTTGCCGCCCGCACGTAGGGCATCTGGATCGTTGAGCACCGCTTCAAGTTTTGCAAAGTCCTCAGGGTTCGCTGGCCGCTGACCCGCACCGTCAAAGCCATGCGATGTCCGCACGTGGCGCGGAGCCTCCGCAGGCAGGAGCACCGTATAGCCCTTGGTGTCCACGCCGATGGCCTCGGAAATCCAGTCCGGCCGCTCCACAAAGCCCAGCCACAGCGGGTCGCTGCGCTGGCGATCGGCCAGCACCCCACGCACGAAGTCCGGCGCCCGCTGCTCGGCATTGATGTACCGATTCACGTCGCGCGACAGCGCGGTGCTGATCGCCGGCGGATACTCGATCAACTTCTCCTGCACAAAGGAACGCAAATCGTCATCGGCCCTGGCACCGGGCGCATAGTCCCAGCCCTCATCGAGTCCCACGGCGACACCCGTGCGCAGATCGGTGTCGTTCCACCCATCCGGCGGCGCGCTCGCGTCCCCCTCGCTAGGTGCGGCTACGGCCACCACGCGGCATTTGCACCCCCAGCCATTCGGCGGAAAGTGTGTTTCCCAGAACGGATGATCGTGGCGCAGCGTCAGCCGCATGTCGCCCCAGCGCTTGTGGTGCGGGCGGGGGTGCGTCACGCTATCGTTGTGCACGTAGCGCCAGTACGGGCGCCGCCGCAATAAGCCTGGGTCCAGCAGCTGCGCGCGCCGGCCGGCCGCATAGGCCGTGGCGATGTTGGTCTGGTAGATCACCCGCGTGCGCCAGGCCTCTCCGGCGGCGCTGCCCTCGCCGGTCCATCCGGTCCAACCGTGCTTGGCCACGATCTCCGAGAACTGCTTGCGAAACTCGCCGATGGAGCTGCCCTGTACCGCCTGGTCAACGGCTTTGCGCAGGTCGGCCAGCAGGTCGGCCTTCATCGCGCCCGCCACCATGAAGGCCCGGTCGTGCGCCGCGCGCTGAATGTCGCGCCAGGTCTCGCTGGGCAGATTCAGCTTGCGCCGGAAGAAGTCGATCTGCTCTGCAAACTGCTGGCGCGCGCCGTCTATCGTGCTGGCATCAGGCACGGCCGCCCTCCCGTTCGACCTGATCGCGGCCCTGCAGGTGGGCAAGCTCGAAGGCCAGGGCCATCAGCTCGGTCAGGTCAGCGGTGGGCAGATCGCTGTAAGCATCCAGCAGCGCATCCTGCAGGGCCTGCGGATCGTCGTGCGCCTGCACCAGGTTGCGCACTTGCGCCAGCCAGCCTGTCATCACGGGCGCGGAGCCGTCGCCCAGTTGCTGCACGCCCGCCGCCTGGGCGGCTTGCGGTGCCTCGGCAAATTCGACCGCGGTGGGCGCGGGAGGCTGAGGCGCCGCCTCGATGTCGCCTTCCTCCAACTTGTAGGTGCGCCTCCAGTAGCGCCGCGTGAGCCGGACGCCCGAGCGTGTAAGCGATTCGTCCCGGTCGGCCTGGTCCTTGTTGACCTGCTCCTCCTCGTACAGCTCCACCTTGGGCGCCGGCGCTTCAGTGCCCTCATTCACATCCACCACCCAGCGCAACAACTGGTTCAGAGTGGCCTCCACCAGGCGAGCGTCTCCGTCTCGGATTTCCCTGGCCACTTCCAGACCAGCCGCCGCGCTGGCGTGGGTGCTGCTCGCCTCGGTGCTCTGGTTCTGGCCGAGCAGTGCGATTGCCACCTCGGAGCGGCAGAACATCAGCAGTTGCTCGAACAGGTCGGTATTGACGCCCTTGCCATCGGCGTCCAGGATATCGATGGACGAATCATCGGGAATCACCGCCACGGCATCAGCGATCATGGACTCCATCTGATCTAGCAGTGCATCGTTCTGGTGTTGGGGCGTGCCGCGCGGCGTCTTGGCCACCAGCCATGGAGTGCCATACTTTTCCACATAGGTCACCCAGAACTTCAGCCCCCCGCGCTTGAAAACGGTGGGCCAGAAGCACATGGACAGGTCGGCAAAGCCGTAGGGGTTGGCATAGCTTGCCTCCTGCCGGGCCAGCAGCACCTTGCGCGCAGGCAGCTCTTCCCCTTTGTGGGGTTGCGCACGGCTCTTGAAGCGCAGCTGCGCCTCCTGATCAAACATGAACCACTCGCCCGGCTTGCCCACCACCTGCAGCGGCGCCAGTGCTCCACCCATCCAGCCCCACTCCAGCTCCAGCGGCTGCCAGCCGAACAGCACAGCGTCCAGGATCTCGTTGCACACGCTGTCCATGTCCAGGCTGCTGAAAATGTCGTTGGCCAATCGTGTGGCTCGCGCACTGGCTTTGTCGCGCAGCACACGTCGCTCCAGCGCCTTCACGGCCGCCTTGCGCCGGCGGATGCAGCCGCCCACGTGTGCATCGCTGCGCAGGTCGCGGTACACGCGAATGTCCTTGCCCTGCTTCTTCAGAATCGGGTCCGGGTTGGGCAGCATAAAACCCAGGCCGAACAGATCGCCAGAGCGCGCCCGCGTGGCGATCTCATCGACCAGGGGCGCCTGAGGCTTTGCCGCCTCGGCGAACGAGACAAACTCTGTGGGGGAAACGTAGATTCCTCGGGTCATCAGTAGCCTTCCAGGGACACGCCCAGGCGGCTGGCACGCGGGCGACTGGCGACATGCACCGGCCCCCAATCCATGCGGGCCGCCGCGTGTGAATAGATGCAGGCCATCGTGCTGTCACCGTGGCCGATTGCCTTGTCGGTGGATTCGGGCATGCGGGGCACACCGCGAATCAGGCGAATGGCGCGGTGGCCCTGCAGCAGGCCATCGTGTTTTGGCACCAGGATCGTTCCGTCCTCCAGCGCTGCCTTGTAGGGCGGCATGTTGTCGCGGTACCAGCCCTCGGTAGGCATCAGCCGCTGCACCACCGATCCGTACTTGTCGTGCGCCGCCTCACCCACATAGCTGCCGTTGCCCCGGCTGTCGATCACCATGCCGCACTTGCGCGGTAGCGCATCGCCGATCGCAAACAGCACCTGCAGCTGCTGGTTGTAGGGCACGTTGTGCATTTCCGCGATGAAGGGAATGCGCTGGTGCAGGTTGGTCTCGATCTCGTTGGGAGCGATCGACGACAAATCCCCGGTGCGCGCGAAGTCCATACCCAGGGCATGGCGCAGGCCGGGCTCGAATTTGAGCAGTGGCTGCAGCACATCGCCGATCCAATCGCCCATGATCCGCTTGCGCAGATCTGGCGTGGCGTTGTTGAAGTCCTGCGTGCCGGTGAACCGGACCACTGGCCAATCGCGCATACGACTTTCCACCAGGGCGCGTGTCAGCCACGAGCCGCCGCCCTGGGCCGGGATGCAGAACAGCTCCTCGTCCTCGTTCGGCCGGTAACGGTCGATCGTGGCCTTGCGCCACGCGGCCTCGGCCTCGGGCGACCACACGCGGCCCGTGACGGCCGCGATCTTGCGGTACAGCCCATCGCGCAGCGCATCGTCCAGCGTCACGCGGTGCAGGCTGTAGTCGTAGCGGCCCGCGCGCACGTCGTTGACCAGCTCGGCGAACGGGTTGTCGGCGCCATCGTGTGTGCTGATGATCCGGATCTGGCCGCCCCACATCGTCATGGCCATGGCCGCCTTCAGCAGCTCCTTGATGTCGTCCACGAACGCAGCTTCATCGATCACCAGGCGCTCGCCAGGGCGGCCCTTCGACCGCAGGTTGCGCGGGTTGCTGGTGAACGCCTGGATCATGTGCCCGCTGTCGAACTTGATCGTGTAGGTGAGTATCTGCTTGTCCTCCTCCTCGATCACCGACTCTTCGATCTGACCGGCGGCGGCATTGAACGCCTTGGCCCACGTGGCGCAGTCGTTGATGAACCCCGCCGTCATGTCCTTGTTGTAGGAGATGTAGTAGACGTTGGCCCCGCTGGCGCTGGCGGCATAGAGCACATCGTCGGCCGCCTCGGCATAGCTGATGCCGATACGGCGCGACTTCTCGATGATCTTCACCGGGGACTGATCCCTGATCCAGTCCACCTGGTACTGCATCAGGATGCCCTTCGCCACTGCGGTCTGCTGCATCACGAGCCCTCACGCAACAGAACGGCAGCGCGGCGAAGTGCCGGGCGGCAGCGGCGAGCTGCAGACGCGGCGAGGCGTCGGCCTGGGTGGCGGAAATGGGCCTGCACATCGTCAATGACGACAAAGGTGAACCCCTTACCCCTGATCCGCATGGACTTGGGCTTGCCATAGATATCCATGGCCTCCAGCCAGAGCTGCTGGTAGGCGAACAGGCCTGTCTGGCGGGCGCGAGAGACGACCAGCATCACAGTGCTCCCGCGATCGCCGCGCGCAAGGCTTCCACGCCGCTGTCAGACAGGCCCTGCTTCTTGGCCGTGGTCGCTGCGACCGCGCTGGCCTCCTCGAGCGCCTTGCGGCGGGCCTCGGCTTCGATGGCAGCGCGCGCCTCCATGCTGAAGCGCTTTTGCGTCACGCTGGCCTTGCCGATCTCAGCCGCGTTCTTGAACAGCTTGTTGACGTCCACGTCCTTGGGGTTGATGTCCAGGTCCATGAGCAAGTTGAAAATCTTCTCCTGCGTCATGCGCACCACGGCCGCGCCCAGCTTGTCCTCCTCGTCAGGTGCGGCGTCCACCAGGGCGCGAGCCTGCTCGCTGGCCATCTTCAGCTGGGCCATGCGCTGCTCAAACGGGCTGCCATAGCGCTGCAGCGCCGACTTGGAGATATCGGCCCCGCGTTGTTTCAGATCCTGCGCCAGCTGCACATAGTCGCCAAAGCCGCGCTTCACCAGCTCGGCGTCCAGCCACTCCTTCAGCTCGGGCGGCAGCTCATGCACTTTGCTGCGACGGGGCATGGCTTACACCTGCGTGATTTTGGGCCGCGCCACACCGGGCTGCGCGTCGATCGTGTACTCCACGAAGTCGATTCCCGTGCGCGTCAGGTCCACCATCCAGCGGTCCATGGGGTCGCGCGCAATGCGCACCATCTCCCGCTCCTCCAGGTAGTCCAGGTTCAGGCGCACTTCCTGGTGGGTCGCGTCGGGGTACACCGAGCGCACGATCACCAGAAGCGGCTCCGTGTAGATGCCCACGGGGCGGCTCAAATTGATGGCCTGCAGCAGGTGCCAGCGAATGTCCTCGCGGCGGATTTTGGCGATATCGATCATTACTTCTTTACTCCCAACTGATCCAGGCACCGCTCCATGCGCAGAGCGAAGTTGTCGATGCGCGTCTCGATGATTCCCACGTGCCGCACGAAGTCATCGCGCCGCAGGTACTCACGCGCCATGTCGGCCTGGTGCTTGCGAAACTCCCTTTCCAGCTCCAGCGTGGCCGTGGCATTGCGGTCCTGCGTTTTGGCGATATCCGCCATCACCTTGCCCAGCGCGTCGAAGCGCTCGCTGATGCGCTTCTCCCCCTGGTGGCTGATCACCTTCAGTAGTGCCCACAGCGCCGCGATGAACAGGGCGGCCACCGTGATGACGTTGGTCAGCGTCAGCTCAAAGATCATGGGAAAGGGGCTCCTGGGCGGTGGGAACAACGGTGCGCACAAAGTCCTGCAGCCCGCTCACTTGGGTGCCGAGTCGGTCAGCCTCTGCTGCCACTGCTGCATATCTGCGGCTGCAACTTCCGAGAAGCTCACGGGCGGTGCGGGCTGCATCAACGAGGGCGGCGGTGCCGGCACTCTGGCTGGCGCCGGGCATGTCATTGCCACCAGGGGCGAGTTGCGCATTGAGCTGGACGATGGTGTCGAGCAGGCTGCGGTTGCGAGCGTCAGCGCGGCCCAGAGCGGCGCGCAGAGCGCCCTCACGTTGTGCTTGTTCACGGGCGATCCTTTCGGCTTGAATCTGCTTGGCCTGCTCTTCTTCGCGGGCAATGGCTTCGTTCTGTGCGCGCTTGCGTGAGGCTGCGGCCCAGGCTTCCATCTCATCGGCGCGGCGCTTGGCCTCTGCCGTGGCCCACTCGGTGCGCACACGCTGGGCACCCTGGGCATCGCCCACGGCCATCAGGTGGGCATTCCAGGCGCGCACGGCCATCAGGGCCCCTAACGTCAGCACCACAGCGGTCAGAATGCGCAGGCTCATGGTGTGGCCTCCATCGGCTCACCCAGGCACATGGCGTGCAACTGCTTGCGGTCGGTCCACACGCCCCTGCAGGTGCGGTTGTCGGGGTGGCTGCAGCGGTCCCGCGGCTGGCGCACGGGGCCGGCACGGTCGTAGAGCAAGATGGCTTCACAGGCGCCGGGGTAGTCGCCCGCCTGCAGGCGCTGGACCAGCGTGCTGGGGCCGGTGCGATCGTTGTTCCTGCACACAGTGGTGGCCCCCACGTTGTAGGCAAGTCCCACGAAGGCGTCCCACTCGCGCTGGTGGAGCTCCACATTGCCCATGCAGCGCTTGAGCGCCATTTCCTTCTCGTTGGCATCTGCGCGCAGGCGCACTAGCGCACGCATGGGTGGCAACGTGCTGCCCATCTTGATGTCTCTGCCGGTGGTACCAAAGCCGGCCGTTGGCACCTTCGGGCCGTGGACTGGGTCAGGGTAAGCGCGCTCGCTATAGCCCTCGCGCTGGGCGATATAGACCAGCCCGGAGGCGGACAGTGCCAGAGCCGCTATGGCGATGCGGCTATCCATGGGGCACCCATGCGCTGGGGAGCCCTGTTCGGACGTGAGAGGAAGTCATGCACGGCAGGATGCCGTGCGCGCGCGATCAGCGGTAAATGCTACGCGCCATTGTTTTTGGTGGGCTAGTTCTTCGACGTTACCGGGCCGATGACACGCCTCACATAGATGCGTGCGGGCTTGAGTTCACGTGAGCGGCCTTTTTCCTTGTACACCAACGCCGCATCGACCATAACTTCTTGCCGTCCAAAGATATCCGCTTCTGATACCGACGGATCCAGTTCTATGGGCAGTCGTTCCTCTCGCAGCGCGAGCTTTCCAGCCCAGCCATTCTTCTTGCTGTCGAGGTTTGTAGCCCTGATAGCGAGGCGCGTATTCTGGTATTCCTCAATGCGCTCGTTGGATTCCAACTCTATACGTGCGGGTACCTCTGCAACTGCCTTAGCAGGAAACTCAAACCCCTGACTCGGCTCGTCAACCGGGCTGATAGAAACCGAAGAGCCGGGTTGCGAGCGTGCTGGGGCCATGAGTTTGAGCGCGCTTTCGGCCACTGCTTTTTTGTCGCCAACCGCGCCTCGCATGGCGGCTTCAAAGGCTTCTGGTGTGATGTTCAATGAACCCGCTCCACCCTGGATGATCACGCTGTTGGTCGCTGTGATGTTTGGGGCCGAACCGGGGGATGTAGCCTTGATGACCCCATAGGCCACGATGCTTGCAATGATGGCCGAGATGACAGCAGTTTTCACCACCTTGCTCTTTCCCATTTTCTCGGCGAAAGCATCGAACTTCTCCTTGTCCCCAAAAAAGAACTTCACAATGAAGTCCTCTGTTAGGCTTCCTGACTCAATACTCTGGACGAGAAACTGCGTTTCAGCAACATCGATTCCTGTAAGCGCTGTCACCGCCTTAGGCAGAACTCGAAGAATTCCCTCGAGTCCTTGCAATGCAATGATCACCTCTTTGATCGGGACCGGTTGCTCTGTGTTGTAGTAAATGCGGTGGGTTGCTTCCCAAACGTACTGCTGAGGCTCATCCTTGGATGGCATGGTGGTCAAAGTTTTCTCCTATCGCCTGTGATTGTTATTGGCCACCACGCGCTGTCTGCTCGTATGCCACCAACGCGCGTTCTGCGGGCTACTGCTCAATTCAGGAAAGAGGGTTAACGCTTTGCTTTAGGCTTCCTCCCTGGGTTCCTGTGCGGGATAGACTTTTCCGCTGCTGCAACACCAGCATGGATTGCGGAGAACGCGTTGCGAGCTCCGTCTTTTTTCCCTTGCTCATACATGACCTCGAGCAATTGCATCAATTTCACGCCTTCGAACAGGCTCATCTGATCAATAAGATCTAACGCATGTGAAATTTTGGGTGTCGCATAAACATCGACTTTTTTTTCGTCGTTGAGCTTAACGTCGTTCTTCTTGTATCGGGCTACCACGATCTTTCTCCTAGATAAAATTCTCTCGAATCAAGCCTGAGTCACGTCTTGCCAGCGCTCAAGATCCCTGTTATCTGCCGCATGTCATCGCAAGCGCAATTGCTGACAGCCTGCTGATGTCCTGCCCATATGCCGGCGCTCCAGCGCCTTCTGCGCGGTAGATCTGTCTTTTCCTCCAAGGGCTGCTGTCAGTTCACGCCCCACTCCAGCCGCTTCGCCTGAATCTTTGTCCAATCGGCGCTGAGCTTTCCGTTGTCAAACTCGCAAGCAGCCATACGCGTCACCACGCCGCCAAAGCCATTCGTGGCATGCAGCGTCATGCGCAGAACGCGCTTGTCTTCAAGCTTGGGGTTGGAGTAATAGGCGCTTGCTGGATCGCGTAGCAACGGCCGGTACCAAGCAAGGCATTGGTCTGCTTGCGACTCCAGGACGGACTTCACTGGTGCGGCTGGAGCCGGCACCGGCGTTGCAGGTGCTGGTGCTGGTGCAGCTATTTGCGCTGGAGCAGGCGCGGAAGGTGCGGGCGACGGCGCACGGGCAGCATGACCAGATGCCGGCCGCACGTCGAGCTTCTCGCCTTGGCCTGCGCAGGGTGCGTCCTGGAATACGACTTTGCCGTCAGGCCCCTTGCACTTATTGATGGCCCACGTAGGTGCAGCCGAAAGCAGTACGGCGATCAGAAAAACGGCTTGCTTGATCATGCCCGCTCCTTCTCCTCGTTGCGTTGAATCGTCTCTACATACCGACGCACACGGTACAGCTGTTGGCCATGCAGTTGGTTCACCAGGCCGGTGTTGAATTCGCTGCGCATGAAGGCCACCACTTTGTTGTAGGTGCGGGGCCTCAGCTGCTTCATACGTGCGAACACCTCAAGCTGTTCAGGGGTGAGCCGGCCGCCGTCGTTGGATGCAGCTGGACGGCCAGCAGAGGTCTGTGTTGGCTTGCCTGCAACGGGGTAGAAGTGCTGGTGCGTCACATGGGTCACATGGACTGCATGACTGTGCGTGCTGTGATCCGTGTGCAGGCCACCGCTCACCTTGCCGACTTGGACGGCGTTGTCCCCCCGCACTTTCTGTTGTGGCAGTAGCTTGGCCAACCAGGCCAGCAACTGCTTTGGTAGCTCACCCACGCCTTGACCCTCACCTGTTCTTGATGCGCGTCTTGCCCGTCACGCTGCCAATCTGAATTGCGTTGTCGCCCACTACGGACTGCCCACCATCGCCCTTAGCGCTGGCGCGTGCGGCCGGCGCCGGTGGCATGCCTGCCGCCAGCAGCGCAGCCGTCTGGATCAGGTGCTGGCGCGCCTGCGCGCCGCAGCGCCGGTAGTTGTCCAGCAGTACCTGCTCGGCTGCGTCATGCGCAGGGTTGTGACCACTGCGCTCCCCTGTGAGTACGTAGAGAACGTCAACGCCGGCGGCAGAGAAGGCAACCATCTGAAAGCCATCGGGCGCAGTTTTTCCGCTCTCCCAAGAGAACAGCGTTTGCTTGGTCGTGCCAGCGAGTTCAGCGAACTTGGGCTGACTCAGCCCTAGCCGCTCGCGTTCCTCGCGCAATCGCTCACCAATGGGCATGAAATATTTCCCTCAAGCCTATTGCATGGGAAAGATTTCTTTCCCATAATTCATTCCAACAAGTCAAAACCTATCGGCACTTGCGCCAACAAGTGCCAACAACCCAGGAGCCACCATGCCCCTCAAAACCCGAGCCGAGGTGCGCCAGGATTTCGCCAGCCGCGGCTGGTCAATCTCCGGCTGGGCCAAGCAGCACGGCTATTCACCCGTGTTGGTCGGCGACATCCTCAACGACGACGAGCGCAACCCCAAGCGCAAGTGCCTGCGTGGCGAAAGCCACAACATTGCCGTTGCGCTGGGCCTCAAGCATGGCGAAATCTCGCGCCCCACCAGCGTGCAGCGATACACCCCGCTGGCAGCGTGAGGGCCATGCAGATGCGTCCCGCGCCCACTGTAACAAATTGCCGTAACGCCAAGCTGACACCCGGTGAGGCCCGGAGCATCAGCGACCTGCTGATGGCCCAGCATGCGCAAGCAATAGCACCCGTGACAGCTCTGCGAGCCCTGCTTGCCAGGCTGGCTCAGGCTGCGCCTGTGCCAGTGTGTCCAGATCCTGCGCCAGCTGCGGCAGGTCTGCATGGCCAGCCCTTGACAGCTGGCGGGCCAGTGCAACAAACGCCGCGCGCTGTACCGCTTGCGCCGCATGCAGTTGCTCAATCTGCGCAAGCAGGCCATCCAGCACATCAGGTAAGTCTTGGCTCATGGTCGTCCTTTCACGGTGGGGTGTGAGATGACTGCACTTTGCCACCCTGAAAGCCGTTTTCAGCATTTCCAAGCCGGCATTTGTTTAGCGGCCGACCGTGAAGGGGGCTTCCAATGATTCGCCGCGATTGGAAACGCCTGCGCGCCAGCAGCCTGGTACACGCCATGCGCCTTTGCAAGGAATTCGCGCAAGCCAAGCACAACCTGAGCGTAGAGCGCATTGCTGACCGCATGGGCACTACCCACGACAGCCTCTACAAGTGGCTGGCCACGGGCCGCATGCCCGCCATCCTGATCCCGGCCTATGAGCTGGCCTGCGGCTGCCACTACGTCAGTGAGTGGCTGGTAGCCAGCGCCGGCCGTCTGGCGGTGCCCATGCCTACCGGCCGCAAGGCCGAGGGCACCGAGCTGCTTCAAATCAACAGCAGCTGCGCCGCTGCCCTGCAACTGCTCACCCAGTTCTACGCCGCCCCCACCGAGGCCGACACCGAAGCCACCCTGGCCGCGCTTCGCCTGCACATGGAGCAGGTGGCCTACCACCACGCCAACGTGGCGCGTTACGCCACGCCCGAGCTGGAGTTCGATGCATGACCAAGCGCACCACCGACTACACCAACGCCGCCCAGCAGCGCATCCTGCACCTGCAGATGGCTCTGTTCTGCGACGTGGTCAACGGCTATCCGCCCTCCAAGCTGGCCGAGCTGCTGCGCGTAAGCGCCAGCGCCATCACCCGCGACCTGGACAACCTGCACACCGCCGGCCTGGCCGAGCGTGACGAGGCCACCGGCCACTGGCGCCTGACGCCGCGCCTGCCGCAGCAGGCCATCAAGGTCTTCAACAGCATCGACGCGGCCCAGCGCCGCGTGGATGAGGCCCGCAACCGATTCACCCGCAACCCCGACTGAGAAAGAAGCCCATGGCACGCCAACCCAAGAATATCGAAGCGCAAGACGTGGATGACAAGACCATCGACCAGGAGAAGTTCGCAGGCGCCATGGCGGTGATGCGCGCCGACGAAGGCGCCCAGGCCCTCGCGCTGTCCCAGCGCGAGACCACCGTACGCGCTGTGGCGCAGCAACTTGGCTACCAGCTGCCCGCCGACGCCACCGACCCCGACCTGATCCAGCGCGACATCGCTGCCAACATGCGCCGCAGCGTGGAGGCGTGTCTGGAGGTGGGGCGCGGGCTGCGCGTGCTCAAGGAGGCCTGCGAGCACGGTGAATTCATTGGACGTATGGATGTGCTGGGCCTTGATCGCTATGTCGCGGCCCGGTTCATTCAGGCTGCGGTCAAGTTCTCAAATGTGCCGACGTCGGCACATTTGGTTAAGGCCATCGGCAACCAATCCAAGCTGTTCGAGATGCTCGTTCTGGACGACGAGCAGATCGAGGAACTGGAACTTACTGGCCATACCGGCGAGCTGTCCCTCGACGACGTGGCCACCATGAGCGTGAAGGAGTTGCGCGCCGCGCTGCGCGAGTCCCGTGCCGAGCATGACGCTACCAGGGCCGTCATGTCCAAGAAGCAGTCCCGCATCGACCAACTGGAGCGCGCGCAGGAGCGCATCGCCAAGATGCCCCCCGACGAGGATCTGGAGAAGCTGCAGCAAGAGGCGACAACGCACCTGCTCTCCGCCCAGGGCGCCATCCGCGGCCAGCTGCGCGCCGCGCTGATCGCACTGCAGAACCATGCCGAGGACAACGGCACCTTCATGGCCGGCATGGTGGGGCAGCTCATGGCCGACCTGACCCTGCTGCGCGACGAGTTCAACCTGCCCAACCTGGCGGAAGGCGCCTTGCCCGAATGGCAGCGCTGGGCAGCAGCCCAAGGCACCGGAACGGCTAAAGCTGCATAAGGCAACGCCGCATGAGCCCCGCACTCATCGAAGCCCTGCTGGACGTGGTACGCCGCGCCCAGGCGGCAGGCCACGGCGGCAAGGAGGCCGTCTACGCCGCCGCCTGCCAGCACCTGGGCCTGTCGCGCGCCACGCTCATGCGCCGCATCAAGGAGGTCACCGTGAAACCCGAACGCAAACGCCGCTCCGACGCGGGCTCCACATCCCTGAGCCTGCCCGATGCGCAGCTGCTGAGCACCGCGCTCATGGAGGGCTACCGTGCCAACGACAAGAGCATCCACGCCCTCAAGCTGGCGCTGGTGCGGCTGCGTGCCAACCGGCCGCACTTCGCCTGCACGCTGGATGCTGCCACGGGCGAGATTCGCCCTCTGTCCGACAGTGCCTGCGCCCGCGCACTGCGCACCTACAAGCTGCACCCCGACCAGCTGCGCCAGCCCGCGCCTGTGCAGGCCCTGGCCAGCGAGCACCCTAACGACGTGTGGCAGATCGACGCTTCCATCAGCACATTGTTTTATGTGCCCGAGGGCGGCGTAGCCGACATGGATAAGGCCGTGTTCTACAAGAACAAGCCCGAGAACTTCGAGAAGATCAAGCGCCAGCGCCTCACGCGCTATGTACTCACCGACCACTGCAGCGGTGCCATCTTCGTGCACTACGTGTCCGGGGGCGAATCCATCGTCAACATGGCCGAGGCGTTCCTGGCGGCGATCGCCCAGCGCCCCGACCAGCAGATGTACGGCGTTCCCTTCCACCTGACGATGGACCCCGGCAGCGCTGGTATCGGCGGCGCGTTCAAGACGCTGCTGCGCCGCCTGCAGGTCAAGCCTGTGGTGAACGAAGCGGGCAACCCGCGCGCCAAGGGGCAGGTGGAGAACGCCCACAACCTGGTCGAAACCAACTTCGAGAGCGGCTTCAAGTTCCAGCACGTGCCCAGCATCGACTGGATCAACGAGCAGGCCGCCCTGTGGATGCGCTACTACAACAGCGTGCGCGTGCACAGTCGCCACGGCCTGACCCGCTGGGCCAAGTGGATGGAGATCACCCAGCAACAGTTGCGCCTGGTAGGCGCCGATCTGGCGCGCCAGTTACTCACCCACGAGCCAGCCACCCCGAAGGTGGACCGCGAGTTGTGCGTGCGCTTCAACAGCCGGGTGTGGTCGGTCAAGCACGTGCCAGGCGTGATGGTGGGCGAGAAGCTCACCGTCACCTTCAACCCCTTCAATCCGGCCACTGCCTATGTGCTGGACCGCGACGCCCAGGGCGACGAGGTGCTGATCGAAGTGCCTGAAGTGCAGACAGACGCCAACGGCTTTTCCTTGGATGCGGCGCACATCGCCCGCGAATACAAGAGCCTGCCCGAGACCGCCGCAGACGCCAACCGCAAGCTGGTGGAACGCATCGCCACCGGCACGCAGACAGACGAGCAGGCCGCCGCCGCGCGCAAGGCCAAGGCGCTTCCCCTGGGCGGCACGCTGGACCCCTACAAGCACCACGCCAACCTGCCCGACGTGGCCATGCTGCCGCGCCGCGGCACTGAGCTGCAGACCGGCGTGGCCACCCACAAGGCACCGGCGCGTGTGCTCAGCGGCTTTGAGGCCGCCGCCGAGCTGCGCCGCATGGGCCTGCAAATGGACCGCGAAAAAGCCGCACAGCTACGCGCCTGGTACCCCGATGGCGTGCCTGAGGACCAGCTGCAGGCCTTGATGGAGCGCCTGACAGTGCGCGCCGGCCTGCGCGTAGTGGCTGGGGGAGGTGCCGCATGAGCCTGGCCCCGGTCCTGGAAGCCATCGGCGCAACGCAGTCCCAGTTTGCCCGCGCCACCGGCCTGAGCCGCTCGGCAGCCAGCCGCCTGGTGGCTCACGGCCAATGGCCCGCCAAGGGTGAAACCGCGTTGCGCCGCAAGGCAGAGGCCTGGCTCCGCGGCCTGGGCGCCACGCCGGCCCAGTTGCTGAGCCTGTTCATCACCCCCGCAAAGAAGTTGGCCCCGACGTGCTCGCAACACGCCGAGGCCGCCCCTGAAGTCCCGAAACCAACCGAAACCCCCGAGGAGGAAACGATGTTATTGCAAAACGAAGCCCTGTCCCCTGACGCTCGCAAGCACTTCAACCTGCCGCGCAACCCCTTCCAGGACGATGTGCAGACCCCCGACGACGTGCACCAGACGCCCAGCGTGCGCTACGTGCGCGCGGCGCTCAACGACTGTGCGCAGCACCATGGCTTCCTGGCGGTGGTGGGGGAGTCCGGTGCTGGCAAGAGCACCCTGGCCGAGGACTTGGAAGAGCGCCTGAAGGCCGACAAGAAGGACGTGGTCATCATCCGCCCCTACGTGCTGGCCATGGAGGCCAGCGACGCCAAGGGCAAGACGCTGAAGGCCAGCCACATTGCCGAATCCATCGCCGCAGCGCTGGACCCGCAGCTCAAGGTGAAGTCGTCACCCGAGGCGCGCTTTCGCCAGGTGCATGAGCTGCTCAAAGCCAGCCACCGCGCCGGCCGTCGCCACCTGCTGCTCATTGAAGAGGCGCACTGCCTGCCTGGCGCCACGCTCAAGCACCTGAAGCGCTTCATTGAGCTGAAGGACGGCATGCGCCGCCTGATCGGTGTGGCCCTGGTCGGCCAGCCCGAGCTGCGCGACCGCCTCTCCAGCCAGAACGCCGAGGTGCGCGAGGTGGCCCAGCGCTGCGAGATCGTGGAGCTGGAGCCGCTGGATGCCGAACTGGAGGGTTACCTGCGCCACAAGTTCGCCCGCTTCGACCTGAAGTACGAGGACGTGATGGCCCCCGACGCGGCTGACGCCATCCGCGCCCGCCTGGTGCACATCCCCCGCGGCGGCAAGGCAAGCGACGCGCGCAGCGAGTGCTATCCCCTGGTGGTCAACAACCTGGTCTGCCGCGCCATGAACGCCGCCACGCGTGCGGGCTGGCCAGTAGTGGACGCGCAGGTCATCGCCGGATGCTGAAGCCATGGCCATCTTCCGCATCACCATCAAGACGCCCCTGGCCCGGTGGTCCATCACCGGCCTGTTTGCCAGCAGCTGCGAAGCCGTCAGCCAGACGCTGGCCGATTGGCCCGAGGCGCGCTGTATTTCGGCGCGCTGCATCAGGAGCATGCAATGACCACGAAGCGATCCTGCCACGAACTGGGCGTATGCCACGGCCGCCCCAGCGTGGGCCGCTCCTGCCGCCACGACACGCACCAACTGCCCCCAGGAGGGTTCTACTTCGCACCCGGTGCCATAGAGCAGGAGGCACCGCGCACACCGCGGGCACGCCGCGTGCGGCGCTGGATGGCTCTGGCGGCCGAAGTGGTACTACTGGCAGCCATCTCCATCGCCCTGGGCGTGGCCAGTGGCTGGTTCCATGCGAAAGGGCTGCTGTGACGGATCTGTCTTGCCCCGCCTGCGGCGCGGAGTTCGATCTGTCGGTGGCCTTCGCCTCCGAGGCGGATCAGCGCGCGCTGTCCCGCCTGGCCAGCGTCAGCATCCCCCTGGGCGCCCGCGTGTTGCAGTACGTGGCGCTGTTCCAGCCGCCCAAGCATCGCCTGACGGCCGCCAAGAAGATCAAGCTGATCCTGCAGCTGTTGCCCGACCTGGAGCGCCAGGCCATCACCTGGAAGGGGCGCGACTGGGCGGCACCGTTGGCCGCCTGGGCTCAGGCCATCGACCAGATGCTGGACGCACGCACCGCGCAGCGCCTGGAACTACCCATGAAGGGCCACGGCTATCTCTATGCGGTGCTATCAGGCATGGCCGACAAGCACGAGGGCCAGGCCGAGCAGCAGCGCGAGCAGGAGCTGCGCAACGCGGGCCGCGCGCACAGCAGCGACGCTCCCACGCAAGTGGGCCAACTGCTGCAGGGTGTCGCCGCATCACCCACCACCAACGCGGCCACACCACGGCCCGCGACCACACCGGCGCCCGCCGGCATGTCCCCAACCGTGCGCGCTATGCGCGCAGCCATCGCAACAAAGAAAGGCGAGCAGCCGTGAACCTGACCACCCAGCAAATGCCAGGCCGCGGCCGTCCCCGCGGCAAGGTGCAACCCACGCCGCGCCCGGCAGACGCCGTGCCGCCCGCGCAGTACGACCGCATGCGCGCGCCCACCTGGACCACCAGCCCGGCGCCCGCCGCGCGCGATGGGGCCGATGACCACAAGCGCATCCAGAGCCGCGGCTTTCGGTGCTGATCACAAAAGGAGACCCATGCCCACCGCCATCGAATCCATCAACAAGCATGCCGAGGTGTACGCCAAGGCCCGTGCACTCCTGGCCGAGAAGGTCACCGCGCTCAATGACGGCATAGCCGCACTGCGCCGCGACCACCTGGCCGACATCCGCCGTGCCGTGACGCGCGCCGCCGAGGCCGAGGACGCGCTGCGTGCCCTGGTCGAAACCCACCCCGAGTGCTTCGTGAAGCCCAAGACCCAGGTGCTGGCGGGCGTCAAGCTCGGCTACCAAAAGGGCAAAGGGGCCATCACCTTCGACGACGCCGACGCCGTGGTGGCCCGCATCAAGAAACACCTGCCCGATCAGGCCGACGTGCTGATCCGCACCAAGGAGGCGCCGGTCAAGGAGGCACTGGCGCAGCTCACCGCAGCCGAGCTCAGGAAGATCGGCGTGACGGTCGAGGACGCCGGCGACATGGTGGTAATCAAACCCGTGGACAGCGAGGTGGACAAGCTGGTGGACGCGCTGCTCAAGGGTGCGGCCCAGGAAGGCGAGGCAGCGTGATGCGCTCCACCCCAATCGACCGCGTCAAAGAGCGCATGGGCTACCAGAACGCAAACGCTCGCCCCAGCTGCCGCAATTGCACGCATTCCCAGCAGCACAGAACCGGCGCCGACTACTACCCCTGGTACTGCAATAACGGGCTGTTCGGCACCACGGCGCTGGCGGTTTGTGAAAAGCATGAGGCCAAGCGCAAGAAGGAAGCGCAATGATCAAAAACGCCATCATTTACCGCATCGCGCCCCGGTGGCAGGTGGAGCTGACCCAGCTGGAGGAGGCGCTGGCCAAGACTCCGTTCCAAGAATGTGGCGCCACGCAGGAAAAGTCCAGCGGCTGGGTTCCGCCG
Source organism: Diaphorobacter oryzae DSM 22780 (assembly GCF_059568935.1). Lineage (NCBI taxonomy): Bacteria > Pseudomonadati > Pseudomonadota > Betaproteobacteria > Burkholderiales > Comamonadaceae > Diaphorobacter > Diaphorobacter oryzae. The sequence goes on along the minus strand of NZ_JCANUL010000013.1, from coordinate 39,088 downwards.
CGCGGCGAGGCTCACGGCTTGCTGGTCGAATCCGTGGGCGGGCAGTGGATGCTGCGCTTCATGACCGAGGCGAAGGTGATCCCCGGAACGGTGCTGGAACGCAAGGTCAAGGAAAAGGCCGCGCAGATCGAGCAGCAGACCGGCCGCAGGCCCGGCAAGAAGGAGACCAAGGAGCTCAAGGACGAGGCCCGGCTGGACCTGCTGCCCGTTGCCTTCACCAAGCAGGCATCCACGTGGGTGTGGATCGACCCGCAGGCGCGCTTGCTGGTGCTGGATACCGGCAGCCAGGGCCGGGCCGACGAGATCGTCACCGCGCTGGTCGAGGCGCTGCCCGGCCTGTCGGTGGCGCTGCTGGACACGCAGACCAGCCCGCAGGCTGCCATGGCGCAGTGGCTCAAGGAGCAGGAGCCGCCGGCGGGTTTCAGCATCGACCGCGAGTGCGAGCTGAAGTCGCCCGACGAGTCCAAGGCCGTGGTGCGCTACGGTCGCCACCCGCTGGACATTGCCGAGGTGCGAGACCACATCCAGGCCGGCAAGTTGCCCACCAAGCTGGCCATGAGCTGGGACGACCGCGTGTCCTTCGTCCTGACGGAAGGACTGCAGCTCAAGAAGGTGGCGTTCCTGGACACGGTGTTCGAGGGCCAGGCGCAGGACGACGGCGGCTTTGACGCCGATGTGGCCATCGCCACGGGCGAGCTGTCCAAGCTGATCCCCGACCTGGTTGCAGCGCTGGGCGGACATGGCCGCACCGAGTTGGGTAGCACTGGAGTGTCGTCGTGATGCCCCGCGAAGCCATGGAATCCCGTCCCAAAACGTCCCAAGCGCAAAACCCAGGGGGTTGCCGCTCCTGCAGCGTCCAGGGCCTTAAAACGCCCTTGCGCCAGGAAGTGCTGGCGGTGTCCATCCTGGGCTCGTTTTTCGGGGTGCTGGGGGCGCTGCTGCTGGCCATGCCCGCGCTGCCGGGCTGGGGCTTCGGCGCATTCCTGGTCAGCAACGTGGCCTGGCTGATCGCCAGCGCCTGGCAGCGCCAGTGGCCCCTGCATGCGCAGCAGTGGGTGTTCCTGGCCTGCAGCCTGCTGGGCCTGTGGAACTGGTGGCTTGGGCCGCTGCTGGGGTAAGCCATGGTCGATGAAGTGAAGCTGTGCAAGAAGTGCGATGAGGAATGGCCCGCAGATCTGGAATTCTTCTTCAGCGATCCCAACACGCGTAGCGGTCTCTTCTACTGCTGCAAGGCTTGCTACTACGAAAAGCTGGCCCCGGACCGGCGGCGTCAGGCTCCTGCGATCGACGGCCCCCACGCGACGGATTCGCTCGCGCCATTCCTGCGTCTGATCGCCACTCAACTGGAGCCATCGGCATGACCACCAACCACATCGCCGCCATCCACGTACTCAAGGGCAAGCTCAGGCAGTCCGATGACGACTACCGCGCACTGCTGGTCAACCTGACCGGCAAGGACAGCAGCAAGGCCATGAACCAGGTCGAGCGGCGCAAGGTGCGCGAACACATGCAAGCGCTGGCCGAGCGCCTGGGCCTGGCACAGCCCACGCGCCGCAGGCCCCTGACGGGTGAGCAGTTCGCCAAGGCCAAGACCGTCGCCAGTCCGAAGGAGCGCAAGGTGTGGGCGCTGTGGCACCAACTGCACCGCGATGGCCTGTTGGACAACCCCAGCCGCGCCGCGCTGGACGCATGGGTGGAGCGTACGGTGCATGTGACTGCGCTGCGTTTTTGCACTGGCGCGCAGCTGGACACCTGCATTGAGGCGCTGAAGGCGTGGAAGCAGCGAGGAGGAGCGCATGTTTGATATGTTCGACCGCCTGGACCTGGCCGAGTTGACGGCCGAGCAGCTCGCGCCGTTGGAGGCGCTGATGGCCCCGGCGTGGTCAGACACCTGGCGCGATCTGGCCACCAGCCACTACATCACGCTGCTGTCGGCTCCCGACGCCGATGCCGCCACGCCGGCGTCGCTTGCCACGCTGGCCGTGGCCCTCACCATGGGCCTGGCCCAGGATCTGGGTGGCACGCAGCCTTACATTCCCGTGGGCGCAGACATGATGAGCAGCGCCCGCACGCGCCGCGTCATTGAGCTGCTGTCCTCTGGCCTGCCGTATAAAGACGTGGCCGATGCCTGCGGCATTACCGCTAGCCGCGTGCGCAACATTGAGCGCGCGTGGCGGCGTGAGCAGATGGCGCTGCGCCAGGGCGAGCTGCAGCTGGAATAGCCCACCCACCACCCATGCCATGAAGGCCCCGATCGCCGCCGCGACGGGGCCTTTTTGTTCGTGAGTATGTGGAGTGCAGCATTTACGGAAAGCGCAGGGTACGCGCGACAGTGCGGCCCATGCCTCAAGCCGCATCTACCCCCAAGCCGCTGCACATCTTCAAGCCTGGCCGCTGGACCACCATGCATGGTGAGTCCATTGAGTTCAGCGAGTCCGACCTGCAGGCCATGGCACGGGCCTACGACCCCAGGATTTCCAAGGCCCCACTGGTGGTGGGCCACCCCAAGACGGACGACCCGGCCAAGGGCTGGGCAGTCTCCCTCACCGCGACCGAGCGCGGCCTGTATGCCGCCGCAGACAAGGTGGACCCGGAGTTCGCGGAGGCCGTGCGCCGCGGCGCCTACGGCACGGTGAGCGCCAAGTTCTACCGCCCGACCGACCCCAACAACCCCACGCCCGGCGTTTGGTACCTGCGCCACATCGGTTTCCTGGGCGCACAAGCGCCCGCCGTGAAGGGCCTGGATACACCCGAGTTCGCCGCCACCGACGACGACGGCTGTGTGTGCTTTCAGGAGGGTGTGACCTTCGGCGAATGGGACGCCATGACCTCCGCCAACCTGTGGCGCAACTTGCGTGAATGGATTGTCGGCAAGTTCGGCCTGGACGAAGCCGACAAGGTCCTGCCGGGCTACGACGTGCGCGCCCTGGAGCTGGGTGCGCAGGAAGAGATCAATGCGCGGCGCGAAAGTGATGTGACCGCCGCCACTCCTGCCCCCGCATTCGCGGAGGGCGCATCCGCCCCCAGCAATCCACCACCAAAGGAGTCCGCAGTGACAGACCAGGAAGCCGCGCAGTTGCGCGAACAGAACGCCGCCCTGCAGCGGCAAAACGAGGAGCTGCGTCGTTCCGAACAGGCGCGCCTGGCCGAGGCCATCCGCTCGGACAACGCGGCCTTTGCCGAGGCCATGGCCGGCGAGGCGCGTATTCCGGCCGCCATGAAGGACCAGGTGGCCGCCATCGGCGCGCAGCTGCAGTCCACACCCGACGTGGAGTTCGGCGAAGGCGACGCCAAGAAGCCGATGCATCAGGTCTTCCGCGATTTGCTGCAGGCACTGCCGCCTGCCGTGGAGTTTGGCGAGACCGCCACGCGCCAGCGTGTGGCCGATGACGCAGGCACCAGCGACGACGGCCCCGCGTTTGCCGAAGGCGCCACGCCTGACCGCACGGCACAGGACAAGCGCATCCGCGCCTATGCCAAGGAACACGGTGTGACCTACGCCGCCGCGGCCCACGCAGTGATGCGTGCCAAGTAACCCGACCCGTACCCCAAGGAGAAACACATGGGACGTTTGAGCAATCTGCGCGTGGTGGACCCTGTCCTCAGCGCGCTGGCCCTGGGCTACAGCAACGCCGAGTTTGTTGGCGAGCAGCTGCTGCCCTTCGTGAACGTGGACAAGGAGGGTGGGAAGATTCCTACCTTCGGCAAGGAGGCCTTCAAGGTCTACAAAACCGAGCGCGCACTGCGTGCCGAGTCCAACCGCCTGGTGCCCGAGGACATCGGGGGCATCACCGTTGCGCTGGACGAGCACGATCTGGAGTACCCCATCGACTACCGCGAGGACGCGGAAAGCGCCTTCCCGCTGCAGGCGCATGCCACCAACCGTGTGGTGGAAGCCATCCGCCTGCGCCACGAGAAGACGGTGGCCGACATGACGCAGAACCCGGCCAATTACCCGGTGGGCAACAAGATCGCGCTGTCGGGAACGGACGTGTTCACGGACCCCGGCAGCGACCCGGAAGGTGTGGTGGACGATGCCCGCGCTGCGGTGCGCGGCAAGATCGTCAAGGAGCCCAACACCATGGTGATCGGCTACAAGGCGTGGCGTGCCCTCAAGCGCCATCCGAAGCTGCGTGCCATCCTGGGTGACTCCAAGCCGCGCCTGGTGCAACTGGTCGACCTGCGCGAGATCTTCGAGATCGAGAACATCGTCATTGGTAAAGGCGTATATGCCACCGATGCCGGCGCGGTGACGGACATGTGGGGCGGCAATCTCGTGATGGCCTATGTGCCGCCGGGTGCCCCCTCCAAGGCTGGCGACGCGCCCGTGCGCTCTGCTTACGAGCCCGGTTTTGGCTACACGCTACGCAAGACCGGCAACCCGGTGGTGGATACCCGCCTGGGTGGCGGCGGCAAGCTCGAGCTGATCCGCAATACCGACATCTTCCGCCCTTACGTGCTGGGCGCGGAAGCCGGCTACCTGGTCACGGGCGCTGCGTGAGGTGAATGCCATGGCCACCAAATCCAAGGCAACTACCGCCGCCAAAACCACTGCCGCAGCGGCCGCAGCTCCCGCGGTGGAGGTGCCCCCACAGACTTCCACGGCCCCTTCCGATGCGGCGCAAGCCGCGTCGGGCGAGGCCAGCGAAGGCGAAGCCTCGGGCACGACTGGCAAGCAGGCGCCCGCAGTTCCGACCACTCCGCCGCCTGAAGAGCCGCCTGTGAACAAGGCAGATCCCGATGCCAAGCACCGCTACCTGGTCGGCGTTGTGCCCATCCGCCACGACGGTCGGGTGTACGGCGTGGGCTTCGAGATCCGGCTGACCGTAGCCGAGGCCGACCGGCTCTCCGGCCTGCTGACCCCCATCAATGAGTGAGGTTGACCCCCCTATGAAAACCGAACAGATCCTTTTGGCCACGACGGTGTTGGCCGCCGCCGCGCTCACCAGGCAGCGCTTTGTGAACTTTGCGGGTGACACGGCCAACGCGACCGACGCCGCGCTGGGTGTTGCCAACGCGAACTATGACCCCGGTGAGCAGGCGGGCGTGTCCACGCACGGCCTGGTGCTGGTCGAAGCCGGCGCAGCCGTCGCTGCGGGTGCACAGGTGCAGTCAGACGCCACGGGGCGCGCCATCACGCTGGCCGCTGGTGTAGCCGCCGGCCGCGCGGTGGATGCGGCCATGGCCGAAGGCGAGTTCATCCGCGTGCTGCGCTGATCGCCATGACCGCCTACGCCTCTATCACTGACCTGGTCGCCGCCGCAACGGGTGGCTGGACCGAGCTGGCTCAAAGGGCTGCGCCCGAGGCCGTGCTCGACGCCGAGCTGCTGCGCCTGGTGGCCACGGGCGGTGATGTGAGCGCATGGACGGCCGATGCGATCGCCGTGGCCACGGCCGCCTTGGGGCGTCTGCAGGATGCCCTGGAGCGCGCCAGCCGCCATGCTGACACCTACCTGTTCCCCCGTTACCGCGCCCGCATGCCGCTGCCCTTGGATCTGGTGCAGGGCAGCAGCCTGCCCGCGGCCGTGGCGGCGATCGCGCTCAAGCGCCTGTACGGCACCTCGGTGCCCGAGGACTTGCGCCGCGGCGCGGCCTGGGCCGACCAGTACCTGGCCGACCTGGCCAAGGGCGTGGTGAGCCTGGGTGGTGGTGACGTGGACGTGGCCCAGCCACCCGGCCGCATGGTCACCCGTGCGCCGGGTAGCGCATTTGACTGGGGGGGGTACTGATGGCCACGACCGCGCCTGCAGCGCCGCACCCCAACAACTTCCTGGAGCCCGAGTCGCACATCGTGGCGCGGCTCAAGGAGCGGCTGCCCGGCGTACACGTGCTCACGGCCGCCGACCTGGCTGCCACCAAGGAAGAGGCCCAGCCGGTGCCGGCGGTGCACGTGGTCTGGAACGGCTTTCGGGTGCGGGACACGCGCATTGATGGACGCGTCTCGCACCTGGACCACGAGTGGCTGATCGTCTCTGCAGTGCGCAACGTGCGGGGCCTGAAAAGCGGCGCCGACGCGCGGCGCGAGGCCGGCGAGTTGGCCGCGCGCGCGGGCGCCGCGGTGATGGGCTTTCGCCCGCCAAACGTGAATGGGCCGATGCGCCTGGCGCCCGCACCTGGTGCCGGGTACAGCCAGGCCGGCTACCTCTATCTGCCGCTCGCCTTCCTGGTCGAGACGGTTTTTCACAGTGCCGACTATTTCAAAGGAGCCTGAACATGGCCGTCGAAGTGATCAAACAAACCTATAAGCCCATGATGACCGTGGGCCAGGTGTACGCCAAAGTGTGGGGCACATCTGCCAGCCCGAAGGAAATCGGCAACGTGCTTGAGCTGGGCTTGGAGCACAGCGAAGATGTGCAAACCCAGGACGACATGACCAAGCTGGGCGGCGGTGTTCATGCAGAGGTGCGCCGCGTGAAGGACGTCAAGGTCAAGATGAAGCTGGCGGACCTGAACGTGGTCAACATCGCCCGCGGCGTGCTGGGCTCGGTCGCCTCCGTCGAAGCGGGCACCGTGACAGACATGCCCTATACCGTCTCCGAGCTGGGTGTGCTGATCCCGCTGGATCACATCGGCGCAACTGATGTGGTGATCAAAAAGGGGGCGGACGCCGCCAGCGCCACGCCGGTGGACATGGCCGGCAACTACGAGCCGCGTAGCGAGGGAATCGTGCTGCAGTCCGGTGCCGCCGGCCTTGCTGCGGACGACAAGCTGTGGATCAGCTACACCCACGGCGCCTATGCCGTGATCGAAGCGCTGACGACCAAAGCTCCAGAGCTGCAACTGCTGTTTGGCGGCATGAACGAGGCCGACAGCGGCAACCCGGTGACGGTGGATATCTGGCGCTGCAGCCAGGGCGTCGCCAAGCAGTTCTCCTTGATCAACAAGGGTTTCGGCGCGCTGGATATCGAGGGCACTTTGATGATGGACCCGACCAAGACAGGCGCCGGCATCAGCAAGTACTACCGCGCACGCATGGCCTGACACCGCCCGATCAGGCACCAGGGCCGCCACCGTCCCACCGGGCGGCGCGCGGCCCTTATTTCACCCGCATCCGAGACGCTCCCGCACCATGGCCAACGACAACCAGATCGACTTCACCGTTCGCATCAAGCGCGAGGGCGTGGGTGAGCTTGCGGGCGACCTGGCCAAGATTGAGGAAAGCGCCAAGGATGTAAGCGGCGCGGGCATTGATGCAGGCACCACGCTGGACAAGCTGGGAGATGCGGCAAAGCAAGCTGGCGCCGACATGGGTGGTCTGGCACAAGCTACATCCGAGGCTGCCGACCAGGGTGGCGAGATGGGCCGCGGAACCGATGCGGCAGCACAGGCAGTGCAGGAGCTGGGCCAAGATGCACAACAGGCGCGCGGTGGCGTCGAGCAGCTGGCTGCGGCCGAAGACCGGGCTGAGGACGGCGCTAGAGATCTTGGGGCAGGTGCACAGGCCGCCGCCAAGAGCGTGGCTGCTGCAGGCCAGGCCGCCAGCCAGGCAGGCGGCGAGCTAGACGAGCTGCGCAAAGCCACTGATGAGAAGACAGCAGCGATCAAAGCTGGGCTGCAGGTCGAGCAGTCCGAGATTGAGCTGCAGCGCCAACACCTGGCCGCGGCTGCAGAAGAGCAGCAGGCACGCCTGAAAGCCGCTCAGACCCAGGGAGACGAAGCCGCCGCCACACGCGCAGGCAATGCCCTGCGGCAGATCGAGGCTGACCAGCTCGCCCTGGTTGCCCGTTCCAAGCGGGCTGAGGCCGCGGCGGTACAGCAGGTAGTGGACGCCAGGCGTGAGGAGTTGACGGCTATAGGCCCGCTGACCCAGGCGCAACAACAAGAGCTGCAGGTGGCCGAAAACCGAGCGAAGGCCCTGCGCGTGCAGGCAGCTGCCGCTGACCAGGCCACTCAGGAGATGCGGGGGCTTGGAGGAGCCCTCGACGAAACGTCCAAGCGATCGTCCGGTCTGGAAGAAACGCTCACACAGGTGTCGAAGGCCGTAGCCGGGTTGTTCGCAGCCGGAAAGCTCTGGGACTTTGCAAAAGACACCATTGCTGTGGCTGATGCTTATGGCCAGATGGCCGAGCGCATCCAGATGGCCACGGGCAACGCCGACGAGTACGACCTGGTGCAGCGTCGTCTTCTGGAATCGGCCAACCTGACTTATCGATCGCTCTCCGAGCAGCAGGAGCTGTACATCCAGACGGCGGATGCATTGCGCTCCATGTCCTATTCGACGGCTGATGTATTAGACATCACCGACAGTTTTAGCTACCTGCTGACCACCAATGCCGCCAGCGCCGAGCGGGGAAAGAACGCGATTGACGCGTACACAAAGTCCATCCAGTCGGGGCGGGTTGAGGTGGATTCCTGGCAGTCCATCATGGCGGCTACGCCGACCATCGTGGACGCGATCGCCAGCGCCACGGGCAAAACGGCTGAGGAAGTGCGCCGCCTGGGGATCACGGGGCAACTGTCCATTGCCGACCTCAACGAAGGTTTGCGCCAGACGGTCGAGCTGAACAAGGAGGCGGCCACTGGAATGAGCGCCACGGTGAAGGACGCCGTGACTCGCCTGGCTAACACCTGGAGCGTGTACGTCGGCGAGGCCAACCGGGCCAATCAATCGACGACGAAAATCGTTTGGCTGATTGATCAGCTCTCCAGCAACCTAGACGCCGTCGTGAAGGTTGCCATCATCGCGGGCGACGTGATGGTGGCTGTCTGGGGCGTGAAGGCCCTGAACGCGCTGAAGGCGTACACGGCGCAGCTTTCGCTTGCAGCGGCTGAAACCACGGCCCTGATGGGGGCGACAACGGCCGCTGGCGCCAAGATGGCCGCGGGCTTGGCCGCAGCGGGCAAGCTCGCCGCGGCAGCATGGATCGGTTGGGAAATCGGCACCTTCATGCGCACCGAGTTCGAGGTGGTCGAAAAGGCTGGCATTGCTCTGGCCGCGGGACTGACCAAGGCTGCAGCCATGGCGCAATCCGCCTGGGAGATGACTCAGGCAGCGTTCACTGACGACACCATTGAAGCTGCGCAAGAGCGCCTGCGCAAGAAGCTCCAGGAGATAGACGACGAGTACGCGGCGTTGTTCGCGGCGGCCGACAAGGCTGGGACCAAGCAGCAGGAGGTGGGCCAGAAGGTCGCATCGGCCGGTACGGCAGCTCAGAATGCGACAGTGCAGTGGGAAGGGCTGCGCACCAGCTACGCGTTGGTTCACAAGGAGCTGGAATCCCAGGCCGCCCTCGTAGACAAGGTCGCTACGCTCAAGAATGCTGAAGCATCCGCCGCCGTGACGATGGCACAAGCGCTGGGCACCGAAGCCGAGCAGCGTGCAGCCCAGGCAGCAGCGGCCGCCACCCAGGCGCAGCAACTGGCGAACGTCGCCCTGCAGCGTCAGACCGAAGTGAACGTGCTCAAGGCGGAGCGTGACGCGCTGATGGCCATCGGCGAGGAACTGCTCCGCAGCAATCCAGAGAAGAAAAAGCAGCTGGACGATCTGAACCAGCAGATCGCCCTAAGGGAGGCCGATGCCGGCGCGGCGATGGCCCAGGCGCGCGCCGCACAAGCGTCGGCCGTGGCGGCACAGGCTGAGGCCGATGCGCAGCGGGACAACAGCGCCCGCGTGCATGAGTTGCGAGCGGCCTATGAACAGGCCAAGGCCAAGCTGGAAGAGGTACGCGCAGCGAAGGCTGCAGGAAAAGCCACGACCGAGGATGTCACCAATGCCGAGTTGGAAGCCGGCAGGGCTGCACTGCTGTACCGCGACGCGTTGCAGGACCAGCTCAAGGCCATAGACGCACGCGCGCGCGCCCAGCGTTCTGACCTGGATGTGCAGGCCGCAGGTGTGCAGCTGGCCATCGAGCAGCAGCGCACCATCCTTGAAGTGGCGCGCGCCCGCGGCGACGAAGCTGGTGCCATGCGAGCGCAAGAGAACATCCGCCGCTTAGAGATTCAGCTGCTGGAACTCTCGGCCCAAGCGAAGCGTGCCGAAGCGGATGCGGCCATTGCTACAGCTCAGGCCAAGCGTGCCGAGTTGATTGCCAGCGGCGAATACACCGGCGTGAAGAAGCTCGAGATCGATGCCGCAATCAAAGCCGCTGAAGTCAAACGCCTGGAGGGCCAGATCGCGCAGGAAACGGCCAGCCGCTTGCGCCAGCTCGGCGATGCGCAGGGGGACCTGAAGCGCAAGACCGAAGATGCAACGGGCTCGCTCGTTAAGCAGGTAGGCACCTTGGAGCGCCTGGCTGAAGGTGTGGAGCGTGTGGGCGAAGGGTTCCGCAACAAGGACGGTTTCACGTCCGATGCGCGGGGCAACGTCCAGACGCAGGGTGTGTGGACCCGCACAGCGATCATCGATTACCTCAAGCAGGCCGGCCTGGATGAAATGCTGGCTGCTCGTTTATCCCAGCAGTTCACGCAGGCTGATGGGACGGTGTCGTACGAGGCGTCAGAGGCGCAGAAACGCTGGGGCGGCAAGTACTCCACGCTCGCTGGCGCGCTGGGCAAGATGGCCGAGTACTACAAGTACGACACCACGGGCAAGCACCAGGCGCAGGAGATGCTCGACCACGAGCGCACCAAGAACAACAAGCCCACCGCGCCCACCACCACTGCACCATCAAACAGCAGCTCCGGTAGCTCTGGCAGTGGCGCCAGCTACGTCTCCAACATCACCATCCAGGGCCAGCGCAGCACGCTCAAGTACGCGGACCGACAAAGCCAGCTCGACGGCGATGCGTTGATTCGCCGGCTCGCCGAAGACAGGGGAGTCGCCCAATGATCACGCTCACCCGCGCGAGTGTCGTGGCCACGCTGTCCGACCGCCTGATCTGGACCGATGAATACGCCTGGTCGCCCGTCGTCATAGAGCCCCGCACAGGCACCAACGGCGCGCTGCACGTGCACGTCGGCAAGCGCCTGGCCGGCCGCCCGATCACGCTCGACGGCCGCGACAGCGCCGCCTGGATCAGCCGGGCGCAGTGCGACCAGCTCCAGGCCTGGGCCGCTATCCCCGGCGCCACGTTCGAGCTGGTGCTGCGCGGCACTGCCCGCACCGTGATGCTTCTTGAGTTCCAGGCCAATCCGATCTGGCGCCTCGAGGACGGTGAGCACACGGCCGACACGCAGTACGTCCCATTTTTTAGATTCATGGAGGTCTGAACCCCAATGCCCATCCGCGCCCAAGACATCAAACTGCGCGCCAGCCGCGTCATGGCCGACGTGCCCGAAGGCGGCGGCGGCCCCAGCGCCCAGGAAATCGCCTTCGGCGAGTCCAACACCGTCTTCGACGACATCGACTCGCTCGGTCGCACCCTGGGCAACGTCAGCGTGCGCCAGTTGCACATGCACGTGGACACGCCGAGCACTGACCGCCTGCTGGGCGCCTACGCCATCGTCGCCAAGCTGCCGTCCGACCCCAACGTATCGGTCACGCTGGCCACCTGCGCCCCGTTTGCCCGGCGCAGCGAGATCGCCACGGCCATCGCCGACTACCTGATCCGCGGAGTCCGCTGGCCCGGTTTCCTGCTCGAAAACCACGTGCAGGGCCAGGCCAACATCCAGATCTTCCAGCGCCCGGGCGTGCGCAAGCCCACCGTGGGCCGCACGCTGGTGCTGGTGCTCAACGAGGGCCTGCCCACCGAGGTGCTGCAGTACGTGCGCGTGATCAAGGTGGGTAGCGAGATCCAGACCTTCACCGATGAGAAAGGCGACTACCAGGCCGAGGTGGTGAAGTGCGACCTGCAGTCGCCCCTGGCGCACGCCTGGGCCGGCACGGCCCCCAACCGCACGTTCACGGTAGGCACGGGCAAGACAGTGCTGCGCGACACCAGCGAGGCGGACGCCGCCAACTACTACGGCGCCGCCGCCACCACGGCCGTCGCCAACGTGGGCGCGACCAGCGTCAAGGTGGCCAGTCCCTACAGCCAGCTCGTGCCCAGCAGCACCACCAGCGTGCCCGCGCTGGACCAGCGTCCAGCCGCTCGCAAGACCTTCCGCTTGGCCGACAGCCCACGCGCGATCGATGTCAGCATGACCCCGCACACCACGCGCATCAAGATCGGTCAGGAGAACCGAGGCTTGTCCTTCGTAGTGCAACTCACGCCGCCGCCCGAGCCTGGCACCGTGGTCGCCACCTGGGTGGGCCTGGGCAACCGGTACACGATCGAGGACAACGGCGCGGGCGAGCTCAGCGGCGCGGGTGCGGGCACCGTCAACCCGGCCACCGGCAGCATGGCCATCACGCTGCCCAGCCTGCCCGACGTGGGCAGCGCCCTGGTCATCAACTGGGGCACGCGCATCGCCTACACCAACCGTCTGGCCCAGAGCGCCGCCGTACGCGCGCCGGAATACGCCTGGGTGCTCGAGGGCCGCAGCGAGCGCGACCGCATCGTGCCTGGCGCTTTCACCGTGCGCTACCCCAGCGGCGGCACCGTGCGCACCGTCACCGACAACGGCAGCGGCCAGCTGGCGGGCGATGGCACCGGCGTGCTGGACTACAACAGCCGCCACATCCTGCTGCGGCCCACCTACATGCCCGACCCGGGCGCGCAGCTGCAGGTGGAGTGCCAGATGGAGGAGCTGATTACCGAGATCAAGCCGGCCGGGGACCTCAGCCCTGATGCTGCGGGTTTCATCTCATTTGCCTTGGCCCAGCAGCCCGCCGCCGGCACGCTGCAGCTCACCTGGTACACGGCCCGCGCCACCAGCACCACCAGTGGCGCCTCGCTCAGCATCACCAGCGCGATCAAAAGCAACAACACCACGACCACCGTCACCCAGGTGCCGTCGGGCCTATCTCTTCCCGGCGCGCCTGGCGGCGTGACGTGGGGTTAATCGGAGCACCACCATGGCAGGATCAGAAGGCGGCGTCTACCGCCCGCAGCCCATCACCCGCACCTCTACCGCTGGCTCCAGCCAGGGCTCCAGCTCCTCGCTGTCAGAGCAGAGCGGCAAAACGGCCGACGATCGCATCATCGTCGCCCGCACAGTCACCGACGATGGAGCCGGCAATCTGGCCGCTGCGCTGGGCACTGTGGACTATGTGAGCCGAGCGGTATCGCTCAAGGTTGTCAGCCACGACCGGACCACTGAAAACTACAAGGCCGACCACGAAAAAGCATCCGAGTTCTCCACCACTACCAGTGGCGGCAACGGGGGCAGCGGCAGTGGCAGCTCTGGTAGCAACAGTCGCAAGGGCGGCAGCTACGGCACGGCAAGCGTGGGCGAAGAGATGTTCGCGGGATCCAGCCTGGTGGCCCGCTACCGTGTCGGTGCGCCCGCTCCGGTGTCGCACAGCGAGACCTACACGCCCGATGCCGTCACCATCGACCTGTGCCCTTACACAACGCATCGCATCGTGCCTGGCAGTGTGCAGTTCCGGTGGATGGGCACTACCTATGTGGATTTCGAGGGCGTGGTGTACCGCGACCGCACAGACACCAGCCCGGGTATCGCCAGCGGGCGAGTGGACTACGCCGCTGGCGTGGCCATCATGACGGACTGGGTGGTGGGCGGCAGCGGCGCCACCGACTTCGTGCTGCAGAGCTTGTGGACGCAGGCCGGCGACTGGCGCACCGCCAGCGTGTTTTTCATGACCGAGGCTTCGCCCATCCAGCCCGGGCAGATCACCATCACTGTCACTGACGTGTCGGGCGACCTGATCACCGTGGAGTGTGACCTCAACGGCAACTTGACCGGCCCGCACGCCATGGGCAAGTTTGAATTTCAAAACGGCCTGGGCGAGCTGCAGTTCGGCGACTTCGTCGACGCCGCCAGCCTCACCGACGCCGACCGGGCCGAGTGGTGGTACAGCGCCGCCGAGGTTGGTGCCGTGCAACCGGGCAAGGTGTGGCGCCCCTGGCCCGTGGACCCGGCCAGCCTGCGCTACAACGGGGTCAGCAACTTCTATTTGCCGGTGGACCCGGAGATCCTGGGCCTGGACCCGGTGCGCCTGCCGCAGGACGGGCGCGTGCCCATCTACCGCAAGGGCCGCATTCTCGTCATTGGCAACAACGATCAGTTGCCCGCGGCCCATTACGTCAACGGCGCCGTGATCGACGTGGGCCGCACGCGCCTGTCGCACGTGTGGCTGATCGGCGCCGATGGCAAGCTGATCACATCCGGTTTCGAGGCGACCGAGGCCGACCTGGACGCCGGCCGCATCCACGTGCAGGACACCAGCGGCTGGGCCCAGCCCGTGACGGTGGAGCACCGCATCCAGGACATGGCCCTGTGCACCGACGTGCAGATCGACGGCACGCTCAGCTTCAACATCCCCTTGAGCCACCAGTACCCCGTGGGCAGCGTGGTCAGCTCGGCCGTGCTGTGGGGCCACACCTGGGCGCGCGTGGCCACGCTGTTCGACCAGCAGTCTTGGGACGGCGTGACCTGGAAAGACGAAGTGCATGGCAACCCGGCCGTGGGCAACTACAACGACACTGCCTACCCCATCGTTGTCAACAACGCCGGCGCTTTGAGCGACCGCTTTGCCCTGCGCATCAAGAGCAGCGGCAGCACCTTCGAGTTCCACACCGAGCACATGGGCGTTCTGGCCGAAGGCTCCATCAACGCTGACTTCGCCCCGGTCAACCCCATCAAGCCCGGCACGCCGCTGCTGCAGCTGGCCAGCGCCGGCTGGGGCAGCAACTGGGTCGCGGGCAACACGCTGTTCGTGCGGGTGGTGGGCGCCATGCAGTCCATGGCCGTCATCCGCACCGTGCAGCCGGGCGCCCCCGCGGGCCTGGACTACAGCTTCGACCTGCTCACCGGCGGCGACATCGATCGCCTGCCCAGCGGCATTCCAACCCCCTGATCCCACCGAACCGATATGGCAAATTTTCCCGTCAAATGGATCTCCAGCACCATGCGCGGCGCGCCCATCATCAGTGGCACGCCCGGCACGCAGATCGCCGCGCTCGATGCGTTCCTCCTGCACGGCTGGGGCCAGGTGTCCGCCAGCCAGATCGTCGTGGCCAGCGGCGTGGCCACGGCCACGGTCAACGCCGGCGACACGTTTGAGGTGCACGCAGTGATCGAGGTGGCCGGCGCCACGCAGGCGGCCATCAATGGCCAGGCCCGCGTAACCGGCGGCACGGTCACTACTGTGACCTGGGCCTCCGATGCGCCGGACGGCACTTATACAGGTGCGATCACCATCAAGTACGCGCCGGTGGGCGGGTGGCAGAAGGCGTTTTCTAAGGCCAACGTGGCCGTCTACCGCAGCATCGCCCCCGAGAGCCCCCGCATGTTTTTCCGGGTGGATGACACCGGCACGTTGTCCGCGCGCGTGCGTGGCTACATCGACATGACGGATGTGGACACGGGCATCGGCCCGTTCCCGACCGAAGCGCAGATCGCCGGCGGTGGCTATTGGGTCAAGAGTGGGGTGGCCAGCGCCGCCGCAGCGCAGTACGTGATGGCGGCCGACTCCAGGGCCATGTTGGTCTGCATCGCCTCGCGCAGTATGCAGAACGCATCGCACACAGGCTCACCCGCGCGCGGCTTTGGGGACATGCTCCCGCTGGCACCAGGGGGCGACCCGTGGGCGGTGGCGCTCTCATGTGCCGGTCAGGAGAACCTGGTCAGCATTGAGTCAGGCAACGGAGGGTTTGAGGGTCTTAACTCCGGCGCCGCGGGCATCTATGTCGCGCGTTCCGCATCCGGGGGCGGCGCTGGGGTCATGGTTGCCGCAATGTCCTATTCCGCGGCAGGCCGCAGCGGCACCATTTATTCCGGCAACGACGCGCTGTGCGGTGTGTTCCCGTCTACCGTTGACGGTGTGTTGCGCTACTGCCGTAAGTTCATTTATCAAGACAACTCAACAAACGACCGGCCGCCGCGCGCCGACGTGCCAGGGGTGTTGTACATCCCTCAGAGCGGAGTTGTTGCTGCGATCAACCGGCTGGACGTAGTCGAGGGCGCAGGAGCTTTCGCAGGCCGCGCCCTGCTGGCACTGCACTGCACAGCCGTGTCGCTCAATAGTAATCCGGGCGGTGTCTACCTGATAGACATCACCGGTCCTTGGAGGTGATGGGCATGGCCACCCTGTCTTTGCCTCAGCGCTTGGTCGGCCTGGTCAGCAGCCTGAACCGTGATTGGCGTTTGCCCAATGACACCGCCGGCACCATCACCGCTAACAACCGCGTGATGGTCAAGCCCGAGCCGACGGCGCCTGAGGTGCCCTTCGCA
Source organism: Diaphorobacter oryzae DSM 22780 (assembly GCF_059568935.1). Lineage (NCBI taxonomy): Bacteria > Pseudomonadati > Pseudomonadota > Betaproteobacteria > Burkholderiales > Comamonadaceae > Diaphorobacter > Diaphorobacter oryzae. The sequence goes on along the minus strand of NZ_JCANUL010000013.1, from coordinate 22,912 downwards.
GGCGCGCGCGTGCGCCTGCACCGGTTGCTGGACGGCTACTGCGCGTGGGAGGGCATCTCTGACGCCCAGGGCTACTACTGGCCGCGCGGCCTTGAAGTGGGCCTTTGGTACTACCCCGTCGCGATCGACTTGTCAGGCACGCATGAGTGCGATGCCGCTGGCCCGGTGCAAGCGGTGCGGGGGGGCAGCTGATGCGCGACCTTGCCCTGACCCTGGCCGGTCGCGCCGCACGCAACGCGGCGAGCATCGTCCGCGCTGACGTGGGCCCAGCACCCAGCGGCGTCCGCCTGTTTACTGCCCAGGGCGGCGCGCTACTGGCTGTGCGCCAGCTCGCCAAGCCCAGCGGCACCGTGCGTGAGACGGACGGGCGCATCCAGCTGCTGCCCTCATCGGTCAACGACCTGGTGCTGGCCACGGGCGCCGCCACGTGGGGCGAGTGGTGTGCAGGCGACGGCCCGGCGCTGTTTGTCGGGCCAGTAACCGACGAGACCGGCATGGTCAGCGACGGCAGCGGTGGCCTGGTGGACACGGGCGGCATCGGCCCTTGGGTGCTGCGCGGTACCACGGGCACGCAGCTCTACGAAGGCGGCATCGTGCTGCTCACGACCGCCTTGATCGGGTAATGGTGGGTATGTGGCTGACGGAAAACTCATCTTTCTGCGCCCGGCCAGCGGCAGCGGTCGGCTGGTGCTGGGCGACTCGCACGCCGGCAGCATCGTCCCCGATGCTGAGGTCTGGATCGACGCGGGCGTTGCTGGCGAAGGCGCCGCGTCGCTGGACCTGCACGTGGGTGTTTTCGCGTCGATCGATGCGGGCATTGCTGGCGAGGGTACGGCTGACGTGCAGCTGGGCTGGGACGCCAATGCCTTCCGGCACGCCGCGGCCTTTTGCCGCCAGCACCAGCAGCAGGCGCAAGGCGCTGCCAGCCTGGCGCGCCCGCACTGGCAGCGCAGTCAGCCGCTGCGCGCAGTGCACCGCCCGGCCTGGCAGGACGGCGCCCCGGCCCTGCACCTGGCGCGCGCCTACTGGCAGCGCACCGAGGCCCTGCGGCCCATCGCCCGCAGCAACTGGCAGCAAGGCCTGCCCACGGCCGCGGCCACGCGGTCGCACCTGCAACAAACCATCGTCCTGCGCGCCGTCGGCCGCAGCGCCTGGCAGCAGGCCCGCCCCGTGCTGCCCGCCTGGCAACTGGGCTTCCAGCAAGTCGTCGCTCTGCGCGCCAGCGCGCGCAGCCACATGCAGGTTGGCCAGCCTGTGCTGCACATGGCGCGTGGCTGGTTGCGCACCGGTCAGCCTCTGGCGCGCCCATGGCGTGCAGCCTTCGAGCTCGCCCGCTACCCGCTGCCTGGCATCACGCCCAGCGCCCCACCGCCCGAGCCACCGCCACCGCCGTGCTACGACCCCGCCCGGCGTGGCCTGCTCGTGTTCGACGCGCCAGCGACTGCAGACGGCCGGCTGGTGTTCGTGTGCCGGCGTGCTGGGCCGCCGCTACCCCCTGCAGGCATCGTCGTGCCTGCACGCAGGAGCTACGTCGTGATCAATTCCATCGAGGTCCGCCGCGCGGATGACCTGGCTGGCGACCCGTTGCCATCAGAGACCTTCCAGATGCAGCTCAACCGGCAAAGCTGGACCTGGACGTTCTCGGCGAGTTTTCACGCGGCTGCGCGCGATGCGCTCGCTCTCGGCCCGGGCGGTCAGCCCGTGGAGCTGGAGGTGCGCGTCAATGGGCAACCGTTTCGCCTGCAGGCCGAGCGCATCGGCCGCAGCAAGCGCTTCCCAGAGCACCTGGTCACGGCCTCGGGGCGAGGCCTGGCAGCCGTGCTGGATGGACCCGTGCAAACCTTCAGCCAGGCGATGGATCGCACGGCCCAGCAGCTGATGACCGAGGTGCTGACGGTCAATGGCGTGGGTTTCGGCTGGTCGGTGGACTGGCAGATCACGGATTGGTTGGTGCCCGGCGGGATCTGGATGCACCAGGGCACATGGATCAGCGCGCTGGCGGACATCGCGGGCAGCGTGGGCGCCTATCTGCAGCCCCATGACACCGCCCCCATCCTGCGCGTACTGCCGGCCTGGCCCGAGCCATGGTGGCGCTGGGAAATGCTCGCACCCCATATCGAACTGCCCGAGGGCATTGCCGAGGGGGACGAAACAGAGGTGGTCGATCTGCCAGGCTATGACCGCATCTTTGTGGCGGGCGAGGCGGGCGGCATCCAGGCCGACCTGACGCGCTATGGCATGCCCGGCACGGTGCTCAAGCAACCCATGGCAGTGCATCCGCTGATCACCGAGCTGGTGGCGGCCAAGCAGCGCGCCACGGCCGAGCTGGCCGAGTCGGGCCGGATGCTCAAGCACAAGATGACGCTGCCGGTGCTGCCCACCACGGGCGTGATCAAGCCGGGCACGGTGCTGCGCTACGTGGATGACGCGCAGGTGCTGCGCCTGGGAATCGTGCGCTCCACGGCCATTAGCCAGCAGTTCCCGGTGCTCACCCAGTCTCTGGAGATCGACAGCCATGCCTAACCTGTACCAGCAACTCAAGGAACTGCTGGCGCCCGGCCAGGTGCAGATCGGGGAGGTGGTGGCCTATGCGGATGGCGTGGCCACGATCAATCTGCCCGGCGCGGGCCAGATCCGCGCACGTGGCGAGGCCACGGTGGGCGGCAAGGTGTTCGTGCAGGACGGGGTGATCCAGGGGCCGGCCCCTGATCTGCCTGTGTTCGTGGACGTGATCTAAAAACGGGCGACCTGGCCAGGTGCGCTAACACCAGGCCAAGCCCCCAACATGCAGGTATGAGCTGCAAGCCAGGCGAAGACCCGCCACTCTCGCGAGAGCGGGTGAAGCCTACCAGATGTTTCACCACAGAAAAGAGGCTTGCAAATAATGGCAAATCCAATCGTCCCGTGGATCGGTGGCAAACGCCGCCTGGTGGACCTGCTTCTCAGCCGGTTCCCGTCCCATGAGTGCTACTGCGAGGTGTTCGCCGGCGGTGCGGCGGTGTTCTTCGCACGTAACCCGGCGCCCGTCGAGGTGCTCAACGATGTCAATGGCGACCTGGTTAATCTGTACCGGGTCGTCACCCACCACCTGGAAGAATTCGTGCGCCAGTTCAAATGGGCGCTGACGAGCAGGCTAGTGTTCAAGTGGATGCAGGAAACCCGCCCCGAGACGTTGACCGACGTGCAGCGCGCGGCGCGCTTCTTCTACCTTCAGCAGCAGTCCTTCGGGGGCAAGGTGGCTGGCCAGACCTGGGGCACGGCGACTACAACCCCTGCGATCAACCTACTTCGGATTGAGGAGAACCTCTCGGCCGCGCATCTGCGCCTGGCAGGTGGCGTGTACATCGAGCAGCTCGACTGGGCCGCGTGCATTGACCGCTACGACCGCACGCACACGCTGTTCTATCTCGATCCGCCGTACTGGGAGACCGAGGGCTATGGCGTCCAGTTCCCCTGGGAGCAGTACGTGGCCATGGCTGCGAAGCTCAGGGCGATCAAGGGCAAGGCGGTGGTGAGCATCAACGACCACCCGGCCATCCGCGAGTGTTTCGCAGGCTTCGACATGGAGTCGCTCAAGCTGGACTACACCGTGGGCGGCGGCGCAAACAGGGTCGAGCGTGGGGAACTGGTGATCTACAACTGGGACCGCCAAGCGGAACCGGCCGGCTTGTTCTGATGCGCAATTTACTTTCCTGACGCGAAAGTAAACTGGCGGCAATTTATCTCAGCGCTGCTGCTTCAAATATCGCGGCGCGCTTCATCAGGGCGAGGGGCGTTCCTGGGACAGGTCCCACAGATTGGGCAGCAGCTGGTTGCTGTAGCCCGAGACGAAGGGTTTGCGCGCACCGTCCTCGGCATAGACGGAGCGGTGCACGGCGCCGATGTTGGCACCATACACATGGATGCTGACCGAGACCTGGTCCGCCAGCGCGTTGCGCACGCGGTGCACGTCGCCGAGGGTGGGCGAGAGGGTCTCCACATCGCCGGGCCGCAGCAGGTGCGGCGCTCCCCGCGGCTGCCAGCGGCCCTGCGCGTCCTGCGCATAGGCCTGCGACTCCTCGGCCCCGCGCAGCAGGCCGATCAGGCCCCACACGGTGTGGTCGTGGATGGGCGTGCCCTGGCCCGGGCCCCAGACGAAGCTCACCACCGAGAAGCGTCCCAGCGCGTCCGCGTGCAGCAGGTACTGCTGGTAGCGCTCGGGGATGGGCTGGGCGTAGGCGGCGGGCAGCCAGTCGTCGTGTGCCACCAGTGCGCCCAGCAGGGCGCTGCCGCGGGCGATCAGCTCGGGCTCGGCCGGCGCCTGCTCCACGAGCCGGGCCAGCGCCTGGATGAAATGGCGCAGCCGCTGGAGCGCGTGCGGCGCAGGGGCGGGCGTGGGCGCTGTCGCGCCGGAAGCGGGGGCGGTGAGGGTGGGTGCGTGGTCGTTCATCCACCGCATTGCACCGCAGCGGCGGCGTTTGCGAGCTGCGCTTTTCGCATATCGATGGGTGCTTTCCGCAGGGCATCCGGGTTTCATGCCATTTTGGCCTGCAGCGCTTGATGGGTAAGCGCAAGAAGCTATGTTTTTTATAGCTTTCTGAGGGTGCCAACGGCCTTGCATAAGCATGGCCGTTTTTCTTCTTTCCCTTGCCGGCCGGCTTTGCTTGCAATAGCGGTCAACCGGCCCGGTGCCGCCTGCATACCGAGAGGAAAGGACGAAAAGCGATGAACACCCCATTTTTTGCACCCCCGACGCTGGAGCCCGGCGCATTCACGCGGCGCCGGCTGCTGCGCGGCGCTGCGGCGGCGGGCGCCGTCGGCGCCGTGGCGGCCCTGGCCAGCCACCAGGTGCGCGCGGCGGGCAAGCTGCGCGAGATCAAGCTGGCCTGGAACGCCAACTCCGTGTGCCTGGCCGCCGCGCCCGTGGCGCAGGCGCGCGGCCTGTTCGAAAAGCACGGCCTGAAGGTGGAGCTGGTCAACTTCGCAGGCTCCACCGACCAGCTGCTCGAGACCATCGCCACCTCCAAGGCCGATGCCGGCGTGGGCATGATCCACCGCTGGATCAAGCCGCTGGAGTCGGGCCTGGACGTGAAGCTCGTGGGCAGCTCGCATGGTGGCTGCTCGCGCCTGGTGGGCTACGAGGCCGCGGGCGTCACCAGCCTGCAAAAGCTCAAGGGCAAGACCATCGCGGTGTCCGACCTGAACGCGCCCGGCAAGAACTTCTTCTCGGTGCTGCTGGTCAAGGCCGGCCTGGACCCGGAGCGCGACGTGACCTGGCGCCAGTTCCCCGCCGACATGCTGGGCCTGGCGGTGGAGAAGGGCGAGGCGCAGGCCATCGCCGACGGCGATCCGAACCTGCTGCTCATCCAGCGCCGCACCCAGGGCCTGGTGGACCTGGCCACCAATCTCTCGGGCGAGTACGCGGCCAAGACCTGCTGCGTGCTGGGCGTGAGCGGCGCGCTGGTGCGCGGCGACAAGGGCACGGCGGCGGCGCTCACGCGCGCCATCGTCGAGGCGTCGGACTTCATCGCCGACAACCCGGCCGAGACGGCGCGCATCTACAGCCCGTATTCCAAGGCCTCGCAGGAGGACCTGCGCGCGGTGCTGGGCACGCTCACGCACCGCAGCCATCCGGTGGGCACGGCGCTCAAGGAGGAGATCGAGTTCTACGCGCGCGACTTCAAGCTGGTGAAGGTGCTCAAGCCCGGCACCGACCCCGCGCGCTTTGCCGCGCATGTCTATGCCGACGTGCTGGGCTGACGCCCCGGGAGATGCCGCATGAGTACCGTTGTCGATCAAGTCCTGCCGCCGCCGCCCACGGTCGTGCGCCGCCGCGCCGCGCCCGCGCCGGCCGCCCTGTGGTGGACGGGGCTGGGGGCCGCCGCCTCCTGGGCCGTGCTGGCCGTGCTGACCCACCAGTGGCCCAACAAGCCCGCGGGCTTCAACGAATGGACCTTCACCGAGGAGTTCGCCTGGGGCGCGGCCGTGGTGGCCGCGCTGCTGTCGGTGCTGGCCGCCGTGGACCTGGGCGGGCTGCGCCGCCGCCTGCAGCCCGCCGGCCCCTGGCTGGTGGCCGCGGCCTGGGGGCTGCTGCTGTGGGAGGTGGTCACGGCCAAGCTGGGCGCGCTGCCGCCGCCGTTCTTCGCGCCGCCGCAGACGCTGGTGGAAATCTATGCCACCGACTGGCCGCGCCTGCTGGAGAGCGCGGGCGCATCGCTGCGCCTGCTGGCCGTGGGCGTGGCGCTGGGCGCGGCGGCGGGCTTTGTCATCGGCGTGTGGATCGGGTGGTCGCGCGCGGCCAGCTACTGGATCCACCCCGTGCTGCGCTTTCTGGGGCCGGTGCCCACCACGGCGCTGCTGCCCATCAGCTTCTACTTCTTCCCGTCGAGCTGGTCCACGGCCATCTTCCTGATCGCGCTGGGCATGGCCTTTCCGGTGGCGGTGCTCACCTGGTCGGGCGTGGCCAACGTGCACAAGAACTACTACGACGTGGCGCGCACCCTGGGCGCGTCGCCCTGGTTCCTGGTGCTGCGCGTGGCGATTCCGGCGGCGCTGCCGCAGGTCTTCGTGGGGCTGTTCATGGGCCTGGGCGCGGCGTTCTCCACGCTGGTGGTGGCCGAGATGCTGGGCGTGAAGGCCGGCCTGGGCTGGTATCTGACCTGGGCGCAGGGATGGGCCGCCTACCCCAACATGTACGCCGCGCTGCTGGTGATGGCGCTCCTGTTCTCGGGCGTCATCACGCTGCTGTTCGCGCTGCGCGACCGGGTGCTCTCCTGGCAGAAGGGGATGGTCCAATGGTGATCGCCGCCACCGAACCCACAGCGCGGCCCGCGCTGCGCGGCGCCCGCATCGAGGTGCGCAACGTGAGCCACTGGTTCGCCCAGCGCGGCAAGGGCAGCGCGCCGCTGCATGTGATCGATGCGCTTGACCTGTCCATCGCGCCCGGCGAGTTCGTCGCGCTGCTGGGCCCCAGCGGCTGCGGCAAGAGCACGCTGCTGCGCCTGGTGGCGGGGCTGGAGCACGCCACCGCCGGCAGCCTGGCGCACGACGGCCAGCCGATCACGCGGCCCGACCCGTCGCGCATCGTCGTCTTCCAGGACCCCACGCTCTACCCCTGGCGCACCGTCTGGGACAACGTGGCGCTGGGCCTGCAGGCGCGCGGCCTGCTGCGCCGGCAGCGCCAGCGCGTCGATGAGGCGCTGGCGCTGGTGGGCCTGGCGCCCTTTGCGCAGGCATTCGCGCACGAGCTGTCGGGCGGCATGGCCCAGCGCGTGGCCCTGGCGCGCGCGCTGGTCAACGACCCGAGCCTGCTGGTGCTGGACGAGCCGCTGGGCAAGCTCGACTCGCTCACCCGCCTGGCCATGCAGACCGAACTGGTGGCGCTGTGGCAGCGCGCCGGGTTCTCGGCCCTGCTGGTGACGCACGACGTGGAGGAGGCGCTTTTCATGGCCCAGCGCGTCCTGGTGTTCACCGACCGGCCCGCGCGCATCCGGCAGGAGCTGCGCGTCGACCTGCCGTACCCGCGCCATCGCGGCGATCCGCGCCTGGCGGAGCTGCGGCGCGAGGCGCTGGCACTGCTGGGCCTGGGCGACAGCTGGTGAGCCAGGCTGCCCTGCCGCCGGAGGTGCTGAACGGCCTGCTGGAAGCGCTGCATGCTGGCCAACTGGCGCTGCGCGACATGCTGCATGCGCTGGGCCTCGCGGACGCGGTGGCGGGCCAGCCGGCCTGGCCGTTCGCGCGGCGGCTGGCCGGCGAGATGCTGGTCATCGACGCCGGCCATGCGCGGCGCGTGCTGCTCACGCTGGTCTGCGCGGCCGGCGCCCTGGTGGCGGCCGTGCTGGCCCTGGGGTGGCGGCGCGCGCGCTGGCCGCTGGCCGCCGCGGCGGCGCTGCTGCTGGTGCTGGCGCCTTGGCCGCAGGCGCATTTGCTGCTGGCCCCGGCCGTGCCCACCAGCATGCACCAGTCTCCCACGGGCTTTACCGCCGGCAGCGTGGCACGGGGCGGCGCGGTGTTCCAGGCGCATTGCGTGCGCTGCCATGGTGCGGACGCACGCGGCGAGGGGCCCGACGCCGCATCGCAACCCGTGTGGCCGCCCATGCTCACCGGCGGGCTGCTGTGGAAGCGGCTGGACGGCGAGCTGTTCTGGCGCATCCGCCACGGCATGCAGGGGCGCGATGGCCGGGCCACCAAGCCCGGGGTCCCCGCGATCGCCGTGAGCGACGAGCAGATCTGGCAGGTGCTGGACTACCTGCAGGCCCATGCCGCCGGGCGGATGCTGCAGGAGGGCGGCGCGTGGGAGCGCCCGGTGCGCCTGCCCGATGCGACGGCCGACTGCCGCCAGGGTGCGCGCACCCTGCGGTCGCTCGCGGGCCAGCGCCTGCGCGTGGTGTTCGGGGGCTCTGGCGATGGGGCCGCCGACCTGCCGCAGGACGACCCGCGCCTGACCACGGTGGTGCTGGGGCGGCTGCCCGCGGGGGCGGACGCGGAGTGCCATGTGCCGGAGCCGGCGGCGGCGCAGGCCCTGGCCTTGGCCCTCGGCGTGCCCCCGGAGGCGGCCGGCGGCCACCAGGTGCTGGTGGACCGCGCGGGCTGGCTGCGCGCGCGCGGCCGGCCGGGGCAGCCCGCCTGGGTGGAGGAAGACCTGGTGTGCCGCACCGCGCCCGCCGCGCGCCGGCCCGTGGTGCCCGCCGGCACGGCGGATGGCCTGGAGGCGCTGATCCGCCGCATGGACGCGGAACCGGTGCGCCTGGTGCGCGGCGGCTTCCCGCATGGCTGACAGGGCGCACAGCGCCTGTCTGCCCGGGGCCAGCGCCGCCTGCACCCGGGCAACGCAAAACGCAGTTGCAAACCCGTTTTTCTTCGTTGGCCGAACGCCGGCCCCTGCCGATCATGGCCTGCATCTCAACCGTTGAAGGAGCCCCGCATGCCCGTCCAGATCATCGGCATGATCCAGCCGCACGAAGTGTCCGAAACGATCCCGCGCCGCGGGCCGGCGGTGGACCCTGCCTATGTGCGCCTCTTCGCCCAGGCGCATGAGCATGCGGGCTTCGACCGCATCCTCGTGCCGGCCAGCTCGTCCAGCCCCGACACGCTGCTGACGCTCACCCATGCGGCGGCGGCCACGCAAAGAATCCAGTTCCTGCTGGCGCACCGGCCGGGCTTCGTCGCGCCCACGCTGGCCGCGCGCCAGATCGCCACGCTGGACCACTATGTCGGCGGGCGCCTGGCCGTGCATTACATCAGCGGCGGCTCCGACGTGGACCAGCAGCGCGATGGCGACTTTTACGCGCACGACGAGCGCTACGCACGTACCGACGAATACCTCACGCTGCTGCGCCGCGTGTGGACCGAGGACCAGCCCTTCGACCATGCCGGCCGCTACTACCGCGTGAAGGGCGCCACCTCCGAGGTCAAGCCGCTGCAGCGGCCCTATGTGCCCATCTACTTCGGCGGGGCCTCGGCGCCCGCGCTGCAGGTGGCGGGCCGGCATGCCGATGTCTATGCCCTGTGGGGCGAGTCGCTGGCGCAGGCCGACGACCTGGTGCGCCGCGTGCGGGCCGAGGCCGCGCAGCATGGCCGTGGCATCGGCTTCAGCATCTCCTTTCGGCCCATCCTGGGCCGCACGGAGGACGAGGCCTGGGCCAAGGCCGAGCGCATCCTGGCCGATACGCGCCGCCAGCAGGTGCAGGTCGCCCATGCGCGCGGGGCCGGGCCGCAGCAGAGCGAGGGCGCGCGCCGGCTGCTGGCCGACGCCGCCAAGGGCGACCGCGTGGATGAGCGCCTGTGGACCGCCATCGCGCGCGAGACCGGCGGGCGCTCCAACTCCACCGCGCTGGTGGGCACGCCGGAGCAGGTGGCCGACGCGCTGCTCAAGTACTACGACCTGGGCATCGGCACGCTGCTGGTGCGCGGCTTCGACCCGCTGGTGGATGCCATCGAGTACGGCCGCGAGCTGCTGCCCCTGGTGCGCGCCAAGGTGGCCGAGCGCGACGCGGCGCGCGAGCGCACCGCCGCCGCCGCGGCCGCCCTGAAGGTGGCTTGACATGAACGCACCCATGACCTGGGAGCAGGCCGCCGGTGCGCTGGCGGCGGGCTTTGCCGCGCGTGCGCCGCTGCATGACCGGGAGGGCAGCTTTCCCCACGACAACTTCGCGCAGCTGCAGCGCGCCGGCCTGCTGGCCCTGGCCGCGCCGCGTGCGCTGGGCGGGCAGGGGGCCTCGGCCGCGCAGCTGACCGGGGTGGTCGGCGCCGTGGCCCGCGGCTGTCCGGCCACGGCCCTGGTGCTGACCATGCAGTACACCCAGCAGCGCGGCATGGGGCGGCCCGGCGCGCGCTGGCCCGAGGCGCTGGCGCGCACGCTGGTGCGCGAGGCGGCCCAGGGCGTTTCGCTCATCAATGCGCTGCGCGTGGAGCCCGAGCTGGGATCGCCCGCGCGCGGCGGCCTGCCGGCCACGGTGGCCAGGCGCACGGCCGAGGGCTGGCGCCTCTCCGGCCACAAGGTCTATGCGACCGGCGCCCCCGCCCTGCGCTGGTACCTGGTGTGGGCGCGCACGGACGACGCCGAGCCGCGCACGGGCGCCTTCCTGGTGCGCGCCGACAGCCCGGGCATACGCATCGAGGCGACCTGGGACCACCTGGGGCTGCGCGCGAGCGGCAGCCACGATGTGTTGTTCCACGAGGTGTTCACGCCCATCGACCATGCGCTGGACCTGCGCCCGCCGCAGGACTGGGCCCGGGGCGAGCCCGCTGCGCTGGCCGAGATGGGCCTGCTGCTGGGCGCCCTCTACACCGGCGTGGCCCAGGCGGCGCGCGACTGGCTGGTGCGCTTCCTGCGCGAGCGTGCGCCCGCCAGCCTGGGAACGCCGCTGGCCGCCCTGCCGCGCGCGCAGGAGGCGCTGGGCCGCATCGAGGCCTTGCTGCACACCAACGAGCGGCTGATCGCCAGCCTGGCGCACGACCTGGACGCCGGCACCCCGGTGTCCACGGTGCACAGCGGCCTGGTGAAGGCCGTCACCACGGCCAACGCCATCGAGGCGGTGCAGGCGGCCCTGCCGCTGGCCAGCAACCATGGCCTGGCGCGCAGGAACCCGCTGGAGCGCCATCTGCGCGACGTGCTGTGCGGGCGGGTCCACACGCCGCAGGACGACAGCGTGCACATCGCCGCCGGGCGTCAGGCGCTGGGGCTCTAGGCCGCGGTGTGAGGCGGTTCACCGTGCTTCGGCGTCACAGCGGTTCATGGGCGGGGCGTGTGGGCATCGGATATAAATCCAGGCTCACCAACCCTCTTGCAACGCAACTTCACCATGAACCGCGCCCAACTCGTTGACATCCTGGCCTCCAAGAACGACCTGACCAAGGTCGCCGCCAACGCCGTGCTCGACACCCTGATCGAGACCATCCAGACGGCGGTGAAGAAGGGCGACGCGGTCCAGCTCGTCGGCTTCGGCACCTTCAAGTCCGCCAAGCGCGCCGCGCGCACCGGCAAGAACCCCGCCACCGGCGCGGCGCTGAAGATTCCCGCATCCACCGTGCCCAAGTTCGTGCCGGGCGCCAAGTTCAAGGCCGTGGTCGACCCCAAGGCGGCCAAGCGCAAGGCCGACAAGGCCGCCAAGTAATCCGCAAGCCCATCCGCCCGGTGCGCGGCCCCCGCGGCGCGCCTCGGGCGGCAGACTCATGGCAGTTCCTCGGCACCCCACCAGTGCCAGGGACGGGAATCAGATGACAACATTTTCCAAAGCATTCAGCGCTGAAGTCATGCGCATGGCGCGCAAAGAGGTCAAGGCCGAACTGGGCGCATTGCGCAAGACGGTCAGCGCCCAGCGCGCGGACATGGCGGCGCTCAAAAGGGATGTGAAAGCCCTGGCCGCCGAGCTCAAGAGCCTGCGCCGGGCGGTTGGCCGGCGCACGGGCGAAGAGCCCGCGCCAGCGGCCCAGGACGCGCCGGCCCAGGCCCCGCGCGCCCAGCGGGGCGGCGGCCGGCGCTTTCAGTTCAACGCCCAGGCCCTGGCGGCCAAGCGCGAGCAGCTGGGGCTCACCCAGCAGGCCATGGCGCAACTGCTGGCCGCATCGCCCCTGTCGCTGTCCCGCTGGGAGAGCGGCAAGGTCATGCCGCGCGCGGCGCAACTGGAGCGCATTCAGCAGGTCCTGAAGATGGGCAAGCGCCAGGCGCTCGCCAGCCTGCAGGGCTGAGGGCCCGTCACGCCGCTCCCGGCGCGGGGCGCTCCAGGGCGCCGCGCGCCTTGTCCACCCACAGCTGCAGGTTGTCCACCAGGTCCTGGTGGCTGAAGGAGCAGCTTTCCTCGGTGAACAGGGCGCCGGCCTCCAGCCGGTCCAGCAGGCCGAGCAGCACCTCGCCGTAACGCGGCGGCAGGCGCGCCAGCAGCACTGAGTGGCCGCGCGCGGCGGCGCTGAAGGCGTGGTTGCTCAGGCGCTGCGCCTGCAGGGCGCGCAGATCGTCCTGCAGGTTCTGGAGCTGGTGGGCGGCAAGTTCCATGGTCATGGCGGTGCGGGAGGCAAAGGCCCCAAGCGTAGCGCCAGTCCCCATGCCAGCGGGGGCGTGGAGAACTGCGTCAGAATCACGCCATGAACGCGCTCAATATCGCTGAATACACCCAGACGCTTGGTTTGCAGGCAAAAACGGCTGCAGCCCTTATGGCGCAAGCGCCAGCAGCTATAAAAAACAAAGCACTGCGGGCGCTGGCGCAACTGCTGCGCGACAACGTGCAGCCGCTGCAGCAGGACAACGCGCGCGACCTGGAGCGCGCCGTGGCCGCCGGGCTGGACGCCCCCATGGTGGACCGCCTCAAGCTCACGCCGCAGGTGATCGAGACCTGCGCCCAGGGCTGCGAGCAGCTGGCGGCCATGCCCGACATCATTGGCGAGATCATCGGCATGAAGCAGCAGCCCAGCGGCATCCGCGTGGGGCAGATGCGCGTGCCGATCGGCGTGTTCGGCATGATCTACGAGAGCCGCCCGAACGTGACCATCGAGGCCGCCAGCCTGTCGATCAAGAGCGGCAACGCCTGCATCCTGCGCGGCGGCTCGGAGGCCATCGAGTCCAACAAGGCGCTGGCGCGCCTGGTGGCGCAGGCGCTGGCCCAGGCCGGCCTGCCCGAGCATGGCGTGCAGCTGGTCACGACCACCGACCGCGCCGCCGTGGGCCATCTGATCGCCATGCCCGCGTTTGTCGACGTGATCATTCCGCGTGGCGGCAAGGGCCTGATCGAGCGCATCAGCGCCGAGGCCAAGGTGCCCGTCATCAAGCACCTGGACGGCAACTGCCACACTTACGTGGACGACCCCTGCGACATCGCCATGGCGGTGAAGGTGGCCGACAACGCCAAGACGCAGAAGTACAGCCCCTGCAACGCCAGCGAGGGCCTGCTGGTGGCGCGCGGCGTGGCGGCGCAGTTCCTGCCGCAGATCGGCGCCGTGTACGCCGCCAAGGGCGTGGAGATGCGCGGCGACGCCGAGGCGCTGGCCATCCTGCGCGCCGTGCCCGGCGCCCGGCTGGCCGAGGCCACCGAGCAGGACTGGAGCGAGGAGTACCTGGCGCCCATCATCAGCGTGAAGGTGGTGGCGGGGCTGGACGAGGCCATTGCCCACATCAACCGCTACGGCAGCCACCACACCGACGCCATCCTCACCACCAACCACATGCACGCCCAGCGCTTCCTGCGCGACGTGGATTCGGCCAGCGTGATGGTGAACGCCAGCACGCGCTTCGCCGATGGCTTCGAGTTCGGGCTGGGTGCCGAAATCGGCATCAGCACCGACAAGTTCCACGCGCGCGGCCCGGTGGGCATCGAGGGCCTGACATCGCTCAAGTGGGTGGTGCTGGGCGAGGGAGAGGTGCGCGCCTGATTTGCTACTGATTTTGTAGCTTATTGCGCTTGCCAATATTGGGCTCAAGGCCAATTTCGCATGAAGATCATCATCCTGGGCGCAGGCCGCGTGGGTTACAGCGTGGCCGAGAGCCTGGTGTCGGAGAAGAACGACATCACCGTCATCGACACCGACGCCGAGCGCCTGCGCGAGCTGGAGGCGCGCTTTGACCTGCGCGGCGTGGTCGGCAACGGCATCGATCCGCAGGTGCTGGCCGAGGCCGGCGCGCGCGATACCGACCTGCTGATCGCCTGCGCCGCGCAGGACGAGACCAATCTGGTGTGCTGCAAGGTGGCCCAGGTCATGTTCAGCATCCCCACGCGCATTGCGCGCGTGCGCTCGTCGGGCATGGCGCTGGAGAGCGACAGCGCGCTGCTGGGCAAGGACGGCTTCGGCGTGGACCGCATCATCTGCCCCGAGGAGTCGCTCACGCGCTACATCGGCAAGCTGGTGGAGTATCCCGAGGCGCTGCAGGTGCGCGCGTTCGCGGGCGGGCGCGCCTGTCTGGTGTCGGTGCGCGCGCGGCCCGGCGCGCCCATGGTGGGCATGCGCATCGCCACCATGCGCGAGACCGCGCCCGACGTGGCCATGCGCATCGTGGCCATCTACCGCCGCTTTGCCGACGAGCCCGACCGCTTCATCCCCTGCGACGGGGGCACGCGCGTGGAGGCGGGCGACGAGGTCTTCGTGCTGTCCGCGCGCGAGCAGATTCCGCAGGTGCTGGCCGCGCTGAACCGCCAGCAGGGGCAGCCCGCGCGGCCCGTGCGGCGCATCATGATCGCCGGCGGCGGGCGCGTGGGCATGCGCCTGGCGCGGCAGCTGGCCCAGCTTGGGCGCTTCCACATCAAGGTGCTGGAGGAGAGCAGCGAGCGCTGCGTGGCGCTGGCCTCCGCGCTGCCCTCCGACATTCTGGTGCTGCAGGGCGATGCCACCGACGAGGACCTGCTGGGCGACGAGGGCATCGAGGAGGTGGACCTGTTCCTCGCCCTCACCGATGACGACGAGGACAACATCATGTCCTGCCTGCTGGCCAAGCGCCTGGGCGCGCGCCGCGTGCTGGCGCTCATCAACCGCCGCACCTATGCCGACCTGATGCACGGCACGCAGATCGACATTGCGCTGTCGCCGGCGCAGGCCATGCTGGGCGAGCTGCTGGCCCATGTGCGCCAGGGCGACGTGCAGGCCGTGCACAGCCTGCGCCGCGGTGTGGCCGAGGCGCTGGAGATCGTGGCGCGCGGCGACCGCAAGAGCTCGCGCGTGGTGGGGCGCAAGGTCAGCGAGATCCACCTGCCGCCCGAGGTGCACATGGGGCTGATCGTGCGCGGCCTGCCCGAGGACTGCTCCGAGCCCCCGGCCGATGCGCCGCCCGAGGTGATCATTCCGCGCAGCCACACGGTGATCGAGAGCAATGACCATGTGGTCTTCTTCCTGCCCCACAAGCGGCTGGTGCGCGATGTGGAAAAGCTGTTCCGCGTGAGCGCCACGTTCTTCTGATGCGGTCGCACAGCCATGTCTGACGTGCTGCCCGTACTGCGCCTGCTGGGCGCGCTCTTGGCCATGTTCGCCGCCTCCATGGGGGTGCCGCTGGCCGCGTCCGTCTGGGCCGACGAGGGACTGTGGCCGCAGTACGTCGCGTCCATGGCGGTCACCTGCCTGGCCAGCGTGCTGCTGTGGGGCGGGCTGCGCGCGCACCGGCGCGAGCTGCTGCCGCGCCACGGCGTGATGCTGGTGTCGCTGGTGTGGGCGGTGCTGCCGCTGTTTGCGGCTTTGCCGCTGCTGCTGGTGATGCACTCCATCGGCCGGCCGATGTCGTTCACGCATGCGTACTTCGAGTCGGTGTCGGGGCTGACCACCACCGGGGCCACCGTGCTGGCCCAGCTGGACCAGCTGCCGCTGTCGGTGAACATGTGGCGCACGTTCATGCAGTGGATGGGCGGCATGGGCATCCTGATCCTGGCCGTGGCCGTGCTGCCGCTGCTGGGGGTGGGCGGCAGCCAGCTCTTCAAGGCCGAGGCTGCCGGCCCGGTGAAGGACACCAAGCTCACGCCGCGCATGACGGAAACCGCCAAGGGCCTGTGGGGCGTGTACGTGGTGTTCTCGCTGGGCTGCGCCCTCGCGTTCTGGCTGGGCGGCATGACGCCGCCGGACGCGATCATGCACATGTTCGCCACCGTGAGCCTGGGAGGGCTGTCGCCCCACGACGCGAGCTTTGGCTACTTCGAGTCACCGCTGCTCGAGGCCATTGCGCTGGGCTTCATGCTGTGCGCGAGCTGCAATTTCGCCCTGTACTTCATCGCGCTGCGCAAGGGCCACTGGCGGGGCTTCTGGCGCGACCCCGAGATGCGCGCCACCATGGCCGCGCTGGTGGGCGGCGGCCTGGCGGTGGCGCTGCTGCTGTGGGCCAAGGGCGTGTACGACCCGCTGCAGGCGCTGCGCCACGGCATGTTCAACGTGGTGTCCGTGGCCACGACGACGGGCTTTGCCACCACCGACTACCTGGCCTGGCCGGTGTTCGCGCCGGTGTTCATGCTGCTGCTGTCCGGCGTGGCGACGAGCGCCGGCTCCACGGGTGGCGGCATCAAGATGGTGCGCATGCTCATCCTGCTCAAGCAGGCGCGCCGCGAGATGACGCGCATCGTGCATCCGCGCGCGGTGCAGCCCGTGCGCCTGGGCGAGCGGGTGGTGGAGAACCGCATGATCTTTTCGGTGCTGGCCTTCATGCTGGTCTACGGCGCCACGGTGATCACGCTGAGCATGGTGCTGCTGCTGACCGACCTGGACATGGTGACCGCCTTTTCAGCGGTGCTGGCCAGCGTGCACTGCACGGGGCCGGGCCTGGGGCTGCTGGGGCCGGCCTCCAACTATTCCGTGCTCACCGACTTCCAGCTCTGGGTCTGCACGCTGGCCATGCTGCTTGGGCGTCTGGAGATCCTGAGCTTCATGGCCCTGCTCACGCCGGCGTTCTGGCGCCGCTAGGGCAGTCCCTACAATCGATCGCCAACGACTTTTCCGTCTTCCCCGAGGGCTATCCATGGTTCCCCATCTCATCACCGCTCTCACCGGGCCGATCAACGAGCTGGAGCAGCGCATCCTCGACTCCATGCCGGCCATCGAGCGCTGGTTCCGCCTGGAATGGATGGAGCACACGCCGCCGTTCTATTCCTCGGTGGACATCCGCAATGCCGGCTTCAAGCTGGCGCCGGTGGACACCAACCTGTTTCCGGGCGGCTGGAACAATCTCACCAACGAGATGCTGCCGCTGGCCGTGCAGGCCGCCATGGCGGCGATCGAGAAGATCTGCCCCGAGGCGCGCAACCTCTTGATCATTCCCGAGAACCATTCGCGCAACACCTTCTACCTGGCCAACGTGGCGCAGCTGCAGCGCATCTTCAACATGGCCGGCCTGAACGTGCGCGTGGGCTCCATCAGCCCGGACATCAAGAAGACCACCACCATTACGCTGCCCCATGGCGAGACGGTGACGCTGGAGCCGGTGATCCGCAGCAAGCGCCGCCTGGGGCTGAAGAACTTCGACCCCTGCACGATCCTGCTGAACAACGACCTGTCGGCCGGCCCGCCCGGCATCCTGGAGGAGCTGTACGAGCAGTACCTGCTGCCGCCGCTGCACGCGGGCTGGAGCGTGCGCAGGAAGAGCCGCCATTTCCAGAGCTACGAAGAGGTGGCCAAGCGTTTCGGCAAGATGCTGGGCATCGACCCCTGGCTCATCAACCCGCTGTTCAGCCGCTGCGAGGGGGTGGACTTCAACGAGGACACCGGCCTGGAGGGCCTGCGCAGCGCCGTCGACGCGACGCTGGCCAAGGTGCGGCGCAAGTACAAGGAATACGGCATCAACGAAAAGCCCTTCGTCGTCGTCAAGGCCGACAACGGGACCTACGGCATGGGCATCATGACCGTGCGCGATGCCAAGGAGCTGGACGGGCTCAACCGCAAGACCCGCAACAAGATGGCCGTCATCAAGGACGGGCAGGTGGTGCATGACGTGATCGTGCAGGAGGGGGTGTTGACGCAGGAGCGCGTGCACGAGGCCGTGGCCGAGCCCGTGGTCTACATGATGGACCGCTACGTGGTCGGTGGCTTCTACCGCATGCATGCCGAGCGCGGCGTGGACGAGAACCTGAACGCGCCCGGCGCCAGCTTCGTGCCGCTGGCGTTCGAGCACAGCACCCACCTGCCGCAGCCCGGCGCCCGCCCGGGCGCCAGCGCGCCCAATCGTTTCTACATGTATGGCGTGATCGCCCGCCTGGCCATGCTTGCCGCCAGCTATGAACTGGAGGCCACCGACCCCGAGGCCGAGGTCTACGACTGATTAGGCACCGCGGGAAGCGCCAGTTGTTGCGCTGCAACAAGGCGGATACCCGCATGCACTCCGGATGGCCCCGGCGCACAATGGCGGTCCTGCAAAACCATCAAGGACCGTTCGGGCTGAAGGCCTGGGCCATCCCACCGTGCAAAACACCAAATCGTCGTTAGCGGCACTCACCCTGGGTGCCATCGGCGTCGTCTATGGCGACATCGGCACCAGCGTGCTGTATGCGGTCAAGGAGGTCTTCGGCTCCGGCCATGTGCCGTTCACGCACGCCAATGTCTACGGAGTGCTCTCCGTCCTGTTCTGGACGCTCACCATCATCGTCTCGCTCAAGTACGTGGTGCTGGTGCTGCGAGCCGACAACAATGGCGAGGGCGGGCTGATCGCCATGCTGGCGCTGGCCTCGCAGGCGGTGAAGGAGCGGCCGCGGCTGCGGGCCTGGCTGCTCGGGCTGGGGATCTTCGGCACCTGCTTGTTCTATGGCGACGGGGTGATCACGCCGGCCATCTCGGTGCTCTCGGCCATCGAGGGGCTGGAGGTGGTCTCGCCGCATTTCGGCAAGGCGGTCATACCGCTGACGCTGGTGGTGCTGTTTTGCCTGTTTGCGCTGCAAAAGCACGGCACTTCGGGCGTAGGGCGTTTCTTCGGGCCGGTCACGCTGGTGTGGTTCATCACCATTGCCGCACTGGGCGTGCCGCATATCCTGAAGCACCCCGAGATCCTTGGTGCGCTGAGTCCGCACCATGCGCTGGCCTTCATCTGGGAGAACCCGGGCATCAGCTTCATCATCCTGGGGGCGGTGGTGCTGTGTGTCACCGGCGCCGAGGCGCTGTACGCCGACCTGGGGCATTTCGGCAAGCGTCCCATCCGCCTAGCCTGGTTCTGCGTGGCCATGCCCGCGCTCACGACCAACTACTTCGGCCAGGGGGCCTTGCTGCTGACCGAGCCGGCCGCGGTGAAGAATCCGTTCTACATGATGGCGCCCGACTGGGCGCTGGTGCCGCTGGTGGTGCTGGCCACGATGGCCACGGTGATCGCCTCGCAGGCCCTGATCACCGGGGCGTTCAGCGTCACCAAGCAGGTGATCCAGCTCGGCTATCTGCCGCGCCTGAACATCCAGCACACCAGCGTGCGCGAGACCGGCCAGATCTACCTGCCGTTCGTGAACTGGAGCCTGTTCGTCGCCATCGTGCTGGCGGTGGTCATGTTCCGGTCCAGCAGCAACCTGGCGGCGGCCTATGGCATTGCCGTGACGCTGGACATGCTGATCACCACCGTGCTCACCTTCTTCGTGATCCGCTATGGCTGGGGCTATCCGCTGGCGCTGTGCGTGGCCGCCACGGGGTTCTTCTTCATCGTGGACCTGGCGTTTTTCAGCTCCAACCTGCTCAAGCTGCTCCAGGGCGGCTGGTTCCCGCTGCTGATCGGCGGGCTGCTGTTCACGCTCATGATGACCTGGAAGCGGGGACGCGAGTTGCTCAACGACAAGCTGCGCGAGGACTCCATCGGGCTGCAGGACTTCCTGGCCTCGGTGCAGGCCAACCCGCCCATGCGCGTGGAGGGCACGGCGGTGTTCCTCAGCGCCGAGGCGGGGGTGGTGCCGAATGCGCTGCTGCACAACCTCAAGCACAACAAGGTGCTGCACCGCCAGAACCTGTTCGTGACCGTGTGCTACCACGAGACGCCCTGGATCGGCCTCGACCAGCGGCTGCAGGTGCAGCCCCTGGGCGGCGACTGCTGGCAGGTCGCGGTGAACTACGGCTTCAAGAACGAACTGGATCTGCCGAGCGCGCTGCGCCTCATGCAGGGGCGCGGCTGCGAGCTCGACGCCATGAACACCAGCTACTTCCTCTCGCGCGACGTGGTGGTGCCCACCATCGGCAGCGGCATGGCGCCCTGGCGCGAAAAGCTGTTTGCCCAGATGCACCACAACGCCAGCGGCGTGGCGGCCTTTCTGCATCTGCCGAGCAATGCCGTGGTGGAGCTGGGGTCCAAGGTCGAGATCTGATGGGAATCCCGGCTTCAAGGATTTTTGGCCTTCTGCGCTTATGTGTCAAGCGCTGATAGCTATGGTTTTTGATGCGCCATGCGCAGCGGCCACCGGGCGGCGGTGCCACAATCTGCCGCCATGCGATTTCTCAAAGACCTGAGCCTGTCGGCCTTCACGGCGGGCTTCGTAGCGGTGCTCGTGGGGTTCACCAGCTCCGTGGCCATCGTGTTCCAGGCGGCGCAGGCGTTCGGCGCCACGCCCGAGCAAATCACCTCCTGGATGTGGGCCCTGGGTTGGGGCATGGGCCTGTGCTCCCTCGTGCCCTCGCTCATCCTGCGCCAGCCGGTGATGGTGGCGTGGTCCACGCCCGGGGCTGCCGTGCTGGCGACGGCGGGCATGGCCGGGGGCTTCAGCATGGGAGAGGCGGTCGGCGCCTTCATGGTGTGCGCGCTGCTCATCACGCTGGCAGGCGTGACGGGCTGGTTCGAACGGGTCATGAACCGCATTCCCATGGAGCTGGCCTCCGCGCTGCTGGCGGGCGTGCTGGCGCGCTTTGGCATGCAGGCCTTCGCGGCACTGCAGACGGCGCTGCCGCTGGTGCTGGCGATGCTGCTCACCTACCTGGTGGCCCGGCGTTTGCTGCCGCGCTACGCCGTGGTGCTCACCCTGGCGGCCGGCATCGCCTGGGCGGCGGTCGGAGGGCAACTGCGCTGGTCGGCCGTCCATTGGGCCCTGGCCATGCCGGTGTTCACCATGCCTGAGTTCAGCGTACAGGCCATGATGAGCCTGGCGCTGCCGCTGTTCATCGTGACCATGGCGTCGCAGAACCTGCCGGGCGTCGCCGTCATGCGCGCCACGGGCTACCAGTTGCCGGTGTCGCGTCTCATCAGCATGACGGGCTTGGTGACGCTGGTGCTGGCGCCGTTCGGGGCCTTTGCGCTGAACTTCAGCGCCATCACGGCCGCCATCTGCATGGGGCCGGAGGCGCACCCGGACCGCGCACGGCGCTACACGGCAGCGGCGTCGTGCGGGTTGCTGTACATCGCCGTGGGTATTTGCGGAGCGGTGGTCACGGGGCTGCTGACGGCCTTTCCCCAGGAACTGGTCGTGGCGATCGCCGGCCTGGCCTTGCTGGGCGCCATCGGCGGCGGCCTGGCGTCGGCGCTGCAGGCGGAAAGCCACCGCGAGGCAGCGCTCGTCACCTTCCTGGTCACGCTCAGCGGGGTGACCATCGCCGGCATTGGCTCGGCGTTCTGGGGCGTGGTCGCCGGCAGTGTTGCGCTATTTGTGCAACAGTATGGGCGCTCTCGCGCACCCCAGGCGCCGCGATAGTGTTTGCAACCTTTCCCGCGCAGCCCATGAATCTTCTCTTCGTCGCCGATCCGCTTGAGTATTTCAAGATCCATAAGGACACCACATTTGCCATGATGCGCGAGGCGCAACGACGGGGCCACGCACTGGCGGTGTGCGAGCAGCAACACCTGCATTGGCAGCGTGGCGGAAAGGTCATGGCGCGCGTGCGGGACATCATCCTCACGGCAGACGCGTCGGAGTGGTTCACCGTTCGCGCCCAGCGCGAAGTGGCGCTGGCCGATTTCGACGCCGTGCTCATGCGCAAGGACCCGCCGTTCGACAGCGAGTACTTTTACGCCACCCATCTGCTGGAGCAGGCCGAACGTGAGGGCGCGCGGGTATTCAACAAACCCAGGGCGCTGCGCGACCATCCGGAAAAGCTGGCGATCATGGAGTTTCCGCAGTTCATCGGCCCCACGCTGGTGACGCGCGACCCGCAGGACATCCGGCGCTTCCATGCGGAACATGGCGACATCATC
The DNA here is from genome assembly GCF_059568935.1 of Diaphorobacter oryzae DSM 22780. Classification (NCBI taxonomy): domain Bacteria; kingdom Pseudomonadati; phylum Pseudomonadota; class Betaproteobacteria; order Burkholderiales; family Comamonadaceae; genus Diaphorobacter; species Diaphorobacter oryzae. Next base: position 900 of record NZ_JCANUL010000013.1, on the reverse strand, counting down.
CTCAAGCCGCTGGATGGCATGGGCGGCATGGGCATCTTCCGTGTCGGACCCGACGGCCTGAACCTGGGCAGCATCATCGAGACCCTGAATAGGGATGGAAGCCAGAGCGTCATGGTGCAGAAGTTCCTGCCGGAGATCGCCGAGGGCGACAAGCGCGTGCTCATCATCGGCGGCAAGCCCGTCCCCTATTGCCTGGCACGCATTCCTCAAGGAAGCGAGGTGCGGGGTAACTTGGCGGCGGGGGGGCTTGGCGTGGCGCGGGCGCTCACGGCTCGGGACGAGCAGATTGCGGAATCGCTAGGAATGGTGCTGCGCGAGCGCGGCCTGCTGCTGGCGGGTGTGGATGTCATTGGCGACTGCGTCACGGAGATCAATGTCACCAGCCCTACCTGTTTCCAGGAAATCTATGACCAAACCGGCTGCGACGTGGCGGCCCTGTTCGTGGATGCGCTCGAGGCTGCCGTCGCTTCATCCGTAAAGTAATTCGTTGGCGGAACCACGTTTCCTTTTTTGTGGGATTTCTCAGTTACACTAGCCAGCTTGCTGCAGCGGAAGTCCTTCAAAAGGGCTCTTCTGCAGCAAGAAGAGGAAGCTAAAAAATTCCTCTGCCTTGAGTTGATTCGGTGCTTAAAACCGGTATAGAATTCAAGGCTTCGCTGCTGAGGCGGTCTGCGATGAAAGTTGCAGATTGGTGAATAAAGCGAAAAGGCCGAAAGGCCACAAAGTTTGACAGGTCTTTTAAAACTGTGTTAGAATTCAAGGCTTCGCTGATCGCAGCAAAGCTAGAAAGTCAGAAAAAATTTTGGCTTTTGGTTCATTAAAAACATACAGCCGATAAGCGTGGGCGTTTGATGGCGGGTGCCAAGTTCTTTGGAACTATCAAACGCTCATGAGAATAGA